>NZ_LXSP01000001.1:0-662640 GCF_001648435.1 Eikenella sp. NML120348 | reverse complement strand
AAACGAACCAGCGCCGATGATAGTGCGGATACCCGTGCGAAAGTAGGACACTGCCAAACACCTATTTACGACACCTGCCTGATGGCGGGTGTTGTGCTTTGTGGGAGTATGATGAAAGGAATGGAAATCCGGGATAGCGGTACAGTGTGAGTTGGAAAAGGAAGTGGGGATAAAGAAACGAGAGAGAAGAGGAGACGAAGAAATGGGTGAGGAATGGAACGAGGAAAGGAGAGAGGCTAGCTGAATGTTAATATTCAGCTAGCCTCTCTTACTTTGGATGAAAAATTATTTGATCTGTGTATAGAGTTGGATAACCGGGGCTTTTTCGCAGGCTTCTACCAAGGTTGGCACAATGCGGGTAAAGTGTGCAGAAGCGGAATGGGTATCCAATACAGCCTGGTTTTGCCATAGCTCGATGAAGCTGACTTGGTTGGGTTGTTGAGTATTTTGGTATAGGTGGTAAGATAGGCAGCCGTTTTCCTTGCGGGTTTCGGCAATCAATTCGTCGCAGTGTTGCAGGAATTTATCCAGTTCGGCGGGTTTAACTTCGAATTGGGCAACTACAGTAATCATAATGACTCCTTGGTGTTGTTTGGATAGATGATTGGTAACATTTGATTTAGGCTACCTGAAAGCAGTGTAACAGATTTTCTAGTTAAAGCACCGATTTATTCATACCTCATGCATTCAGCTTGCTGTGCTCCCATATTGCTTACTGTTTTGCTACTTTGTACGTAAAATGGGCATAGTCATGGCTAGTTTCTTTGGTTTTATTTCGCTTTATATAAGGACAATAAAGGCTACCTGAAAATTTGATTTCAGGTAGCCTTTCTTTTATGGCAGGGTTAATGCCTATGCTTAGCTTTCATAGTGCTCGATGCTAGGGCAAGAGCAAACCAAGTGGCGGTCGCCGTATACATCGTCGATACGGTTTACGCTCGGCCAGAATTTGTTTTCGCGCACATAGGGCAGGGGGTAGACGGCTTCTTCGCGGCTGTAGGCACGTTTCCACTCGCCGGTTACATCGGCGGCGGTGTGCGGTGCATTGACCAGCGGGTTGTCGTCTTTCGGCCATTCGCCGTGTTGCACTTTGAGCGCTTCCTGCTTAATCTGTTTCATCGCAGCGATGAAGCGGTCGAGTTCGGCCTTGCTTTCGCTTTCGGTGGGTTCGATCATCAGCGTACCGGCTACGGGGAAGGACATAGTCGGGGCATGGAAGCCATAGTCCATCAGGCGTTTGGCGATGTCCACTTCGGTGATGCCGCTTTCGGCCTTGAGCGGGCGCAGGTCGATGATGCATTCGTGCGCCACGCGGCCGTTTTTACCGGTGTAGAGCACCGGATAATCGGCGGAGAGCTGCTTGGCAACGTAGTTGGCGTTGAGCAGGGCGGTTTCGGTGGCTTGGTGCAAACCGTCTGCTCCCATCATGCTGATGTACATCCAAGTAATCGGCAGGATGCTGGCGGAGCCGTAGGGTGCGGCAGATACGGCGCCCATGCCCACGGTGGCGCCTTCTACCGGTGCCACAACATGGCTTGGCGCAAACGGAGCAAGGTGGGCTTTCAAGCCGATGGGGCCCATGCCAGGGCCGCCACCACCGTGCGGGATGCAGAAGGTTTTGTGCAGATTCATGTGCAACACGTCGGCACCCACTTCGGCCGGCTGCATGATGCCGACTTGGGCGTTCATATTGGCGCCGTCCATATACACCTGGCCACCGTTCTCGTGGATGATGCGGCAGATGTCGCGGATGCCTTCTTCATACACACCGTGGGTGGACGGGTAGGTAATCATCAGCGCGCCCAACGTATCTTTATACTGTTCGGCCTTGGCTTTCAGGTCGGCAATATCCACGTTGCCGTGCTCATCGGTATCCACGATCACAATCTGCATACCGGCCATGTGGGCGGTAGCGGGGTTGGTGCCGTGGGCAGAGCGCGGAATCAGACACACGTTGCGTTCGGGGTGGCCTTGCGCTTCGTGGTAGCGGCGGATGGTAACCATGCCGGTGTATTCGCCTTGCGCGCCGGAGTTGGGTTGGATACAGATGGCGTCGAAGCCGGTAACGGCCTTGAGCTGCTCTTGCAGGCCGTGTATCATTTCCAGGCAGCCTTGTACTTGTTCGCGCGGGGCAAACGGGTGCACATTGGTGAATTCCGGCCAGGTAATCGGAATCATCTCGGCGGTGGCATTCAGCTTCATGGTGCAGGAACCGAGCGAAATCATGCTGCGGTTCATGGCCAAGTCGCGCTCTTCCAGTTTTTTCAGATAGCGCAGCATTTCGTGTTCGGTGTGGTAGCTGTTGAACACGGGGTGTTGCAAGATGGCACCTTTGCGCTGCAGGTTTTCAGGTAGCCTGCTGGCGGGCGCGTTCTCGGGCAGGGCAGCCGCCTTGCCGGTGAACAATTCAACCAGTTGGGCAAACTCTTCGGCGCTGGAGGTTTCGCTGAAGGCGGCAGCCAGCACGTTCTCGCCAATGCGCAGCAGGTTGAAGCCAGCATCCAGCGCTTTTTGGTACACGCCGTCGGCTTGCGCCTTGCTGCCGAAATCCACGGCCACAGTATCGAAGAATACCGAATGCACCACTTTGCCGCCGGCAGCCTGTACCGCATCGGCAAAAGCAACAGCCAGCGCGTGGATACGGCGGGCGATGCGGTTTACGCCTTCGGGGCCGTGATACACCGCATACATACCGGCCAAGTTGGCCAGCAGCACTTGCGAAGTACAAATATTGGAATTGGCTTTTTCGCGGCGGATGTGTTGCTCGCGAGTTTGCAGCGCCATACGCAGTGCCTGCTTGCCGGAGGCATCCACCGATACGCCGATGATGCGGCCGGGAGCGGAGCGTTTATCTTTGTCTTTAAATGCGAAATAAGCAGCGTGCGGGCCGCCGAAGCCCATCGGGATGCCGAAGCGCTGGGTGCTGCCCAAGGCAATGTCAGCGCCCAACTCGGCGGGTGCTTTCAGCAGCACCAGGCTCATGATATCGGCAGCCACGGCCACCACTGCGCCTTTGGCTTTCACAGCGGCAATCACATCGCCCAAGTCGGCCACGTCGCCGTCTTTGCCCACATATTGGAATAGCGCGCCGAAGTATTCGCCGTTGCGGGCGGTGTCGAAATCGCCCACCACCAGCTCAAAATCGAAATATTTGGCTCGGGTTTTGATCACGTCCAATGTTTGCGGGTAAACGCGTTCGTCTACAAAGAATTGGTTGGATTTGGATTTGCCCACGCGGCGCGCCATGGTCATGGCTTCGGCAGCGGCGGTGGCTTCGTCGAGCAGGGAGGCGCCGGCCAGCTCGAAACCGGTGAGGTCGATACACACCTGTTGGAAGTTCAACAACGCTTCCAAACGGCCTTGCGACACTTCGGCCTGATAGGGCGTGTAGGCGGTGTACCAACCCGGATTTTCCAGCACATTGCGCAGAATCACGTTCGGCAGGCGGGTGGGGTAGTAGCCTAGGCCGATATAGCTTTTATTGATACGGTTTTTGGCGGCGATGCCCTTAAGCTTGGCCAAGGTATCGGCTTCGCTTAATGCTTTGGGCAGCTGCAGCGAACCGGGCATACGCACGCTTTGCGGCACGGTGTGCTCCACAAAACTGCCTATATCTTTTTCGCCCAGTGCGGCCAAAAGGGCGGCGCGGTCAGATAGGCTGAGATGGCGGCCAATAAAATCGTTGTGGTGAAAGAGTTCGTTAAACTTCATGATCCTGCATCCTTTCTGCTTGCTCGGTGGTAAGGGGGATTGGAACAGATAGTTATATTGTAGCCTAAATCAGAGTGCTTGCGGCGGATGAGGCAAATATTCTGTCATTTTCTGCCGATGGTTTTCAGGTAGCCTCAGCGGGGAAAGCGGATAGATGATTTAGATGGCAATGATTTCTATGAGTCAGCGGCGGAAGAGGTGTACGCCGTGCAGACGGAAGGGCGGATTGGGGTGCTCGGCCAGCAGGTATTCCCGCCTATTTTATTGATAATGGCGAAGTAGGCCTGTTGCTGCCGTAGCGGCAAATGATTTACAACGTTACTGCTTTGAATTGTGCTCAAAGCAAGGGAAATGGTTTCAGGTTGGCCGACAGTGAGTACGATAAGTTTGTTGAGGTTGATATTTTTCAGGTATCCTTTCCCAGATGGGCTATGCACTGCCAAAAGGCTACCTGAAAATACCGAACGGGTTCTTTACAGGTAGCCTTTCTGCCTACTCCTTCCACTCTTCTTCGTCCTGCCAGGCTTTATCCAGCGCGTGGCGGATGGTGTCGTGGTCGAAGCCGCGGTAGGCGAGGAAGCGGGCGGCGCGTTGCTGTGCGGCGAAGTCGGCGGGGGGGTGTTTGAACTTTTTGCGCAGCACGGCGCGGGCGGTGGCGCGTTCGCTGTCGCGGCCGGGCAGGGCGGCTTCGATGAGCTCGCTGTCCAGCTTTTGCTGTTGCAGGCCTTGGGCGAGGCGCAGGCGGCCGTAGCGGCTGCCTTTGCTGTATACGTAGTTTTCGGCGTAGCGCTGGTCGGATTGCCAGTTGCGTTCGGCAAACTCTTGCAGCAAAGCGTCGATTTCGGCGGGGTCTTCGGCGTAGGGCGCGAGTTTGCGCCGCAGTTCGGCCTGCGACATTTCCCGCCGCGACAACAAATCTAAGGCGCGGCTGCGCAGGGATTTAACGGCGGTCATCGGGGCGCAGGCGGTCGTAGATTTCGGGTAGGATGCTCACGATCCAATCTGGGCGGGTGGCGGGATCTTCGGCCAGTTTGTCCATATCGGCATAGCCGTAGCGCACGCCGATGGCAAAGCAGCCGGCGGCTTTGGCGGCCAGGATGTCGTTGCGCGAATCTCCCACCATCGCCATGTTTTCCGGCTTCACGCCCAATACTTTGGCGGCGTGCAGCAGCGGCGCGGCATCCGGTTTGCGCTGCGGCAGGGTGTCGCCGCCCACCACGAGGCTGAACAGGTCAGCTAGGCCTAGGCGGCGCAGCAGTTCGGCGGCCCAGGCTTCGCGTTTGTTGGTGATCACGGCCAGCGGGATGTCAAGGGCTTTCAGGAGCTGGAGGCCGGTTTGCACTTCGGGGTAGATGTAGGTGTGGCGGTCGAGGTGTTCGGAATAATGTTGGGCGAACACGGCGAAAGCACGCTGCCACATCTCGTCGGGGGCTTGGCCGTCCGGGTCGGCAGTGAGGGCACGGTGCACGAGTTTGCCCACGCCGTCGCCCACATAGGACATCATCAGTTTTTCGTCGAGTAGGGGTAGGTTTTCGCTGCGGCGGGCTTCGTTGGCGGCAGCAGCGAGGTCGGCAAGGGAATCGACTAATGTGCCGTCTAAATCAAAGGCGGCGGCGTGAATTTCGGGGCGGGTATTCATTGAGTGGCCTCGGAGGTTTGATAAAAAATGATAGCGGATTTTAGCATGAGGCAGATAATAAGAAGGCTACCTGAAAGTTTCAGGTAGCCTTTTTAGGATTACAACGCAGCGTGGATTTCCTGCCGGATTTTATCGAGGAAACGGCCTTGCGGAACAAGTTCGGCGGCTTGGGCGTAGTTTGCCTGCCGAAAGGCGGTGCTGAGTTTGGCCAGCAGCCTGGCCTCTTCGGCAGCCACTTGGTTGTCCAGGGCGGCAAGCCGTTCGGCGGAGTTTGCGGCGCGGGCGGCGGCCAGCTCTTCGCGCCATTCCATTTGCTGCATCAGAAACTCGGGATCGAAGGCGGTGCGCTCTTCGGAATCGGCCTGAATGCCTTGCGCCTGCAGCAGCAAAACGGCGCGTTCCAGCGGCCGGCTGAGGCGGCGGTAGGCTTCGTTTACGGCGGCGACCATCATCACGGCCTGTTTCTGCTCGAAGGCGGAAGCGGTGGCAGTTTTGTCGGGATGGAAACGAGCGGCCAGTTGGCGGTAGGTTTGTTCCAGCGCGGCGGGGTCGAGGTCGAACTGCGCGGGCAGGTTGAAAAGTTGGAATTCGCGGGGCATGTGTGTGCTTTCAGGTAGCCTTTTCTAAAGATGAAATATTGTATAGGCAAACGCCAAGATGAGGCTACCTGAAAACGGCGGCGGGCGGTTTGGGCGCAGCTTGCCGCATCTGCTTTCAGGTAGCCTGCAAGCGCCGCTGCTGGCGGAAGGGCGGCGGCTTGCTATACAATACGCGCCCTTACCGTTTGAAAGAAATGCGATTATGCCCTACCAACAAGCCAGTATTCCGATTGGTGCCGACCGTGCCGAGCAGTTTTCCGATGCTTTAATGGCCGCCAGCGCATTGTCGGCCGCGATTGAAGATGCCTATGCCGGCACAGACGAAGAACAGGCTATTTTCGGCGAGCCGGGCGAAGAAAACGGCCAAATTTGGCAGCGCAGCTTGGTGATTGCCCTGTTTGATGAGCAATGCAACGTAGCTGCCGCTGTAGCGGCCGCGGCCAAGGAATGCCGGTTGGAAGTACCGCCCTACCGCATCGAGCAGCTGCCGGAGCAGGATTGGGTACGCCTCACGCAATCGCAGTTCGACCCCATCCGCATTTCCGGGCGGCTGTGGATTGTGCCCACCTGGCACGATATTGCCGACCAATTGGCTGTAAACCTGCGGCTCGATCCCGGCTTGGCTTTCGGCACAGGCAGCCATCCCACCACCCGGTTGTGCCTGCAGTGGCTCGATGAGAATATCCAAGCTGCCGACCGCGTGCTCGACTACGGCTGCGGCTCCGGCATTTTGGCTATTGCCGCGCTCAAACTCGGCGCTGCCGCCGCCGACGGCGTGGATATCGATGAGCAGGCTATTGTTGCCAGCCGCAGCAATGCCGAGCAAAACGAAGCCGCCGCCCGTTTTTTCCTGCCCGACGACTTGCCGGAAGCGGAATACGATGTGGTGGTAGCCAATATTCTGGCTAATCCGCTGCGCCTGTTGGGCGGCATGCTGGCCTCACGCACCAAGGCGGGCGGGCGGATTGTGCTTTCCGGCATTTTGGAAGAGCAGGCCGAAGAGCTAAACGGCATCTATAGCGAATGGTTCGATATGCAGCCGCCGGTTGCCGAAGGCGGCTGGGTGCGTTTGGTGGGCGTACGCAAAGCCGGATAACCCGCCGGTAGTGCCATAGAGCCGTTTCGAATAGGAGTGAAACCGGGTAAGTCAATGCCGCGTATCCTTCTTTTTTGGAACGGCTAAATTCATGGCAAATGGTTTGCGAGAGTGAACCGCCAGCATAAATCCTCTGCAAAATATACAAAAAACCGACAGTTAGCCGCTAAAAGGCTACCTGAAAATGGTAAAAGCGCATTAATTTTCTTAAAATAGCGGCCGAAACATCAGTATTTGGATTGCCGACACATGAAAACCGTCAAACTCAGTTGCCCCCGCTGCCAAGCGGAGAATCATTATGCCGTAGCCGATTTGCAGGCAGCCAACGGGCGGGTGCAGTGCAGCCAGTGCCGGCATGCCTTCACGGTAACGCGCAAGCCAAAAGCCCAGAGTGCGCCCGCTGCCAAAGCCGAGATTCTGCAGGAAGACGTGATTCACGCCAAAATGCCCTTGCGCGAAAAACTCGCCCGCCTCAAACAACAATCTGCCGCCTTGGCGGCACAGCAGGCCGGGCAAGATGCCGACGAATCCCTGCACACTCAGAAAAAACCGCTGGCCGCCGAGCTGGACGAAATCGACAGCCGCCTGCGCCGTCAGCGTATGGCCTTGGATAACGACACCGGCCAAGCCATGCCATTCAAGCTGGCCGAAGCCGAACACAATACCCACAGCGCCGATGCCATCGAAGCCCTGCTGCAACGCTCCGCTGCCACCCCGCCGCCGCCCGCCGTGCTGCCCAGCATCGACACCCTGCTCAAAAGCGCGCAATCTGCCGCTGCCGGCCATGGGCAAACCCAAAACATCCACATCCAGGCCGAGAGCTTGGTGTTCAACTTAGTATCCGGCCGCGACCCCGGCGGCATCCAGCTGCCTGCTGCAGCCAAGCTGCCCGCCGTTATCGACCAGCCCGCCGACAACCTGCTCTCTGCTCCTTCCGGCCCTCCGAATGTTCCTGCATCTGCTGCTGCCGTACACAGCGAATTCAACTGGACGCTGGCTTCGCTGGCCGCGCTCACAGTATTGATTATGCAGCTGTTTTACTATTTGCTGATTATGAAGCACTAAATCACAGCGCCGAATATGAGAAGGCTACCTGAAAACTAGAAAAACTGGTTTTCAGGTAGCCTTTTATGATTTTGGAAGCAAGGGCTATTTCCTGTTTAACCGGCGTGGTTTGCAGGACTACCTCGATTGGAATAAGCTGGATGGCGTGCGCTGCCGACCGTTGAACAACTACCGCTAAGTGCAGTTGTGCAGGTGCTGCGTGCTGATTGACAGGTAGTGCTGGCATTCGAGCACCGGATGGCAGCATTTTTGCGGACGGCGGGATAGTTTGGCTGCTTGATTAATATGCGAAATAAAGGTTACCTGAAAGGTTCCAGGTAGCCTTTATTATGCAGAGGCAGGCTTACAGTTTGCCGCCGGATTGGTTGGCCATATACACCACGGCAGCTTCCACGTCGGCATCGCTCAGGTTGGCATCGCCGCCGCGTGCGGGCATGGTTTTGAAGCCTTGGATGGCGTGTTGCACCAAGGTGGCGCGACCCTGTGCCAGGCGCGGTGCCCATTCGTCGTTGTGAGTGATTTTGGGCGAGTTGGGGAAGGCGGAGTTGGCAGCGTGGCAGGCGATGCAAAGTTTGTTGAACACGGCTTCACCATTGGCTGCGGCAGATTGGCCGGCAGGGGCGGATGCACCAGAGGCGGCGGCATCGCCTTTTTGTACGGCAGGGGCAGTGAAGTTGCCGCCGGATTGGTTAGTCATGTAGGCCACGGCACGGGCTACCTCATCATCGGTGAGGGTGCTGTCGCCACCGCGTGCGGGCATTTGGCCTGCGCCGTTAAAGCCGTTGACGGCGTGGGCAACGAGTGTGTCGAAGCCTTTGGCGATGCGGGCGCTCCATTCGTCGTGGTGGGTAACTTTGGGGGCGAAGGCAACGTTTTGTCGGCACCGTGGCATTGGATGCAGACTTTGTCGAACACTTGCTTGCCTTCGCGTTCGCCTACGGGCGTACCGTCACCCATAGTGAGGCGGCCAGTGGGCTGAATGCGGGTTTCCACAGCGCTGGGCTGCATATCGGAAACGTTGCTGTAGTAGCCGGTGGTGGCAAGCTTAACCAGGAGGAAGAGGGTGATCAGCAAAACGAGCAGGCCGCCGATAAAGGTGATGGCGGCTGAGCCTTTGATGTTGTTAGCAGTGGTGTTCATGGTATGGGCTTTATGGTTTGTGGTCGTTATGGGCGCATGCGTAGCATGCTTGTTTATTGGTGTGAAACCTTCACATAATCAGATTATTGAACGCTTCTTTTGGATTCACGTTCAATCTGGCTGATACAGGTTTGGTTTCGGTTTGTAAGATTGTGCGAAATTATACTGAATTCGCTTATAGCTTCCAATCGTAAAATTCTATTCTGTGCTGCTTTGCCGCCGGAAGGAGACAAAATTTTTTGCCTTTGTGCCGGTTTTGGGTTAATCTTACGCGCTTCTCGCACCCATAGCTCAGTTGGATAGAGTGTCAGTTTCCGAAGCTGAAGGTCACAGGTTCGATCCCTGTTGGGTGCGCCAGTTATTTGGGGAGGCAGCCGGTTGGCTGCTTTTTTGTTGCTTGGTCGTTTTAAAATGGCATGATACGGCTTTGATTCATCTTATTTTTATGCCAACTGGCGGCTATAAATTTCAGGTAGCCTTTCCAGTGAGGCTACCTGAAAATTTTTAGAAGCGGAACGATGAGGCTTTTTTCACGGCGGGGCTGCTGAGGGCAGGGGCTACGGTATCAAACATCACGCTTTGTTCGTAGCGGTCTTCGCCGTTACATTGCACGAGCAGGGCGCGCATTACGGGCTCTTGGCCAACGATCACCGCCATGCGGCCGCCGGCAGGCAGTTTGTTGCGCAGGGTTTCGGGCATCACGGGGCAAGAGCCACCCACGTAGATGGCACTCACGGTGGCGATGGGTGGATTCACCAGGCCGTCACCGATGCGGTAGTCGATATTGGTGAGGCCAAGGCGGTCGAGCACGGCTTTGGCTTTTTGCTGCTGGGTTTCATCAGTGTCGATGGTGATGACGCGGCCAGCGAGTTTAGCCAGCACGGCGGTGGCGTAGCCGGAGCCGGTGCCGATTTCGAGTACGGTGTCTTTTTTAGTGAGCTTCAGACCTTGAATCAGGCGGGCAACCACTTTGGGCTCGAGCATGGCGCTGCCGTTGGGCAGGGGCAGGGAGAGATCGGCGTAGGCGTAGGCCTGCTGTTCGGGGGCAACGAATTGTTCGCGCGGCACTTCGGCCAAGGTGTCGAGAACGTCGAAATCCAATACACTCCAAGGGCGGATTTGTTGTTCGACCATGTTGAATCGGGCTTGTTCAAAGTAGTTCATTATTTTGCTCACAGCGGTGGGTATGTGTTTAAAGGCTGGATTATAAGCTAATTCGGTGTTTGTGGACGGCAAATGTGCGGAGTAAAGAAAAGGCTACCTGAAAGTTCAGGTAGCCTTGATTTTTACTGCTTTAGCTATTTAGCCTTGGCGTTGTGCATCCACGGCGGCCAGTGCCACCATGTTTACCAAGCGGCGCACAGAGGCGAGCTGGTTGACGATGTGCACTGGTTTTTTCATGCCCAGCAGAATCGGGCCCACGGTTACGCCGTCGGGGCTGGCAGCGCGCAGCAGGTTGCAGCTGATGTTGGCGGCTTCCACGTTGGGCATCACCAAGAGGTTGGCGGCGCCTTTCAGGGCGGAATCGGGCATGCTTTGCTGGCGCAGGCTTTCCACCAAGGCGGCATCGCCCTGCATTTCGCCGTCGATTTCCAACTGCGGGGCGGCTTGACGAATGAGCTCAAGCGCATGGCGCATTTTTTCGGCACTTTCGGAGGGCACGGAGCCGAAGTTGGAGTGCGACAGCAGCGCGACCTTGGGCGTGATGCCGAAGCGTTGGATTTCTTCGGCGCACATCAGCGTGCTTTGGGCAATTTGCTCGGCAGTCGGATTGGCGTTTACATAGGTGTCGGCGATGAACAAGTTGTGGCCGCCGAAAATCAGCGCGTTCATGGCGCAGGCAGTGTGGTCGGGGTTGTTGTAGCCGACAACGTTGGAAACGACATCCAAGTGATAGCGGAAGTGGCCGACCGTACCGCACACCATGGCATCGGCATGGCCTAAGTGCAGCATGAGCGCACCGATGAGGGTGGGGTTGGCGATAACGTGGCGTTGCGCCAAATCGGGGCTGATGCCGTTACGTTTTTGCAGGTTGTAGTAGGCTTGCCAGTATTCGCGGAAGCGGGGGTCGTTTTCGTTGTTGACGATTTCGAAATCGCTGCCGGCGCGGATGGTAAGGCCCATTTTTTGGATACGGGCTTCGATTACTGCCGGCCGGCCGATGAGAATCGGCGCGGCCAGTTTGGCAGACACAATCTGTTGGGTGGCGTGCAGCACGCGCTCGTCTTCGCCTTCGGCCAACACCACGCGTTTGAGCGATTGGCGCGCTTGGGCGAAGATGGGTTTCATAAACAGGCCGGATTTATAAACAAACTCGTTCAGTTTTTCTTCGTAAGCGGCAAAATCGGCAATCGGGCGGGTGGCCACTCCGGAATCCATGGCGGCTTTGGCCACGGCGGGTGCCACGCGGGCGATCAGGCGCGGATCGAAGGGTTTGGGAATCAGGTATTCTGGGCCGAATTTCAGCTCGGCGCCGGTGTAGGCGGTAGCGACTTTGTCGTTTTGCTCGGCCATGGCCAAATCGGCAATGGCGCGCACGGCGGCCAGCTTCATTTCTTCGTTGATGGTGGTGGCGCCCACATCGAGCGCGCCGCGGAAGATGAAGGGGAAGCAGAGAACGTTGTTTACCTGGTTGGGGAAGTCGGAACGGCCGGTGCCGATAATCACATCGGGGCGGGCTGCTTTGGCTTCCGGCGGCCAGATTTCGGGCTGCGGGTTGGCCATGGCCAGCACGATGGGTGAGGCAGTCATTTGTTTGAGCATATCGGTGCTCAACACGTTGGGGCCGGAGAGGCCGAGGAAGATGTCGGCGCCGGGTACGGCGTCGCCCAGTTTGTGCCAGCCTTGGTCTGCAATGGCGTAGCGCACTTTGCTTGCGTCTATGCGTTCGCGGTCTTCGCGGGTTTGGTAGATCACGCCTTTGGAGTCGCACACGGTAATGTTTTCGCGTTTCATGCCCAAAGCCACGAGCAAGTCGAGACAGGCGATGGCGGCGGCACCGGCACCGGAGCACACTAAGCGCACTTGGCCGATGTCTTTGCCCACCAAGCGCAGGCCGTTAAGGACGGTGGCGGCAGTGATGATGGCTGTGCCGTGTTGGTCGTCGTGGAATACCGGGATTTTGCAGCGTTCGCGCAGTTTTTTCTCAATGTAGAAGCATTCGGGCGCTTTGATGTCTTCCAGGTTGATGCCGCCGAAAGTGGGCTCGAGCGAGGCGATGATGTCCACCAGTTTTTCGGGATCGGTTTCATTGATTTCGATATCAAATACGTCGATGCCGGCGAATTTTTTAAACAATACTCCTTTGCCTTCCATCACCGGTTTGCTGGCCTCGGCGCCGATATTGCCCAAACCAAGCACGGCGGTGCCGTTGGAAACCACGGCCACCAGGTTGCCGCGCGCGGTGTATTTGTAGGAATCCTGCGGGTTGGCTTGGATTTCCAGACAGGGGGCAGCCACGCCGGGGGAATAGGCTAACGACAGGTCGTGCTGGGTGGCCAGTGCTTTAGTGGGGGCTACCTGAATTTTGCCGGGCTGCGGATATTGGTGAAAATCGAGGGCGGCTTGTTTCAGCATATCGTCCATGGAATATAGATCCTTTTTTTGAGGGAGTGGATGGGGAGCGGCCTTGAGGCTGCCTGAAAGCGTGAATTCCAATGAGGCCCATGCTTTCAGGTAACCTTTTTTGAGCTAATTTAGATTTGGAGTGTTTGTGAGCCCCCTCCCCCCGCAAGCGGGTGGAGGAGTTTGGAACTCCTGGACGCTGGTCCGGTGTTTGTCCCGCTTGTACATATAGTCGAATTGCTGAAAAACCGTAACGGTGTTGTGCTGCCTGACCGGACCCCATAAAAATCACCATGCGGTTTTTATGGGAACCTGCCGTGCTACCTGTACTGTCTGCGGCAGCGCGCCTTGCTACGCTTCTTTTCAACTATAAAATGCGGTTTGCCAAGTATTCGCCGGAAGTTTTTTGCTTACGGCGGGGAATGCTGGCTGATGATGCCGCGTTTGTCGCGCCGGAGCTCAGGCGCGGATTCCCTTTACAGCGTGGGCGCGGGCGGTAACGCGGATGCTGCCGTCAGGTTCGGCAGGCAGGCGTTCTTGTAATGTCGCGCGTACTGCCGCCTGCATGTCTGCCGGTAAGGCGGCAAAGCGGGCACCGATGCTGGCGCTATCAGCCAGTGCCTGCCAGTAGGCGGCGAAATCGGGATAGTGTTGGGCGACGGTGAAAGCGCAGGTTTCCACTTCTTGCAGGCCGGCCTGCTCCCACAAGGCCTGCAACTGCGCGAGTGCAGTTGTTTCATCGGAGGCGGCTCGGTCGGGCTGCACACCGCAGTCGAGCAGGGCGGCAAAAGCGTCGGCGTAGGGGAAGCCATGCGGCAAATCCCAAATGTAGGTGGCGATCATCCCGCCACTGCGCACCACGCGCTGCATTTCACGCACGGCTTGCAGCGCATCAGTGAGAAAGACGATAACCAGCGCCATTGCGGCAGCATCGAAACTGCCAGCGGCAAAGGGCAGGGCGTTGGCATCGCCGTGGTGCAGGGCGATTGTCTGCGGTAGACGCTGTCGCGCGTGGGCAAGCAGTTCCGGTGAGATGTCAATGCCGTCCAGTCTTGCCGGTTGTGTCTGTTGCCACAACAGTTCGCTGAATATGCCGCTGCCGCAGCCGTTATCCAGCCAGCGCAGGCCGTGCGGTTGTCCCAGCCAGTCTAAAAATTGTTCGCCTGCTGCGCGGCTCCAGCCGCCCATGTAGCGTTCGTAAGCGGCGGGATCGTTGAATTGGGCCATTATAGTGTGTTAGAAGTAGTGTGTTATAAGGATATAGTTTTGCTCTAGACAACTGGTTGCCCGCCCTACCTGCTACGTTTGTCTACCGGTGTTCCTGTGCTGCGGCATCCCAGTGGTAGATTTTCTACCTGAAATTTTCAGGTAGCCTTTACCTGTGTCAATTGCTTTATTATTCTACTCTAAGCTCTCAAACCCTGTCACTTCCAACCCGAAGCCGGTGAGGCCGGTGAGGGAGGAGGGCTGGCCGAGTACGCGCATTTTTTTTACGTGGAGGTTGGCGAGGATTTGCGCGCCGATGCCGTAGGTTTTGCTGTCCCACTGGCGGGTTTGGCTTTTGCCTTTGGGCAGGGTGCGGTCGAGCAGGGCAGCGCCGTCTTCGGTGCGGTGCAGTAGGATGGCGACGCCGTGTTCGGTGGCTTGGATGCGCTCGAGGGCTTGCGGCAGCGGCCAGGAGTGGCGGGGGTTGGTTTGCAGGAAATCCATGGCGCTGAAGGGCTCGTGTACGCGCACGAGGGTTTCGGTGTCGGGCTGCGGGCTGCCTTTCACTAGGGCGAGGTGGGTTTCGCCGGAGAGTTTGTCTACATAGACGTGCTGGCGGAAATCGCCCCAGGGGGTATGGATGGGGCTGCTGCCCATTTCTTCGAGCAGGGTTTCGGTGCGGCTGCGGTATTCGATGAGGTCGGTGATGGTGCCGATTTTGAGGCCGTGCTGCCGGGCGAATTCGGTGAGCTCGGGCATGCGCGCCATAGTGCCGTCGTCGTTGATGATTTCGCAGATAACGGCAGCGGGGATGAGGCCGCACATTTGGGCTAAATCGACGCCGGCTTCGGTGTGGCCGGCGCGCACCAGCACGCCGCCTTTTTGGGCGCGCAGGGGGAAGATGTGGCCGGGCTGGACGATGTCTTCCGGCTGGGCGGCGGGGGAAACGGCGGTTTGGATGGTGAGCGCGCGGTCGGCGGCGGAGATGCCGGTGGAAATGCCGTGGGCGGCTTCGATGGATACGGTGAAGTTGGTGCCGTATTGCGCGCCGTTGTGCTGGGTCATGAGGGGAAGTTTGAGTTTGTCTACCAGCTCTTCGGCCATGGGCAGGCACACGAGGCCGCGGGCGTGTTTGATCATGAAGTTGATGGCTTCGGGGGTAACGAATTGGGCGGCCATGAGCAGGTCGCCTTCGTTTTCGCGGTCTTCGGCATCGGTGATGATGACCATTTTGCCGGCTTTGAGGTCGGCCAGAATTTCGGGGGTGGTGGCAATGGGGGTGGACATGGGACGGGTATTCCTTTGGGTTGGTTGAGGGGTGGATACGGGTGAACTGTGGTCGGTATCGAGCCACAGTGCGGGCATGCCGGCGCTGTGTTCGATTTTGCGGGCCTTGCGCTCGCCGAATGGTTTGTTTTTCAACAGGGCGGAGAGTTCACCTTGGTTGATGCCGGTGGCGGATACGAAATCAATCTGCCGGCCTTGGTGCAGGCGGTTGATCCATTCGCGCAGGTTGCGGCGGCGCAGTTCGGCAATATTAATGGGGCTGGGCATGGGCTACCTGAAATTTTAAGCGGGCGAATGCAGGCCGATGCGATTGCCTTCGCTGTCTTCTATAAAGGCGGCAAAACCGTTGGAAATGGGGAATTTGGCGGTAAGTATTTTGCCGCCGGCCGCTTCGGCGGTGCGGGCGGTTTCGGCGCAGTCGGCGCAGTTGAAAAACACGGTGATGCCGCCGTGGCCGGCGGGTTGTGCGGCGGGGTCGTGCCAGAGCATGCCGCCGATGCCGTATTGCTCCCAGGCGGGGGCGAACAGATACATTTGGTGCTGCGGGTCTTTGCCGGGCACTTCTTGCAGGGGCAGGCCGAACACGGTTTCGTAGAAGCGGGCGGCACGTGCCAAGTCCTGCACATTGAGGGCAAACCAGCTTACGGGATTTTGTGGGGTGTCGTTCATTAGAGATTCCTGGTGGTGTGGGTGGTAAACTTGGGCGACTATACGGCGCTTGGTTGGAAAAGTAAAGTTAGATTGGCGGCGATGAAAAATTACTTTTAAGCAATATTCGATATTCGGTTTTCAGGTAACCTGCAGGCGACCAAAGGCTACCTGAAACCCCTGTCTTGCCGCTACAATACTGCCCATCCCAATCTTTTAGGTAGCCTCAAATGAACCCCCCCCATATTCCGCAAGCCCTGTGCGCCTTGCTCAGTGAACGCGAAATCATTGCTGACCCCGCCCCGCTGCTCGCCGACCGGCGCGGCCGCTATATTGGCCAGGCGGCAGCCGCCGTGATGCCCGACAGCGTGGAAAACGTGCAGAAGCTGGTGCGCTGGTGTGCCGAACACCGTGTGCCGATTACTCCGCAGGGCGGCAACACCGGATTGTGCGGCGCGGCTGTGCCAAACGGCGGCATTTTGCTCAACCTCTCGCGGCTAAACCGCATCCGCAGCATCAGCCTGGCCGACAACGCCATCACCGTGGAAGCGGGCGCGATTCTGCAAAACGTGCAGGAAGCCGCGGCCCAAGCCGGGCGGCTGTTTCCGCTCAGCCTGGCCAGCGAAGGCTCCTGCCAAATCGGCGGCAACATCGCCTGCAACGCCGGCGGGCTGAACGTGGTGCGCTACGGCACCACGCGCGATTTGGTGCTCGGGCTCGAAGTGGTGCTACCCGACGGCAGCCTGCTCTCCCACCTTGCCCCGCTGCACAAAAACACCACCGGCTACGACATCCGCCAGCTCTTCATCGGCAGCGAAGGCACACTCGGCATCATCACCGCCGCCACGCTCAAGCTCTTATCCCCGCCGCAAACCACCGCTACCGCCTGGGTTGGCTTAGACAGCATTGAAGACGCCGTGCGCCTGCTCACCCACGTCCAAGGCCGTTTTGCCGAGCGGCTGTGCAGTTTCGAGCTGGTGAGCCGTTCCGCGCTTGCCCTCTCCGCCGCCTACAGCCGCCTCAGCCCGCCGATTGATGCCGAGTGGCACATCTTGCTCGAATTGAACGACAGCCTGCCGCGCCCCGAATTGGCCGACGATTTGGCCGGATTCTTGTTTGAACACGGCTGGGAAAACGCCGTGCTGGCGCAGTCGGAGAGTGAACGCGCCGAATTGTGGCGGCTGCGCGAAGACATCTCCGCTGCGCAAAAAGCGCTCGGTGCCAGCATCAAACACGACATCGCCATACCCATTGCCCGCGTGGCCGAATTGGTGGCCAACGCCTCCGCCGCGCTCAAGCAGGCCTATGAAGGCATTGAAATCATCGTATTCGGCCACCTCGGCGACGGCAGCCTGCATTTCAACACCTTCCTGCCGCACATCCGCAGCAATCAAGCCTACGAATACGAAGACGGCATCAACCGCATCGTCTATCAACACACCCTGGCCTGCCAGGGCACGATTGCCGCCGAACACGGCATCGGCCAAGTGAAAAACCACTGGCTGCCCAGCGTGCGCAGCCCCGTGGAAATCGAGTTGATGCGTGCCATTAAGAAACAGCTCGACCCGTATAACCTGTTCAATCCCGGCAAACTGTTCCCGCCGGAGGCTACCTGAAAACTGCCGCAAGCCATATCGTTTACAAACAATCCGGTAGCCGCCCAAAAGGCTACCTGAAAACCGCTAACTAACAACACAAGGAAACCCAATCATGAACCAAGCCTTCAAAATCCGCTGCCCGCTGCCGCATTGCACCGGCTGGGTAACCCAGCTCGACCCCGAAGACGGCTCGCTGTTTATGTGCGACGACTGCGGCCAAGTGTGGGAAACCAAAGCCGAGCTCGATGCCGCGATTGCCGCCATCATCGAGCGCTTCCCCTACCGCGCCGCCGTGTACTGCCAAACCGCCGAAGGCTTCGTCGCTGTGCCTGAAGCCGCAGAGCCAGCAGATTACGAAAAGCAGGTGAACCAAGAGCCGTGGGCTTGATTTCCCGTTCTTTTGCTTGTTGATTGGATATAGAAAAGGCTACCTGAAACTTTCAGGTAGCCTTTCTTGTTTTTACAGTTCAGCCTGTTAGGCCTTCATCACTTGTTTCAAAAACTGCTTCGCCCGCTCGCTGCTTGGATTGGTGAAGAACACTTCCGGCGTGTCCACTTCCACGATTTTGCCCTGATCCACAAAAATAATTCGGTCGGCCACTTCGCGGGCGAAACCCATTTCGTGGGTAACGCACATCATAGTCATGCCGCTTTCGGCCAAGTCTTTCATCACTTTGAGCACTTCGCCCACCATTTCCGGATCGAGCGCGGAGGTGGGTTCGTCAAACAGCATCACTTGCGGCTCCATTGCCAAGCCGCGAGCAATGGCTACACGCTGCTGCTGGCCGCCGGAAAGCTCGCCGGGCATGGCGTCTTTTTTGTGCGCCAGACCAACGCGCTCCAAGAGTTGCAGCGCTTTTTCTTCGGCTTGGGTGCGGCTTTGTTTTTTCACTTTTATCGGCGAGAGCACGATGTTTTCTAGCACGCTCAAATGTGGATAAAGGTTGAAATGCTGGAATACAAAGCCCACTTCGGCACGGATTTTGTTCAGGTCGGTGGCGGGGCTGGCCACGTCTACGCCGTCCACCCAGATTTCGCCGCTTTGGATTTGCTCAAGCTGGTTTACGGTGCGGATGAGGGTGGATTTGCCGCTGCCGGAGGGTCCGCACACCACCACCACTTCGCCTTTTTTCACTTCGAGATTGATGTCACTTAGAACGTGCAGTTCTTTAAACCATTTGTTTACATTTTTGAATTCAATCATTTTCTATTTCCGGAACGGCTGGGTTGTTGGTTGGAACAATCGGCGCAGGGCGGGATTGTGTTTCAGCTGGTTTTTTGGGCTAACAGGTTGGCCAAGGCTACATAGTTTTCGGGCGCGATATGCTCGGCGCGCTCTTGCGGGCTGATGCCGACGGCCTGCAAAACCTCATCGTTGGCAATGCCTTTGAGGTTGTTGCGAATGGTTTTACGGCGCTGGTGGAAGGCCTGTTTCACCAAGGCGGCAAATTGTTCGAAATCCTGTGCCTGCCCGATGCGGTGTTTGGCCGGAATCAGCCGCACTACGGCGGAATCCACTTTGGGTGCGGGAGAAAAGGCTTCTGGTGGCACGTCGAGCAGTTTTTCCATTTCAAAGAAGTATTGCAGCATCACGCTCAAGCGGCCGAAATCGTTGCTGCCGGGCTCGGCCACCATGCGTTCCACCACTTCTTTTTGCAGCATGAAGTGCATGTCTTCCACTTCGTCGGCATAGCGGCTGAGGTGGAATAGCAGCGGGGTGGAGATGTTGTAGGGCAGGTTGCCGACGATTTTTTTGTGCCCGGGCACGCTGGCGAAATCAAATTGCAATACGTCGCCTTCGTGGATAACGAGTTTGCCGGCATAGAGCCGGGTTTTCAGGTAGCCTATGATGTCGCGGTCGATTTCGCACACGTGCAGGCGATCGAGCTTGGCAGCCAAGGGCTCGGTAATCGCGCCGAGGCCTGGGCCGATTTCCACTACGGTATCGGCGGGCTGCGGCCGCACGGCCTGTACGATATCGGCAATGATGCGGGAATCCTGCAGAAAGTTCTGCCCGAAACGTTTGCGGGCGGTGTGTTGGGTCATAGCGGTGAGCCGGGCGGCAGTTGGCGGGAAAGGTGCGGATTGTATCAGATTCGGCGGTGTGCTTGGGTGGCTTGCCGGTGTGCTGTCGCTAGAAATGAAGGCTACTTGAAATTTTCAGGTAGCCTTTTGCTGGAAGCAGCTGGTTTGGCTTATTTGGCGGGTGTGGTTTCTTTTTGTGCTGCCTGTACCTACTTTTCGGCCTTGGTGGCCCAATTAGGAGTCGAGGAAGGAGCTGGAGATATTGTGCCACAAGCTGAAAATGGCGCTGGGCACGGCTATCAGCGGCATCATGGCAAAGTGGGTTTTGGCCAACGCCGCACCGAGGCCGGAGTTTTGCATGCCCACTTTGATAGTGAGGGTTTTTTGCATGTCGTAGGGCAGGCCGAAGAGTTTGGCGGCAAGGAAGCCGAGCAGGTAGCCGATGGCGTTGTGCAGTACCACTACGCCGAAAATCAACAGGTCGGTTTCGATAGGGCCAGGGGATGTAGGGGGGCGATGAAGAGGCTGAATCTCTATAGCCGCCATGATGGTTTTTGCAATTTTTAACAGAGAAGAGAAGGCGAAAGATACAGGAAAGTGGAATTAGAGGGCAAGGGGTGGAATTAGCTGAAAAGAGTAAAGGCGGTGCTAGTGTGTTTAGAGTTGGAAGGACGGCTTGTTATGGCTAAAGTCTTTTGTTTTACGTGTATTGGCTTGTCGGTATAGATAAAAAAATAATGGTATTAGCCATGTGGGTGTATGTTAATTGAGAGGTTGTTTCGTATTGAGGGAACAGCCCTTGATGTTTTTCAGGTAGCCTCTGTGCGTTTGGCAAAGGCATACCTGAAAATAGGTATGCGGTGTTTTATCGCACGATTTCCGCCAGCGGCCAGCGTGGTCGCATATTGAAGCCAGCGGCGGGCTGCGCTTGTTGCAGGTGCATGGCGCCGACGAAGGCGATCATGGCGCCGTTGTCGGTGCATAAAGGCAGCGGTGGGAAATAGGTGCGTACGGCTTCGGGCTTGGCTTTGGGGTTGGGGCGCACTTGCAGTGCGGCGAGTTCGGCACGCAGTTTCCAGTTGGCGCCCACACCGCCGGCCACCACAAGGGTGCGGTAGCCGGTGTGCAGCAGGGCTTGGCGTGATTTGGCCAGCAGCACATCTACCACGGCATCTTGGAAGGCACGGCAGATATCGTTGCGGATGGAGTCTGGCAGGCTGCCGCCGTGTTCGGCGCGCACGTTTTGCACAGCAGTGAGCACGGCGGTTTTGAGGCCGGAGAAGCTCATCTGCAAATCGCGCGAATGCAGCATGGGGCGGGGAAAGGTGAAAGCATCGGGACGGCCGAGCTTGGCCAATTCGGAAAGTTTTGCGCCGCCGGGGTAGGGTAGGCCGAGCAGTTTGGCGGTTTTGTCGAAGGCTTCGCCGGCGGCGTCGTCCACGCTTTCGCCGAGCAGTTCGTAGTTCCCGATGCCGCGCACGGCCATGAATTGGGTGTGGCCGCCGGATACGAGCAGGGCAACGAAGGGAAAGTCGGGCTTCTCTTCGGCTAACAGCGGGGAGAGCAGGTGGCCTTCGAGGTGATGTACGGGGATCACGGGGTTGCCCAACGAAAAGGCGAGCGCGTTGGCATAGGCGCAGCCGGCCAGAAGTGCGCCGCCAAGGCCGGGGCCTTGGGTATAGGCGACGGCATCGATGTCGGCGTAGTTTTTGCCGGCTTCGTGCAGGCAGGCTTGGGTGAGCGGCACGAGACGGCGGATGTGGTCGCGGCTGGCCAGCTCGGGCACCACGCCGCCGTATTCGGCATGCATGGTCATTTGGGTGTGCAGCTGGTTGCCGATGAGGCCGTGTTCGGTGCTGTAGAGCGCCACGCCGGTTTCGTCACAGGAGGATTCGATGCCGAGAACAAGCATGATGAAAGGCTACCTGAAAAATCAAAGGCTGTATTTTATAGCAAATCAACTTGGCTTTTGCTACAGTGTTATTTCGCTTTACCATACTGTTTGTACTGTCTCTGTCTGCAACTTGTTGCCTGATATCCAAAGCTAAATCGGTTTGCTATGGCGGTATACGCTCAGGCAGATAATGGATTTTATGTGAATTGGCAGATTGACATACACTTCTGATGAAATGATGTGGAAAAATGGTAGCTAATGTAGGCAGGGATAGACCTTGTTGTTTTTTTGCACAAGTTAATTTTGGTTAATTGGGTATGGTTTGCAGACAGGGGTATGGGTATGGCAATAAAGATATTAGAGGGTTGCTTTGACTAGTATTGGCATGAAAAATATATTATTTTTACTTAGTTAAGATTAGAGCATTCTTATTATCAGAATAGCATACGTTAATTAGTATACAGCTTGTGCGGCGCGTTGGACGAGAAGAATTTTGGCAGCAGATGCTTGCGTGCGGCAAATAGAGTAGGCAGTTTAATTGCCAGCTGGCATCAAACAGCGGATAATACGCGGTAATTCTTGATTGGAATTTATCTGTGAGACGGCTAGAGGTCTGCAGATAGGGAATTTTTAAGTTATAACTTGAACTTTGTTAGAGGTAATTCAACATGAAAAAATCTTTATTGGCCGCTGCCCTGATGTCTTTGTTCCTAGCTGCTTGTGGTGGTGAAGCCCCGGCTCCTGCTGCTTCTGAACCTGCAATGGCTTCTGAAGCTGCTATGATGGCTTCTGAAACCGCAATGGCTTCTGAAACTGCTATGATGGCTTCTGAAACCGCAATGGCTTCTGAAGCTGCTATGATGGCTTCTGAAACCGCTATGATGGCTTCTGAAGCAGCTACCAGTGCTGCCAAATAATTTGGTAGTTTGATACAAAAATAAAATAAAGCCTTGCATTTATTTGCTGGGCTTTATTTTATTATGGTGGGATTCTTGAGGCTGCTGGGCTTTGGTTTGTTTTCCCAAATAGGTTTCAGGAATTCCACTATTAATTGATAAGGCTACCTGAGAACGAGCAACGCTGGTTTTTGTGAAGCTAAAATTTCAGGTAGCCTCTATATTATTCCACAGCAGCGGGGTAATCTGTAAAACCTAATCTGAACAGTATATTAGGTGAGTTCTTGACGGTTAGCCTATGTTGATGTAAGCAAAGATTCCCTTGTGTCATAGAGATGGCCAAGGGCGATTTTTTATAAAACTCAAAGAATGGATGACGCGGCAGGGTAAGGCAAGCGTAGCGAGCCGCATCCTTATTTGTCTACATTTTATATTTATGTTGATAAAGTTTGTTGCTAATGGCAGGGACGGTTTTCAGGTAGCCTCTTTATGCTGTGGATAACAACACTGTCGGATTTCCACAATCTTCTCCGCCGCGGCCACGCAGTCGGCCACGGGGGCGACTAGGGCAATACGAACATAGCCGGCGCCGGGGTTGCCTTGCGCGGTGTCGCGCGCCAGAAAACGGCCGGGCAACACTTGGATGGCAGCTTCTCGCCACAAGATGCGGGCGAAGGCCAAATCGTCTCTGTCGGGCGCTTGCAGCCAAATATAGAACGAGGCGTCCGGCTGCGTTACCTCAAAACCTTGTGCCAGAATCGGCAGCACACGGGCGAATTTTTCCTGATACAGGCGTCGGTTTTCCAGCACATGCGTTTCATCGTTCCAGGCGGCGATACTGGCCATCTGCACGGGAATGCCCATGGCGCTGCCGTGGTAGGTGCGGTAGAGCAGGAAATCTTTTAGCAGCGCGACATCGCCGGCCACAAAGCCGGAGCGCAGGCCAGGCACGTTGGAGCGTTTGGAGAGGCTGGTGAACATCACCAGGTTGTCGAAACCGCGCCCCAATTCGGCAGCGGCTTGCAGGCAGCCGATGGGCGGTTCGCCTTCGAAATAGATTTCGGAATAGCATTCGTCGGCAGCGATGATGAAGCCGTAACGGTTTTGCAATTCAAAGAGTTCTGCCCAGTCGGCTTTCTGCATCACGCTGCCGCAGGGGTTGTGCGGCGAGCAAACGAACACCAGTTTCACGCGCTGCCACACGACTTCGGGAATGCTGCCCCAATCGGGCTTGAAGAGCGGGGCGCGGCAGTTGGCAAACGCAGTTTCCGCCCCGGCCAGGAGCGCGGCGCCTTCGTAAATCTGATAAAACGGATTGGGGCACACCACCACGGGCTTTTCCTGCTCGTTGCCGCCCAGCGCCGCCTGTACGAAGGAAAACAGGGCTTCTCGGCTGCCCAATACGGGCAGGATTTCGCTGTCCGGATCGAGCGTGAGGCCGTAGCGGCGTTGCAGGAAGCCGGCACAGGCCCGGCGCAGTTCGGGCAGGCCGGCGGTTTGCGGATAGGCATCGAGGCGCGGCAGGGCGGCGGTGAGCGCATTGGTGATCACGGCGGGAGCGGGGTGTTTGGGCTCGCCGATTTGCAGCGGCACGGGTACAACGCCCTCGGGCGCGCTCACGCCTTGCATTGCTTCGCGCAGGCGGGCGAAGGGATAGGGCTGGAGTTGGGATAGGTGTGGGTTCATGGCGGGCTGGTGTTTTGTTGTCAGGGGAAAAGGCTATTGTAATCGGCAGGCATGGGATAGGCTACCTGAAAGCGTGAGCTTCAACGGAGTAGCGAGTTTCTGCGAAGCTAAAGTGCAGTTAAAAACGCAGTAGGCGGGCTTCAGCTATAGCAAACCAACTTAACTTTCGCTATTGCGTTGGTTCGCCTTGCCGTACTTCTGTATTGTCTGCGGCTCACCGCCTGGTATCGAAAGTCAATTCGGCTTGCTATGGCCTTTTGCTGCTTGTGAGCGCAAAGTGTAGCCTGCCGTAGAGTATACGGAAATATTTTCAGGTAGCCCTTCAAGGCTACCTGAAAACTTATCCAAGGGCGGTTTTAGCCGAAAATACCCAAATAATACAGCAGGCTGGCAATGATGACGGTAATGCCGCCGCCGATGATGAGCTGCCGCCAGACGGGTCGGATTTCGCTGTGTCGCAAATCGGTGGCAAGATAACGCCACACGAAGAGAAGGGAGGCCAGGGCGAAGACGATGGCCCCGATGGTATCGCCGTCCATCTTCGGCTTCATGTTGTGCTGCCTTTTTGTGCACCGCTCGGTTTGGTACCGCCGTAGCAGGGGCCGAGGCCGGTGATGTGGGGCATTTGGCTTTCGATGGCTTCTTCAATGGCGGCGGTGAGCTCGGTAATGCTGCCGGAATCGTGTTTAATCGGCGGGCAAATGATGACGCTGATTTCACCGGGATGTTTGAGGAAAGAGTTTTTCGGCCAAAATTCGCCGCTGTTGAGGGCAACGGGCACGATGTCCATTTCCAGCAGCTGGGCAGTGCGGGCGGCGCCACTCTTATAGCGGCCTCTGCTGCCGGGCGGCATGCGCGTGCCTTCGGGGAAAATGGTGATCCAATAGCCTTGCGCTTTGCGTTTGCTGCCTTGCTCGATGATTTGGGCGGAGGCTTTGCCGGGATTGCGACGGTCGATGCCGATGGTGCCGGCGAGCTTGAGCCCCCAGCCGAAGAAGGGGATACGGAACAGCTCGCGCTTGGCCACGAAGACTTGTGGCGGGAAGATTTTCTGCGTGGCCAGCGTTTCCCAGCCGGATTGGTGTTTGCAGCAGATAATGGCGGGGCCTTCGGGAATGTTTTCTGCGCCTCCCACGCGGTATTTGAGGCCGACGATGTTTTCCAAGAGCCACATCAGCATCAGCGCCCAGCGGGTGGCGAGAGTGTGGAGGGCGCGTGGGATGGGGGCGGTAAGCAGCATCAAGATGAACAGGGGCGGCGTGATGATGGCCATCAGCAGCCAGTAAGCAAGGTTGCGTATCCAGAGTGAGAACATTAGGCCTCCTGTTCGTCGCCGGTTTGGATAGTGAGGTAGTAGGCGAAGGAAAGCAGATCGTCGAACACCTGAGTGTTTTCAGGTAGCCCGCCGGCGGCGAGGGTTTTCTTGCCTTTACCGGTGAGCACGAGCACGGGCAGGCCGCCCACGGCGTCGATGGCCTGCAAATCGCGCAGGCTGTCTCCCACGAGGTAGACACCGCGCGCGTCGGTGTTGAAACGGTTGAGGATGTCTTCCACCATGCCAGGCTTGGGCTTGCGGCAGGAGCAGTGGTCGGCATCGGTGTGCGGGCAAAACCAGATGCCGTCGATACTGCCGCCGGCTTCGTTGGCCAGGCGGTGCATTTTTTCGTGCATTTCGTTGAGGTCTTGCATGGAAAAATAGCGGCGGCCGATGCCGGATTGGTTGGTGGCGATTACGACGGTGTAGTCGGCCTGCTTAAACAGGGCCACGGCATCCATGCTGCCGGGCAGGGGAATCCATTCGTCTTCGGATTTTACAAAGTCGTCGCGGTCTTGGTTGAGCACGCCGTCGCGGTCGAGGATGATGAGTTTCATGGTTTCAGGTAGCCTTTAATCGAATAATACAGCCTGTGCCAGCAGGCTGCCGGCGGCATCTTTGCCGGAAAGCAGTGGCGGGGCGGCCAGCGGCCAGTCGATGCCCACGGCGGGGTCGTGCCAGAACAGGGTGTGTTCGTGGGCGGGCTGGTAGTAATTGGTGCATTTATACACGATGTCGGCGTGGCTGTCGGTGGTGTAGAAGCCGTGGGCGAAGCCGGGCGGAATCCACATTTGATAGCGGTTTTCGGCAGAAAGCACTGCGCCCACCCAATGGCCGAAAGTGGGCGAGGAGCGGCGCAAATCCACGGCCACGTCGAACACGCTACCCGACACCACGCGCACCAGCTTGCCTTGCGGGCAAACGGTTTGATAGTGCAGGCCGCGCAGCACGCCATGCTCGGAGCGGGAGTGGTTTTCCTGCACGAAAGTGTGGTGGCCGATGTGCTCGCGAAACCAGTTGTCGCGGAAGGTTTCCATAAAGAAGCCGCGCTCGTCGCCGTGGGCTTCGGATTCGATGATTTTCACATCGGGCAAGGCGGTATCGAAAATATTCATGCTGTGCGTGGTTGAGTGGGCTGAAAGCTCTATTTTACCGAGAATGCGGCGTTTGAGGCTACCTGAAAGCGCAGCTTCAACGCAGTTATAGTGGATTAAAATAAGAATGCTACTGCGTTGGCTCGCCTTGCCGTACTGTTTGTACTGTCTGCGGCTCGCCGCCTTGTCTCATTCTTATTTTAATCCACTATGAAACAGCTCAAACGCCAGAAGCACCATCACCCCAATCCACCTTTTCCCAACCCAGCACCTCGGCCAACACGGAAAGATGGCTCTGCTGCGGGCAGCGTACGGCGGTGAGCAACACGGTATCCGGCGCGGAGGCAAGCTGCTTTTTTAACGCCAGTAGCGCGACATGGGCGCTGCCGCTTTGCAGCTCTTCGGTATAGCGGGCGGCAAATTCGGGGAAACGCTCTTGCGGCGCGGCATGGTACCAGCGGCGCAGCTCGACGGAAGGAGCAATGTCTTTGAGCCACTGCACGGCGGCGAAGGTTTCTTTGCGGATGCCGCGCGGATGGCGGGCATGGCAGGGCTTTCGGGGCGGATTGTTGGTTGAAAAGCGTTGCGATATTTTTAACTTCGTTGAAGTTTCTTTTTCAGGTAGCCTTTGGGCAGCTTGAGGCTACTTGAAAGCAGTTGGTGTTTACAATTTCGGCTATCATACGCCCATTTTTCATCAGAAAGGTTGACTATGTGCTTTACCGTATTACTCAGCACGGATTGCCCGGACGATTTGTTTTGCCAAAACGGCAACGGTATCTGCTTCCAGCCAGCCAACGGGTTATAGCGACGGTGCGTTTGCCGAATACGGTTTTCGCGAGCCGGAAATTACATCGCTGGAGATGTTGGAACGTTCGCCCATGCGGGAAACCCTGCATTTGCAGGAAGTGATCTGGCGGCTGGTGCGGCAGGGATGGCGCGTGCAGCTGGCCGCAGTGTGGGTGGAAGATTGGGGTAGATTGCAGCAAGGGGCGGAAGTGTGGTGGCGATGGCGGGGCTGAACCCGCAGCATTTCGCGCTGTATGAGAATGTGCGCTTTGAGTTTGTGTGATGGTTGAACTGCGTTGAAGTGTAGAGCGCGTAGGTTGGTTTGGGAAACCCAACATTCCACACTTTATTTGTTGGGTTACGCTTGCGGCTAACCCAATTTACGCACTCTGTTAGACTGGGCAGTTGGGAAAAAGGCTACCTGAAACTCGGTGTGCACCGTTTTCAGGTAGCCTTCTTATCCAAGCCTGCCTGTGTTTATTTCAACACTTCGGCAAAGGCGTTGGCCACGTAGTCGATATTCTTCTCGTTCAAGCCGGCCACGCACATGCGGCCGTTGCCCACCATATAAACGGCAAACTCGCTTTGCAGGCGTTCCACCTGTTCGGGCGAAAGGCCGGTGAAGCTGAACATGCCGCGCTGTTTGGTGAAATAGCTGAAATCGCGGCCGGGCACTTTGGTGCTGAGCACGTCCTGTAGCTTCTGGCGCATGGCGCGGATGCGGTCGCGCATTTCGTATACTTCGCCTTCCCATTGTTTGAACAGGGTTTCGTCGTTCAACACGCCGTCCACCACGAAGCCGCCGTGGGAAGGGGGGCTGGAGTAGATGCGGCGCACGGTGAATTTAAGCTGGCCGAGCACGAGCTTGGCTTCTTCGGCGCTGGGGCACACCACGGAGAGGCCGCCCACGCGTTCGCCGTAGAGCGAGAGGTTTTTGGAGAAGGAGTTGCTCACGAAGGCGGGCAGGCCGAGTTCGGCGGCGCGGCGGATGGCGTAAACGTCGTTTTCCAGGTCTTCGGCGAAGCCTTGGTAGGCGATATCCATAAAGGGGATGAGGCCGGCTTCTTTCACGATTTGCAGGATTTCGTCCCATTGGCTGCGGCTCAAGTCCACGCCGGTGGGGTTGTGGCAGCAGGGGTGCAGCACCACCACGTCGTGTTGCTTGAGCGTGCGGAAGAAGGCTTTCATTTCTTCGAATTTCACGCCGATGGTGGCGGGGTCGTAGTAAGGGTATTTGCCCACCTCGAAGCCGGCGCCTTCAAAAATGCCGATGTGGTTGCCCCAGGTGGGGTTGCTCACGTAGCACTTGGCCTGCGGAAACCAGGCGTGGATAAAATCGGCACCCACGCGCAGCGCGCCGGAGCCGCCGAGCGATTGGATAGTGGCGATGCGGCCTTCTTGCACGGCGGGGCTGTCTGCGCCGAACAGCAGGGTTTGGCAGGCGCTGCGGTAGGCGGCTAGGCCTTCCATGGGCAGATAGCCGCGCGGGCGCGGGCTGTCGGCGAGAGCACGTTCAACGGTTTTTACGCACTCGAGCACGGGCAGACGGCCTTCGCCGTCGTAATAAACGCCCACGCTGAGGTTTACCTTTTCGCTGCGCGGGTCTTGGTTGTATTTTTCCATCAGGCCAAGGATGGGATCGCCGGGGTAGAACTCAACGTGCCGGAACATGGGTGTCTTCCTTTTTTATCGGGTGGAACAATTAACGGGTAACGGGTGGAATAATTAAATGGAAAGGGTAATGCCGGGGCAATTTTACGCTGATTTCGGTAGCAAGGGCTACCTGAAAAGTGGGGAAGAGTGGGAAATAGATGTTTTCAGGTAGCCTTCTCCATCTGCATCCTGTTCACCCTTGCGCCTCATGCCGGCGCAGGGCACTTCCTTTCTTTGGCGAAGCCAAAGAAAGGAAGCAAAGAAAGGCGACTGCGGGCGCAGGTTTGGCTTCGCCAAACTTCCCTCACTAAACACGGTTTTTCGGGCGGACTCGCAACTTGCGGCTACGCCGCTTCGGGCATGCAAGCTCTTGTTTCCCGAAAAACCGTGTTTCATTCGGCTGCGCCAGCAGAGAGCACAGCTGCAACTATTGATGACAAATATTCTGTGCGTGATTTCACTGAGCCTGCATGTAGATTGGTTGTAACTTAATGCAAAGAAAGGATGTTTGATTAATTAAACTACGGGATGTCAGGTAATCTTTATTCGCTGTGCCGGTTGAAGAAATCCAGCAGCTGCGTTTCATAGCCGCCCAGGCCGGAGAGGCCGAGGTGGGTGCCGTTGGGGATGAGGATCAGCTGTTTGGGCTCTTGGGCGAGCTCGAATAGGATTTGCGAGTGTTTGGCGGGGATGACTTGGTCGGCGGTGCCGTGCATCAGCAGCAGGGGGATGGGGCTGATTTGCGCCACGAAGCGGCGGGCACTGTAGCGGTTGCCCACCAGGATGCCGGCGCCGGGGAGTTTGTCGTTGGCGATGCTGGAATAAGAAGAGAAGGTGGATTCGATGGCCACGGCGCGCACGCCGGCTTTGTTGCCTGCACCCACCACGGCAATGACGTTGGTGCCGCCTAGGCTCTGGCCGAACACGAGCAGGCGCTCGGGGTTTACATCGGGGCGGCTGCGCACATAATCCAGCGCGGCGTTGCTGTCGGCAAACAGGCCTTCGGGGCTGGGCTCGCCTTCAGATTGGCCGTAGCCGCGATAGTCGAACAGGAAAACGTTGTAGCCGTGTTCGGGCAGCCATTTCACGGCCTGCCAGTGGGCGGTGAGGTTTTGCGCGTTGCCGTGGAAGTGGATGATGGTGGCACGGGCTTGCTTGGCATCGGCCACGCCGCGTGCGGGCACAAACCAGCCGTGCAGGCGTGTGCCGTCGGCGCTTTGGAAGGAGACGTTTTCGTAGGGCAGGCCGGATTGGGCGGGCGAGCCGTAGTCGGCATGGTCGGGATAGTAAAAGGCTTGCTTGGCGCAGGAGGACAGGCCGAACAGGATGGCGAGGAGGGTGGCCAGGCCGAAGAGAATGGATTTGTATTTCATGGTTAGTGTGGTCGGCAGCCTTGGTGCGGAGGCTACCTGAAAAATAGCGTTGCCGTTTTAGCTTTGCTTTAACTTACGTTATTTGTTTCAGGTAGCCTTTATTGTTTTTGGGTTGAGGCTACCTGATAAAGATAAATTTGCCCGTTTCAGGTAACCTTGCCTGATTGGATATTCTACCAATTCACCCAGCCGCACAGCCAGGTGAGCAGGATGATGCCGCCGAAGATGATGCGGTAGTAGGCAAAGGGCACGAAGTTTTTGCTGGAAACAAAGCATAGCAGGGCTTTTACGGCGATGAGGCCGGAAGCGAAGGCAGCAGCAAAGCCGAGGGCGATGAGGCCGAAATCCTGTGCGCTGAATGCGCTGAGGTGCTTCAGGATGCTGTAGCCGGAGGCGGCCACCATAATCGGCACGGCGAGGAAGAAGGAAAATTCGGTGGCGGTTTTGCGGTCGAGCCCCCACACCATGCCGCCCATGATGGTACTGCCGGAGCGGGAAGTGCCGGGAATCAGCGCTAAAATTTGGAATAGGCCCACGGCAAGCGCATCGCGCGGGCGCATATCGTCCACGCTGCGCACTTTCGGCGGTACGCGGCTTTGCCGTTTTTCAATCCACAAAATCAAAAAGCCGCCCACCACCAGCGCCGCAGCTACGCTCACGGGGTTGAACAGCACTTTTTCGATGAAGTCGTTGAGTAGCAGGCCGATGGCAGCGGCAGGGATGAAGGCGATGGCCAGGTTGAGTACGAAGCGGTTGGCAAGCCGGTCTTTGCCGATATGGGTGAGCACATGGGTGAAGCGGGTACGGTACTCATACACCACAGCAAGGATGGCGCCGAGCTGGATGGCGATGTGGAATACGGCGTGGCTTTCGGCATCGAAGCCGATGAGGCTGCCGGCTACAATCAGGTGGCCGGTGCTGGAAATGGGCAGGAATTCAGTGAGGCCTTCGATGATGCCGAGAATGAGGGCTTTGAAGGCGAGGAGCAGGCTCATTGGTTAAACTCTTAAAAACATGGGATGAATGCTTTTCAGGTAGCCTGTATTGGAGTACGGGCTACCTGAAAATCTTTGTGCCGCATTAGCGGTTGGCCTGGCCGGCGATGGTTGCGCCGCGGCTGCGTACCAAGGTGCGCGGGGCGGGGGCAGGCATGTTGCGTTCGGCACGTACTTTTTCAATCAGCTCTTGCAACACAGCCATGTTTTGGGAGTTGGTCAGCTCGTATTTTCCGCCCACTACGATAACCGGGGTTTTGGTGATGTTGTAGGTGATGGTGTTTTGCTGCATGGTTTGGGCGGCGGCGGCGGCCTGCGGGCTGTTATAGGCGGCGAGCAGGCGGCTGCCGTATGGCTGCTGCTGAATCCAGGCTTTCAGGCCGGTTTCGTCGGTTACGGTGCCGTCCATCAGTGCTTTGAAAATGGCCTGGTTGGCCTGACGGGAAAGGCTGGTGGATTTCACGGCAGCCGCCAGGCGGGCGAGGGTTTGGTGGGCTGGCTGCCATACTACGTGCTCTTGACGCAATACGGTGTCGGAGGCGAAGCGTCTGCTTTGCTGTTCGATAGTTGCTTCAAGGTGTTGGCAATGGATACAGAAATAGCCGAAGAATTCGGTTACTTCGATTTTATTGGGCTGCACGGGTTTGATCACGTTGCTGCGTACTATGTAGTCCGTGTCTTCCACGGCTTTGGCTTGGGCGGCGGTAACGGTAAATATGGCGAGTGCAGAGAGAAGTAGGGCTTTCAGTTTCATTTTAATCCTTCGTTAATATGGGGTTGATGAAGTGCTGATCAGTCGGCTTGGCGGGTGAGGGTGTCGATGCCGTTACCACGCAGTTTGTCGCTGAGGGCTTGGGCTTCGGCACGGCTGAGGCGGCTGCTTTGGATACGGTAAACGGTTTGGCCGTCGCTACGCTTGCTGCTGGCCACGCGGGCGTTCACACCGAGCATGGCGAGTTTGGCGCGTTGGGTGTCGGCAGCTTCCGGGTTGTTGTAGGAGCCCATCTGCACGATGTAGCGGCCGTTGCCGCCACTGTGCGCTTCGGCATTGCGTTGGGCACGCTGCTCGGCAGCTTTTGCCTCGGCTTCACGCCGCTGGCGGCGGGCTTGCTCACGGGCACGCTCCACATTGCCGCTTTCCAAAATCTGTTCAGGCGTGGGCTTGGCTTCCGGTTCGGGTTTGCGCTGTGGTTCGCGCGGTTTGGTTTGTACGGGCTTATCTTCCTGCGCGGGTTTCTCTTCCTGGCGCTGTGCAGGCATGCTGGCCTGCTGCGGCACGGAGGCAGCCACGGGTGGTTTGTCGGTGATGTCGCCAGGAGGCAGGGTATAGTGGCCGCTGTCGGAGCCGGCGGTGGTGTCGCTCGGGCGATGTTCTGGCTGGTGTTCTTGGCGCGGGGTGAGGATTTCGGGTTGGATTTCGGTTTTCGGCGCTTCAGGCTGTTTGATGCCGGAGGGCGTGTTGTTGAGGAAATATAAAACCACGCCGATGATGAGGGTGGCAAGCAGTAGGCCGAATATAAAGCCGGAAAGGCCTTTACCATGGGGTTTGGTTTGCATTGGGAAGATGGATTGCTAAAAAGGTGCTGCATTTTATCAAAACCGTTTGCTGCGGCGGAAGCTTTTTACATGTTCTTTCAGGTAGACGGGCGGTTTCAGATAGCCTGGGGGCACAGGGAAAGGCTACCTGAAAAACTGCTTCGTCTATGCAGTATCTTTGCGTTCTACGCCCACAGTAGCTAGGCCATAGCCGTAGCCATACTGCCGTTTATGCATCTCCCATTTACTTGTTCTAACCAAATTGCGCTGATGTTGCCTGCGGGTTTCGTCTATACTGCGCCCTGCATTATCAAAGCTGGTCTTGAATTCGAGCCTTGCTGCTTTCTCGGTGGCAAACTGTGTTTAACCTAACTGAGGGAACTTTGATGAATCTACATGAATATCAAGCAAAAGAGCTGCTTGCGGGCTATGGTTTGCCGGTTCAGGGCGGGATTTTGGCCGCCAACGGCGAAGAAGCTGCCGCCGCATTCGATAAATTGGGCGGCAAATTTGCTGTGATTAAAGCCCAAGTGCACGCCGGTGGGCGCGGTAAGGCAGGCGGCGTGAAAGTGGTGAAAAGCCGCGATGAGGCCAAACAGGTGGCTGAAAGCCTGATTGGTAAAAATCTGGTTACTTATCAAACCGATGCCAACGGCCAGCCGGTAAACAGCGTGTTGGTGTGTGAAGATATGTATCCGGTGCAAACCGAGCTCTATTTAGGCGCGGTGGTAGACCGTGCCGCGCGCCGCGTGGTGTTTATGGCTTCCACCGAAGGCGGTGTGGAAATTGAAAAGGTGGCCGAGGAAACCCCGGAAAAAATCTTCAAAACCGTGGTGGACCCGCTGGTGGGCCTGCAGCCCTGCCAAGCCCGCGAGGTGGCCTTCAAGCTGGGCTTGAAAGACAAACAAGTCGGCCAGTTTGTGAAACTGATGACCGGCGCCTACCAAGCCTTCATCGAAAACGATTTCGCCTTGTTTGAAATCAACCCGCTGAGCGTGCGCGAAGACGGCAGCCTGGCCTGCGTGGACGCGAAAGTTGGCATCGACGGCAATGCTCTGTACCGCCTGCCGAAAATCGCCGAGCTACGCGACAAATCGCAAGAAAACGAGCGCGAGCTGAAAGCTTCCGAATTTGAGCTGAACTATGTGGCGCTGGAAGGTAATATCGGCTGTATGGTGAACGGTGCCGGCTTGGCGATGGCCACCATGGACATCATCAAGCTCAAAGGCGGCCAGCCGGCCAACTTCCTCGACGTGGGCGGCGGCGCCACCAAAGAACGCGTGGTGGAAGCCTTCAAGCTGATTTTGGAAGACAAATCCGTGAAAGGCGTGCTGATCAACATTTTCGGCGGTATCGTGCGCTGCGATATGATTGCCGAAGCCATTGTGGCCGCCGTGAAAGAAGTGAACGTAACCGTGCCCGTGGTGGTGCGCCTCGAAGGCAACAACGCTGAATTGGGCGCGAAGATTCTGAACGAATCCGGCCTGAAACTCACTTCCGCCGACGGCCTGAACGACGCCGCCGAGAAAATTGTTGCCGCCGTAAACGCCTAAGGAGAACAGAATGAGCGTATTGATTAATAAAGACACCAAAGTATTGGTACAGGGTTTTACCGGTAAGAACGGTACTTTCCACTCCGAACAAGCGATTGCCTACGGCACCAAAGTGGTGGGCGGCGTTACCCCCGGCAAAGGCGGCCAAACCCATCTGGGCCTGCCCGTGTTCAACACCATGAACGAAGCCGTGCGGGAAACCGGTGCCGATGCCTCTGTGATTTATGTGCCCGCGCCCTTCGTGCTCGATTCCATCGTGGAAGCCGTGGATTCCGGCGTGAAACTGGTGGTGGTGATTACCGAAGGCGTGCCCACGCTGGACATGCTCAAAGCCAAACGTTATCTCGAAACCAACGGCAACGGCACCCGCCTGGTGGGCCCGAACTGCCCCGGCGTGATTACCCCCGGCGAATGCAAAATCGGCATCATGCCCGGCCACATCCACCAGCCCGGCAAAATCGGCATCATCTCCCGCTCCGGCACGCTCACTTATGAAGCCGTGGCGCAAACCACCAGGCTCGGCCTCGGCCAATCCACCTGCATCGGCATCGGCGGTGACCCGATTCCGGGCATGAACCAAATCGACGCGCTGAAACTGTTTGAAGCCGACCCGCAAACCGAAGCTATCATCCTGATTGGCGAAATCGGCGGCACGGCCGAAGAAGAAGCGGCCGAGTTCATTCAGTCGAACGTGTCCAAACCGGTGGTGGGCTACATTGCCGGCGTCACCGCGCCCAAAGGCAAACGCATGGGCCATGCCGGTGCCATCATTTCCGGCGGCAAAGGCACGGCGGAAGAGAAATTCCGCGCCTTCGAAAAAGCCGGCGTGGCCTACACCCGCAGCCCGGCCGAATTGGGCAGCACCATGCTGGAAGTGCTGAAAGCCAAAGGCTTGGCATAATTCGGTTTAGTAGCGTTAAGAGGCTACCTGAAAAGTTTCAGCTTAAAATAAAAGGCTGTTTTTTAGGTAGCCTTTTTATTTGCCGATAGGTATAGTTACGGATGTAGAGAATTATTGTATTGTTTACTTTTATCTTACTAGAAGCAACTTTCATTTTGGTTTAAATGATTTTCAGTTTTTCCTATTGTTGTAAAACAATATGGGCTGTATGAATCAGTCTATACTATTGATAATGCTTTATAGTTTATAAATTTTATTTTGGTTAAAAGTTTTAATAATACTTTATAATTTCTACCAGTTGGGACTCGTAATTACGTTTCATTTGAAGGAGTGGGAAATGTTGTTCGTTATCTTAGCAGTGTTTGTATTGATCTTGGTTTTTTTGGGTTATTTGTATAAGAAAACAGGAAAATTGGGGCAGACAGTGTTTATCGGCCTGCTGCTCGGTTTGGGATTGGGCGCACTGCTGCAATCGGTGGCTACCCCGGATTTGATTACGTCAGCACTAGATTGGATTAATCTGGTGGGTGGCGGTTACGTGCGGTTGCTGCAAATGATTGTGATGCCTTTGGTTTTTGTGTCAATTTTGTCAGCGATTACGCGGCTGAATCAGGCCAGTTCTTTAGGTAAGATCAGCTTCAGTGTGCTTTCAGTGTTGCTGGTTACCACGGCGATCGCTGCCTTTATCGGTATCATGATGGTACAGGTGTTCGGCCTAACAGCGGAAGGCTTGATTGCTGGCGAGCGCGAAGTAGCAGCGCAGGCTAATGTAATAGGACGTGTGGATCAAGTGAGTAACTTGACTGTGCCGGCTATGCTGCTGTCATTTATTCCGAAAAATCCGTTTGCTGAACTCACCGGTGCGAATCCGACTTCCATCATCAGCACGGTGATCTTCTCGGCATTTTTGGGGGTGGCGACACTGAGTCTGCGTAAAGAAGATCAGGAGTTGGGTGAGCGTATCGCGCAGGGGGTAGACACTTTGAACAAATTGGTGAGCCGTTTGGTGCGTTTTGTTATCCGCTTAACACCCTACGGTGTGTTTGCGCTGATGATTAAGGTAGCCGCCACTTCAAAATGGACAGATATTTTGAATTTGGGTAGTTTTATAGTGGCATCTTATTTAGCAATGCTTCTGATGTTTATTGTGCATAGTACTTTATTGGCTTTCTCAGGTATCAATCCGGTAGGGTACTTTAAGAAAGTTATGTCAACTTTAGTTTTTGCTTTTACCTCACGTTCTAGTGCAGCCTCTATTCCATTGAACATCGAAACGCAAACTGACAAGCTGGGCAATAACTCCGCCATAGCCAATTTCTCAGCCACTTTCGGCGCTACCATCGGTCAAAACGGCTGTGCAGGCATTTATCCGGCCATGTTGGCAGTAATGATTGCCCCCACTGTGGGAGTAGATCCCTTCAATGTTAGTTATATTGCTACTTTAGTATTCGTGGTGACAATGTCCTCGTTCGGTATCGCAGGTGTGGGTGGTGGGGCAACCTTTGCCGCTATCGTAGTACTTTCCACTCTCAATCTACCGCTGGAGTTGGTTGGATTGTTGATTTCCATTGAACCACTCATCGATATGGGTCGTACTGCACTTAACGTAAATGGCTCAATGGTAGCTGGTACGTTGAGTGATAGATGGCTGAAGCTGAAAGAATAGGTCACAGCTAATAAATAAAAACCACATCAGAATTAGGTGTGGTTTTTATTTATTTGCGGCGTTGGGCGCTTGTAGTGGGTAAAATTATAGCAGATCAAGTTAGAAATAGGATGCCAAAGCACCATAAAAATAATCAAAATCAGGAAATAATTTTGTGTAAATATTTTTTAAACATCTCCAGGTTTTCTTAATAGGATTCAGTTCGGGAGAATATAAGGAGTCAAAGGCAAGACAACATTCCTCTTTTTCAAAATGTTTTCCGTAAAACCTTCATAATGGTAGAAACGGGCATTATCCATTATCAATACCGATTTGACTATCTGAGAGGGGAGCAGACATTCTTCAAACTACTTATCAAACTAATATACCAACCATTGTATCTCCATAAACTATATATAAAATAAGACTTTTGCTGAGGGGTCTGGCAACAATTGAAACTCGCCTGTATTTTTTACCGCTGAGAGCCCTATCTGGCAAGCTGCTCTTTACAAGCTTCTACCAAAGGTAGTCGATACCCGTTTTATTAATGTATATGGGTTTGCAGTTCAGTAATGCTACCGGTTCGTCGAGGTATTTTGCACCTTTAGAGGGTCGTTCTTTGTGGGAGCCTGTCTTTGTTTGTGCGTGATGTTGGAAGATTTCAAAGTATAGTGAACAGACTTGGTACTGCAATCGAATTATTTTGTTATTTCAGATAGTGAATAATGCTGAATGGAATACGCCGTAAGCTTGGATACTTGGCTGATGTCTTTGTATTGCCCCAGTATGCCAAGGCTTTTTATCTGATTTCAATTGAGTGTATCATGGACTGAGGTTGGGTAATGTATGTCCAGATTTTAACTTGATTCACTATATTTAGTTTGCAAAAACTTTTTTTCTTGGGGGGGAACTTCATTTTTTTTTGCTCGCTAAAGGGTATAAAAGAAAGGTGGCTGCGGTTACAGGTTTTTTGCACGGACTTCTCTCACTTCACGTGGTTTTTTGGAAGGTTCGAAATTTGTGGCTGCGCCAGTAGAGGTGGGCGCACTCCTGCGCATTTGTAGTAAATGTTCTGTTTTGGAGTTTGTAGGTGGTTATAGGCTACCTGAGGTGTAGAAACCAACAGTGTCGTTTACACTTTCGGCTTCTGCTTGAAGAGCAAACTTAGCGGTTGTTCGAGATGAGATTATTAAGAAAGAAATATTGATGGATTCGAGAAATTCTCTCTGGTTTTGATAATGTATAGATAGATTCTTCAAAACCATTTCAACAGAAACAAAAGTTGCCAGTAACGAAAAAAGTGTAAATAACGCAGTAATTCCCTACAGATAAGGCTATCTGAAATTGCCGGCCATAATTTTTTGGGTAAACCACTTGCCAGAATGGCTGTATTGCCTGCCTATTGGCCACGCAGAAACAGGGCGTCGAGGTCGGCGAGAGTGAGTTTTACCCAGGTGGGGCGGCCGTGGTTGCATTGGTTGCTGCGTGGGGTGTTTTCCATATCGCGCAGTAGGGCGTTCATTTCGGGCAGGGTGAGGCGGCGGCCGGCGCGCACGGAGCCGTGGCAGGCCATGGTGCTGAGGATGCGGTTTTCGCGCTCTTCCACAGTGCGGATGCTGCCGGTGTGGGCGGCTTCTTGCAGCATGCTGCGGGCAAGCTCGGGAATATCGGCTTTGCCCAGCATTTGTGGCACGGCGCGTACGGCGATGGTGTGGCTACCCACGGTGGAGCAGTCTAGGCCGTATTGGCGCAGCAAGTCGGCATGTTCGGCCAGAGCGGCTATTTCTTCGTGGCTAGCTTCGAAGCTCACGGGGATGAGCAGCTGCTGGCTGCGCAGGCTGCCGTGGTTTTGGCGCTGGGCTTTCATTTTTTCGTAGTTCACGCGCTCGGCGGCGGCGTGCATGTCGATTAAGAGCAGGCTGTTTTCGGCTTGAGCCAGGATATAAATGCCGAGCAGCTGGGCGATGGCGAAGCCGAGCGGATGTTCTTCGGCATGGGTTTCAGGTAGCCGGGCGGCTTCTGCGCTTGGAGCGAAGCGGCTTTGCTCGAGGGCGGCAAGCTCGGGGTCTTCGCTGCCACTGGGTTTGTAGAGTTCGGCATAGGTTTGCCAGGCGGCTCGGCGCTCTTGCAGGGTGAGGCGTTGCTGCTGCGGGGCGCGGGCGGAGCTATAAGCAACGGGAGTGCGGGCGCTCGGGCTACCTGAAAACTCGCCTTTTTCGCTTTCAGGTAGCCTTTGGCTGTGGATGTGTTGCAGCAGGCTGCCGGCATTGCTCACGCTGTCGGTTTGGTCGGCACGGGTGTCGGCCAGCGCTTTGTTCAGGGTGTGGAATACGAGCTGGTGTACGGCCTGGCTGTCGCGGAAGCGGATTTCGGTTTTGGTGGGGTGCACGTTTACGTCCACCATTTCGGGCGGCAGCTCGAGAAACAGCACGAAGGCGGGGGTGATTTGCTGGTGCAGCACATCGCGGTAGGCTTGTTTGGCGGCGTGCAGCATCACTTTGTCGCGCACGAAGCGGTTGTTTACAAAACAGTATTGCTGGCTGCTGCGGCCTTGGGCAAAGGTGGGTTTGGCAATGAGGCCGTGCAAACGGAGGATGCCGTTGCCGCTGTCGATGGGCAAGGAGGCAGCCTGAAAATCCGGGCCCAGCACGGCAGCGATGCGCTCGTTTTGGCTTTGGGCGGGGTATTTGGCGGTGGTTTTGCCGTTGTGGACGAGCTCGAAGGCAATGTGCGGGTTGGCCAGGGCGAGGCGGTCGAATATGGTGGCACAGTGGGCGTATTCGGTGTTTTCGGATTTGAGGAATTTGCGCCGGGCGGGGGTGTTGAAGAAGAGGTCGGCCACTTCCACGCTGGTGCCCACGGGATGGGCGGCAGCGGCGGCGGGCTCGATTTGCCCATCGCGGGCGCGCACTTGGCGGGCGGCGGGGCTGCCTTCCTGGCGGCTGGTGAGGGTGAGGCGGGATACGGAGGCGATGCTGGCCAGCCCTTCGCCGCGAAAACCCATGCTGTGCACGTGTTCCAAATCTTGCAGCGAGGCGATTTTGCTGGTGGCGTGGCGGGAGAGGGCGAGCGGGAGGTCGTCGGCGTGGATGCCGCTGCCGTTGTCGGCCACGCGGATGAGGCGGATGCCGCCGCCGGCAAGCTCGACTTGGATGCGGGTGGCGCCGGCGTCAATGCTGTTTTCGATGATTTCTTTGAGCGCGGCGGCGGGGCGTTCCACCACTTCGCCGGCGGCGATTTGGTTCACAAGGTGGTCGGGCAGGGCATGGATACGGGGCATGATGGGTCTCGGGGTTGGGCTGCCTGAAAAGGCTGGGTTTATTTTTCAGGTAGCCTTCAACCGTTTTGCAGTTTGGCGATATCGGGCGTGATCACGCGCACGTCGGCGTTTTGTGCGCGGTGGCGCAGGGCGTGGTCGGCGAGCACGAGGGCGAGCATGGCTTCGGCGATGGGGGCGGCGCGCAAGCCGACGCAGGGGTCGTGGCGGCCGTGGGTTTCGAGCATCACGGGTTGGCCGTGGATGTCGATGCTGCGGCGCGGCGTGGCGATGGAGCTGGTGGGCTTCACGGCGAAGTCGGCGCGGATGGTTTGGCCGGTGGAAATGCCGCCGAGGATGCCGCCGGCATGGTTGCTGGCGAAGCCTTGCGGCGTGAGCTCGTCGGTGTGTCGGCTGCCACGTTGGCGCACCACGTCGAAGCCGTCGCCGACGGATACGGCTTTTACGGCGTTGATGCCCATCAGGGCGTGGGCGATGTCGGCGTCCAGCCGGTCAAATACGGGTTCGCCAAGGCCGACGGGGAAGTGTCGCGCTTCAATATGCAGCTTCGCACCCACGCTGTCCAAGGATTTGCGCACGGAGTCCATGTAGGCTTCCAATGCGGCGATTTGGCTTTGGTTGGCGGCAAAGAAGGGGTTGTGGCCGATAAATTCTTCGCCTTCAAATGCGATTCCAAGTTCGCCCACCTGGCTCACCCAGCAGACGATTTCGGTGCCGAACTGCTCGCGTAGCCATTTTTTGGCCACGGCACCGGCAGCTACGCGGGCAGCTGTTTCGCGGGCAGAACTCCTGCCGCCGCCGCGATAGTCGCGGATGCCGTATTTGTGCCAATAGGTGTAGTCGGCATGGCCGGGGCGGAATTGTTGGGCGATGTTGCCGTAATCGCGGCTGCGTTGGTCGGTGTTGCGGATGAAGAGGGCAATGGGTGTGCCGGTGGTGCGCCCTTCAAACACGCCAGAGAGGATTTCCACTTGGTCGGCTTCGCGCCGCTGGGTAACATGGCGGCTAGTACCGGGGCGGCGGCGGTCGAGGTCGGGCTGGATGTCGGCTTCGGCAAGCGGCAGGCCGGACGGGCAGCCGTCGATGACGCAGCCGATGCCTGCGCCGTGGCTTTCGCCGAAGGTGGTGATGCGGAAGAGTTGTCCGAAGGAGTTGCCGGGCATGATGGTGGAGATCAGAATGGTGGAAAGATGCGGGCGAGTTTAGCACAAAGGCGGCGGGCGGATTGAAGGCTACCTGAAAATAGATTTCTTGGCTCTTACGAAACTTGGTAAAAACGATATTTTATTTATCAGTCGTGGAATGGATTTTCAACAACTGGCAAAATTTCAGGTAGCCTTCGCCGCTTGTATTTTGTTCACCTTTGCGCCTCATGCCGGCGCGGGGCACTTCCTTTTCTTTGCCTCGCCAAAGAAAAGGAAGCAAAAGAAAAGCGACTGCGGGCACAGGTTTGGCTTCGCCAAACTTCCCTCACTCCGCACGGTTTTTCGGGCGGGCTCGCAACTTGCGGCTGCGCCGCTTCAAACATGCAAGCCCGCCCGAAAAACCGCGCTCCGTTCGGCTGTGCCAGCAGAAGGGTGGCAAGCCCGGTAGGTTGGTGGATATTTTTCTTTTTGGAATTTATAGATTAAGAAAGGCTACCTGAAAATAATTTTTCAGGTAGCCTTTGGCTATTCGGCAGCCTAAGCCTTTTTCACAAATTCGGATTTGAGGTTGAACGCGGTGCCGTTTACTTTGCAGGCGATGTCGTGGTCGCCTTCCTGGAGGCGGATGTTTTTCACTTTGGTGCCTTGCTTGAGCACCAGCGAGCTGCCTTTCACTTTCAGGTCTTTGAGCAGCACCACGCTGTCGCCGTTGGCCAGCGGTGTGCCGTGGGCATCAACTGCGCTGAGGGCGTCGTCTGCTTCGGCAGCGGCATCGGCCTGGGCCGACCATTCGTGGGCGCATTCTGGGCAAACGAGGTTGGCGCCGTCTTCGTAGGTGTATTCGGATTCGCATTGCGGGCAGGGCGGGAGGGTAGTCATTCGTTTTCCTTGTGGTTTGAAATAGTTGGGAGGCTACCTGAAAGCCTGAAACTGTTTCCAGACAGTTTTGTAGAAGGTGTGGATTATATGGATAAAGCAATTATTTTTCATACAAAGCGGTGAACCGAAGACAGTATACATGTATGGCAAGGTGAGCCAACGTGGTACTGGAGAAATAAGTGCTTTAGCTATGCTCGGTAAGCTGCCGTTGGTTTTCCAGCGTGGCGGCGTAGTGTTCGGCAATGGGGATAACGCGGCGGCTGGTTTGTTCGATATCTGCGCCTTCTGCCGTCCACAGCGGCGGGAAGAAGTGGTAAACGCTGTCGCCGCCCAATGCGGTGACTTCTTCCTGCCAGTCTGCCCAGCGCACGTTTTCGTAGAACAGGGCCAAATCGCCGCTAAATGCCCAGTTGAGGAAGTCGGTGTAGCCCAGTTCGCAATCTTCCCATTCGAGGGTGTCGGGCGGGAGGTAGAACACATTGCCGGGCGTGCCGTCCAATCCGCCGCCATTGGGGGCGAAGTAGCCGCCGGCGGCATCGTCTGCAATCAGATAATAGGGCGCGGGTGCGGCGAGTTCGGCTTGGGTGCGGCCAAGATTCCAACTGCCGAGGCCGCGCGGCAGGCGGGGGCTGCCCGAGCCTAGGATGCGCAGCCAGCCGTGGTTGATGAGGATGCCGCCGGTTTCATATACCACCGCGCCCATCACGGAACGGGTGGTTACTTGGGTTTTCACGAGTTCGGCTTCTGCGGCGGCTGGGTCGCGCGGCAGGATTTCCACCGGATTGGCGGCTTCGGCAAGCCACTCTTGAATCAGCGGCCAGGCGGGATCGGCGGTATTGATAAGGTCGGCTAATGTTTTCATGTGAGGCTACCTGAAAATGAGCGAAGCGAGTTTCTGCGAAGCTAAAAATGGGTGGATTAAGCGTTAAGCAGCTGTTTGGATGACTATACCCTTGCCGCACAAGTTCTCCACGCATTTGGCAAGATAATCATCATTGTGCTCGGGGTGAATCGGGCTGCCCACGGTTTTCGGCTAAGTTGGAATATGACGGGCGGGTGTTGCCGCGATAATTCTTGCTGTACCGCGCCAGGCCGGTGCGGTAACCGTGCCGCTGCATTTTGTTCTTGATGAGGATGTAATAGGCGTAGAACAGATAGGGGCTGTGAGCGAAGACGTAGTTCACTGGTATGCGGCCTGCCCCAGCCGCTGCCGCGCGGAGCGGCGCATTCGCAGTGTTGGCCGAGCAGCTGGGCGCGGGGGAATCGGGGGATAAGAGCTTGGTGTCACGGGTGCATGGATAAAGGCTACCTGAAAAAGGAAAGCGGATTTCAGGTAGCCTGCAAAGGTTTAGTCGATTGGGCGGGTTTCGCCGCTCACGGGGTCGTCAATTTGCATACGGCCGCTGGCTTTGTCTACTTCGTAGCCGAACAGGCGTGGGGCGGAGTGTGGGTCGCCGCCGCAGCTGGCGTTGTGGTTTTCGTGCACGTCCACAGTGTAGCTGTTAGCAGTTTCAGTGGTGATGAACAACAGACATTCGGGCTTCAGACTGGTTAGCCGGTGGCGGGCAACGGAGGCAGACACGCGGGCTACGGCTTGGTCTTTGTTGCTGATGGGCTCGGCTTGAGCGCTTAGGACAAGGAGGGGCAACAGGGTGGTGAGAAGGAGTGTTGGTTTCATAACGTTCTCTATTTAGGTTGGGAAGGATGGGGGCTACTTGAAAAAAGGTTTTAGGTTCGTAGAAGCTCGCATGGCTCGTTTCAGGTAGCCTTTGGTTTAGCCGTTAATCAGCCAGGGTTGGCTTTGGTGGCGCTGTGCTTCAAAGGTGCGGATTTGGTCGGCGTGTTGCAGGGTGAGCCTGATTTCGTCGAGGCTGTTGAGCAGGTAGTGTTTGCGGTTGTTGTTTATGCTGAGCTTGCCATAGTTTAAATAATGCCATTCATCAAAACAGTTTAGCTGAAGCTGCTGTGTTTGATGGATTTGAGAATTGTTTGGGGATGATGGCATCGGCGTCCACATTATTGCGGTCGAGCGGGACAACGAGGCCGGTGAGCTGGGTGAAGGCTTTCATGGCGGTATTTTCAGTGGTTTGTTTGGAGGGTATCTGAGAATTTAGCCTTCTGTTTGTATTGTTTATTTACTAAATGCCGGCAGGCGCTCGGATCTGCCGGGTGGCGGGCTTATTCGGTAGCGTTTTCGATTTTCTCACCCACGTGGGAAATGCCGCGGCCAACAGCGTTACTGCCTTTGCGCACGGCTTCGCGAGTGTGGTCGATGTTATTGGCGGTGTCTTCTTTTATGCCGTGCCAAGTGCTGGAACAGGCGGAAAGGCCGATAGCGGTGATGGCGATTATGAGAAAGTGTTTCATGTTTTCAGCTCCTTATGTGAAGAATTGAAAGATGCACGATTGGTTTGTACGGTTTCATTATCGGCTAAAATGGCGGGTATGACGGCTGATTTAGCCGGAATTTATCGGATTTTACTTTATGCTTCGTTGAAACCGGCTTTTTAGTTTTGCAGGCCCGGCTTTGGTTCCGCAAAGATGGCGTTTTCAGGTAGTCTTTGTAGATCTGGAGCCGACTTAACGGTTGTGGCCGGGGTTGTATTTGAGCACGATGCGGGTGAGATCGGGGCGGTGGCGGCGGCAGAAGGCGTCTGTTTCGGCTCTGCTGGGACGGCGTTTTCCATCTTGGCCGAGCAGGCGGATAGCGGGGTGTTCGCGCAGCATGGAAGCGATCGGTTCTCTTTCAATTTGTTTGCCGCATTCGCCGTAGCGGGCGAAGCCTTCGTAAACGTTGTTGAGGCGGGTGCGTGTGTCGATTTCGGCGCGGGCAATACGCGGACAGGCGGCGATGAAGGCTTCAAACATGGCAAATTCGCTCAGCACGGTGCGGCACTGTTCCGGCGTGGGTGAGGCGATAGGTTCGGCAGCAGCTAGGGCGGGGCAGAGGGCGGCGAGCAGGAGGGTGGTTTTGAGGAGGGTTTTCATGGCTCAATCTATTGTTTGGGGTTCCTGAGACGGGGGTATTTTAACTTTTTCAGGTAGCTTGTGGGCAGATAGAGGCTACCTGAAAGCGCAGCTTCAACGAAGTTAAAACGAAGTTTCGGCGGAGCGGAGCGAAGTTCAAGCCATCAAGCCAGTTGGCGCACGTCCACAAAATGCCCGACCACCGCCGCCGCCATCGCGGGGCTGACGAGGTGCGTGCGGCCGCCGTTGCCCTGCCGTCCTTCAAAATTGCGGTTAGAGGTGGAGGCGCAGCGCTCTTTCGGCGCGAGGCGGTCGGCGTTCATGGCCAGACACATGGAGCAGCCGGGTTCGCGCCATTCGAAGCCCGCGTCGGTGAAGATTTTGTCCAAGCCTTCTTTTTCCGCCTGCTCTTTCACCAAGCCGGAGCCGGGCACGACCAGCACGCGGTTCACGTTGTCGGCCTTTTTGCGGCCTTTGGCCACGGCGGCGGCTTCGCGCAAATCTTCGATGCGGCTGTTGGTGCACGAGCCGATGAACACCACGTCCACGGGGATTTCGTTCAACGGCGTGCCGGCGGCCAAGCCCATGTATTCCAAGGCGCGTTCCATGCCCGCGCGTTTCACCGCGTCGGTTTCGTCGGCGGGGTTCGGCACTTTGCCGTCCACGCCCAGCACCATTTCGGGCGACGTGCCCCACGTTACCTGCGGCTTGCGCCAGTAGGCAACAGCTTTGTCCTAATCCGCGCCTTTGGGGGAGAATTTTTGGCCTTGCAAATAATCGATTGTGATTTGGCCCACGGCCACCAAGCCTTCTTTGATGTTTTTGTCCAAAGTGTTCACTTGCAGTTTGGGAATTGGGTCTTTAATGCCTTCGTCCCAATAGTCGGTGGGCGTGTTGTGGTTGGCGGTGGAGATCACACTGTCGATGCGCCACAGCTTGCGTCCGGCTATTTTCAGGCCTTTAAAAGCCTGCGGGCTGGTTGCTTTGTGAACGAGGTGGCTGTCGACAAGAGGAGGACGGTACAGGCTTCCGATTTGTGGACAATATGGCTGTTCCAAAGTTTGTCGTAGAGGGGTTGTGCGTTAATTGGTCAATTCCTTGGTGTGATTTTAAGATGATAATGCACAGAATGTCTAAAAATTGCAAGAAAATTAAAGATAAAGATTACCTTAAGAATGCGACAGTTTTAATTTTGTGTACATTTTGTCTGATAAGTGGATGGGAGGTTACCTGAAACGTGGCTTTAGCCAAATTATCTTGAATGAGAATAGCAAGCTAATGGGGCGTGAGCGTACCAGTCCGTATTCTTGCAGGGCAAAACGATTTTCAGGTAGTCTGAAGTGTAGTATCTGTTCTTTGGTGCATGGGGACATCCGTACCCCGATACAAGCAATTTCAAGGTTGGAACGCATGTGTTCAACGCCTATAATTCATGCTTGGTTTTACCACCCATTGGCCGCCTGTCCACCTGTAGGCTACCTGAAAGAATCCGCTATGACCGAATACCGTTACCCCGCCGCCCAAGCCGCTGCCGAAGTGTTGCAGCGTTTGGCACCGCAGACCGCCGAGCCAGTGTTGCCGCTGTTGGACGAACTGTTTGCCGCGCAAGAGGGCGGCCACAGCTACATCACGCTCGCGCCGCAAGAGGCGGAGGCGTTGCGGCAGGCCGCGCCGGTGGTGGGCGACGGCGGCACGTTCACGCCTTTGGTGTTGCGCGGGCGGCGGCTGTTTGGCGGCAGGCTGTTTGCGCTGGAGCGCAGCGTGGCCGCCGAATTGCAGCGGATTGCTCGCAGCCGGGTGAGGCTACCTGAGAATGCCGGGCTGCGGCAGCGTTTGCACGATTGGTTGCCCGATGCCGGGCATAACGGGCAGCGGTTGGCTGCCGCGCTGGCGGTGTTGCAGCCGCTGATGCTGGTAACCGGCGGGCCGGGCACGGGCAAAACCACCACGGTGGCTAAGCTGTTGGCGCTGTTGTGCGCCGATGCAGCCGAGATGCCGCGCATCGCGCTCACCGCCCCCACCGGCAAGGCCGCCGCCCACATGACCCGTTCGCTGCACCGCGCGTTGGGCAGTTTTGATGCGGGCAGCGAACGGGTGTTGCAGCATTTGACAGCATTGGAAGGACAAACTGTCCACCGTTTGCTGAAGCTGAACCCGGTTGTCGGCCGTTCGAAATTTAACCGCGAGCAGCCGCTGCCCTTCGATATTGTGGTGGCCGACGAGGCTTCCATGCTGGATTTGCCGCTGCTGCACCAATTATTGTGCGCCATTCCCGAGCATGGCCGCCTGATTTTGTTGGGAGATGAAAACCAGCTGCCGCCGGTGGGCATCGGTGCTGTGTTGCCCGTGCTGGCGCAGCCTACCGTGCTCACGGCTGAAGAAGCTGTCCAGTTGGCCGAGTGGCTGCCCGAAGGCGTGCCGTTTGAAGTGCGGGATAACCCGCCGCCCCTGGCCGGTAATGTGGCGCGGCTGGAATACAGCCACCGTTTCGACCCGCAGCGCGGCGTGGGCGCATTGGCGCAGGCCGTGGTGAACGGGGAGGCTGCCGCCGCCGAAGCCGCGTTTGCCCGTTTCAGCGACGACTTGTTCAGGCTACCTGAAACCCCCGCCGCCTTGGCGCGGCACTTTGCCAAACAGCACGAAGCCTATTGGCAGGCGGTAAACAGCGGCGATCCGGCGGCCTGCTTCGCCGCCCAGCAGCAGCTGGTGGTGCTGGCCGCGCGGCGCAGCCAGGCGGCAGAGTTCAACCGCGAATACCGCAAGCTCCTGGTCGCGCAGGGCAGGGCGGCGGAACAGGGCTGGTTTGCCGGGCAGGTGCTGATGGTGGCGGAAAACGATTATGCCGTGAACGTGTTTAACGGCGACATCGGCATCGTGCTGCCGCACGGCGACGGGCTGACTGCGTTTTTCCCCGATGCCGGCGGCTTCTGCACCGTATCGCTCAGCCGACTGCCCGCGCACGATACCGCCTTCGCCATGACCGTGCACAAAAGCCAAGGCTCGGAATACCAGGAAGTGTGGCTCTTGGGCGACGAGGCCGACTCCGCCCTGTTCGACCGCACCCTGCTTTACACCACCATCACCCGCGCCCGCCGCCGCTTCGGCTACGCCGGCCAGATGAGCGCCCTCACCGCCGCCGTGCAACGCAAAAACCACCGCCGCACCGGTTTGGGCGAGGCGTTGCGTTTGGCAGCTTAACGATGCGTGTTGGGAGGGGAAAGGCTACCTGAAGTTTTCAGGTAGCCTTATATTTATAGCCAGCTATATGTATGAAGTGGGGTATTTTAGCTATATGCGGGGGTATGGCGGAGAAGTTGGATGATAGGGCATGATTAAAGGCTACCTGAAAATGGATTGAAGCTTTCAGGTAGCCTTTCGCAACGGATGGGATCAGGCAGCTTTGCCTACTCTTCGCCCAATAATTGCTCGCGGGTGAGCAGGAAAACGCTGCTGCCGCCGTCGCTTTGTTCGGGCCAGAAGAAGGGGAGCTGGGGGAAGGCGGCTTCGAGGGCTTCGCGATTGTGGCCGATTTCCACCAGCAATACGCCGCGTGGATTGAGGAAGCGGGGGGCGTGTTGGAGGATTTGGCGGGTGGCGTCGAGGCCGTCTTCGCCGCTGCCGAGTGCCATTTCGGGTTCGTGCAGGTATTCGGCGGGCAGGGCGGCGACGCTTTCGGCGTTTACGTAGGGTGGGTTGGAGATAATGAGGTTGTAAGTGCTGGAAAGGTTGGTGAAGAGGTCGCTTTTAATCAGGCGGACGCGCTCTTCTAGGCCGTAGTTGGCCACGTTGATGGCAGCCACTTCCAAGGCCTCAGGGCTGAGGTCGGCGGCGTCGACTTGGGCTTCGGGGTAGTGGCAGGCGGCTTGGATGGCGAGGCAGCCGCTGCCGGTGCAGAGGTCGAGCACGCGGCGGATATGGTTGCTGTCGCCTGTCCACGGGGCGATGGGCTCGCCGAGTTGTTCGTAGATGAAGGAGCGGGGGATGAGTACGCGTTCGTCTACATAAAATTCGAAGTCGCCTTGCCAGGCTTGGCGGGTGAGGTAGGCCATGGGAAGGCGTTCGTTGACGCGGCGTTCGGCCAGGCTGAGCACGGCGTCGATTTCTTCGGGCAGGAGAGTGGCATCGAGATAGGGCTCGAGGGTGTCGAGCGGGAGGTGCAGGGTGTGGAGGATGAGGTAGGAGGCTTCGTCGTGGGCGTTGTCGCTGCCGTGGCCGAAGCTGAGGCGGGCTTGGTTGAAGCGGCTGGTGCAGAAGCGCAGGAGGTCGCGCGGGGTGCGGAGGTGTTGGCGGGCTTGGGCAAACATGGTGTTGGGGTGTTTATGAAATGGTAAGGGGTGGGATTATAACGGATTGGCGGAGCAGGCTACCTGAAAATTTGGCAGGGCGGTTTGTGGCCGGTATGGAATGGTGTATGATTAATTTGTTGCTTAAATATTGGGTTAAGGAGAGAGTGATGTTGGCAAAACTTTTTCAGATAGCCTTTGCCGGCCTGCTGCTGGTTGGCTGTGCGATGACGCCGCAGCAGCGTGCGGCCTATGAGGCGGCAAGAGAGCGGGAGATGAAACAGACGGCAGTGGCACTGGCGGCGCAGTGCGACCGGCGCACGGCTGAGCTGTTGGCTTTGCAGCAGGAGGATTACTTGGGGGTGGCGGATGCCGAGAAACCTAAGTTGCAGCGTGAATACAGGCGGCGGATTGCGGAGCCGTCTTTTCAGGCTTGTTATCGGATGGCTTGGGAGAATTTGGTGTATCGGCAGCAGCTGGAAATGTTGGAGCGGCGCGAGCGGCGGCGTGAGTTGGAGTGGATGATGTATCGGCCGTATTATCCGTATTGGTGGTAGGGCAGTTTTTTATTTGCTACCAGGCCAACCTCGTCAACGGCTTCATCTTTGTGCAGAAACTGCTCGACTTCGAGCCTTTGGAAGAATACATCAGCCCCTTTGGCGGCGGTTACTTCTTCACCCTGCCCGGTGCGGAGCAGGGCGGCTACCTCGGGCAGAGCCTGCTGGCCAATGTGCTGGCGTGATTGAATGTACGGATAGCTTGTCCGCAAAACGATATTGGCTTGAGCCTGGCTTGCAGCGATGCAAGAAAGCGGATGAGCCGCCCGTACTTCGATATGGCCACTAATATTTGAGGCTACCTGAAAAATGAAACCCGTCTGCTTGTGCAAACGGGTTTTGTCTTTTTCAGGTAGCCTCAGCTTTGCCGAAGTAATGTTTCATCTAAAGCAAACCAACTTAACTTTCGCTACCGCGTGGGTTTGCCTTGCCATACTTCTGTACTGCATGCGGCTCACCGCCTTGTATTAAAGGTTAATTTGGCTTGCTATATTAGGCAGAAAAGGCTACCTGAAAGTGGAAATCCACTTTCAGGTAGCCTGTTTGTTTTCAGGTAGCCTCTTTTAAAGTTCAGCCGCTTTTTTTGCGGGTGCGGGGCTTGCGTTTGGCTTGGGGCTGGGCGGCCTGAGCTGGCTGGCTGTTTTTACGGCTGCGGGTTTTCTTAGCCGGAGCAGCGGGGGCTTTGGCCTTGCTTTTGGCAGCAGGTTTGCCGGCGGGAGCTTGGCTGCGGGTTCTGCCTTTTGCTGTGGCGGTTTTCCCTTTGGCTGCGGGTTTGTTGCCTTTGCCGGGCAGGCTGCCGCCGCTGATGAGCATGAGGTCGATTTTGCGGGTATCCAAGTCGGCACGGGCTACCTGAACCACAACTTTGTCGCCCATGCTGAAGCGCAAGCCGCTGCGTTCGCCTTCGATGCTCATGGTTTCGGCGCGATAGTTGAAGTAGTCTTCGCCCAATTCGCTGATGTGGACGAGGCCTTCAATGTGGATGTCGTCGAGGGTAACGAACAGGCCGAAGCCGGCCATGCCGCTGACTGTGCCGCTGAATACTTCGCCCACTTTATCTTGCATATAGTAGGTTTTGAGCCAGTTTTCCACGTCGCGACTGGCTTCATCGGCACGACGCTCGCATTGAGAACTGTGGATGCCCAGTGCGCTCCAGTTTTCGGCAGGGTTGTAGCGGCTACCTGAAAGCACGGCTTTGATGGCACGGTGTACCAGGAGGTCGGGGTAGCGGCGGATGGGGGAGGTGAAGTGGGTGTAGGCGGGGTAGGCGAGGCCGAAGTGGCCGCTGTTATCCGGCTCGTACATGGCCTGCTGCATAGAGCGCAGGAGCATCACTTGAATCAGCTCGCGGTCGGGGCGCTCGGCAGTTTGGGCGAAGAGTGCGGCGTAATCCAGCGGGGTGGGCTGTTCGCCGCCGCCGAGGGTAAGGCCGAGCAGGCCGAGCTGCTCGCGCAGGGTAGCGAGCTTTTCCGGGGTGGGGCCAGAGTGGTTGCGGAATAGGGCGGGATGCTGGTGTTTCAGCAGGAATTCGGCAGCGCACACGTTGGCGGCAAGCATGCATTCTTCGATCAGGCGGTGGGCTTCGTTGCGCACCACGGGCACGATACGTTTGATTTTGCCCTGCTTGTCGAAAATCATCTCGGTTTCGGTGGTTTCAAACTCCATCGCGCCGCGCTGGTGGCGTTTTTTGAGCAGAATTTGATAGAGTTTGTAGAGGGTATCGATGTGCGGCTTGAGCGGGTTGTCGCTGCCGTTTTCAATCCAATCCCACACTTGGGTGTAGGTGAGGCGGGCGTGGGAGCGCATCACGGCGGGGTAGAAACGGTATGATTTAAGATTGCCGGCGTAGGTGAACACCATATCGCACACCATGCACAGGCGGTCTACATCGGGATTGAGCGAGCAGATGCCGTTGGAGAGGCTTTCGGGCAGCATGGGAATCACGCGGCGCGGGAAATACACGCTGGTGGCGCGATCCAGCGCATCGGCGTCGATTGCGTCTTGAGGCTTTACATAGTGGCTCACATCGGCAATGGCCACCACCAGGCGGAAATTGCGGCCTTGTTTTTCGGCATATACGGCATCGTCAAAATCGCGCGAGCTTTCGCCGTCTATCGTTACCAGTGGTAGGTCGCGCAGGTCTTCACGGCCTTTGAGGTCGGTTTTGCGCACGGCGGAAGGAATTTTCGCGGCGGCTTTTTCGCAGGCGGTGGAGAATTGGTGGGGCAGGTGGTGCTGGCGCACGGCAATTTCGATTTCCATGCCGCTGTCGGCATAGTTGCCCAACACTTCCACCACGCTGGCCACGGCGGGGCGGTGTGTGTCGGGGTAGGCATCGATTTGAGCCACCACCACTTGGCCTGGCTTGGCCTTGCCCACCGAATCGGGTTCGAGCAGGATGCTGTCGGGCAGGCGGCTGTCTTCGGGAGAAAGCATGGCGATACCGCGCTCTATCATGAGCCGACCGACAACGGTTTTCTGCGCGCGTTCGATCACATCGAGCACTTGGCCTTCGCGGCGGCCGCGCCGATCGGTGCCGGCCGGGCGCACGGTTACCGTGTCGCCGTGCATCAGGCCGCGCATCTGGCGGGCGGGCAGCACGAAGTCGCCCTGGCCGTCGGGCGTGAGCGGCACGGCAAAGCCGAAGCCGTCTTTATGCGCTTCAACGCGGCATTTCACCAGCGCGAGTTTTTCGGCGGCACATACCATGCCGCGCCGGTTAATCAGGATTTGCCCGTCGCGCGCCATCGCAGTCAGGCGGCGTTCGAAAAAGGGCATTTCGTGCTCGGCGATATCGAGCAGGATGGCTAAAGATTCGGTTTTCAGCGGCACGCCCCTGTCTTCCAGCATTTCGGTAATCCATTCACGGCTGGGCAGGGGGTGTTCGTAGCGTTGCGTTTCCCGTTGCAGATAAGGGTCTTGCAGGCGGAGCGAGGTTTTCTTCTTCATATATTATGTTGACAAGTGGGAAATTGGCGCTATAATGCGCTCTTCTTGCATAAAGAGCAATGCTCTTTACCGCAAAGTTCGATTAAAGCAAAGCCCAGGTGGCGGAATTGGTAGACGCGCCAGCTTCAGGTGCTGGTATCCTCACGGGTGTGGAAGTTCGAGTCTTCTTCTGGGCACCAAAGAATAATGAATTAGTTAATCCTGCATGGTATGAATGAGCCATGCAGGATTTTTTATTGTTTGTTGAGTGAATTTTGTATCAAGAGGCTACCTGAAATATTTTTCGTTTTCAGGTAGCCTTTTATTTTACGACCTGCGAGCGGCAATCAGAATTTCACACCCTTATGCAGAGCCACGATGCCGGCGCTCATATTGTGGTAGTCCACGCTGTCGAAACCAGCATCGAGCATCATTTGTTTGAGGGTTTCCTGATCGGGATGCATGCGGATGGATTCGGCCAGATATTGATAGCTGTCGGCATCTTTGGCGATGAGTTTGCCTATGAGCGGCAGGAGCTTGAAGGAGTAGAGGCTGTAGGCCGGAGCGAGCATCTTGGCCACTTTGGAAAACTCCAGTACGAGCAACGTACCGCCGGGTTTGAGCACGCGGTGCATTTCTTTGAGGGCAGCGTCTTTGTGCGTCATGTTGCGCAGACCGAAGGATACGGAAACGAGGTTGAAATAGTTATCCGGGAAGGGCAGTTTTTCGGCATCGCACACGGCCACGGGCAGGAGCAGGCCTTCGTTGATCAGGCGGTCGCGGCCCACGCCGAGCATGGAGGAGTTGATGTCGGTGAGCCAGACTTCGCCGTCTTTGCCCACGCGTTTGGCCCAACCGCGCGAGAGGTCGCCCGTGCCGCCGGCAATGTCGATCACTTTACCGCCTTTGGGCACGCGGGCAGTGGTGAGGGTGAAGTGTTTCCACACGCGGTGCAGGCCGCCGGACATCACGTCGTTCATGACGTCGTATTTTTTGGCGACAGAATGGAATACTCCGGCCACTTTGGCGGCTTTTTCGCTTTCGTTTACGGTGCGGTAGCCGAAATGGGTTTGCTTATCGGGCATTATGGTGCTTTCAGGTAGCCTTTAGGCTGGTTACATCAGGTTTTGGCTGGTGGCGCAGCTTTGCAGGCCGGCCACCAGTTTTTGGAAGATTTCCTGGTTTTGGTCGTTGGGGGACAGGCCGGCACGAATCAGATCGCGTTTCCACTTTTCGCGGTCGGTATATTGGGCGGAAGCGGTGTCGTAGGCGCAGTGGCAGAGCTTGGAGGCTTCTGCTTGGCTCAATTGGCGTTTGAAGGCTTGCGGATCGAGTGCGCCTTTGACACAACCTTCGATAAAGCCGTCTTTGGCTTCTTGCTCGGTTACGTTGCTGGCGGCTTTATTGGCAATAAAGTCGCAGCCGGCCAGCAGCAAAACGGAGGCGGCGATGAGGGCGGGGAGGGTGCGGTTTAATGCGGACATTTCTTTCCTTTCGGGATAGCAAGGGTTTGTGCGGCAGGTTCTCGGGAAGCGCCGGCTTTTTCAAGGCGACGCAGGTAATCGGGCCACATTGTAGCGTATCCGCTTGCCAATTCATACAGGTAGCCCCAGCTGTAGAGGCCGCTGTCGTGGCCGTCGGAGAAGGTGATTTTGAGGGCGTAGTTGCCGGCGGGCTGCAGGTCGGTGATGCTGATGCCGGCTTTGCCGGTTTGCAGTTTGGCCTGCCCGCGCCCGTGGCCGCGCACTTCGGCGCTGGGGGAATACACGCGCAGGTATTCGGCGGGCAGGGTGTATTCGGCATCCGGGTAAACCAAGACGAGGCTTTGGCGGTCGGCTTGCAGGCGGATTTGTTGCGGGGGTTGGTGAGACATGGGGTTCCTTTGCTGTGTGATAGAGGCTACCTGAAAACGGGAACGGTGGCTAATGTGTATAGCAGGGTGGTATGCGTTTCGCCGGTGAGCTTGGAAAAGAAGTACTCTATGGTTTGCTGGTGGCGGAAGCCGCATTTTTCAGTTTGAGCGGCGCAGAAAGCTGCGGTGTTCATTGTGATTACGCTGAGGCTTCGGTTTTCAGGTAGCCCATGCAGAATCTTAGCAGATTGCCGGATTGCCGGGCTGGGCTGGGCATTTGGCTTTTGGGCGGATTGGCGATATATTACCCGCTGCCGTGCAACTGAGCGAAGGATGGCAAATGGGCGAGATAGAATTGTTGGCATACATCATCAAATGGCGCGATGAGTTTTCGGCCGATATTCGGGTGCTGAAGATTGATGCGGATATTTTTGTGCGCCCGCATGCGATTAGGATTCTACTCAGCCTGCTGCTGCGGGAAGGCTACCTGAAAAATAGCGATAACGATGAAGTGGTGCTCGAAATGGAGCTAAACCGGGCAACTTTGCAAGGCAGGGTGGATATTAGCGATTCGCTGGGGCGGTATTATTATTTGGAAGAGAATGCAAAGATTGCGGATGAAGCCGGCCTGGCTTCATTGAGCGCTTATATTCAACAGGCCGCCGATGAATTATGCGTTGGCGGATTATCAAAATAGGAAAACATGATGCAAACCCAAGCCGTTATCCGACACATCAGCCGCTGGCTGGCCGATTATGCCGTGCGCGCGGGCGCAAAAGGTTTTGTGGTGGGCATTTCCGGCGGGGTGGATTCCGCCGTGGTGTCTGCCCTGTGTGCGCACAGCGGGCTGGACGTGTTGTGCGTGGTGCTGCCCATCCGCCAACAGGCCGACCAGTTGCAGCGGGCTAACGAACACATCGCCGATTTGCAGCGCCGTTTTATGAATGTGCGCAGCCAAACGCTGGATTTAACCCCCACTTTCGAGCAGTTCGAGCGCAGCGTGGCCGACACTGCAGCCGACAATAAAAACCTGGCCATGGCCAACACCCGTTCCCGCCTGCGCATGGCCGCGCTGTATTACTACGGCCAAATCAACGGTCTGCTGGTGGCGGGCACGGGCAATAAGGTGGAAGATTTCGGCGTGGGCTTTTTCACCAAATACGGCGACGGCGGCGTGGATTTGAGCCCCATCGGCGATTTGCTCAAAACCCAAGTATACACCCTGGCCGAAGCCTTGGCGGTGCTGCCCGCCATCCGCCAAGCCGCGCCCACCGACGGGCTGTGGGACGAAGAGCGCACCGACGAGCAGCAGATGGGCGCGAGCTATCCCGAGCTGGAATGGGCGATGGCGCAAAGCGAAGCCGGCCGCCGCGCCGAAGAATTTTCCGGGCGCGAGCGCGAAGTGTTCGAGATTTACCAACGCCTGCACCGTGCCACGCTGCACAAAATCCAGCCCATCCCCGTGTGCAAAATTCCCGGCGAATTATTTGATGAAAAGGAAAAATGATGATGAGAGTGCTAACCATGAACCTGCACGCCGTGCGCGCCCGCATTTGGGCTGCCACCGAAGCGGCAGGCCGCCCCGAGCCCGAGCTGATTGCGGTGAGCAAAACCTTTCCCGCCGCCGATGTGCGCCTGTTGTGCCAGAAAAGTGCGCAGCGCGATTTCGGCGAAAACTATCTGCAGGAATTTGAAGAGAAAAGCAGCGAGCTGGCCGATATTCCAGACATCTGCTGGCACATCATCGGCCATATCCAATCCAACAAAAGCCGCATCGCTGCCGAACGTGCCCATTGGGTGCACACCGTCGACCGCGAAAAAATCGCCCGCCGCCTGAGCGATCAGCGGCCGGAAACCATGCCGCCGCTGCAAGTGCTGATTGAAGTGAACATCGGCGGCGAAGACGTCAAACACGGCGTGCCGCCGCAAGAGGAAACGCTGCGCGAACTGGCTTTTCAGGTAGCCTCTTTGCCCAGGCTGAAACTGCGCGGCCTGATGTGCGTGGCGCGGCTGGGCAGCAGCGAAGAAGAGTTGCGCCAGCAGTTTGGCCGCATGAACGAATTGCTGCAATTTTTGCAGGCACAGGGATTGGATGTGGACGTGCTCTCCATGGGCATGTCGGACGATTTGGAAACCGCCATCGCCTGCGGTGCCACCCATGTGCGCATCGGCAGCGCCATTTTTGGGCAACGGGATTATGGCGAATAAAGGTTTCAGGTAGCCTGTCTGCAGGAGGATGAGGCTACCTGAAACCTCCAACCACTACAAAGGAACCATCGTGACCATCTATTTTCTCGGCGCAGGCAATATGGCCTCTGCCATTATCGCCGGCATGAGCCGTGCTGGCGGTTTCGATATCTGTGCCATCGACTACAGTACCGACAAGTTGGCCGCGCTTGCGCAGCAATACGGCATTGCCACCGCTACTGAGTTGCCGCTGCTGAATGAGGGCGATGTGCTGGTGCTGGCGGTGAAGCCGCAGGATATGCAGGCGGCACTGCAAAACGTGCAAACGGGTGGCGCGCTGGTGTTGTCGATTGCCGCCGGGCTGCCGTGCGCGGCTTTGAGCCGCTGGCTGGGCGGCACGCGCCGCATTGTGCGCATCATGCCGAACACGCTGGCGCAAGTGGGGCAGGGCGTGGCCGGCTTGTTTGCCGACAGCGGCACATCTGCGGCTGATCGGGAGTTGCCCGACCGCATCATGCGTGCCAGCGGGCAAATTCTGTGGCTGGATAGTGAAGACGGCCTGCACCGCATTACCGGTATCAGCGGCAGCGGCCCGGCCTATGTGTTCTACCTGCTTGAAGCGCTGCAAAACGCCGCAAGGCAGCAGGGTTTCAATGTGGAAGAAGCACGGCAACTCAGTTTGGCCACCTTCCAAGGTACGGTGCGGCTGGCCGAGCAGAGCGGAGAAGAGTTTTCCGATTTGCGGCAAAAAGTTACTTCCCAAGGCGGCACCACTTATGCTGCGCTGCAAAGCTTTGAGGCGCACGGTGTGGCTGAAGCGATTGGGGCGGGCGTGGCCGCCTGTGTGGCGCGTTCGCAGGAATTGGCTGAGCAGTTGGCGGAATAGGGCGGTATGTTTAATCAATTTGTCGCCCTGCTCGCTGATGCGCTGGCCATGCTTCTGTTGGCACGCTGCCTGCTGCAATACGGTCGTTTGAACTATATGCATCCGCTGGCGCAGTTTTGCTGCCGCAGCAGCGACTGGCTGGTGAAGCCGCTACGCCGTCTACTTCCTCCCTTGGGCGGTTTGGACAGCGCCTGCATCTTGGCGGCTTGGCTGCTGTATGTAGCGTTGTATTTGTTGTTGTCACTACTCAATCTGCCGGCGGGGATGTTTGGCTGGCCGATAGTAGCGGCAGATGTGTTGCTCGCTGCGCTTGTCCTTACGCGTTCGGCAGCTTATGTGTTGCTGGGCGGTTTGTTGTGGCGCATGGTGCTGTCTTTATCGCAGACGTATTCGCCGCTGGTGGCGGTGCTCAGCCGCGTGTATGAGCCGCTGTGCCGCCCATTTGCCTTTTTGCGTATCGGTCGCTGGGATTTTTCAGGTAGCCTGTTGGCGCTTTTACTGTGGGGCTGGATTGGCTGGGGGTTGCCGGCGATTATCATGCATTTGAATTTTTTGCTCTTGCCATAAGCGGTCGGCTGTTTTATATTTCATCCTTTTATAAAAGAAGCAGCCGCTTGCGGGAAGGGCGGTTGGTAGAATTTCACAAAAAGGATAACTCATGGCAAAACTAACCGAGCAAGACATCATCAACTGGAAAGGCCCGGAAGAGGAGTATATGAATGCTGATCAGCTGGCTTTTTTCCGTGAGTTGTTGGTTAAGCTGCAAGACGAGCTGATTCAAAAGGCGGCCGACACTACTGGCCATCTGCAAAACCATGAAGCTGCCCCCGACCCGGCTGATCGTGCCACGCAGGAAGAAGAATATGCGCTGGAGTTGCGCACCCGCGACCGTGAGCGTAAATTGTTGAACAAAATTCAGGCCTCGCTGCGTCAGATTGATGAAGGTGAATATGGCTATTGCGTCGATACCGGCGAGCCCATCGGCCTCAAGCGCTTGCTCGCCCGCCCTACTGCCACTTTGTCGGTGGAAGCGCAGGAGCGGCGTGAGCGCATGAAGAAACAGTTTGCGGGTTGATACATCAAATGGACTGGCGAGTGAAATACTGGCTTGTTTGAGTTTTGAAAAGCAGTGTGAAAAATAGTTATCCATATAAATCAAACTATAGCAAAAAAGTGTGTTTTGGGGTTTGACAGAATTTGAGAAAGCCGTATAATACACGCCTTCTGGAAGAAGTGGCGAATTAGCTCAGCTGGTTAGAGCAGAGGAATCATAATCCTTGTGTCCGGGGTTCGAGTCCCTGATTCGCCACCAAATTGGGGGGTATAGCTCAGTTGGTAGAGCGCTTGCATGGCATGCAAGAGGTCAGCGGTTCGATCCCGCTTACCTCCACCAAATTTCAAAGAGTCGGCTAAAACAACCGGCTCTTTTTGCATTTTCAGGTAGCCTTTGCCGTATGGTGTTGGGTATACACACTTGATGTGGTGGAGGAGAATCAATATTGGCAGCAAACCCTTGCCTGATGCTGCTTCTCTCAAATCCATGCCAAGCAAAAAATCACCTATATAGGTGGTTTTTTATCGTAGGTAAAGGTGGTAAGATAATTACATTAGAACGATAATGACTCTTTTCGCCCCCGCTGTTTTGGAGCGATAAGGGTAGGGCGCTTGGAATGCAGTTGATGTTTGAATTTCTAAGTTTTCAGGTAGCCTCAATCCAATCTTGAAACACAAATACACATTCTCATTTGTTGTGAATACAGGAATTACCCAGCAAAAACAAGGAAAAAGTTTTATGGTGCAACAAGCTGGAATCAACTTTGTGGTGGCGCCGGATTACCTGCCCGACCACTTCAGCCATTGGTATCTACTCAGCAGTCATTTACAGCGCGAAACCGAACTCTCCATCCATCTGCATCTGCCTGCTAATGCTGCAGAAATACAGGAGTTAGCCGAGGGCGGCAAAATGGATATGCTCTATGCCAATGCTTTTGATGCCGTGGCACTGATTAAAGATAAAGGCTATTTGCCGCTGGTGTGCTTGAAAGATAAATTCGATGAAGCCGTAGTGGCCGTATCCGCCGAATCAGAGTATCAAAAAATAGAAGATTTGCCGGCTGATGCGTTGATCGAAACCGGTCCCAATCCCGATATCCGCTGCCTTGGCCTGCATTTGTTGAAACAGGCCGGGTTGGATGTGGAACAGCTTAAAATTGAAGAAGCCGCTACCTTTCCCCAGGCAGCCTCTGCCCTGATTAGAGGCCAAGCACAGGCCGGCTTCTTTCTGGCTAGTACCTATGCCTACATGAGCAAGCGCACGCTTGAGCAGCTGCGTATTTTGCAGGAAAGTAGTTTTGCCGTCGTCACACATATGGTGGTATTGCATCCTGATTTTGCCGAACAGCAAGAAGCCCTGCGTCAGGCATTTGCCGAGATGGCCGACAAACCCACCGGCAAAACCACGTTGGAAGCATTGGATTTGCCTGCCGGTTTCGCCGCCCTCACTCAAGAAGCTGCCGAACAGATGGTGGCCAATGCCGAAAACGGCCAACAGGATGATTGAGCACGGCCACCGTTCTATGCATGCCCATATCCTAGGAGGCCTTTGCGAACACACCGCAGAGCGGCACTTCGCAAAGGCCTCAAATTTTCAAACAGAAATTGAATGACTATGCCCCAGCCTAACCCCCATTCCATACTCACCATTATCGGCAAAGACCGCATCGGCATCGTTTACGACGTATCCAAACTCTTGACCGAACATCAAATCAACATCCTCAATATCAGCCAGCAGCTCATGGGCGAATATTTCACCATGATTATCCTGATGGACACCAGCCGCTGCCCGCAAAGCCGCGAAGAAATGCTGAGCGTGTTTGCCCAAGCCGGTGAGAAGCTGGGCTTGGATATTCGCATGCAAAACGAAGCGTTGTTCAACGCTATGCACCGGATTTAATTTGCAGGCTACCTGAAAGCTCTTCGCCGCGATTACAGTATTTTAGGCAGGGAATATGTTTCAGGTAGCCTGAAGTGAGGAAATACCCAGAGATATTCGCATACCAGATGCGCAAAAGTGTTGAAGGAGCTCATGGAAATATGTATGTCAAACTCAAAATCTAATACAACAATATGAAGGCTACCTGAAAATGTCCCTTCACTTTACCGAAATCCTCGAAACTATCCGCATGGTGTCCGAGCAAAACTTTGACGTGCGCACCATCACCATCGGCATTGACCTGCACGACTGCATCAGTCCTGACCTGGAACAGCTCAACCGCAACATCTACGACAAAATCACCCGTATCGGCAAAAACCTGGTCACGACTGCCACAGCACTCTCCGCCAAATACGGCGTGCCCATCGTCAACCAGCGCATTGCCGTCACCCCGATTGCGCAAATCGCCGCCGCGACCGGGGCGGACAGCTATGTGAGCGTGGCAGAGACGCTGGACAAGGCGGCCAAAGCCATCGGCGTTTCCTTTATCGGCGGCTTCTCCGCCCTGGTGCACAAAGGCCTCTCGCCCGCCGACCGCGTCCTGATCGCCAGCATCCCGGAGGCGATGCGCATGACCGACATCGTCTGCGCCTCCATCAATATCGGCAGTACCCGCGCCGGTATCAACATGGACGCGGTCAAGCTCGCGGCGGACACCATCAAGCACACCGCCGCCATTACCCCGGAAGGCTTCGGCTGCGCCAAAATCGTCGTCTTCTGCAACGCCGTCGAAGACAACCCCTTCATGGCGGGTGCCTTCCACGGCGCGGGCGAAGCGGACGCCGTCATCAACGTCGGCGTCTCCGGACCGGGCGTGGTGCAGGCGGCACTGCAACACTGCGACGGCAAGAACCTCACCGAAATCGCCGAAATCGTCAAAAAAACCGCCTTCAAAATCACCCGCGTCGGCGAACTCATCGGTCAGGAAGCGGCGCGGCTCCTCGGCATCCCCTTCGGCATTCTTGACCTCTCGCTCGCGCCCACCCCTGCCGTCGGTGACAGCGTCGCCCGCATTCTCGAAGCGATGGGCCTCAGCGTCTGCGGCACGCACGGCACCACCGCCGCCCTTGCCCTGCTGAATGACGCGGTGAAAAAAGGCGGGATGATGGCCTCATCCGCCGTCGGCGGCCTGAGCGGCGCCTTCATCCCCGTCTCCGAAGACGAAGGCATGATTGCCGCCGCTGCCAGTGGCGTCCTTACCCTGGACAAACTCGAAGCGATGACGGCAGTGTGCTCCGTTGGCCTCGACATGGTCGCCGTGCCGGGCGACACCCCGGCGGCGACCATTGCGGGCATCATCGCCGACGAAGCCGCCATCGGCATGATCAACAGCAAAACCACCGCCGTGCGCATCATCCCCGTACCGGGCAAAGGCGTGGGCGAACACGTCGAATTCGGTGGCCTGCTCGGCTATGCGCCGATCATGCCGGTCAAGGCGGGCTCGTGTGCGGACTTCATCGCGCGCGGCGGCCGCATCCCCGCACCGGTGCAGTCGATGAAGAATTAAACCAAAGGCTACCTGAAACCTTTATTTGGTTTTCAGGCAGCCTTAGATATGGATGAAATCATTGGTAGAATCAAACAAGTCTTTCAAAAAAACGATACACATAAAGCCTTGGTTGCCTACATCACCGCCAGCGACCCAAACTTTGAAACCACACTGGAGCTGATGCGCAGCCTGGCCGCCAATGGCGCGGATATTATCGAGCTGGCGTGCTGTTTCCTGCCCCGATGTTGGACGGCCCCACCATCCAGCGTGCCGCCGAGCGTGCCTTGGTAAACGGAGTCGCCCTGAAAGATGTATTGGAAACCGTGTGCCGTTTCCGCCAAAGCAACCAAAGCACGTCCGTGGTGCTGATGGGCTACCTGAACCCGATTCACAAAATGGGCTATGCGCCATTCGTACGTGCCGCCAAAGAAGCTGGCGTAGACGGCGTGCTTACGGTGGATAGCCCGATTGAAACCGTGGCTCCGCTGCATAACGCGCTCAAGGCCGCCGGGCTCGACACCATTTTCCTGGTTGCCCCCACCACCGGCGAGGAGCGGATGGCTGAAATTGCCAAGCTGGCTTCCGGCTTCGTGTATTACGTATCGCTCAAAGGCGTTACCGGCTCGGCCAGCCTGAACACTGCTGAAGTAGCCGAAAAAGTGGCTGTGCTGCGCCGCCATATGCCGCTACCGATTTGTGTGGGCTTCGGCATTTCCGATGCCGAGAGCGCGCGGCAAGTCGCCGCTGTGGCCGACGGCGTGGTGATCGGCAGCCGCATTGTGAAAGAAATCGAAGCCAACCCCGGCCGCGAGGTAGAAGCCGCAGGCAAGTTGGTGAAAAGCTTGAGAGAAGCCATTTAAGGCTACCTGAAAATGACGCGGGACGAATTAATCGATTTAGGGAAGCGCATCTTGGCGGAAGAAGACGATGATGTGCTGGACGGTTTGATGGCAGAGTTCGACCGCAATGTGCTCCATCCCGAAGGCAGCAGCCTGTTTTTCTACCCCGAAGGGTGGAACGCCCGCAGCGGCGGCCTGGCGGATTACGCGCCCACGGCGGAAGAAGTGGTGGATGCCTGTTTGGCCTACTGCCCGATTTGCTTGTAAAACCGCCGCCCGCAGCCGGGCAAAATCCTTGCGGTCTTTACAAAACTTGCCTAAACCGCCGCTATTGGCTACTATCCCGCCCGGCTGTTGCCCCAAGTGGCAAACCAAACCTAATTAGGAGCAAATGGAGTAAATCATGAGTTGGCTCGATAAAATCCTCCCCCCGAAAATCAAACGCGAAGATAGCGGCAAATCCGGCGTGCCGGAAGGCCTGTGGCGCAAATGCCCGGCCTGCTCTGAAGTGCTGTATGCCTCCGATTTGGAAGAAAACCACCAAGTTTGCCCCAAGTGCAACCACCATAATCCGCTCAGCGCCCGCGAGCGGCTGGATCTGCTGCTAGACGAAGCTGGCCGCGAAGAAATCGGCGCCGAGGTGAAGCCCACCGATATTCTGAAATTCAAAGACAGCAAAAAATACCCCGACCGCCTCAGCGCGGCGCGCAAAGCCACCGGCGAAAACGATGCGTTGGTGGTGATGAAAGGCGAAATGGACGGGCTGCCCGTGGTGGTGGCTGCATTTGAATTCCGCTTTATCGGCGGCTCGATGGGCTCGGTGGTGGGCGAACGTTTTGTGCGCGGCGTGCGCGAGGCTGCGGAAAACGGCTGCTCCTTTATCTGTGTGGCCGCTTCCGGCGGGGCGCGGATGCAGGAAGGCCTGAGCTCGCTGATGCAGATGACCAAAACCAGTGCCGTGCTGCACCTGTTGAGCGACAAGCAGCTGCCCTTTATTTCTGTGCTCACCGACCCGACCATGGGCGGCGTTTCTGCCAGCTTTGCCTTTTTGGGCGACGTGGTGCTGGCCGAGCCGAACGCGCTGGTGGGCTTTGCCGGCCCGCGCGTGATTGAGCAGACAGTGCGCGAAAAGCTGCCTGAAGGTTTCCAGCGTGCCGAATTCCTGCTAGAAAAAGGCGCCATCGACCAGATTGTGGACCGCCGCGAAATGAAAGCGCGTATCGCCAAACTCATCCGCCTGCTGCGCAACCAGCCGGTGGCGGCTTAGTTGTGATACGAATGGAAACAGGCCGGAGCAATCCGGCCTGTTTTGCCGTTTTGGAGAGGCTACCTGAAAAAGCAGGGGGAGCTGTTTAAAACCCTTCCCGTACCCATCGGACTGAGGCTATCTGAAACTGGAAAGCCGTTTTCAGGTAGCCCCTCAAGCCGCCCGCCTCCGATATAATCCCATCCGTTGTGTGCCGAGGAAACCGAATGAAACGCCTATTGAAACGCCCACTGCGTGTGACCGTCATCCTGATTTTGGCTGCCGTTGCCATCCTGTATGTCGTATCCGAATGGCTGAAACAGCGCGAAATCCGTGCCGCCGAAGCCGACCTGGCTTTGCTGGCTGCCCCACCCGCGCCGCCGCCGTCTGTGAAAAATGGCATAGACGCGCTGTGGCTGCTGGAATACCGCACCGCCAGCGATGACGAACGCGCCGATTTGATGCGCCGCTTCGGCCACATTATCCCAGGCGATCTCGATGCCTATCGGCAGCATTCGGAGTTGGTGGCCAAACGCCTGCCACCATCCGACGACATCTTGACATTCAACGGTACGGCGGCGGAATACCTGGCCGAAATCCGCGCGAACCCGCCGAAATACCGCGCCGAGGCGGCAAAACATGCCGAACTGTTTGCCAATGTAGATAATCTGGCCGATTACGACACCTTCGCCCCGCGCGACTGGCCGAACAATAAAGAAGATTTGGGCAGTATAAGGCTGCCGCATTTGAGTATCGCCATTCGCAGCCATACCGTAGCCGCGCTGGATTGGGCGCAGGGCAGGGAAAACGAAGCCTGGCGGCGCGTCTGCCGCAACATCAAAACCGGCCGCAGCCTGCTGCACAGCCGACCCGGCCTGATTTACCCCATGATCGGTAACGCCATTATCCTCCGTAATACCGGCCTGGCGGCGCAAATGCTGTATGAAAAGCCTGAATGGGCAAACCATCTGCCCGCCGAATGCGGCGGCATGTTTGAGGTGTTGGCCGAGCGGGAACAAAGCCTCTGTTTGGTGATGCAGGACGAATTCCACCTGGCTACTAACCTGTCCCTAAAACTGGAAGGCAAAGGATGGCAGATGATGCAGGTGCAGGAAGGGCGGGAACTTCTAGCTTTGGGCGAAGAACAAAGTGATGCCGCCGCCGATTTCGCACTGTTGGCCCTGCCGCGTTTCGATGCGGTGCACAGTTTGGTTATAGCCGCACCTCATTATGCCGCTTTCTGCAAACCCGCTGCCACCGCCGTTTTGCGGGCAGACCGAAAGGTGCAGTGGTCGCAGCCAACTGCCAAAACGTTTGCCCGGAAATGGGCGTGCCTGAGCAACAGTGTAGGCTGCCGGTACGTTGATCAGGCTATGCCTTTGTTTGATACCTATGTTCACCGCCTGCAAGACACCGCCATGCAGCAGCGTGCCTTTAACGCGGCCCTGGCCTTATACCGCCTGCCCGCCGGCCAGCGCCGTGCCGCCTTGGATAAGGTCTTGGCCGAACATTCCTCCCCATCGCGCAAATTGAGCTGGAATGAGCAGGAGCGGATGATTTATTTCGATGCATACAGCCAAAACAAGGTGCCGGATCCGATTCCGGTTAACCTGAATGCCGAAAAATAGGGTGCAGCTGGTCTGAAAAAAGATAAGCTGCCGTCAGATCAATTTGCCTGCGCCAGGAGGCGCGGCAATAGCTGTGCTACATCCGATAAATTAAGGCTACCTGAAACAGAAAAACCGTTTCAGGTAGCCTTTTGCTTGGGTTGCCGGGTTATTCCACCGGTTTGAGGGTGGCCAGGACAGTATCCCAAATGGCGAAGATTTCCTGTTGGCTGCGTTTGGTGCTGTCGAAGGTTTCGATGCCGAAGGGCATCATTACGAGGTGGTCGCTTTCGCGCTCCCACCTAAGCAGGTAGTGGTTGCCGTCCCAGCGGCTGATTTTTTCGTAGCCGGGCATGCCGTTGATGGTGCGCGGGCCTTGGCGGACGGCGCGGGCGGTGAGCGATTGCATAAAGCCTTTCAAGCCTTCGGTGTCGGGGTGGTTGCGGCTGTTGGCGATGGAGGCGCTGCGCGGGTTGCGGCCTTGTACGATGAGGATGTAGGTGTCGTCTTGGCCGGTGAAATAAACGCTGGTGCTGGCTTTAAAGGGGATATCGCCGTTGTCGGCAAAAAAGCCGTCGGGGATGCATACGCCTTTACGGCGCGGCACTTCGTATGGCTGGCGTTCGCGCAGGCGGGAGGTGAGCTCGCGGCGCATTTCCTGCGTTGCCTTGTCGAGCAGCGGGCGTTCCTGCTGTCGCCAGTTGTGTGGTTCCGTGCCGCCGGGGGTGGGGATTTTGAAGCTGCCGTCGGTATGGAAACCGCCGTTTGGCCCAAGTTTGATGATGAGCTCGGCTTCGTAGCGGATGCCGAGGCTTGAACTCAGGCGGCTGCCGTCGAACATGGGCGTGTTGCGGGTGAATTGCAGGAAGGCGCGGCCGGGGATGAGCTCGCGCTCGCCGATATAGCCTTCGCCGTGGCCGGTGCGCCGATCGAAATAGCGGTTAAATCCGCCTTGCCACCTTTGGGTGAGGATGACGTTGAGGAAACGCCAATCGTCGGCGTAGTGTTTGATATGCCAGCCATTGTAGTGGTAGTTTTCAGTTTGGCCTTGGTCTCTTGAGCCGTAGCGGCGCTCGGCGGGCAGGCGCATTTGCACACGGCCGGCGCAATAGGGCTGGGCAGTCCAATAGGCGGTGTTGATCATGGAGGTGTCGGTGGGTTGGTCGGTGGTGGGCGGAGGCAGGGGGTTGCCGGCACAGGCAGCGAGCAGTAGGGCGGTGATGGGTAGGAGGATGGGTGTGCGCATGTGGTTTTCCTTATGTGGGATTAGAGTTTGAGGCTACCTGAAAGTTTCAGGTAGCCTGTAGTGTGGTTGTGGGTATTCATTGGCGCTAATTCATATTGAAGCACAACAAAAGGCTACCTGAAACTTTTCAGGTAGCCTTTATGGGACGTAGATTTATTCGGCTGCCGGGGCGGCAGGGGTTTCTGCGACGAGAGCAGCAGTTTCCGCTGCGGCTTCGGCGGGCTGTTCGGCAACGGCGGCTTCAGCCTCGGCCGCTTGTTGTTCGGCCTGTTTGGCGGCTTGGCGGGCAAGCATTTCCTGCACGGCGGGGTGTTGTTGGGCGATGGCCTGCTCTTCGGGGCTGACTTTGCCTTTGAAGCGGTTGTTCAAATCGAAGCGTTTGCCGCCGCGTGCCAGTGATTTAAGGTAGCGCGGGCGGCGGCAGTGGTTGGAAAGCACGCGGGCAATCAGGGCGGGGTCGTATTGGGGCAGGGCGGCAACGAGGTCTTTGTCGATGCCCAAGGCCAGGGGTTTGAAGCGTTTGAACACGTCGTATTTGCCGTAGATGTGGTCGGCAATCAGATCGGTTTGCTTTTTCTTGCTCATGGTCTGCACGGCAGATTTGAGGGCGGCTCCCAAGGCGGTTTCTTGTGTCATGGCGGGTTCTCGTTTAGGGGGGTAGTGGGTGGATTGTGGCACAGCTTGGCAGTTTTGGCGAACAATCCTTGCGTTTTTGCCGGTTTGTGCGGCTTTGTCTGGCAATAATTGCTATTTTGCCGGACGGCAGGTGTTGCTTTCAGGTAGCCTGAATAGCGTGGATTTTGCAGCTGAAGCCTTTCTTTCATGCCGGGCAGCCCGCTGCAGAAGTACAGTCAGTACACGGCCAAACGGGCTAGGCAAGCAGGGTTTTAGCTATTCGACTTCGGGCAGTTCCATGGTCAACACGGTTTGGCGCTGGGTTTCGCGGAAATCAGCAAGTTTTTGTGCGATGGCGGCATCGTGGTTGGCAAGCAGGGCGGCGGCAAAGAGGGCGGCATTGGAGGCACCGGCTTCGCCGATGGCGAAGGTGGCCACGGGAATGCCTTTGGGCATCTGCACGATAGAAAGCAGGGAGTCTTCGCCGTGCAAATATTTGCTGGGCACGGGCACGCCGAGCACGGGCAGAGTGGTTTTGGCGGCCACCATGCCGGGCAGGTGGGCGGCACCGCCAGCGCCGGCAATAATGGCCTGCAGGCCGCGCTCGCGGGCGGTTTCGGCGTATTCAAACATCAAGTCGGGTGTGCGGTGGGCGGAAACCACGCGGGTTTCGTAGGCGATGCCGAATTGTTTGAGCACGGCGGCGGCGTGCTGCATTACGGCCCAATCGCTGTTGCTGCCCATGATGATGCCGATTTTGGTCATTTAGGTGTTCCTTGTGGTTTTGGAGTAAGAGGCTACCTGAAAAATATTGGCAATGGCGCGGCTGCTAAATCAGGCCGTGGGCGGTGAGCTTTTTGCGCAGGGTATTGCGGTTTAGGCCGAGCACTTGGGCGGCTTTGGATTGGTTGCCTTCGCAATGCGCCATCACGCAGCGCAAAAGCGGCAGTTCTACTTGCTGCAACACCATTTGATACACGTCGTGCGCCGGTTGGCCGTCGAGATCGGTAAAGTATTGCTGCAGGCTGTTTTCGATGCAAGTAGTGATATGGCTGTTCTGACGGAGCATTTTGCTCTCCTTTTATTATTGTGGTGTAAAAATGGGGGTGGCAAACCGGCACATTATGAAGCAGCGGGTATTGCCAGCTTCCCTTTGTGCGGTTTGCGGTGTTTCAGGCCTGCCGCCAGGGGCAGGGCCAGTATTCGTGTTGTTCGGACTGTGCGACCAAAAAGGCGGCTAGCCCGTTGTATTGCGCTTCGGCACTCTCCAGCGCGTTGAGGCGACGGCGTTCGGTCTCGCCTTCCGGCAGGTCGGCCAGATACCAGCCGATGTGTTTGCGGGCAATGCGCATGCCGGCTACTTCGCCATAGAAGCCGTGCATGGCACGGATATGGCCAAGCAGGGCTTCGGAGGCTACCTGAAAAGGCAGCGGCGGCGGCAGGCTGCCGTGTGCGAGGTAGTGTGCCACATCGCGAAACAGCCAAGGCCGACCCTGGGCGGCGCGGCCGATCATCACGCCGTCGGCGCCGGTTTCAGCCAATACGCGCGCGGCTTTCTGCGGGCTGTCGATATCGCCGTTTACCCACACGGGAATGCTTAGTCGGCGTTTGGCTTCGGCAATCAGGCCGTATTCGGCCTGGCCGCGATACATTTGAGTGCGGGTGCGGCCGTGGATGGCGATGGCAGCAATGCCGGCGTCTTCGGCCATGCGGGCAATGGTGAGGATATTTTTGTGCTCGTCGTGCCAGCCCAGCCTTGTTTTGAGGGTAACCGGCACACTCACTGCGCGCACCACGGCATTTAAAATTTCGGCCACCAAGGGCTCGTTTTGCAGTAGGGCACTACCGGCCTGCACCTGGCATACTTTCTTGGCCGGGCAGCCCATATTGATGTCGATAAGCTGCGCGCCCTGCGCCACGTTGTAGCGGGCGGCTTCGGCCATTTGAGCCGGGTTGCTGCCGGCAATCTGCACGGCAATCACACCGCTTTCGCCGCTGCGGTCGATGCGGTTGAGGGTTTTGCGCGTGTTTTGCAGATCGGGGTTGCTGCTGATCATTTCGCCCACCGTCCAGCCCGCGCCGAATTGCCGTGCCAGCATGCGGAACGGTTTGTCGGTGATGCCGGCCATCGGCGCGAGCGCCACGGCGGGGGAAACAGTGTAGGGGCCGATTTGCATAAAGCTGAACTTGTAAATTGGGAATTGTACATTTTTTAGACAAAGCCTCCAAGTGCGGTGGCGGTTGTCGGAACGGGCATGCTTATTTACAATGCGTGCCGTTATTGTTTTTCAGGTAGCCTGCGATTTCGATGAAGGCTACCTGAAAGTTTCATTTGAATAGCGTGTTACAGAATTAAATAAAGAGATTACGCAATGGGAACAAAAATGAATAAAACCTGTTTGGGCGGGCTGTTGCTGGCACTTATGCTGAGCGCTTGTGCGCAGCCGCAGGCACAGGTGCAAACGCCGCCGGCCGGGCAGCCGGCTTGGGCGGAGCAGGTGAGCAAGGCGGCCAATCTGTATCGGGTGGACGACAAACTCTACCGCAGCGAGCAGCCAGTGGCAGAAGATGTGGCGCTATTGCAATCTTTGAACGTGAAAAGCGTGGTGAATCTGCGCTATTTTAACCGTAGCGGCGACCGCAAAGTGTTGGCCGACCGGGGCATCGCGCTGTTCAACCGCCCACTGCTCACTTGGCGGATTACGCCGAAACAGGTGGCCGAAACGCTATATTTGATTGAACAGCAGCAGGCTGAAGGGCCGGTGTTGATCCATTGCTACCACGGCGCCGACCGCACAGGCCTGATTGCCGGCATGTACCGCATCATCTACCAGGGCTGGACGGTGGAGCAAGCCAAAAATGAAATGCGCCACGGCCCCTACGGTTTCCACAGCATCTGGCGCAATATCGAGGATTTGTTTACCGAAGAGAACGTGCGCCAAGTGCGGACGCATTTGCAGCAGTTGCGTTCACAGCCTAAATAGCCGAAAAATAAGTTTTCAGGTAGCCGAATATGCGCGCAGCCTATTGCCTTAATGGACGTTTTTAAGTACAATCCGCCGCTTGTCTGTAGTATAGGCAAATTCCCTATACCCGCTTTTTAAAGGAAAAACCATGAAACCTGAAATTCATCCCGACTACCACGAAGTCAATGTTACCTGCTCTTGCGGCAACAAATTCACCACTAAATCTGCCATGAGCAAAACCGAATTCAACATTGAAGTTTGCTCCGAGTGCCACCCGTTCTACACTGGTAAACAGAAGATCGTGGATAGCGCCGGCCGTGTGGACAAATTCAATCAGAAATACGGCAATATGTTCAAACGTTAATTTGCTGCCGTGTTTCCCCGAGGCTGCCGAATGGCAGCCTTTTGTTTTGCCTGGAAATAGGGCGGGATGTCAGGAAACGGATGCCAAGCAGGCTGAATACAACAGAAATGAAAAGTTTTGACTGAAGCAGTTGGAAAATGGCATAGACAGGACATATTTAGCAGAGTATTGCAGGTTAGCACATAAGATGCTACCTGAAAAACAGCATTAAATTTCTTTGCCACGCCACACCATGAGCCGCGCCGTTTCCATCACCACCTACAATATCCACAAAGGCATGTCGCCGTTAAATCGGCGGCTACAACTGCCGCAAATGGTCAATGCCCTGCAACATCTCGATACCGACATCCTGTTTTTGCAGGAAGTGCAGGGTGTACACCACAAACGGCAGCAGAACGTGCCCGAATTTCCTGCCGAACCGCACGGTGAAGTGATCGGCAGGCAGCTCACTTTCGCCTGCAGCTACGGCCAAAACGCCACCTATGCCGGTCGCCACCACGGCAACGCCATCCTCAGCCGCCTGCCGCTGCAGATGCGCACCAATCTAAACGTATCGGTAAACCGGCTCGAACGACGTGGCGTGCTGCATTGCGAAATTCAGCCACCCGGCAGGGATAGGATGTTACCGTATTAAACGCAGTAAGCCACCAGGGGTTGCTCTGGTAACAACTCTCCGACCACCTGCCCCCTCTTTGCTGTAGTCGTACCGAAATAGTAGTGGTGAGTAGTAGCAAAAGCACTCCACTTCCTACAGGGTTACTTGCCTTGCCGTACTATTTGTACTGTTTGCGGTTCGCCGCCTTGTATGAAAAAATGTGCTTCAACTGGAAAGGCTACCTGAAAACCGATTATCGGTTTTCAGGTAGCCTTTCTCTTTTTCAATTTAAGCTCACAAACGCGGATTGGCCAAGTTTTGTGGCGACAGGATGCGGTCGAGCTCCGCTTCGCTCAAGAGCTGGCGTTCCAGCACCACTTCGCGCACGGTTTTGCCGGTTTGGGCGCAGATTTTGCCTACCAAGTCGCCGTTTTCGTGGCCGATATAGGGGTTGAGATAGGTTACCAGGCCGATGGAGTTGAAGACGTAGCGTTCGCAGATTTCGCGGTTTACCGTGATGCCGCGCACGCATTTGTCAGCCAGCGTAATGGCGGCGTTGCCTAAAAGCGAGATACTTTCAAACATGGATTGCGCGATAACCGGCTCCATCACGTTGAGCTGGAGCTGGCCGGCTTCGGCGGCGAAGGTGATGGCGGTGTCGTTGCCGATTACTTTGAAACAAACTTGGTTCACCACTTCGGGAATCACGGGATTCACCTTGGCGGGCATAATCGATGAGCCGGCCTGCATTTCCGGCAGGTTGATTTCTTTCAGGCCGGCACGCGGGCCGGAAGAGAGCAGGCGCAGGTCGTTGCAGATTTTGGAGAGCTTCACGGCGGAGCGCTTCAGGGCACCGTGCACCATCACATAGGCGCCGCAGTCGGAGGTGGCTTCGATCAGATTTTCGGTGAGCTTGCAGGGCAGGCCGCTGATTTCGGAGAGTTTTTGCACGGCCAGCGGTGCGTAGCCTTGCGGCGTATTGATGCCTGTACCGATGGCGGTGGCGCCGAGATTCACTTCCAGCAGCAGTTGGCGGGTGCGTTCGAGGTTGGTTTCCTCTTCTGCCAGTAGCACTTGGAAGGATTGGAATTCTTGGCCGGCAGTCATGGGCACGGCATCTTGCAGCTGGGTGCGACCCATTTTTAATATGTCTTTGAATTCATCAGCTTTGGCAGCAAAGGTGTTTTTCAGGTGTGCCAGTTGGCCCAGCAGTTCGCCAATGCTGGTATACACGGCCAGCCGGAAGCCGGTGGGATAGGCGTCGTTGGTGGATTGGCTGGCGTTCACATGATCCATGGGGTTGACGATGTCGTAGCGGCCTTTGGCGTGGCCTAAGGCTTCCAAGGCGAGGTTGGCGATCACTTCATTGGTGTTCATGTTCACCGAAGTGCCGGCGCCGCCTTGGAATACGTCGGATGGGAACTGGTCGAGGCAGCGGCCTTTAATCAGCACCTCGTCGCAGGCTTGGGCAATGGCGGCGGCGATTTCAGGCTTGAGTGCGCCCAGCTCGCCGTTGGCTTGGGCTGCGGCTTTTTTCACCATCACCATGCTGCGTACAAACTGGGGTACGTCGGAAATTTTCTGCCCGGAGATTTGGAAGTTTTCCACTGCGCGCAGGGTATGGATGCCCCAATAGGCGGTTGCGGGGATTTCGCGTTCGCCTAGGAGGTCGTGTTCGGTGCGGGTTGTCATGTTTGGCTATCCTTTGAGTGGGGGTAGGGTGGTTAATGCAGGCTGGCGGCAGCGGTAGCCTAGAGATTGCTGATAGCTTACTGCAATATGTTGGGAGCGTGTTGGTTAGCATTCATTGCCAGCAAAATGATAGCAGTTAGTTGCTAGACATGATTGGCGTTAAATCAAAGAGGCTACCTGAAGCAGCAAAACGGTTTTCAGGTAGCCTCATCGCGTGTGTTCAACGGAATAAATCAAGCACTGAGCCGTTCGGCAAATTCATCGGTGGCCTGCACTAGGGCATCGGCGATGGCAGGGTTTTGCGCGTAGTGGCCGCTTTGGATAATACGCAAATCAGCCTGCGGCAGTGCCTGCTTCAAATCCCATGCGCTGCGGGTAGGGGTGCAAAGGTCGTAGCGGCCTTGCACGATGATGGTGGGGATATGCTGGATTTTGTGGGCGTTGGCCAAGATGGATTTATCGCCCTGCAACCAGCCTTGGTGCATGAAATAGTGGTTTTCAAGTCGTGTGATAGACAAAGAGGCTTGTGGGTCTTCGTCCACCGGTTTGGGGTCGAACCAAATCAGCCAGCTTTCCCAATCTGCCCAGGCTTTGGCGGCGGGCAGATGCACGGCGGGGTCGGGCGAATTAAGCATCCAATAATAAGCCTCCACCAACGAGCCGGCACGTTGCTCTGGCGGCACGGCGGCTAAATAGCGTTGCCACTGTTCGGGATAAATCATGCTTACGCCGCCTTCTTCGCTCAGCCAATTAATTTCAATTTGTCGGCAGAGGAAAATGCCACGCAAAATCAAGCCGCATACACGGTCGGGATAGGTTTCGGCATAGGCGAGAGAAAGGGTGCTTCCCCATGAGCCGCCGAATACCAGCCAGCTCTCAATGCCAAGCATTTTTCTTACTTTCTCAATATCTTCCACTAAGTCCCAGGTAGTGTTTTCGCGGGTATCGGCATAGGGGGTGGATTTGCCGCTGCCGCGTTGGTCGATGATGATGATACGGTATTTTTCCGGATTGAAAAAACCCCGGCAAGCCGGACTAGATCCGGCGCCGGGGCCACCGTGCAGGAAGATAACAGGGATGCCTGCAGGATTACCGCTTTCCTCCCAGTAGATTGTGTGGAGCTCAGATACAGGCAGCATACCGCTGCGGAGTGGTTCTTGAATCGGATACATAAACTTCTCCTTAATTCAGAATTTGGACAGATATCGGTATTGCCTAACAGATGCTCATCGATATCTATGCGCTATTTGTTATAAATGGTTTTAGGTATATCATAGGGAGAATGATACACCATTTCGTTCACCTTTAAAATTTAGTAAAGATTTGTTGTATCAGGGTGGTTTAATAGACTGATAATTGTGCTGGAAAATCAAATAGAGACGAGGGTTGTGCGCTGTGTGTGGCAAAGCAGCTTTATTTATGTATAGTGAAACCCTTAACCAATTGCTACGGGATTAATTCGCTTTGTTGTACTCTTGTACTGTCCTGCTACTCACTGCCTTGTGTCAGTTAATTAGGGACTCTATAACTATATGAAAAATGTGCTTCGGCAATATTGAAGAAACAAAATAAAAGGCTACCTAAAAACGCAGCGCAGCAGAGTTTCTGCAGAGCTAAAACTTTCAGTAACCTTTGCTGATTCGTGCAGCTTGTTTATTTCAGCGGCTGCATATTCATCACTTCCATCAGGAAGTTGGTGAACGCAGGGTTGGACGGACGGTTTTGCATATTGGGCCAACGTTGCTGCCAGCCTTGCAGGGCGTTGCGCACGAAGATTTTAGATTGCTCGGGCGTGATGCGGCCTTGTTGGCTTTGTACGGCAGAGCGCAAGTAGATTTCATACATGCTGTCGTCCACGCTGTTGCGGCCGACTAAGTTGATGCGGAAGCGGTTGAGTTGCTGCGCAGCCTGGGTTTTGGTTATACGGCCTTTGTTTACTTCGTAGCCCAAACGGGTGGCTTCATTACGGATTTTAGCCACATCGCCCCAGTGGCTGGCAGCTAGGGTGTAGCGCGGTGAGGCCTGTGTGTTTTGGCGTGTGTTGTTGGGGGAAGAAATGAGGTTACAGCCGCCGAGCAGGCCGGCAACGAGGAGGATGGGGATATATTTTTTCATGTTTTGACTTAAGGTAACAGTTCCATTAATGCGGTTAACTATAGGGAAAATCGAGCGGCGGGGCAAGTTTTTGGCGGTTTTTCCGACAAATTTACAACACGCTGGCAGGTTTGAAATACGAAAAAAGCCGCATGGCTGCGGCTTTTTGGCATTGGATTGCCTTAGGAGGCGAGGTCTTCAAACAGCGGGGTGGAAAGATAGCGTTCACCGTTGGAAGGCAGCACTACTACGATGAGTTTGTCTTTATTTTCCGGTTTTTTCGCCAGCTCCAAGGCAGCCCAGATGGCGGCGCCGGAAGAGATGCCCACCAAGAGGCCTTCTTTGGCGGCGGCATCGCGGGCGGTATCGAAGGCGGCTTGGTTGGCCACGGTAATCACGCCGTCGTAGATTTCGGTGTTCAGGGTTTGCGGCACGAAACCTGCGCCTAAGCCCTGAATCGGGTGCGGGCCTTTTTCACCACCGCTCAATACGGGGGAAGCGGCAGGCTCAACTGCATAGGCCTGCAGTGAGGGTTTGTGTTTTTTCAGCACTTCGCTCACACCGGTGAGCGTGCCGCCGGTACCCACACCAGAAACGAAAATATCAACTTGGCCGTCGGTGTCGCGCCACACTTCTTCGGCAGTGGTACGGCGGTGGATTTCGGGGTTGGCGGGGTTGTCGAACTGGCGCGGCATAAAGTACTGGCCGGGGTGGGCGTTCACCAGTGCTTGGGCTCGGGCGATGGCGCCGGGCATACCTTCTGCGCCGGGGGTAAGGATGAGCTCGGCGCCGTAGGCGCGTAGCAGTATTTTGCGCTCCTTGCTCATGGTTTCCGGCATGGTGATGACCAGTTTATAGCCCAAAGCGGCGCAAACCATAGCTAGGCCGATACCGGTGTTGCCGCTGGTGGCTTCCACAATGATGGTGTCGGGTTTGATTTGGCCGGCTGCTTCGGCGGCGCGGATCATGGAGATGGCGATGCGGTCTTTCACGCTGCTGCCGGGGTTGAAGTATTCCAGCTTGGCGGCCACTTTGCCGGGCAGGCCTTCAGTGAGGCGGTTGAGGTAAACCAGCGGGGTGTTGCCGATTAAATCAACGATGTTGTTGGCGATATTGTTCATTAGGGGCTCCTGTGAAGTGTGGATTGGATACGGGGTGCATGATAATTGCAAAGCGGCACACAAACAAATAATTTGTTTTTGTATTAATATTAATAAAGGCATATGCAACGGCGGTATTTCGCATGAAGTTTGGATAAATCATGAGACAAACCCGGCGGAAATCTTTAAAATACGCCGTTTCCCAGCAGTAGATTAACCCTAAAGCGACACACTCATGACCTACGCCAAAATCCTCGGCACCGGCAGCTACCTGCCGGCCAAAACACTCAGCAACCACGACCTAGCCAAAATTGTAGACACTTCAGACGAGTGGATTACCACCCGTACCGGCATCAAAACCCGCCATATCGCCGCCGACAACGAAAAATGCAGCGACTTGGCCGTAGCCGCTGCGCAAAACGCGCTGGAAGCCGCAGGGGTGGATGCAGCTGAAATTGATTTGATTGTCGTGGCCACTTCCACGCCCGATATGCAATTTCCCGCCACCGCCACCATCGTGCAGCAGAAGCTCGGCATCAGCGGCTGTCCTGCGTTCGATGTGCAGGCCGTGTGTGCCGGCTTTATGTATGCCATCACCACCGCCAACGCCTACATCAAAAGCGGCATGGCCAAAAAAGCTTTGGTAATCGGTGCCGATGTGTTCAGCCGCATCATGGACTGGACCGATCGGCGCACCTGCGTGCTGTTCGGCGACGGCGCCGGCGCCGTGGTGCTCGGCGCATCCGACGAGCCCGGTATCCTGCACAGCAAACTCTTGGCCGACGGCAGCTACGGCCACCTGCTGCAAACCCCCGGCCAGATTGCCAACGGCGCCGTTTGCGGCACACCGTTTTTGCAGATGGACGGCCCCGGCGTATTCAAATTCGCCGTGAAAGCGCTGGCCAAAGTGGCCGAAGACGTGATTGCCGAAGCCGGCCTCATCCCCGAGCAAATCGATTGGCTGGTGCCGCACCAGGCCAACTACCGCATTCTGGAAAGTACTGCCAAACATCTCAAACTCGGCATGGAAAAAGTGGTGCTCACCGTGCAGGATCACGGCAACACCTCCGCTGCCTCTATTCCCCTCGCCCTCGACTGGGGCGTGCGCCACGGCAGCATCCAACGCGGCCACACCCTGCTTTTGGAGGGCATCGGCGGTGGCTTCGCCTGGGGCGCGGTACTGGTAAAATATTAGGCTTGCAGCTGCCTATTAGGCACCAAGAAAGGCTACCTGAAAGTTTCAGGTAGCCTTTTGCGTGGGTATCGGCAAGCATTAAGCAGGGCATTCATGCCCAATATCGACATTATTATTTGATCAGCACAAGCGATTGAAACGGAGATAAAACCTACTGCTACTGGTTTGCAGCTAACCTCCGGTACAATTAAGGCTGGCTGAAATCTTTGCTGGCTGGTGAGTCTGTGATATGTGCTTTAATTTGCGGTTATAATTAGCTTATCCAACCACAGGAGAACACCATGAAAGTCAGCACTTCCGCCATCCAAAATGGCGCATTCGCCGACCGCTTCGGCAAACGCGGCAGCCAATTCAGCCCCAACGGCATGCCCACTTATTCCATCCCGTTTGAAATCAGCGATGCCCCGCCCGGAACCCAATCTTTCGCTGTGGTGTTGGAAGACAAAGATGCCATTACTGCCAGCGGCTTCGTGTGGGTGCACTGGCTGATTGCCGACCTCACCCGCACTTCTGTGCCGGAAAACGACAGCCAAACGGCCCAAGATTATGTGCAGGGCGCCAACAGCTGGGCCAGCGTGCTGGGGCAGCTCGATTTGGAAGAAGCCTCTGCTTATGGCGGTATGGCACCGCCCAACTGCCGCCACCGCTACGAATTGTTTGTGTATGCGCTCGACACCAAGCTCAACTTGCCGCAAGGTTTCCGCTACAACGACCTGCACTTCGCCATGCGCGGGCATATCCTGGCCGAAGCTTATGCAGTGGGCACTTATGATGTGTGAGATGAAGTGGTAAACAAAGGCTACCTGAAAACGCAACGCAGTTTCTGCCAAGCTAAAAGTTTCAGGTAGCCTTTTGTATGCCTGCGTGTAGGGAAAGTGTATTCCTACCGTTTTCAGGTAGCCTCCAAATGGCATGGCAGGTTACCTGAAAACTATATGGCGGATTCCCTTGGCCTGGGTTGCAGCGTTGTCTTGCCTTTTCTTTTGCTGGAGTGGTTTTGAGCCAGCAGGATTTTCATATTTTCAGGTAGCCCAAGCGATGCGGACGCACAGGCTCTCGGGTATAATCCAGTCCGTTTTGCCGACTGAATTTTTCGAGGAGGAGACATGTTCCAATCTTTTAAAACCGCAGTGGCGGGGGCGCAGATTTTGTTTGTGGCCTTCGGCGCAATGGTGCTGGTGCCGCTGCTCACAGGGTTGAACCCGGCGATGGCGCTGTTGGGTGCGGGCATCGGTACGCTGCTGTTTCAGGCGCTGACCGGCCGCAAGGTGCCGATTTTTCTGGGTTCGTCGTTTGCGTTTATCGCGCCGATTATCTATGCCATGCAGGAATGGGGCATGGGCGGCACGATGTTCGGGCTGTTTGCGGCTGGCTTTATGTATTTTGTGTTTGCCGCGCTGATTAAGTATTTCGGGTTGCCGATGGTTAGCCGATTGCTGCCGCCGGTGGTGATCGGGCCGGTGATTATGGTGATCGGGCTTTCGGTGGCCGTGGTGGCCAGCAGCATGGCGATGGGCCAGGCCGGCGGCAATCAAGTGTTGGATTACACCCATTCGCTGCTGCTTTCTGGTTTCACCTTTGCGGTGACCGTGATGGTGGCGGTGTTTGGCAGCAAGATGATGAAACTGGTGCCAATTTTAATCGGGGTAGCGGCCGGCTATTTGATGGCCTTGGCCATGGGTATGGTGGATACCGCGCCGATTGCCGCCGCGCCGTGGTTTGCCGTGCCGCATTTCCATTCGCCGCAGGTGAATTGGCAGGCCGCACTGTTTATGCTGCCGGTGGCGATTGCCCCGGCAATTGAGCATATCGGCGGCATCATGGCCATCGGCAAGGTAACCGGTAAGGATTATGCCACCGAGCCGGGGCTGCACAGAACGCTGGCTGGCGACGGCCTGGGCGTGTGCGTGGCCGGCTTGATCGGCGGCCCGCCGGTAACCACTTACGGCGAGGTAACGGGCGCGGTGATGCTTACCAAAAACAGCAATCCGGCCATCATGACTTGGGCGGCCATCTTCGCCATCTGCATGGCATTTTTCGGCAAATTTAATGCTTTCCTGGCTTCGATTCCGCTGCCGGTGATGGGCGGGGTGATGATTCTGCTGTTCGGCACGATTGCTTCACTGGGACTGAAAACGCTGATCGATGCGCAGGTAAACCTGATGCAGCCGAAAAACCTGGTGATTGTGAGCTCGGTGCTCACCGTGGGCGTGGGCGGCATGGAAATGAAGCTGGGCAGTTTCAGCTTTGCGGGTGTGGGCTTGTGCGCGCTGCTGGCGATTCTCCTGAGCCTGCTCTTGCCCGATGTGCGGCACGACGATTAACCTGTTTGAGGCTACCTGAAAACGGAGTTTCCGAAGGAAGCGGAGTTTCTGCGAAGCTAAAACGCAACTTCCATAAGCTCAAACTTTCAGGTAGCCTGCTAACTAATTCAAACAACAATGAATAAGAAACAAAACAAATGGCTGTGGCTCTTGGTGTTGCTCGGCATCGCCGCCTATTTCCACTTTGCCGAACAGCCAAAATCCAAGCCGGAGCAGGGTGCGGCACAGCCGCAAACCGCCGTAGTCGAACAGGCGCGTGTACCACACCGAAACGCTACCCAACCCTCTGCCAAGTCGGGTGCTACAGACGGTGCCGAACTGATTGCCCAAGCTTTTGCCGAGCAGCGCAGCGATGTGCAGGTGAGCGGCAGCGGCAAAGTGCACCGCACTCTGCCCGACGACACCCAAGGTTCGCGCCACCAGCGTTTCATCATGAAACTCTCCAACGGCCAAACCGTATTGGTGGCACACAATATCGACCTCGCGCCGCGAATTCCGCGTTTGCAGCGCGGCGATACAGTGGGCTTTTCCGGCAAATACGAATACAACGCCCAAGGCGGCGTGATCCACTGGACGCACCACGACCCGGCCGGCCGTCATGCGGATGGCTGGTTGGAGCATAATGGTCAACGGTATCAGTAGCAGCATTCAGGCTACCTGAAAACAGCAGGAGACAGGTTTTCAGGTAGCCCCGTAAGCAAACCGTCAGACTAATCAGAAAGGAAAAATTATGCGGGATTTTCGTAAACCAAACTTCAATAGTCAGATAGGCGAAGAGATCAAACAAGTTTTCCGTTCCGCCGTTTTGGAAGACGAACCGTTTGACGAAGACGGCATCAATGTAGAGCTGGCGGCGCCGTGGCGGCGGATAGCTGCAGCAGCATTTAACCTGTTGATGCTACTGCTGTTTACCATCGGTGTCGGCTTTATTGTTGGCCTAGTCGGCAGCCTATTTGGCAGCAATTTCGGCAACCCTGCCCTCATCGGCTATGGCGCGATGCTTGCCTATGTGATCGGGCAGGCCATGTTGATGGCCAATAGCGGGCAGAGCCTGGGCAAACGCATTATGGGCATTCGTGTGATTAGCGAAGACGGCAGCGAGCCCAGCTTGGTGCAATACCTTCTGTTGCGCGAAGCCGTCATTCTGCTGCCGTTGGCCATCTTGCTGAAATTCATCCCGCTTATCGGTGGCATGCTATCCTTGGTGGTGGCCGCTGCCTGCATCCTCATGATGTTTATGGAAGACGGCAACCGCCGCACTGGGCAGGATATGTTGGCAAAAACCTTGGTTATCCGCGATTAGGCGCCAAAGGCTAGCTGAAATGTATGATGTAAACACCCACGACGTGCGCCGCTTTTTTGCCGACGTATGGCGGCAATGCCTTGCCTCGCTGCAACTGGACGCCGGAGCAGGGCGAGACCAATCCCTTCCTGCATCTGTCGCTGCACCTTTCGATACAGGAACAGAGCGACATCGACCAACCGCCCGGCATCCGCGCCATCCACCATAAGCTGCAAGGCCGTTATGCTGGCGACTGGGTACGCGCCGAACACGATGTGATGGACGCGCTGGCCGAAACCATTTGGAGTGCGCAGCGCAACGGGCAGGGGCTGGATGTGAACCTCTACATGACCCGCCTGCGCCGACTGGTCGGCTTGGGGCAGGAAGACCATGCCCGTCTTAATCCGCATGAGGTGGCAAAGATGGAGGCGGGGCATTAGCCAGTTGTATTGAGTTAAAGAGAAAGGCTACCTGAAAGTGCCGAGAGGTTTCAGGTAGCCTTTTTTAATTGAAGTGGCTATCGCCGTATGGTGGAGGATAACTAAAATACTTATTTCTTCATGCCTTGTTGGCTCGTTTAGCCGTACTACTTAGTACTGCCTACGGACCACCGCCTTGTATGAAACATCATTGTTGCAGCTATAAGTTTTCTGCCGCTCAATTTTTCAGGTAGCCTTTGTGTAGTAGGAAAAGGCTACCTGAAAATTTGAACCTGGTGTTAAAGCAAAAAGATTGTAGCCAGCCCGAGGAAAATCAGGAAGCCGCCGGAGTCGGTAACGGCGGTAATCAGTACCGAGCTGCCTAGTGCCGGATCACGGCCGAGTTTATCCATGATCACCGGAATCAGCACGCCCACGGTGGCGGCGAGCAGCAGGTTTAGCGTCATGGCGGCTACCATCACCAGGCCGATGCCGATGTTTTTATACAGCAGCCAGGCCACCACGCCCATCACGCCGCCCCAAATCACGCCGTTGATCAGTGCCACCCCCACTTCTTTGCGCAGCAGATGCAGCGCCTGGCTACCTGAAAGCTGTCCCATGGCCATGGCACGCACAATCATGGTGATGGTTTGGTTGCCGGAGTTACCGCCGATACCGGCCACAATCGGCATTAGCGCGGCCAGGGCGACAATTTGGGCAATGCTGCCTTCGAATGCGCCAATCACACGACTGGCGAGGAAGGCAGTGCAGAGGTTGATGGCCAGCCATATCCAGCGGTTTTTCACGGAATCAAGCACGGGAGCGAACAGGTCTTCGTCTTCCTGCAAACCGGCCATGTTCAACATATCGGCTTCGGTTTCTTCACGAATCACGTCCACCATTTCGTCCACGGTCAGGCGGCCGATGAGTTTGCCATCGGCATCGGTCACGGGCGCGGTTACCAAGTCGTAACGCTCAAACGCCTGTGCGGCTTCTTCGGTATTGTCTTCAGGGCGGAAGCGCACAATATCGCGCGCCATGATGTGCTCGACGATTTCGTCGGGGTCGGCCACGAGGAGCTTGCGGATGGGCAGCACGCCTTGCAGTACGTCGTTTTCGTCGACCACGAAGATTTTGTCGGTGTGGTCGGGCAGGCTCTCGAAGCGGCGTAGGTAGCGCATCACCACTTCGCAGGTAACATCGGCGCGGATGCTCACCAACTCGAAGTCCATGATAGCGCCCACTTGGTCGTCGGCAAACGACATGGAGGCCTGTACTTTGGCGCGTTCGTCTTCATCCAATGATTGCAGGGCTTCGGCCACGACTTGGCGCGGCAGATCGTCGGCCAGCTCGGCCAAGTCGTCCACGTCCATGTCTTCCACGGCAGCCAGGATTTCCTGCCGCTCCATGTTTTCAATCAGAGATTCGCGGACGGCATCAGATACTTCAAGCAGAATAGTGCCGTCGCTCTCCGGTTCAACCAGTTTCCACACTAACAGGCGCGATTGCAGCGGCAGTGATTCGAGTACGGCGGCAATATCGGCTGGATGCAGCTCGTGCAGAATTTCGATGAGCTCGGCCAGGCAGCTGTTGAGATAGGGATTATCCAGCACGCTTTCGGGCCGGATGGTGTTGGACACCGGCAGCAGGGCATCGGCCAGTTCGTGAATACGGCCGGTGTCGATCTGCGGTTGTTCGGAAGAGGGCAGTAGGGTAGGCATGCGCACTCCTTACCGTGCATCACGGTAATGGCGCACGGGAGAAATCAGGAAGAATAAATAAGGGAAAACAAAATCGGATGGGAACCGGAAGGATCCATAAGTTTGGCGCCCCAATCTGGCATCAATAGCAAACCAGCGTATTCTACACGTTTTTGCACTGAGGCGACAAACTGCTTTCAGGTAGCCTGCGGCAGGGAAATCATGCGCTATATCCATACATTTTATATGGCCAAACTTATGACATTGATTTAAATCAAAACTGTATGGAGGGCAAAGGGTTTTTGCTTGCGTTATTCTAATATAAAAAATCATTATCATCATATACTATATTAGTAACATTATACTTTTTATCCTACTTACTTTGAATGTGGTAAGAATTTAGTTCTAATATGAGATGGTTTTACCTGCATTTTTATGTATATTTCAGAGTGCAATCTATGTCGGCTAACTATTTTTCCGTACTTATCTTTAATTTTAGTTGGTCTGATTGCTGGCGTGCCATGTATCCTGCTGGGCACCAGGCGCCACCATGCTGAAAAAGACCAGCCGTTTGAATGCGGCTTTGAGGAGTTTGAAAATGTGCGCATGAAGTTTGATGTGCGTTATTGCTTGATGGCGATTTTGTTCATCCTGTTCGATTTGGAAGCGGAATTTATGATTCCATGGGCAGAGGTGTTCAAAGATTTGTTGGCGCAGTTGAGGAAGTTTGCCTTCTGGTCGATGTTTGTCTTCATCGCCGTGCTCGGCGTAGGCTTTGTGTATGAATGGAAAAAAAGGAGCACTGGAATGGGAGCAGAATGCATTCTGAATTAAAGGGTTCATAATCCCCAGTGGGGATACTGTGCTCAACTATGTGTGCATTGGTTCGCTGTGGCCGGTAACCTCCGGCTTGGCTTGCTGCGGTGGAGATGACACACGCCGTACAGCATCGTCTTCGAAAATCATCCCGACTTGTGCCACATCCTTGCCAACTACGGCTTCGTTGGCCACTCCTTCTGCAAAGGCTTCTCTATTTCCGGTTATGTCTAAATGCGTTTCGATTAAATCGAAAGACGCGTTATGCACTAAAAACATTCTAAACCGACATTGGGCAGGGCGATGACTGCGGCCATGTATCTGCTGTTGCTGGTGGCCTTGGTGTGTGCCAACCTGCCGTTTGTTATGCAGCGCTGGTTTGGCCTCAAAAGGCTACCTGAACTTCTTCGATTTGGCAGGAGTTCAGGTAGCCTTAAATCATACTACATCATTTTGTTTTAACTCCGCCTTTTCATCCCACGGCGTACTGCGTATAATGCCGCCTCCGCAAATCATCAGCCCCGCAATTACGGGACACCAAAGAAGAACAAACCATGAAAAAAGTTTATATTCGCACCTTCGGCTGCCAAATGAACGAATACGACAGCGACAAAATGCTTGCTGTTCTCGCCGAAGAACACGGCGGCATCGAGCAGGTTGCCGAGCCGGACAACGCCGACATCATTCTGTTTAACACCTGCTCCGTGCGCGAAAAAGCGCAGGAAAAAGTGTTTTCCGACCTCGGCCGCATCAAACCCATCAAACAGAAAAATCCCAATGTGATCATCGGTGTGGCAGGCTGCGTCGCCTCGCAGGAAGGCGCAGCAATTATCGAGCGCGCGCCTTATGTGGACGTGGTATTCGGCCCGCAAACCCTACACCGCCTGCCCCAAATGATTGTGGATAAAGAAACCACCGGCCATTCGCAGGTGGATATATCGTTCCCAGAAATCGAAAAATTCGACCACTTGCCGCCTGCCCGCTTGGACGGTGGCAGCGCGTTTATCTCCATCATGGAAGGCTGCTCCAAATATTGCAGCTTCTGCGTGGTGCCCTATACGCGCGGCGAAGAATTCTCCCGCCCGCTTAACGACGTGCTGACCGAAATTGCCGGTCTGGCGCAGCAAGGTGTGAAAGAAATCAACTTGTTGGGGCAGAACGTGAACGCTTATCGCGGCGAAATGGACAACGGTGAAATCTGCGACTTTGCCACCTTGCTGCGCATCGTCCATGAAATTCCCGGCATCGAACGCCTGCGCTTCACCACCAGCCACCCGCGCGAATTTTCCGATGCCATCATCGAATGCTACCGCGACCTGCCCAAGCTGGTGTCGCACCTGCACTTGCCGATTCAGAGCGGCTCCGACCGCGTATTGAGTGCGATGAAGCGTGGCTACACCGCCTTGGAATATAAATCCATCATCCGTAAACTGCGTGCCATCCGTCCCGATTTATGCCTGAGCAGCGACTTCATCGTCGGCTTCCCCGGCGAAACCGAGCGCGAGTTCGAGCAAACACTGAAGCTGGTGAAAGACATCGCCTTCGATTTGAGCTTCGTGTTTATTTACAGCCCGCGCCCCGGCACGCCCGCGGCCAACCTGCCCGACGACACGCCGCACGAAGAAAAAGTGCGCCGCTTGGAAGCGCTGAACGAAGTGATTGAAGCGGAAACGGCGCGCATCAACCAAATCATGCTCGGCACAGTGCAGCGCTGTTTGGTGGAAGGCATCTCCAAAAAAGATCCCGACCAGCTCCAAGCCCGCACGGCGAATAACCGCGTGGTGAACTTTACCGGCGATGTGTCGCTCATCAATCAAATGGTAGAGATCGAAATCACCGAAGCCTTCACTTTCTCGTTACGCGGCGAGTTGGTGGAGTAAGCAATAGGCTACCTGAAAAACGCATCCATAGATTTTAGTTTCATAGAAACCCGTCATCTTTCGGAGACTCGTTTTCAGGTAGCCTGTTAGCATTTTAGGCGTACAATCACGCTTTTCGAGCATGTAGAAAGGGATGACATGATGAAATTCAAACCCACCCTGTTGGTCGGTATCTTAGCGTTGGCTTGCGGCAGCGGCATGGCACAAACCGTGCAGGCCGGCCAAGTACATAGCCTCGATTTCCGTACTCAAACCTACACCCGCCAAAGCACCGTAGTGAACGGCCAAACCGTGGCTTATCGTGCTTATGAAAATATCGTGTATGTGGCTAATCCGGCCGACAGTGCTTATCAAACCATCAATATCTACATCCCCGAAGCCTATTTCAACGGTGGCAGCATCAACGGCTACACCGCGCAAACCGCGCCCATTTTCCTGCCCAACCAAATCGGCGGCTATATGCCGGCCAAAGCCGGTGTGCCGGGGAAGGGTGGTTTCGGCTCAAGCAAAGAAGGGCAAGGTGACGCCATGCAGGCTGCTTTGGCTAGAGGCTATGTAGTGGCCTCGCCTGGCGCGCGCGGCCGCACCGCCGCCACCGGCAAAGCACCCGCTGCCATTGTCGATTTGAAAGCAGCCGTGCGTTACCTGCGGTTTAACGATGCGGTGATGGCAGGTGATGCTGAAAAAATCATCTCTAATGGCACCAGCGCGGGCGGTGCTTTATCTGTGTTGCTCGGTGCCAGCGGTAATCAAGCCGACTACGAGCCCTATCTGCAACAGCTTGGTGCCGCTCCGGCCAAAGACCATATTTTCGCCGTTTCCGCCTATTGCCCGATTTCCATTTTAGATCATGCTGATGCTGCCTATGAATGGCAGTTTAATGGTGTGAATGACTACCAAAAAATGGATATTTCGATGATCGATTACCATGTTGAACGCAAATTGGTAAACGGTACGCTCACCAACGAGCAAATCCAAATTTCAGGTAGCCTTAAAGCCCAATTCCCAGCCTATGTGAACAGTCTGCGCCTGCGTGATCCGCAAGGCCGGGTACTGCTGTTAGACGCGCAGGGAAACGGCAGCTTTAAAAACTATGTTGCCTCCTTCCTGCGCCGCTCCGCCCAAAGCCAGCTAGATGCAGGTAAAGACTTGAGCAGCCGCAACTGGCTCACTATCCGCAACGGCAAAGTGAGTGCCGTGGACTTTGCCGCCTATGCCCGCGCCGCCGGCCGCCAGAAAACCCCGCCTGCTTTCGATGCGTTGGATTTGAGCAGCGGCGAAAACCAACTGTTCGGCACCGCCACCACCGACAAACAGCACTTCACCGCCTTCTCCTACCAACACCGTGCCAATGCGCAAGCCACCTTGGCCGACCCGCAGACGGTGAAGCTGATGAACCCGATGCACTACATTAGCCGCCACACCGCACCACAGCATTGGCGTATCCGCGTTGGCACGGCCGATAGCGATACCTCGCTGGCCATAGCCGCCATCCTCACCGCCAAGCTGCAAAACAGCGGCAAACGGGTGGACTTCGCATTGCCGTGGGACGTACCGCACAGCGGCGATTACGACTTAGACGAGCTGTTTGATTGGATGGATAAAACCGTACGCCAGCCGCGCGGCTAACCACTGAGGCTACCTGAAAGATACTGAGCGTAGTAGAACCGTAACGAACAACTTTTCCCAACCCAATCCGAAACATCATGCAATCCTTTCTAGACCGTTATTTCAAACTTTCCGAAAACAAAACCACCATCCGCACCGAACTGATGGCGGGGCTCACCACCTTCCTCACCATGTGCTACATCATCGTGGTGAATCCGCACACCTTGTCACAGGCGGGGATGGATTTCGGTGCGGTGTTCGTGGCCACTTGCATTTCCGCCGCCATCGGCTGCCTGATTATGGGCGCGCTGGCCAATTATCCGATTGCGCTGGCGCCCGGTATGGGGCTGAATGCCTATTTCACCTTCAGCGTGGTCAAAGGCATGGGCGTGCCGTGGCAGGTGGCGCTGGCGGCGGTGTTTGTGTCCGGTATCATCTTTATTTTGTTCAGCTTTTTGAAAGTGCGCGAAATGCTGGTGAACGCGCTGCCGATGAGCCTGAAAATGGCGATTGCCGCCGGCATCGGCCTGTTTTTGGCGCTGATTGCGCTTAAAGGTTCGGGCGTGGTGGTGGGCAATGAGGCCACGCTGGTGCACATGGGCGAATTCCGCTTGCCGGTGGAAGGGCAGCCGGGCGTGTATACGCCGAACTGGCCGATGCTCTTGGCGTTGCTGGGCTTTTTCATCATCGTGGTGCTGGATTATTTCCGTGTGCGCGGTGCCATTATCATCGGCATTTTGGGCGTTACCCTGCTGGCTATGCCGCTGGGGCTTACCCGCTTCGAGCGTGTGGTGTCGGCCATTCCCAGCGTGGCGCCCACCTTTATGCAGATGGATTTCAACCATCTGTTTTCAGGTAGCCTGATTGCGGTGATTTTCGTATTTTTCCTGGTGGATTTGTTCGACAGCACCGGCACGCTGGTGGGCGTGGCGCACCGTGCCGGCCTGTTGGAAAACGGCAAGCTGCCGCGCTTGAAAAAAGCCCTGTTTGCCGATTCCGTGGCCATCGTGGCTGGGGCGGCGCTGGGCACTTCCTCTACCACGCCTTATGTGGAAAGCGCCTCCGGCGTGGCTGCAGGCGGTCGTACCGGGCTCACTGCCGTTACCGTGGGCGTGCTGATGCTCGCCTGCCTGTGGTTTTCACCACTAGCTGAAGCTGTGCCCGCCTTCGCCACCGCGCCGGCACTGTTGTATATCGGCATCCACATGATGCGCTCGGCCACCGAAATCGACTGGCACGACATGACTGAAGCCGCCCCCGCTTTCCTTACCATGGTGTTTATGCCGTTTTCCTATTCGATTGCCGACGGCATCGCCATGGGCTTCATCAGCTATGCCTTGGTGAAACTGTGCTGCGGCCGATCCCACGACGTGCCGCCGATGGTGTGGGGCGTGGCCGTGCTGTGGGCATTGAAATTCTGGTTCTTGGGCGCATAAGGCAGGTTTGAATATTGGAGAGAAAAGGCTACTTGAAAAATTTCAGGTAGCCTTTTTGTATGTGTGGCAGAAATGAGAATGCAGGGGCGCTGCTGGTGGGTTTGCGCCCGTTTGGGGTGCGTTGGCTTGAAATGGCTGATGAAAAGTTTGCGGTTCAGGATAGAAAGACTACCTGAAAACATTTTGCCAATAGTCAAGAAGCTACCTGAAAGATCTAGCTTGGTTGAAGCTATGCTTTCAGGTAGCCTGTTTTTATAGCCTTGTATAGCCAATCAACTTAACTTCCAATACCGCGTTGGCTCACCTTGCCGTACTAGCTGTACTGCCTGCAGCTCGCCGCCTTGTATCGATTGTCATTTAATTGGCTATAGCTACATCTGTCTGAATCAATCATAACGGCGGCACTGAATATCCGAATCCGTGCAGAAAATCGCATTTTGCTCAGCCTGGCAGGCGCGGCGGACTTGGGCGCGGGCAAGGCCTTCATTGTGGCTGGTGGCCTCATAGGTTTTGCGGAACGGGGTAACGCTGCACACATAAGCAGTATTGCGGCCTGCCCGGTGTTCAATGATGACTTCGCGCACGCCGCTGTTGCGGGCAGACTGATTGCGCTCCAGCACGGCGATACGCGCTTCCAAACTGGCAATGCGCCGCTCTAGCGTGCTAATACGCGCAGCATCATCGGCCGGTGCGGCATAGAGCGCAGTGGGCAGGGCGGAGAGGGCAAGTAGGAGGGGAAGTAGTTTTTTCATGAAAATCCTTGAGTTGTGAAGGGAATTATATTTCAGGTAGCCTTTCGGGATGGGATACTACCTGAAAAATGGAAAATAAAACAGAGTGGGTGTAAATAAATGAGCTTAGTGTTTTCCTGGCATGGGAGAATTGAAGCCACCCTACCGGTTTGGGCAACGCTTCAGTTTGGTAGGCGGCGGCAGGGGGCATTGTGTCATTTCTTTGCCGGTTTGGTCGTCGATTTGGGTTTGAAGCATGGTGTCGGTGTCAAGGCTGTCGATGTGCGGAGTGATGGTTTTGGCCTGGTGATCACTATCGAGGATGATGGCGATGCGGTGCTCTATGTTGCGGAGCTCAGGATCGTTGCCGATGGCTTGGCGGATGGCAGCATCGTGCTGCGGGCGGGCATAGCTGCTATTCCAGATGAAGGTTGGGGTGTCGTTGGACAATTAGGTGCCGTTGTCGCTTTGCCGGGAACCGAAGTTGAGGCCTTAGCGGCGGAAGGTATAGTCGCCGATGCAGCCGGCGTGGTGGTTGAGGCGTAGGGTGAGACTGTCGGTAACGGTAGCGTAGATGTCGGGGTATTCAGTGATGCAGCGCCAGTGGCCGCCGAGTTGGGCTTCGTTGATAGGTGCAGCATGGGCGGCACTGAGGGTGGCAGTGAGGATAAGGTTGGTTTGGTGGGAGTTAGGTTTCAGGTAGCCTGCCTCTGGCCACAGGCTACCTGAAATTTATGGCTACTGCCTTACACGCTGGCTAGGTTGCAGAGGTATTGCCATAAAAGCGGCACGGGGCGGCCGGTGGCACCTTTTTCTTTGCCGGATTTCCAGGCGGTGCCGGCGATGTCGAGGTGCGCCCAGGTTTGTTCTTTGGTGAAGTGGGCGAGGAAGGCGGCGGCGGTGAGGGTGCCGGCGGGGCGGCCGCCGATATTTTGCAGGTCGGCAAAGTTGGATTTGAGCTGCTCACTGTATTCTTCAAACAAGGGTAACTGCCAGGCTTTATCGCCACTTTGGCGGGCAGCTGCGAGCAGGCTGTCGGCCAGTTCCTGATTGTTGGCCACCAGGCCGCTGGCGGCGCTGCCCAGCGCGATGACGCAGGCGCCGGTGAGGGTGGCCACGTCGATGAGGGCGGCGGGCTTGAATTGGGCGGCGTAGGTGAGGGCGTCGCACAGGATCAGACGGCCTTCGGCGTCGGTGTTGAGGACTTCGATGGTGGTGCCGTCCATGGCGGTTACGATGTCGCCGGGTTTGTTGGCAGCGGCATCGGGCATGTTTTCGCAGGCGGGGGCAACGGCGATGAGGTTGATGGGCAGTTTGGCGCGGGCGGCGGCAATGAAGGTGCCAATCACGCTGGCGGCGCCGCACATATCGAATTTCATTTCGTCCATTTCGGCACCGGGCTTGAGGGAAATGCCGCCGCTGTCGAAGGTTACGCCTTTGCCCACCAGCACGACGGGCGCGGCGTTTTTATCGGGCGCACCGAAATAGGAAAGCTCGATTAAGCGCGGCTCTTGGGCACTGCCTTTGGCTACCGACCAGAACGAGCCCATGTGTTCGCGGATGTAGTCGGCGCCGAGGATTTTGGCAGACGCACCGGCGGCTTGGGCTTCGGCGCGGGCGGTATCGGCCAAATAGGTGGGCGTACAGATGTTGCCGGCGGTGTTGCCGAGGTCTTTGCACAGATTGATGCCGTGCAGCAGGGCTTGGGCGCAGCCGAGCGCATCTTGGGCGGATTGGTCGGCCGCGGGGGCGTAGAAATCGGCTTGTTGCAAGGCGGCGGGTTTAGCGGTTTTTTTGAAGCGGTCGAAGCGGTACACGGCTTCGCCCAGCGCGGTAGTGAGCACATTGAGAGCATCGGCCAATTCGGCGGCGGAGAAGGCGCTCAAGTCGATGGCGAGCGCAGGCTGTTTCTGTGCCCAACCGGCGGCATGGCGGAAGGCTTTGGCCAGCGTGTCGCGCTCTGTGTTGTCGAGCTTGAGCACGGCGGTGTCGGCAAAGCCGCCGTTAACGGGAATGCGGGCGGCAGCGAAAGGTTCACTTTCGGTAAGCGTGCCGTAGAGCAGGGCGGCGGTTTCATCGGCCGGGGCGGCGGTGCACAAATACAGACGGGTGGCTTGGTCGGCGGGCAGGGTGGTGGAATGGAGATGGAATTGCATGTTGATCCTTGAATCTTGAGTAGGGTGGAAAACGGGTGGCATTTTATCGCTTGACGCGGGGAAAAGGCTACCTGAAGTTATACGCCGGTATGGCAATACAGTTGGTGTTGCCGGATGTAGCCGAGTACGGCGGGTGGGATGTCGGGGCTGGTGTGTTCGGTGGCGAGCTGTTGGCGGATTTGGCTGGAGCTGATGGGCAGCGGCTCGGCTTGCAGGATGTGTAGGCGGCCTTGAGGCAGGGCTTCGGCTAGCCAACTTTGGAGTGGGGCGGGAGCTTGGGTGAGGTTGCTGCCGGGGCGGGGGGCAGCAGCGATGCGGCATTGGCGCACGAGGTTTTGCCAACGGTGCCAGGTGTGCAGTTGCAGCAGGCTGTCCATGCCGATGAGCAGCCATAGCTCGGCGGCGGGGAAGTGTTGGCGGAAGATTTGCACGGTGTCGTGGGTGTAGGTGGCGCCCTGGCGGACGATATCGCAGTCGCTCACGGCGAGGCGGGAATCGGCTTGGGCGGCGATTTCGGCCATGGCGAGGCGGTGGTGGGCGGTGGTGCGGGGGATGGTTTTGTGGTAGGGGTCGCCAGCGGGCAGGAGGATGACGCTTTCTAAATCCAGCTCGTCGGCAAAGCTGCGGGCGATGTGCAGGTGGCCGTTGTGGATGGGGTCGAAGGTGCCGCCGAAGAGGCCGATGCGGGGCATGGTGGGGGTTCCTTTGCGCTGGGTTTCAGGTAGCCTTTGGGTGGGCGGCGCCAATTAGCTTAACTTTGTGCTGCGGCATTGGCTCGCTTTGCTTGGGCTGTGTGTTGATTTGCCATAAAGGGGCTACCTGAAAATGGTTCGATAAATTTCAGGTAGCCTTTATCTGTTTATTTCAGCAGGTTTTTCAGGGCTAAACGCACGCCTTCGCCCACTTCGGTGTCGGGCGGGATACCTTTGGCAGCGGCACGGGCTTCTTTTTCGTTGTAGCCCAGGGCGAGCAGGGTGCTGACGATGTCTTCGCTGCTATCGCCTGCTTGGGCGGCGGGCTGGGCTTGGGCACTGCCGGAGGCGGTGAGTTTGCCGCGCAGTTCGAGCACCATGCGTTCGGCGGTTTTCTTGCCGATGCCGGGGGCGGAGGAGAGGCGTTTGATGTCTTCGGCGGCGATTGCGGCAGCGAGTTCGTCGGCATTCATGGCAGAAAGAATGCCGAGCGCGGTTTTGGCGCCGATGCCGCTCACTTTGATGAGCTGGCGGAAGGTGTTGCGTTCGCTGTGGCTGCCGAAGCCGAAGAGAAGGTGGGCATCTTCGCGCACGATGAGCTGGGTGTAGAGCGAGACGGTTTCGCCCACGGGGGGCAGGGTGTAGAAGGTTTGCATGGAAACGTCGGCTTCGTAGGCGACGCCGTTTACGTCGATAACGACTTGCGGGGGGATGGCTTCGATGAGTTTGCCGGTGAGCTTGCTGATCATGGGATGAGGTTACCTGAAAAATGGGAAGAGGAGCATTATATCGGTTTATTCAAACGGGTTATAATCGGGCATTGATTTTGATTGGGTTTAAGGGGGAATGATGATGAAAAAACGGAATTTTGCGGCTGCCGCCTGCGTTGCGCTGTTAGCCGGCTGTTCGGGCAGCAATGTGCTGCTGGGTTTGGGCTTTGCCGGCCGCCATCTTGGCTTGGGCACGGGCTTGAGTATTCCGGTGGGCAGCCGGAATAATGGCAGCAATGTGCAGGATTTGGGTGGTTTGCGCATTATTGAGGAGCAGGTGGTAACGTATTTCGATACGCAGGGCAAGGCGGTGCCAAACGAAGTGAAGGGCGGCTACTACCGCCAGCTGCTGAGCCGCCAGAGCAGGGGTTATTTGGTGCAGGATTTTTACGAGAGCGGGCAGAAGCGCAGCGATGCCATGCTGCTCACCCGCGAGAGCCTGTATGATTTCCGCGCCCATCCGCAAAACGGGGTGCTCACCACTTATGCCATCAACGGCAATATTTTATATCAGCAGAATTTTAGAAACGGTAAGATGGTGTCGGCTTCGTATTAAAACAAGCAATATTGGAGAATCGGGCTGCCTGGATGGCGGCCTGGTTTGCTATAATCTGCCCGATTTTTTGCCGCTTCGGCGGCTGGCAACCAAATAATAGAAGGGCTTTGCAATGTGCGGTATTGTGGGCGCGGTGCGCGCCAAGCAAAATGTGGTGGATTTTCTCACCGACGGCCTGAAGCGGCTGGAGTATCGGGGCTATGATTCTTCCGGTATTGCGGTGGGCACGGAGCAGGGCGTGATCGAGCGCGTGCGCCGCGTGGGCCGCGTGCAGCAGATGGAAGACGCAGCCAAGGCAGCCGGCCTGTGCGGCCACATCGGCATCGGCCACACCCGCTGGGCTACCCACGGCGGCGTAACCGAGCCCAATGCGCATCCGCATATTTCAGGTAGCCTGATTGCGGTGGTGCACAACGGCATCATCGAAAACTTCGAGGAAGAGCGCACCCGCCTGCAAGGCTTAGGCTATGTGTTTGAATCGCAAACCGATACGGAAGTGATTGCTCACAGCGTGCACCACGAATACACCGCCAACGGGCACCGGCTGTTTGCCGCCGTGCAGGCTGCCTGTGCGCGTTTTCACGGCGCGTATGCGATTGCCGTGATGGCGCAGGACAAATCGGCGGAATTGGTGGTGGCACGCATGGGCTGCCCGCTCTTGGTGGCCTTGGGCGAGGGCGAAACCTTTGCCGCATCAGACGTTTCTGCCGTAGTGGCCTTCACGCGCCGTATCGTGTATCTGCAAGACGGCGATATTGCCGAATTGGGCAGCGAAGGCATCCGCCGCCTTGTCGACCGCAGCGGGCAGGAGGCCAAACGCGAAGTGCGTGTGTCCGAGCTGTCGCTTACCTCGCTGGAGCTGGGCCCTTACAGCCACTTCATGCAGAAGGAAATTCACGAGCAGCCCAAGGCGATTGCCGACACCGCCGAAGTATTCCTCGGCGGCGGCTTCGAGCCGGAAAACTTCGGTGCCAAAGCGCGGGAAGTGTTCGAACACATCCGCAGCATCAAAATCTTGGCCTGCGGCACTTCCTACTACGCCGCGCTCACCGCCAAATACTGGCTGGAAACCATCGGCAGAGTGCCCACCGATGTGGAAATCGCCAGCGAATACCGCTACCGCGACGTGATTGCCAGCCCCGACCAACTGGTGGTTACCGTATCCCAATCCGGCGAAACGCTGGATACCATGGAAGCCTTGAAATACGCGCAATCGCTGGGGCAGAAGCACAGCTTGTCCGTGTGCAACGTGATGGAATCGGCCCTGCCGCGCGAGAGCGAACTGGTGCTCTACACCCGCGCCGGCGTGGAAATCGGCGTGGCCTCCACCAAGGCCTTTACCACCCAGCTGGTGGTATTGTTCGGGCTGGCGGTTACCCTAGGCAAAATGCGCGGCCATGTATCCGAGCAGCAGGCGCAGTCTTATATGGAAGAGTTGCGCCAGCTGCCCGGCAGCATCCAGCATGCGCTCAACCTCGAGCCGCAGATTGCCGCTTGGGCGCACAAATTCGCCGAGAAAAACAGCGCCCTGTTTTTAGGGCGCGGCATCCACTACCCAGTGGCCTTGGAAGGTGCGCTGAAACTCAAAGAAATCACTTATATCCATGCTGAAGCCTACCCCGCCGGCGAGCTCAAACACGGTCCCTTGGCGCTGGTGGATGCGAATATGCTCGTGGTGGTGATTGCGCCGAACGACAGCCTGCTGGACAAAGTGAAATCCAATATGCAGGAAGTGGGTGCGCGCGGCGGCGAGCTGTTTGTGTTTACCGATTTGGACAGTAACTTCCAGCCCAGCCCCAATGTGCACATCATCCGCACCCCGCGCCATGTGGGTGTGCTCTCGCCGATTGTGCACACCATCCCCGTGCAGCTTCTGGCCTACCACGCCGCCTTGGTGCGCGGCACGGATGTGGACAAACCGCGCAATTTGGCTAAATCAGTAACGGTGGAATAGTGCCGCTGGAATGATAAAAGGCTACCTGAAAGTTTTGGGCTTTCAGGTAGCCTTTGGTTTGAGGGGTAGATACGGGGTATCGCGGATTAAGGTTAAATCCGGATAAGGCGGTGAGCCGCAGGTAATACAGCTAATACGGTAAGGTGAGCCAATGTATCTAACAGGCCGTGTTGCATGGAGGTGTGAGGCTGGGTAGTTCGTTGGGTAGCAGGCTGATGCTGCAGCAAAATGTTTGTGTTAGTGCGTAGTGAAATGACGAACAGCGGCTGACCAGGCTGGAAATTTAGGTTTCGTGAGGCGGAATATGGAGAGTGTTAGGCTAGCAAATCGGGGGGAGGAGGATCGATTTGTTGTGATCGAAATGGCTGGCAGTAACGAAACAGGCTACCTGAAAATTTTCAGGTAGCCTGTGTTTGTCGGATTGAGGCTAAGACACCATCAATCTAAATTGCCCAATACGATGCGCAGGATACGACGGATAGGTTCGGCTGCGCCCCAGAGCAGTTGGTCGCCCACGGTGAAGGCGCTGATGTATTCGCCGCCCATGGCGAGCTTTCGGATGCGGCCTACGGGCACGGTGAGCGTGCCGGTAACGGCGGCGGGGGTGAGCTCGTGCATGCTGGCTTCTTTGGTGTTGGGTACGACTTTCACCCAATCGTTGGCACCGGCGAGCAGGCTTTCGATTTCGGATACGGGCAGATTTTGTTTCAGCTTCAGGGTGATGGCCTGGCTGTGGCAGCGCATGGCGCCGATGCGTACGCACAGGCCTTCCACGATGGTGGGGCGGCTGCCGCCGAGGATTTTGTTGGTTTCAACGTCGCCTTTCCATTCTTCTTTGGATTGGCCGTTGCCCAGGTCTACGTCGATCCACGGAATCAGACTGCCGGCCAGCGGCACGCCGAAGTTGGCTTTGGGGTAGTCGGGCGAGCGCAGGAAGTCGGATACTTTGCGGTCGATATCGAGGATGGCGCTGGCGGGGTCGGCCAGTTCGGCAGCTACTTTGCTGTGGATGGTGCCCATGCCGCTGATGAGTTCGCGCATATTTTTGGCACCTGCGCCGGAGGCGGCTTGGTAGGTCATGCTGGAAGCCCATTCCACCAGGCCGTTTTGGAACAAGCCGCCCAGGGCCATCAGCATCAGGGAAACGGTGCAGTTGCCGCCGATGTAGTTTTTCACGCCGTTTTGCAGGGCGGCGTCGATTACGTTGCGGTTTACCGGGTCGAGCACGATTACGGCATCGTCATTCATGCGCAGGGCGGAGGCGGCGTCGATCCAGTAGCCGTTCCAGCCGGATTCGCGCAGTTGGGGATACACGGATTTGGTGTAGTCGCCGCCTTGGCAGGTAACGATGATGTCCATTTTGGCCAGTTCGGCGGGGTTGTTGGCATCAAGCAGGGTTTTGGTGGCCTGGCCGAAATCGGGGGCATTGCCGCCTACGTTGGAGGTGGTGAAGAAATAGGCTTTGGGGATGTGGGCGAAATCGTTTTCTTCGCGTATACGCTGCATCAAAACCGAGCCGACCATGCCGCGCCAGCCGACAAATCCTACTTTTTGCATAACTGCTCCTTGACGGTAAAGAAGTGTGAATGAAATGATACTGCCTTTTTAACCCTGCGGCGGGGAAAAGTAAAGGGGGGTAGAACAGCGAGGGGTGGGTTTTCACCAGCAAAGCCGCTATAATACGATCCGTTATTTTGTGTCTGCCCGGGCTGTTTGGCGCGGGGTTTTCTTAGAACCTACGAAAGGTGTAAATATGAGTTTGAAGATTGCCATCAACGGCTATGGCCGCATCGGCCGCCAAGTGTTGCGCGCTATTTACGAATACGGCTTGCGCGACCAGTTTGAAGTCGTCGCCATCAATACCGGTGGCGATTTACAAACCAACGTTCACCTGACCAAATTCGATACAGTGTACGGCCGCTTTGCCGCCGAGGTGTCGCACAACGAAACCCATTTGATTGTGAACGGCGACAAAATCCGCTTCTTGTCTCAGCGTGATCCGGCCGATCTGCCGTGGAAAGAGTTGGGTGTGGATTTGGTGTTGGAGTGTACCGGTGCCTTTACCAGCAAAGAGAAAAGCTCGGCACACATCAAAGCTGGTGCGAAAAAAGTGCTGATTTCTGCGCCTGGCGGTGATGATGTAGACGCCACCATCGTATACGGTGTGAACCACCAAGTACTCACACCCGGGATGACCGTTGTATCCAATGCTTCCTGCACTACCAACTGCCTGGCACCCGTGGCCAAAGTGCTGGCCGATGGCATGGGCATTGCCAAAGGCTTGATGACCACCATCCACGCTTTTACCAACGACCAAGTGCTCACCGACGTGTGCCACAAAGACCTGCGTCGCGCCCGCAGCGCAGTGGAAAACATGATTCCTACCAAAACCGGCGCTGCCAAAGCCGTGGGCTTGGTGCTGCCCGAGCTCAAAGGCAAGCTCGACGGCTTCGCCGTGCGCGTGCCCACCATCAATGTTTCGCTGGTGGATTTAACCTTTGAAGCCGGCCGCGATACCAGCGTGGAAGAAATCAACGCACTAGTGAAAGCCGCCAGTGAGGGCGATCTGAAAGGCGTGCTGGGCTACAACACCCTGCCGCTGGTATCTTCCGACTTCAACCACACCACCCAGGCTTCTGTATTTGACAGCACGCTGACTAAAGTTTCCAACGGCAATATGGTGAAAGTGTTGTCTTGGTATGACAACGAATGGGGCTTCTCTTGCCAGATGTTGAACACCGCCCGCGCGATGTTCGGGATGCCGGTGCGCCCGTTTGAGTAATGCTTGTTTGTGATGTGAAAGGCTACCTGAAAGGTTTCAGGTAGCCTTTTGTGTGGTGTGTTGGTTATCGGTCGGCTTTGCTATGCCGATATTTTGTTTGGCTTGCTTCAGGTAGCCCAAAAGATTTCAGGTTACCTGAAAGTGCGGTTTCAACGAAGTTAAAACGAAGTACAGCGGAGTTTCTGCGAAGCTAAAGTTTACGGCCTCCAACTTTGAAAGAAAAAACAGGCGGGCTGCCTATTGTGGCAACTTGTGGCAACCCGCCTGTTTGTACGAATACGGTAGTTAGTGGTGATGGCTGTGTGTACCATGGGCATGGCCGTGGGCGAGTTCTTCGGCGGTAGCGGGGCGGATTTCGGCTACTTTGCCTTTAAAACGCAGTTTCATGCCGGCCAGCGAGTGGTTGCCATCCACCACGGCTTTGCCGTCAGCGATGTCGGTTACGCGGTAAACCAGGGTGTCGCCGGTTTCGGGGTCGTCGGCTTCAAACATCATGCCCACTTCCACTTCCACGGGGAAGACGTTGAGCGGCTCAAGGCGCACCAATTCGGGGTCTTGCTCGCCGAATGCATCATCGGGGGAAAGGGTTACGTCCACTTCTTCACCCACGGTCTTGCCGTGCAACGCTTCTTCCACCAGCGGGAAAATGCCGTCGTAACCGCCATGCAGGTAGGCGATGGGCTCTTCTGTTTTGTCGATTAGCTGGTTGTTGGCATCAAACATTTCGTAATGCAGAGTTACTACGGTGTCTTTTTCGATGTTCATGGCAAGTCTTTCCTGCTTGGGGACGGTTAGGAAAATACTATTTTACTGCATTGCAAGGTTTAGACAATGTGGCAGTAGCTTGGGCGTGGTAGGAGGAAATTTGCCGACACTCTGTTTGTTTGTATACGCAGTGGTGAAGCGGTTGAGGTTAAATGGCGGAGGTAGCCTAGGTGTAGCGGGTTGCAGTTTAGTTGAGGGGGTGTTGTTTTCTGTTGATTTATTTTAGGTTTTGTTGTGTTTGGGTAGGTTGGCTGGCGGTGTGTGGAAACAACGGAAGGGTTTTCAGGTAGCCTTTGTGGCGACGGGGATAGAGTGGTTTGTGAATATGGATAGTTTACAAAAAGATAAAATTTTTTTACTCGGAATACGGGCTAGGGCGGATAAATAAAAGGTCGGCATAGCAACGCCAACTTACTCTTGCCACGTTTTAGTTGTGTTTTCAGGTAGCCTCTCCTCCTAAAGGCTACCTGAAAATGAAAATTTGGTTTTTACAATGTAAAAAAATACCCTGTGCCGGAGGGGCTGCGGGGTAGGGCGGTTATTGCTGACGGTCGAGGCCGAAGGCTTTGTGCAGCACGCGGGTGGCGAGTTCGAGGTATTTTTCGTCGATCAACACGGAAACTTTGATTTCGGAAGTGGAAATAAGTTGGATATTGATGTTTTCCTCGGCCAGGGTGCGGAATATTGTGGCGGCCACATCGCTGTGCGAGCGCATGCCGATGCCGACGATGGAAACTTTGCACACGGTGTCGTCGCCGTGGATATCGGATGCGCCAACACTTTCCCGCACACTTTGCAAAAGCTCGAGCGTGTGGCGGTAGTCACCGCGCGATATGGTGAAGGAAAAATCGGTGGTGCCTTCTTCACCGGCGTTTTGGATAATCATGTCCACTTCAATATTGGCGGCGGAAATTGTGTCCAAAATCTGATAGGCGATACCAGGCTTGTCGGGAACGCCGCGCACGTTGATGCGGGCTTGGTTTTTGTCGAATGCGATACCGGATACAATGGCTTTTTCCATGTTGGGGTCTTCCTCGTAAGTAATCAGGGTGCCTTCGCCGCCATCGGTGAGGCTGCTCAATACGCGCAGGCGCACTTTGTATTTGCCGGCAAATTCTACCGAGCGGATTTGCAGCACTTTGCTGCCCAGGCTCGCCAATTCGAGCATTTCTTCAAATGATACGGTGTTCATGCGCCGCGCTTCGGGCACCACGCGCGGGTCGGTGGTGTAAACGCCGTCCACATCGGTGTAGATTTGGCATTCGTCCGCTTTGAGTGCGGCGGCCAGTGCCACGGCAGAAGTATCGGAGCCGCCGCGCCCCAGCGTGGTGATGTTGCCCTCGGCATCTACGCCTTGGAAGCCGGCCACAATCACCACCTTGCCTGCCGCCAAATCGGCACGCATTTTGCTGTCGTCGATGTATTCGATGCGGGCTTTGGTGTGAGAATTATCGGTTTGCACCAACACCTGCCAGCCGGTGTAGCTCTTGGCCGGAATGCCGATGTCCATCAACGCCATGGCCAAAAGGCCGATGGTTACCTGCTCGCCGGTGGCCAACACCACATCCATTTCGCGTGGGTCGGGAAACTCCTGGATTTCGTGTGCCAACGCCACCAGGCGGTTGGTTTCGCCGCTCATGGCGGACACCACCACAACCACATCGTGCCCTTCGGCACGGGCACGGGCAATGCGTTTGGCCACATTCTTAATGCGATCGGGGCTTCCTACTGAAGTCCCGCCATATTTCTGTACCAATAAAGCCATTTGCTTGAATACTCTCTTTACTTTTGAAGCCAATCCGTATCACACATGGCAACGGATTGGCCGAAAATTGGGAAGTGGACAGTTTGCCGATATATCAGGCAGAGCGGCATTATTGCCAGTTCGGCATAAAAAAACAAGCCTCACATCGCCGCAGCCGTGCCATTACCTAGGGTCGCAGCAGTATTCGCGGCAGAACTTTTCCCTTGTCGGGCCAACCGCCGCGCAAAGGGTTTGCTACAATCCGTCTGCCCGAATACGCAAAGGTTACCTGAAAACAAATTGTCTGCCCCTATTTTCAGGTAGCCCCAACCCATATCAAGGCTACCTGAAAATCCCACCATGCTCCGCACCCTCAAAACTATCTGGCACGGCCTCACCGCCAAAGGCGCACTCTTCCCCCACCAGCTCGCCTTCACCCTGCTCATCCCCCTGCGCAACTGGGCACTTTCCCCCGCTGAGCTGGTGCGCCGGCTCGAGTTGCAGCCGCAACAGCGTATTCTCGAAGTAGGCTGCGGGCCGGGCTATTTCAGCCCCGTACTCGCTCGCGCCGTGCCGCAGGGCAGCTTGGTGTTGGCCGACATTCAGCCCGAAATGCTGGCCAAAGCCCGGCGTCGGTTGGAAAAACGCCATATCGCCAATGCCGAATACCACCTGTGCAGCGGCAGCAGCTTCCCCTTTGCCAGCGGCTCATTTCACCGTATCGTGCTGGTAACCGTTTTAGGAGAGGTGGCCGACCAAGCGGCCTACCTCGCCGAATTCCACCGCCTGCTCGCTCCAGACGGGCTGCTGTCCATTTCTGAAGCCGCCGGAGATGCGGATAAACTCAGCTGTACCGAGCTTATCCAATTGCTCGAGCAATACGGCTTCACCCCTGTGCAACAGTTCGGCAACGAGCGCAACTACACGCTGAATTTCAGCAAAACAGATTTGAGCTTGGTAGAAACCTGCTAAGCTTTCAGGTAGCCCCAACCAATAGCTAAAAGGCTACCTGAAAATAAAAGATACAAGGAAAACAATACTATGGCCAAAGCCCCCCAAACCCTCTACACCTGCACCGAATGTGGCGGCACCGTGCCCAAGTGGCAGGGCAAATGCCCGCACTGCGGCGAGTGGAACACCTTACAGGAAGGCATCGCTGCGCCGGAGCCGAAGAATGCCCGTTTCCAATCGTGGGCGGCGGACACCACGCAAGTGCAGGAACTCTCCAAAGTTACCGCCGCCGAAGTGCCGCGCGAGCCCACCGGCATGGGCGAACTCGACCGCGTGCTCGGCGGCGGGCTGGTGGACGGCGCGGTGATTTTGTTGGGCGGTGACCCAGGCATCGGCAAGTCTACGCTGCTACTGCAAACCGTTGCCCTGATGGCGAAAAAACGCAAAGTGCTGTACGTGTCGGGCGAAGAATCGGCGCAACAGGTCGCCCTGCGCGCGCAGCGGCTGGGGCTGGATGCGGACGGCGTGCATTTGCTGGCGGAAATCCGCTTGGAAGCAGTGCAGGCTGCTTTGAAGCAGCACCAGCCCGCCGTGGTCGTCATCGACTCGATTCAAACCATGTATTCCGACCAGATTACCTCCGCGCCCGGCTCCGTGTCGCAGGTGCGCGAGTGCGCCGCCCAGTTCACGCGCATGGCCAAGCAGATGGGCATCGCCATGATTTTTGTCGGCCACGTCACCAAAGACGGCGCGATTGCCGGCCCGCGCGTGCTCGAACACATGGTGGATACCGTGCTGTATTTTGAAGGCGACCAGCATTCCAACTACCGCATGATTCGCGCCATCAAAAACCGCTTCGGCGCGGCCAACGAGCTGGGCGTGTTCGCCATGCTGGAAAACGGCCTCAAAGGCGTGTCCAACCCCTCTGCCATCTTCCTCGCCAGCTACCGCGACGACGTGGCCGGCTCGTGCGTGCTGGTGACGCAGGAAGGCAGCCGCCCGCTGCTGGTGGAAATCCAAGCGCTGGTGGACGACGCGCACGGCTTCACGCCCAAACGGCTCACCGTCGGCCTCGAGCAAAACCGCCTTGCCATGCTGCTGGCCGTGCTCAACCGCCATGCCGGCATCGCCTGCTTCGACCAAGACGTGTTCATCAACGCGGTGGGCGGCGTGAAAATCAGCGAGCCGGCAGCGGATTTGGCGGTGATTCTGGCGATGGTGTCCAGCTTCCGCAACAAACCGCTGCCGGAAAAAATGGTGGCCTTCGGCGAAGTGGGATTAAGCGGCGAAGTGCGCCCCGTGGCACGCGGGCAGGAGCGGCTGAAAGAAGCGGAAAAACTCGGCTTCAAACGCGCCATCGTGCCCAAAGCCAACCTGCCGCGCAGCAAAAAAGAATTCCCCGGCCTGGAAATCTTCGGCGTGGAACGGCTGGACGAGGCGGTGAGATTGTGCAGGGATTTGGCGGAGTAGGGTGCAGGCTGCCTAAGAAATAGAGATATAGCAGATTCACTTAACTTCCGATACGGCGTTGTCTTGCCTTGCCTCCTTTCTGTACTGTCTGCGGCTCGCTGCTTTGTATTGAAATTTAATTGAATCTACTATGGGATGGGCAATTGCTGCCTGCGTGTTTGGTGTTTTTACGGCCGTCTGAAACCGATCATTGAAAAGGCTACCTGAAAAATTCAGGTAGCCTTTATTGTTTTCCTATTGCCTTAATCTTCACGGCCGTGTTTTTGGATGAATTCGATTTTGTAGCCGTCCGGGTCTTCCACGAAGGCGATAACGGTGTTGCCGTGTTTCATCGGGCCGGCTTCGCGCACCACTTTGCCGCCTTTGGCGCGCACGGCATCACAGGTGGCGTAGGCGTCTTCCACTTCGATGGCGATGTGGCCGTAGGCGTTGCCGATATCGTAGCTGGCGGTATCCCAGTTGTGGGTGAGTTCGAGCACGGCGGTTTCGTCTTCGCTGCCGTAGCCGACGAAAGCGAGGGTGAAGCGGCCTTCGGGGTAGTCTTTGCGGCGCAGGAGCTTCATGCCGAGCACTTCTTGGTAGAAGGCGAGGGAGGCTTCGAGGTTGCCGACGCGCAGCATGGTGTGGAGGAGTCGCATGGTTTGTCCTTGGTAGGTGTTGGCTAGGGAAGCGGATTGTAGCAGGTTCACGGCGGGCTGCGGAGCTTGAGGTTGCCTGAAATGACGGAGCCTGATTTCATATAGCCTCTTGCCGCGATTGTTTGCAAACGCGGTATCATCTCTATTATTTTCAGGTAACCTCCAATTCAAGCCGTCAGGTTACCTGAAAACTCATCCGGAGACTCATCATGCCCAGCCGTACCGACCGCCTGCTCAAACTCTTGCAGCTTCTGCGTGCCAGCCGCCATCCGAAAAGTGCGCGGCTGCTGGCGCAGGAGTTGGGTATCAGTGTGCGCTCGGTGTATCGCGATATCGATACCTTGCGCGGGCAGGGCGCGGTGATTGGTGGGGAAGCGGGTGTAGGCTTTGTGTTGCAGCAAGATTGCAATCTACCGCCGCTGATGTTTAGCGAAAACGAGCTGGAAGCGCTGATGCTGGGCATGCGTTGGGCGGCGGTGCATGCCGATGGCGAAATGGCCGAGGCAGCGCGCTCGGTGCTGGGCAAGGTACACGCAGTGTTGCCGGCGCGCCTGGCCGAGCAGGCGGCGGCGCATGCGGTGTATCCGATGGGCGGCACGGCGTATGGGAGCGGCGAAGCACAGGTGTTGGCGCTGGTGCGGCAGGCTTTGCGGCAGGAAACGGCGCTCAGCTTCAGCTATACGGATTTGCGCGGGCAGGCCAGCAGGCGCACGGTGTGGCCGGTGGCGCTGGGCTATTTGGATGAAGTGCGGCTGTTGGCGGCCTGGTGCACATTGCGGCAGGCATTCCGCCATTTCCGCTGCGACCGCATCAAGCAAGCCCAAATTGGTGCGGCCTATCCCATGCCGCACCGCCTGCTGCTGCAATGCTGGCGGCAGCAGGAAGGGTTGGATTTGAGCGCGTTTGATTTGAGCCGCTAGTGTTGATTTCGTTTCAGCTATAGCTTTGGCTGCTGACAAAAACTGACACAGCAATAGAGTATCATGGCTGCACTTCAGGCTACCTGAAAACACAATCAATTGTTTTAAAATGAAATATCATGAACAAAATCACCCTTTATACCGTGCATCCTTCGCGCGGCAACAATGTGCGCTGGATGCTGGTCGAATGCGGTGCAGATTACGACACCGTGGCGCTGGATTACCCGCAGCTCAAAGAGACAGACTATTTGGCCATCAATCCGATGGGCAAAGTGCCCGCCATCGCGCATGCCGGGCAAGTGATTACCGAGTTGCCCGCCATCCTCACCTATCTGGCCGAGCTTTTCCCCGAAAAACGGCTGATCCCTGCCGCGGGTACGCCGGAGCGTGGGCAATACTACCGCTGGCTGTGGTTTGGCACGCAGCTTGAATACGCCATTCTCGACCGCTGGCAGCAAGTGCCGCAGAGCGAAGATCGGCGCCGCGCTATCGGCTATGGCGATTTCGACACTGCGCTGCACACCCTGCAAACCCTGCTGGCCGACGGCCGCGAATACGCCGTGGGGCAGCACTTTAGCGCGCTTGATTTATACTTGAGCGGCCTCTTGGCCTGGGGCATGTTCCGCACCCAAGTGGTGCCAAACGTTGAGCCGTTTGCAAGCTATATGCAGCGTCATCTGCAACGGCCGGCAGCGCAGGCGGCTCAGGAGTAGGGCGCAGATGTGAAAAAGGCTACCTGAAGGCGTACACTTTCAGGTAGCCTTTCATGTGTCAAACGTTTATTTCGGCAGGTAATCCATCGGATTGACGGCTCGGTTGTTGACGCGCACTTCGAAGTGCAGTTTCACGCGGTCGGTGCCGCTGCTGCCCATGGTGGCGATGGTTTGCCCGGCGGACACCTGTTGGCCTTCGCGCACACTGATTTGGCTGTTGTGCGCATAGGCGGTGAGCATGCCGCCGGTGTGGTTGATGAGGATGAGCTTGCCGTAGCCGCGGATGCCTTCGCCCACGTAACTCACGCGGCCGGGGGCGGCGGCTTTCACAGGGGTACCGGCGCTGCCGGCGATGTCGATGCCTTTGCTGGAAGAACCGTTAAACTGGGTGATGATTTCGCCGCGAGCTGGCCATTGCAGGCTGCTGGGCGCGGCGCTGGGGCGTTCGGCCGGGGTGCGCGTTACTGTGCGGTTGGTGGTATTGCTGGCGGATGTGCTGCGGTTGTTGCCGCTGCCCACGCGCAATCGTTGGCCCACTTCGAGCTGGGAAGGGTTTTTCAGGTTGTTCCAAGCCATCAGGCGGGAGACGGGCTGGTTGAAGCGTCGGCTGATGCGGTAGAGCGTGTCGCCGCGCTGCACGCGGTAGTATCGATTGCCGGAGGATGTACCGGCGCAGGCGGCCAGGAAGGCAGTGCATAAGAGGGCGGTGCAGGCGGGGGAGAATTTCATGAAGCGCTCCGTGTAATGGGGCAGCTGGGCTACCTGAAAAATGAATAGAGACAGCGGGTGTGAACCAAGCAAACTTGCCGTGTGCTCAAGTGCGCTACAAAGAAAGTGCTTTTATCATACTATAGGAAACGGCAGGTAAACAAACCGGCCGGTCGGGCAGCGTTGGCGCGAACAGGGTATGATGTGGTTGTTTGCGAACCATAGCGCGAGGAGATGACTATGCCTTCTGCATTCAATCCGCAGGCCGCAACCGATATTTATTGCCTGCTGTTTGAGCAATATGAAACGTTAGATTTGATGGGTCCGGTGGAGTTTTTGTTCCGCCTGCCGCAAACTAGGCTGCATTATGTGTCGCAGAGCGGCGGTATGGTGGTTAGCCGGCAGGGTTTTACCGTGCAAACACAGCGGCTGTATAGGCTACCTGAAAATAGTATCTTACTGGTGCCGGGCGGGCAGGGCACACGGCCGCTGGCGCAAGATACGGCTTTTCTGCGTGATTTGGGCGCGTGGCTGGAGCAGGCTGCCTGTTGTTTGTCGGTGTGCACCGGCGCAGCGCTGCTGGCGGCCAGCGGCCGGCTGGACGGCTTGCCCGCCACATCCAACAAACAGGCTTTTGATTGGGTGCGCAGCGTTGGCGGGATGGTGGATTGGCAGCCATCGGCGCGTTGGGTGGTCGCCGGGCGGTTTTACACTTCTTCCGGTGTGTCGGCAGGGATGGACATGACGCTGGGCTTCATCGCCGATCACTATGGCCTCGCGCAGGCTGAGGCGATTGCTACACATTGCGAATATATTTGGCACGATAACCCAGCAGACGACCCATTTGCGGTTTCTGCTTTAACTTCGTAGAAGCTGTGCTTCGCTATGTTTTACCTTCGCTGAAGCTGACCCTTCAGGTAGCCTTTGAATGCGGCGGGCTTGGGCAAACTTTGCAGAATGCCCGCTTGATTTTATGTACGGCGGGCAGTTCGTAATACAGGGCGGCGGTGTGGCGGCTTTTGGCGGCTTCGTGCCATTGCTGGTAGATTTATTCGGCGGTCATGATGTTTCCCAGTGTTGGATGCAAAAACCGAATGCTACGCTGCTTGCTGAAGCTTGTAGGCTACCTGAAAAAGAGTGGAGCGAATTTCGCTAAAATAGGCGAAGCGAATTTCGTTAAAACGATGCTTTGGTGTTGAGTTTCTGCGAAGCTAAAAGACATTTCTTTGTTTGAAAAGGAAAAAACGATGCGTTACTTTGGAATTTGGCTCTTGCTGCTGGCGGGGGCGGAAGCGGCCTCGATTGTGATGGTGGCCGACCGGCTTGGCGGTTTGCCCACGCTTTTGCTGATGGTGTTGTCGTTTATGGCCGGCATGGTGATGCTGCGCAACCTCGGTTTTTCTTCGGTGATGCTGGCCGGCTCGCTGTTTAATAACCGTGGCGAGGTGTCGTTTTACCAATTGCTATGGCCGCTGCGCTATATTGTGGCGGCGCTGCTGTTGATGTCGCCCGGTTTTGTGTCCACCGTTTTGGCCTTGGTGCTTCTGTTGCCGATTAAGGGTGGCCCGGCGGCGGTGCGGCCAAACCAAACGGGGCAGAATTACCGTGCTTCGGGTTATCAGGCAGACGGCGACATCATCGACGGCGAGTTTGAAACCGTGCGCCCGCAAGAGGAGCGCGAAGCAACCCGCCTGCTGGAGCAGCACGATCACGAGCCGCAATAAGGCTGATTCACCTCAAAAGGCTACCTGAAAATCGATACAAAGATTTCAGGTAGCCTTTCCCTTATCCGCCGCGCGTGTACAATACGCCTTTTCCCGCAACAGCAAACCAGCAACATGAAACCGAACAGCCTCACGCAGCGCCCCATCGGCGTATTCGATTCCGGCGTCGGCGGGCTCACCGTGGTGCGCGCGCTGATGGAGCGGCTGCCCAATGAAAACATCGTTTATTTCGGCGATACCGCCCGCGTGCCCTATGGCGTGAAATCGCGCAGCACCATCGAAACCTACACCGCGCAAATCGTTGAATTCTTAATGCAGCACGACGTAAAAGCGCTGGTGATTGCCTGCAATACCATCGCCGCCGTGGCTGGTGCCAAAGTGCGGCAAACCGCCGGCGGTATGCCCGTGCTCGACGTGATTGCCGCCGGTGCGCAAGCCGCGCTGGCTACCAGTCGCAACGGCCGCATCGGCATCATCGCCACGTCCACCACCGTCAATTCCAACGCCTATGCCCGCGCCATCCACGCGCAAAACCCGCAGGCGCGCGTGCCCTCCCAGGCCTGCCCGCTGCTGGTGCCGCTGGTGGAAGAAGGCTGGCTCGAGCACGAAGTTACCCGTCTCACCGTGCGCGAATACCTCAAGCCGCTGCTCGCCGAAGACATCGACACCCTCGTGCTCGGCTGCACCCACTACCCCCTGCTCAAACCCCTGCTGCAAAGCGAAGCCCCGCATCTGGCGCTGGTGGATTCTGCGCTCACCACCGCTGAAGCCACTGCTGCCGCCTTGGCCGAAGCCGGTCTGCTCAACCCCAGCCAAACTCCCGCCGACTACCACTTCTATGTGAGCGATATCCCTCTGCGCTTCCAAACCATCGGCGAACGCTTCCTCGGCCGCAGCCTCGAGCAGATTGAAATGATGCGGCTGGGCTGAGATATTCAAATATTTTCAGGTAGCCTGAGTAACACCACAGGCTACCTGAAAAAGTGCAAGCTATTATTTATACGGTATCAATTGGGTTCAGGCAACTGCTTTGGATTTCAGGTAGCCTTTGCCATGTGTGTCCTGTTCCCCTTTGCGCCTCATGCCGGCGCGGGGCACCCGTTTAGCTGCGCAAAAACAAGCTCTCTTGCAGAGGTCTTGTTTTAACTTTGTTAAAACGAACCCTTCTAACCAAGGTTTCGTTTTTACTCCGCAGAAACTCGTCCTCCTTCGGAGACCTCGTTTTCTTTGCTTCGCCAAAGAAAAGGAAGCAAAAGAAAGGCGACTGCGGGGTTGCAGGTTTGGCTTCGCCAAACTTCCCTCACTCCGCGCGGTTTTTCGGGCGCAAAGAGAAATTGGATTAGCTGCAACTTGCGGCTAGGCCGCTTCGAGCATGCAAGCCATTGCTCCCCGAAAAACCGCGCTCCGTTCGGCTGCGCCAGCAGGGAGCGGCACAGCCCAGCCGATTGCATCAAATGTTTCGTTCCTGACTTTAAAAGAGGTTATTTTTTATTAGTTGGTTATACGATATTTGTATACGCAAGAGGCTACCTGAAAAATATTCCCCACCACTTTTCAAATGATTACACCATGACCAAAACCGTCATCCTCATTTCCGGCCGCGGCAGCAATATGCAGGCTGTGGTACAAGCCAATATCCCCAATCTGCACATCGCCGCCGTGCTCTCCGACAACCCACAAGCCCCCGGCCTGGCCTGGGCGGCAGAGCAGGGCATCCACACCGCCGCCTTCAGCCCCAAAGACTACCCCAGCCGCGCCGACTTCAACCAAGCCATGCTCGAGATGGTGGCCGGCCACGCGCCCGACCTTGTGCTGCTCGCCGGCTACATGCGCATTCTCCCGCCCGAGTTTTGCAGCCGCTTTGCCAATCAAACCATCAACATCCATCCCTCCCTGTTGCCCGCCTTTCCCGGCCTGCACACCCACCAACGCGCCATCGACGAAGGCTGCTGCCTCGCCGGCTGCACCGTGCACTTCGTAACCGATAAGCTCGATTGCGGCCCCATCATCGCCCAAGGCGCCGTGCCCGTGTACGATACCGACACTGCCGATACCTTGGCCGCACGCGTACTGAAAATCGAGCACCAACTGCTGCCGCAAGCCGTGGCCGACTTTGCTGCCGGCAATCTGAGCATCCGCGGCAAACGGGTGCATAACCGGCGCACCGCGGGCGAAGCCGGGCAAGATTGAGCGTATGGCAAGCAGGGGCAACTTATATTGTCTACATCAAAATGTTTTGTTTATCTTTTTCAGGTAGCCTTCAAGCAGCGGGATAGATGTTTACAATATCTTGTATTTTGTTACAATCCGATTATCGGCAATACCCTTATTCCCCTTTCCAAACAGGAGCGGCAAGATGAAGCAAACCATGATGAACACGGCAGCGGGCGTATTGGCGGCAGTGCTATTGGGCAGTGCGGGCTTGGCCTGGGCAGATGGTTTCGACCCGTGGCTGGCAGACGGGCTGAACAAGCAAATCCAGCAGAACCGCGAAGCACAACAACAGCCAACCTACCACGGCCCCACCGCCGCCGAAATACGCGCCTGGCAGCAGCGCGAGGCGGAGGTGCAAGCACGTATCGCCCATTTCCGCGCCACGCCGTATTGGATGGCCATCGGCTGGGATCCGGTAAACAAAGGCCTGCTTTGGCCGGGCGGCTACCGTTCGGAACAGCGGGCGATTGAGGCCGTGCAGCAAAATTGCCGCTCATCCCGTTGTGAAATCTTGGCTACCTTTGCCAATAGTTGTGCCGTACTGGTTATGGCCACTGAAAGGCCGCAGAGCAGGCGGGATATCTTTGTCGGTATCGACAGGGATGATAGGAGAGCCGCAGTTAAAGCCAGACAAGCCTGTACGGCGGCACGCGGAGAAGGCGATGACCGCTGCTTTTATTCCGAAATCAAAACCGGTAAGGGCGCAGAAGGCACGGCTTTCTGCGTGGGCTACGACCACAGCGTGTACGGGCAGGAATAAAACCTGCCGTTTGAGGCTGAAAAGGCTGCTTGAAAAGTATTTTCAGGTAGCCTTTTGGCTGGAATGGGCAGAAAACAGGTCGTTGGAAGATTGGTTTCCAACGGCCTGTATTGTTAGGCGCGGCCGGATTTGGCGTAGAAATCGGGGCTGCCTTCTGGGCGGGTTTTGAAGCGTTTGTGCAGCCAGAAATATTGCTCGGGCTGTTCGCGCACGCGTTCTTCGATGAAGTGGTTCATGCACTGTACGTCGGCTTGCACGTCTTCGCCGGGGAAGTTGTCCCAGGCGGGGTAGAAGCGCAGGGTAACGCGGCCATCGGGCTGGCGGGTGGGGATGGCTGGCACGACTTTGGCTTGGGTGAGGGCGGCGATGCGGGGGAGGCCGGCGATGGTGGCGGTGGGGATGCCGAAGAAGTCGGCGAAGATGGAGTCTTTGCGGCCGAAGTCTTGGTCGGGCAGGTAGAGGAAGGGGGCGGGGGCGGCGCGCAGGTGTTTGATGATGGCGCGTAGGCCTTCGGTGCGGCCGATGAGGAAGACGTTGTTGTAGCGGTGGCGGCCGCGCAGGATTTGCTGGTCGAGCACGGGGTTTTTCTGGTGGGAATACATGCTGGTGAGCGGCACGTCTTGGTTCAGCGCGTACACGGCGAGCTCGAAGGCGGTGAAGTGGGGATAGAGCAGGATGACTTTATTCCCGGCGGCGAGCTCGTTGTCGAGATGATGTTTGTCTTGGTAGCGGACGAGGGATTTGAGCCGTTCGGCGCTGCCATACCAATAGAGGCCGTATTCGAGGATGAGTTTGGCCATGTGGCGGAAGTGGCGTTTGAGCAGGGTTTTGCGCTGTTTCTCGCTCCATTCGGGGAAGCACAGGCGCAGGTTGATTTCGCCGATGCGGCGGCGGGGGACGACGGCATAATAGGCGAGACTGCCGATGGCGTCGGCCAGCTTTTGGATGGCGGCGAAGGGCAAAAGTTGGATGAGGTAAAGAAAGAAAAAGGCGACTTTCATGGGCGGGTGCAATCGGGCGGGTGGCGGGATTATACGGCGGCGGGCAGGCGGAAGGGCTACCTGAAATCATCTGCCGGCATGTTGGCCGGGCAGAAAGCTATGCTGTTTGTTTTCAGGTAGCCTTTATCTGCTATTACGCATCTAGGCTTTGATCCATATCGGCAGAGGGGCGCACGTTGCCTTGGCCGATCACGCGGGCGGGCACGCCGACTACGGTGCTGTGGGCGGGTACGTCGCTCACCACCACGCTGCCGGCGCCGACTTTGGCGCATTCGTTCACGCGGATGTTGCCGAGGATGGAGGCATTGGCGCCGATCATCACGCCGTCGCTGATTTTGGGGTGGCGGTCGCCGCATTCTTTGCCGGAGCCACCGAGGGTTACGCCGTGCAGGATGGAGATGTCGTTGCCTAAAACGGCGGTTTCGCCCACCACGAGGCCGGTGCCGTGGTCGACCATGATGCCGTGGCCGAAACGGGCGGCGGGGTGGATGTCGATGCCGAACACTTCGGAGGCGCGGTTTTGCAGGAAGTAGGCAAGGGTTTTGCGGCCGTGCTGCCACAACCAGTGGTTGATGCGGTGTGCCTGCACGGCGTGGAAGCCTTTGTAGTAGAGCAGCGGCAGGTAGTAGGCATCGCAGGCGGGGTCGCGTTCGTAGTAGGCGACGATGTCGGCCTGCATGGCTTTGGAGATGCGGGTGTCGCTGTCGAGCGCCTGGAAGAAGATTTCGTTGAGCGCGCGGCTGTCCATCACGGGGCTGGCGAGCTTGCTGGAAAGGTGGAAGGCGAGCACGCGGTCGATGCTGCTGTGGCGCAGCACGGTTTGGTGTAGGAAGCTGGCGAGCATAGGCTCGCTTTGGGCGGCTTGGGCGGTTTCGGTCAGGATGGTTTGCCACAGGGTGCGGCTGTCGGCGTAGTCGAGGGTGGTCATGTTTTCAGGTAGCCTTTAGGTGTAATGGCTATAGTTAAAATACTTTACTATCATTAGGATGCTGGCCTAAAGCCCATCCACTCATTTATTTGCAAAAGTTGAATTGAAGCGCATATTGCTCACAAGCAAAATTGGATTCCAGGCGATTTTTATTATTTTTGTTCTGTTCCCCTTTGCGCCTCATGCCGGCGCGGGGCACTTCCTTTTCTTTGCTTCGCCAAAGAAAAGGAAGCAAAAGAAAGGCGACTGCGGGCAGCGGCTTCGCCGCTTCGAACATGCAAGCCCTTGTTCCCCGAAAAACCACGCTCCGTTCGGCTGCGCCAGCAGAGAATGACTGCAACCTAACCATTTGCGCCAAAGATTCTGCATTTCGATTCTTGATAGATTTATTATGGTTTTCAGGTAGCCTCTAAGGCTACCTGAAAGTGCGGGTATCAACAAGGTAAGCTGGTGTTTTGGTGGAGCTGAGGCGGTAGGCTTATTTGCCGCGCATCAGCTCGAAAAACTCGTCGTTGTTTTTGCTGTCTTTAAGTTTGCCCACCAGGAATTCGGTAGCTTCGAGGTCGTCCATCGGGTGGAGGAATTTGCGCAGCAGCCACATGCGTTGCAGGCGGTCGTTGGAAACGAGCATTTCTTCACGGCGGGTACCGGATTTGTTGATGTTGATGGCAGGGAACACGCGTTTTTCGGCCATGCGGCGGTCGAGGTGCAGCTCCATGTTGCCGGTACCTTTGAATTCTTCAAAAATCACGTCGTCCATGCGGCTGCCGGTTTCCACCAGCGCGGTGGCGATGATGGTGAGCGAGCCGCCTTCTTCGATATTGCGGGCGGCGCCGAAGAAGCGTTTGGGGCGGTGCAGGGCGTTGGCGTCCATACCGCCGGTGAGGATTTTGCCGGAGGCGGGGGCAACGGTGTTGTAGGCGCGGGCAAGGCGGGTGATGGAATCGAGCAGGATGACTACGTCTTTTTTGTGCTCCACCATGCGCTTGGCTTTTTCAATCACCATTTCGGCTACCTGAACGTGGCGGGCAGCGGGCTCGTCGAAGGTGGAGGCCACCACTTCACCACGCACGGAGCGGGTCATTTCGGTTACTTCTTCGGGGCGCTCGTCGATCAGCAGCACAATCAGCACCACTTCGGGATAGTTGGCAGTAATGGCGTGGGCGATGTTTTGCAACATCACGGTTTTGCCGGTTTTGGGTGGCGCCACCAAAAGGGCGCGCTGACCCATGCCGATGGGGGAAACCAAATCGATGGCGCGGGCGGTGATGTTTTCTTCGGCCTTAATATCGCGTTCGAGCTTGATCGGACGGGTGGGGAAGAGGGGGGTGAGGTTTTCAAACAGGATTTTGTGTTTGCACACTTCGGGGTCGTCGCCGTTGATTTTATCGAGGCGCACGAGGGCGAAGTAGCGTTCGTTGTCTTTGGGTACGCGCACGCTGCCTTCGATGGTGTCGCCGGTGTGCAGGTTGAAGCGGCGGATTTGGTTGGGGGAAACGTAGATATCGTCGGGGCTGGCCAAATAGGAAGTGTCGGTGCTGCGCAAAAAGCCGAAGCCGTCGGGCAGGATTTCGAGCGTGCCGGAGCAGCTGAAGCTCTCGCCCTGTTTCATCATGTGGCGGACGATGGAAAACACCAAATCTTGTTTGCGCAGGCGGTTGGCATTTTCAATACCGTGTTGTTCGGCCATTTCCAGGAGTTTGGAAATGTGCTGGGTTTGTAGTTCGGAAACGTGCATAAGATTGTGTTTTGTGTTGAATAATGGATAAATTGATTAAATGAACGCGCGGTTCAGATAATGGGGGAGGGATGGGGGATATGTGTGGGGATGGGTTTGGAAGATTTAAGAGTTTTGGCTGTTGTAAGCCGGAGAATGGGGCTGCGCACCAAAAGTGAGGCGGACGCAAAATGGTGGCATTCTAGGGGATTGAGTGGGGCTTGTCAAGAAAAGCCACCGCCGGAAGATGCGGCGGTGGCGGAATAGGGCAGTATTACAGTGAAGCGTTCAAGAAATCGGTGAGCTGGCCTTTGCTCAGGGCGCCCACTTTGGTGGCCACGCGCTGGCCGCCGTTGAACACCATCAGGGTGGGAATGCCACGCACGCCGAATTGGGCGGGGGTTTGCTCGTTTTCGTCGATATTCATCTTCACTACTTGCAGCTTGCCTTGGAATTCTGCAGCGATGTCGTCCAGAATCGGGGCGATCATTTTGCAGGGGCCGCACCAAGGAGCCCAGAAGTCGAGCAATACAGGCAGCTCGGCTTTCAATACATCTTTTTCAAAGGCTGCATCGGAGGTGTGGATGATTTGGTTGCTCATGTTTTTTCCTTTCAGATAGGGATTTCGGATGGCAGGCAAGATACGGGTTTCGCCGCAAAATAACAAGACCGGCAGTGCATCGGCAATGGCAGTTATAGTTTCCAACAATGGCCGACAGATGGCGTTATTGAGGCTACCTGAAAATGTGCAGCCGTGGTTTTAACTTCGTTGAAGTTTCGTTTTCGCTTCGTAAAAACTCAGCTTCTGGCAGAAATTTCGTTTAGCTTCGCAGAAACTCGGCTTCCTTCAGAAACCTCGTTTTCAGGTAGCCTTTCAAACAGAGTGCTTCAAAATCAGATTCACCAACACTTCCTTCATCAAAAAGCCCATCATGCCCAAGCCAAGCACAAAAAACGGCATGGCCATGCTGAATTTGCTGGCGCCGGATTTTTTGCCCAAGTCCCAAATGATGAGGCCGATGAAGATAACCAGCACGCTGAGGCCAATTTTCATACCCCAAGCGGAGAGTTGGGCTTCGGTCATGATGTTTCCTTTTTAATTTTAATTAAGATGGTGTGAAGGGCGCATTATATCGCTAAAGTTTGTGCAAGGTAGCGGGGCGGCAACAGGCTACCTGAAAGATATGCATCATGCCTTTTCTTTCAGCAGCTCCCTCCAACGGGCTACCTGAAACTTCACCTGCTCCGGTGCGGTGCCGCCCAAGTGGTTGCGGGCGTTCAGGCTGCCTTCGGGGGTGAGCACTTGGTAAACGTCGTTTTCAATCAATGCGCTGAAGCCTTGCAGCACGGTGAGCGGCAGGTCTTCCAGCCCGCAGCCTGCTTGTTCGGCGTGGCGCACGGCTTGGGCGACGGCTTCGTGGCTGTCGCGGAAGGGCAGGCCTTTTTTGACCAGATAATCCGCCAAATCGGTGGCGGTGGCGAAGCCTTGCAGCACGGCGGCGCGCATGGCTTCGGGTTTCACGGTGATGCCGCGCATCATGTCGGCGTAAATCCGCAGCGTGTCGATGAGCGTGTCCACGGTGTCGAAGAGCGGCTCTTTGTCTTCCTGATTGTCTTTGTTGTACGCCAGCGGCTGGGATTTCATCAGCATAATCAGGCCGGTGAGGTGGCCGATGACGCGGCCGGATTTGCCGCGCACGAGTTCGGGCACGTCGGGATTTTTCTTCTGCGGCATGATGCTGGAACCGGTGCAGAAGCGGTCGGCGATGTCGATGAAGCCGAAACGCGGACTCATCCACAAAATCAGTTCTTCGGACAGGCGGCTCAAATGCACCATCACCAGCGAGGCGGCGGCGGTGAATTCGATGGCGAAGTCGCGGTCGGACACGGCGTCGAGCGAGTTTTGGCAGATTTGTTCGAAGCCTAGGAGTGCGGCGGTGGTTTCGCGGCGGACGGGGAAGGTGGTGCCGGCCAGTGCGGCGGCGCCCAGCGGCATGCGGTTGGTGCGGCGGCGGCAGTCGGCCATGCGTTCGTCGTCGCGGCCGAACATTTCCACATAGGCGAGCAGGTGGTGGCCGAAGCTGACGGGTTGGGCTACCTGAAGATGGGTGAAGCCGGGCATGATGGTGGCGGCGTTTTGTTCGGCCAAATCGAGCAGGGCAGCCTGCAAGTCTTTAATCAGGCGGCGGATGGTGGAGATTTCGTCGCGCAGCCACAGGCGGATGTCGGTGGCGACTTGGTCGTTGCGGCTGCGGCCGGTGTGCAGGCGTTTGCCGGCATCGCCGATTTTGTCGGTGAGGCGGCGTTCGATGTTCATGTGCACGTCTTCCAAATCGAGCGACCATTGCAGGCTGCCTGCTTCGATTTCGGCTTGAATTTCGGCCATGCCGCGCCGGATGTCGGCCAAATCTTGCGCGGAGAGTACGCCGGCTTCATGCAGCATCTGCGCGTGCGCGAGCGAGCCTTGGATGTCGTGGCGGGCGAGGCGTTGGTCGAAGTTGATGGAGGCGGTGTATTGTTTGACGAGTTCGGACACGGGCTCGTTGAAACGGCCGGACCAGGTTTTTTGGTGGGTCATGTAAAATTATCCTTTTTCAGAATTGCATCAATTTTAAATATTTCAAATTAAGAGATTATGACCGGGTTGGTTTATTTTTAGGTAGACTCCCGTGCGGATAGAGGCTACCTGAAAGCAGTACGGGCATTATAGTCCAATCCTCCAATGGGGCTACCTGAAAACAGCTGCCGTTCGCTATATAATGCCGCCGTCTTTCCCACATAGTTTGCACCATGACCCAATACTATATCGGCCTGATGTCCGGCACCAGCATGGACGGCGTAGATGCCGTGCTGGCCGCCTTCGATGGCACCCAATGGCAGGGCGCATTCGGCCATTTTTCCGTACCTTACAGCGATGATTTGCGCCGCCGCCTGCTGGATTTGCAAAACCCCGGCGGCAACGAAATCCACCGCAGCGAAATGCTCGCGCAAGAGTTGGCCGCGCTCAACGCTCAAGCCGTGCACGGCCTGCTGGCGCAGCAAAAGCTTGCCCCGCGCGATATCGCCGCCATCGGCGCGCACGGCCAAACCGTGCGCCATGCCCCCGAACACGGCTACACCGTTCAGCTCCTCAACCTGCCGCTCTTGGCCGAGCTCACTGGTATCGATACCATCGGCGACTTCCGCCGCCGCGACATGGCCGGTGGCGGCCAAGGCGCGCCGCTCGTGCCCGCTTTCCATCAGGCCTTGTTCGGCAGCCCGGAGTATGGCCGCGTGGTGCTCAATATCGGCGGCATCGCCAACATCAGCGTGTTGCAACCGCATGCCGATGCCGGCGGCTTCGACACCGGCCCCGGCAATATGCTGGCCGATGCCTATATGCAGCACCGTTTCGGCCAAGCCTGCGACAGAGACGGTGCCCTTGCCCGCAGCGGCCGCGTTATCCCCGAACTGCTGCAAACCCTGCTGGCACACCCTTATTTCCACCGTACCCCGCCGAAAAGCACCGGCCGCGATTTGTTTTCCCTCGATTGGCTGCAAGGCTACCTGAAAAACAGCGAAACCGACGAATTATTGTCAGAAAACAGTTATGCCCCCGCCGATATCGTGCGCACCCTCAACGCCCTCACCGCACAAAGCATCGCCGACGCCATTGCCGCCCATGCCCCGGGTGTATGCGAAGTGTTTGCCTGCGGCGGCGGCGTGTTCAATCCCGTGCTGATAGCCGAGCTCTCCGATAGGCTCGCCCCGCTCGGTATCCGCACCGCCACCACCGACGAGCTGAACCTGCCGCCGCAATGGGTGGAAGCCGCCGCCTTCGCCTGGCTCGCCGCCTGCCGCGTGTGCCGCGAGCCGGGCAATCCCCACGCCGCCACCGGCGCGAAACAGCCCTATATCCTCGGCGCTTGGCATTGCGCGTGAGCCAGTGCAGACCATGCTGCCGGTAGGGAGGATCCCTGTTGTCTAGGCGCTTGAGTTAAAAGGCTACCTGAAATTTTCAGGTAGCCTTTTATTTATAGAGGATTAATACTTCAATACGGACAGTAAACCGCCGGCTGTGCAGCGATATGGCAAGTGTAGCCATGCTTTAGCAGAAGTGGAGAGGGTTTGTTATAGGCTGGGCATCTGCTACCCACGCATTTGTGTTCAAAGGCTACCTGAAATTTTAGCTTCGCAGAAACTTTGCTACACGGTGTTTCAGGCAGCCTTTTGTTGTCTCCCTCCTATGCAGAAGCCTGCAAAATCTTGCCGATGATTTCGCCGCTGTCTTTGGAGAGGGCGGGGTTTGCGGCGAGTTTTTGCAGCTCGGCGCGCATCAGGCTGCGGCGCTGCGGTTCGAGCTGGGCGCAGATGTTGAAGGCTTGGGCGAGGCGGGCGGCGATTTGGGGGTTGAAGCGATCGATGCACCCGATTTGGCTAGCGAGGAAGGCGTAGCCGCTGCCGTCTGCTGTGTGGAAGTGCGGCACGTTGCGGCTGAAGCTGCCGAGCAGGGAGCGGGTTTTGTTGGGGTTTTCTAGGCTGAAGGCGGGGTGTTCGAGCGCGGCGGCCACTTGCGCGGGTGTGTCGGCGCGGTGGCTGGCAGCAATCAAGCTGAAGTATTTGCACATCACAAGGTCGTCGCGGTGGAATTTGGCGGCGAATTGTTCGAGAAGGCGGTTGCGCTCGGGGCGCTCGTTGTGGTTGATGGCGCTGAGGATGCCCCATTCGTGGGTCATGTTGCGTGCCATTTGATTGTAGTTGGCGGCCACTTGTTCGATGTGTCCGGGGCGGGCGCGCAGGATGAAGGCGCGGCAGGCGTTGCGCAGGGCGCGCCAGCCTGCTTGTTGCGGATGGTATTCGTAGGGCTCGGCGAGGCCGGATTGCTCTTCTTCCATGCGGCGGGCCTCAGCGTTGAGTGCAGCAAATTGGTCGGCGAAGTGTGCGGCAATCAAATCGAGCAGGGCTTCTCGGGCGCGGTGGACGATGAGCGGATCGATGTTTTGGCGGCCGGCCCAGAGTTCGGCTTCGTTGGGAATGGCGAGCAGGGCGGCTTGGAAGGCGGCGCCGATGTCGGCACGCAAAACGTAGTCGATGGCTTGCAGCAGGGCGTGGTGCTCGGGCAGGGGGCTACCTGAAAGCAGGGCGGTTTCGTTGGCGGCGATGGCGCGGCGGTAGAGAGTTTGTGCGGCTTCCCAGCGGGCGAAGGGGTCGCTGTCGCAGGCGAGCAGCACGGAGAGTTCGTGCTCGCTGTAGGCGTAGTGCAAGTTTACCGGGGCGGAGAAGCCGCGCAGCAGGGAGGGGACGACTTGTTGATAGCCGCCTTCAAATTGCAGGGCAACGCTTTCTTCGGCCTGGTGCAGGGTGAGCACGGCTTCGGTTTGGGTGTGTCCGTTTTCAGGTAGCCTGAAGGGGACGGGCTGGCCGAAGGTGTCTTCGTCGGCGCTGAACAGGGCGATTTTGAGCGGAATCATCATCGGCTGTTTGGCGGCCATATCGGGGGTGGGCGGAATGCTTTGGCGGATGTTCAGCACGAAGCGGTTGCCGGCTTGCAGGCTACCTGAAATATCCAGCACCGGCGTGCCGGCCTGGCTGTACCACAGGGCGAATTGCTCGAAATCGAAGCCGTTGGCATCGGCCATGGCAGCGCGGAAGTCGTCGCAGGTAACGGCTTGGCCGTCGTGGCGCTGGAAATAAAGCTTCATGCCTTTTTGGAAGCCCTCTTCACCGAGGAAGGTGTGATACATGCGCACCACTTCGGCGCCTTTTTCATACACGGTGAGAGTGTAGAAATTGTTCATTTCCACATAGCTGGCGGGGCGCACGGGGTGGGCGGTGGGGCCGGCGTCTTCGGGGAATTGGTGGGCGCGCAGGAAGGATACGTTTTCAATCCGGCGGACTTCGCGGCTGGCGCGGTCGGCGGAGAATTCTTGGTCGCGGAATACGGTGAGGCCTTCTTTGAGCGAGAGCTGGAACCAGTCGCGGCAGGTAACGCGGTTGCCGGTCCAGTTGTGGAAGTATTCGTGGGCAATGACGCCTTCCACGCGCTCGAAATCGGCATCGGTGGCGGTGCGGCTGTCGGCCAGCACGCAGGCGGTGTTGAAAATGTTCAGGCCTTTGTTTTCCATCGCGCCCATGTTGAAGTCGCCCACGGCCACCACCATGAAAATATCCAAATCGTATTCGAGGCCGAAACGGGTTTCGTCCCAGCGCATGGCGTGTTTGAGCGATTCGATGCCGAAGCGCACTTTGCCGGCATCTTCGGCACGGGTGAAGAATTCGAGTGCCACTTGGCGGCCGCTTCGGGTGGTGAAGCTGTCGCGGGTGCACACCAAATCGCCTGCCACGAGGGCGAACAGGTAGCTGGGTTTGGCGAAGGGGTCGTGCCATTCGGCCCAGTGGCGGTTGTCGGGCAGCGTGCCGTAGCCGGTACGGTTGCCGTTGGAAAGCAGCACGGGGAAGCGGGCGCGGTCGGCGCTGATGCGGGTGGTGTAGATGCCCATCACGTCGGGGCGGTCGGGGTGGTAGGTGATTTTGCGGAAGCCTTCCGGTTCGCATTGGGTGTAGAGGTTGCCGCCGCTGGCGTAGAGCCCCATCAAGGATTTGTTGTGGTGCGGATAAAGGCGGGTGGTTACGCTCAGCTTGAAGGGCTGGGCGGGAACGTGCTGGATGGATAGTGTGTTGTTTTCTAAGGTGTAGGCGGTTTCAGGTAGCCTTTGGCCGTTGAGCTCGAGGAAAACCAGATCGGCCGAGCCTTGCAGCACCAATGTGCCGCCAGCATCGGGCTGGGGCTGGATGGAAAGTTCGGCGGTAACGGCGGTATGGTCGTCATACACGTCGAAATTCAGGCGGATGTGCGGCACGAGGTATTCGGGGGCGCGGTAGTCTTTGAGGTAGTGTGCGGTTTGCTGGGGCATGACGGGCGGCCTTGTGGAAGAATGGAAAGCGGTCATTTTAGCGCAAAACGGGGATGGATTTTCAGGCAGCCTTATTGGCGGGAGTGGCCGTGTTGTTACACTATTGCCGTTATTGGAGGCATGTGTTGCTACCAAAGCACTTCTCTTTCCAATCGCGCCGATTTGCTTTGACATATTGCTGGTATTGCCTGCGGTTTGCTACTTTGTATGAAAAATCATGGTTTTAGTTATTATCGGCTTGAATAAAGGCTACCTGAAAACAAGCTGAGCAGAAATTGGCAAAGCTTGTTTTCAGGTAGCCTTTTTCCGTATGCCCTTATTCGGCGGCGTTTTCGTCGTCTTCTGGGGTGATTTCGGTCAGCACCAGTTGGCGTTGCTGCTCAGCCTGCTCGGGTTTGTCCATTTCGTCGAACACTTTGGCCAGCACCAAGCGTGCTTGGGGAGTGGCTTGGGCTTGCAGACTGGCTTCGAGGTAGCCTTGGGCTTTGCCCCATAGTTGTTTGGCGTAGGCCATTTGGCCGAGGTGCAGCAGCAAGGAGGCGTCTTGCGGTGCGTCGTGCAGCCAGCCTTCCACGGTGTCCATGATTTTCTGCTGTTCGCGCGGGCTCAGGTAGCGGGCGGCTTCAATCATGGGCGGCAGGAGCTGGGCATTACGATGCTTGGGATAGTGGGCTTTTACCCATTTCACCACACGGGGATACTGGCCGATTTGCAGCATTTTTTCGGCGATCGGGGCGCAGAGTTCGCCTTCCTGTATTTCTTTGGGAATGCGGCCGAGGCAGGCTTTAAGGGCGGGATAGTCGGCGGCGAGGGCGAGGAGTTCGCGCCAAGCCCATTCGCGGTATTGGGCGGCTTCGGCGGCGTTGAGGGCGGAAGCTTTTTCCAGCTTGGCCACGCGGTCGAGCACTTCCAAGGGGTTGTTTTGCTCGAACATATAGCGCAGCTGCAGGCGTACCAGGCGGGTGAGCTTGGGGTTGATGGCGGCAGCAGCGGCCAGGGCGGCCTCGGCGGCGGGATAATCCTGCCGGTTGAGCGCGGATTCGGCTTCGAGCAGGTGGCGCGAGAGCTGGGCTTTATGCGGCAGCTGGGCGATTTCTTTCAGGTAGCCTTCACGCTTAGCATCGTCGCCCATTTGGTCGGCGCTGTGCACGGCGAGCATCAGGGCGAGGGTGCGGTTGTGACCGGCTTCTTTGTTTTCCAGCACTTTGGCGGCTTCTTGCTCGGCGTGTTGGAATTTGCCTTCAAAGTAGGCGAGGCCGGCTTTGTTGAGCGCAGTTTCGGCATGATGCGCCTGGCGGCTGCGGCCGAAGCGGCGCACGCGGCCGGGAATGTTGATGATGCCGTTAATCAGGCGCAGCAGCAGGTAGAGCAGCACCACGAACACGAGCATGGCGCCCACAAATAAATGCAGGTTTACCGCAATCTGGGTTTGGGTTTGATCGATAACGATATACACGTTGCCACTGTAATGCTGCGCGGCAATGGTGAGGCCGACTGCGGCGGCAAACAGCACGATAATCCAAATTAGGCCTTTCATGATTCAATCCCCTTGTGAGCGGCGGAAGCCTGAGCCGGCGCTGGAAGCGCGGGGGCGGAGGCTGCCGGTGTGGGTTGGCTGGCCGGCGCGGGCACGGAAACGGGCGCGGCAGGCTGCGAAGCGGCAGCTTCAGAAGCGGCTTCAGGCTGGCCGAGGATTTCGCCTTGGCGCTGCTGGCGGTAGTCGGCGATGGCTTTCAGGCTGGCAGAAAGGCTGTCGCCCACGTTGCCGCTACCCGGCTGGATAGCTTTGAGCTGGGCGATTTCGCGCAGCCAGGATTGGGCCGCGGGGGTAGCAGCGTCAAAGTATTGGCGCACGGCGTTTTCCGAGGCGGCCAGGTCGTTTTGGTAAATATCGTTTTGACGCTGCATCAGAGCCACGCGGGCAGAGAGCAGGTGTAGGCGCAGGTTTTCTCGCACATAAAATGCCTGTTCGGGCGACATCAGGAGCGCATCGGTGCTATTGAGGCGGCGGATTTCCACCATGCCTTTGAGGCCGCCGAGGGTGCGGTTCCAGGCTTGGCGCCACCACGGATCATTCGGCGAGACGGCAGCGGGCGCGGCGGCTTGCGGCGGGCGCAGGCTGGAATCGGCCAAGAGCGGCAGCGCACCCACGGCGGCTTCCAGGCGGCTCAAGCGCAGCGCGGCATTGGCGGTGTCGGTGAAGGGGCGCTGGCGCAGTTTGGCCAAGTCGGCACTAACGGCCTGTTTCAAAGGCAGCAGCTGCGGCTGCTCGAAACGCGCCAAACGGGCATCCAGCCCTTCGAGCACGGCTACGGCGGCGGGCACGTTGTCGGCAATCACCAGCTGCTGACCGGCCAGATTGAGCGCGGCCTCGGCTTCGTCCACCACCCAGTCGCTGCGGGTTTTCAACAGCTCTTGCAGGGCGCGGTTGTTGGCGGCGGCTTCGGCCTGCTGGGTTTGCATATCGCTTTGCAGCTGCTTGATTAGGGCTTCGTTGTCTTGCAGCTTGCGGCCGGCATCGGCTAACAGGGCGGCGTTTTGCGATTCGCCCAAGGCAGCCTGGTTGATTTTTTGATCGAACTGGATTTCCTGGCGTTTGAGCAGGTTTTGCCCCTGCACAAACAAAAAGCCGCTGGCACCCAGGCCGAGCACGGCCAGCACGAGGGCAAACGCGCCCAAACCTTTACCGCCGGATTTAACGACCACCGGTGCAACAGGGCTGGCCGGGGCGGGAGCGGGAGGCTGTACGGCGGGTACGGATTCGTTTTCCGGTTGGCTCATGCTATTCCTTTCATATTATTCAATCGGTTGTGAGGCTACCTGAAAGCCGGTGCGGCGTTTGCACACATTGGAATTTCAATTTTCAGGTAGCCTGAGTGAGGTGTTGCCGTTCGGCAATTAAAATGTTTTCCAGCTCTGCAGCCGAACTGAGCAGGCGGATGCGTGCCGCGCCTGCTTGGCTCAGTGCCTCGGCAATGCGCGGATGATGGGCGAAGTATAGCAAGGATTGCAGCTGCTGGGTTAGGCTTGCGGGCATGACGGCGAACAGCGGGCGCACTTGTTCGGCAGAGGTAATTCATGCGGTGGTAGGCTGCGCAGCAGCAAATAGCGCCCAATCAGGAGCAAGCAGCAAGCGTTGGTAGATGTTGGTACAGGTTACCTGAAAATCATAAAAATCCAACCTTCATGTTTTGCCGATGCAGAACAAGGGAAGATTGATGATATTGAGAGCATCGGTGGGTGGGGTAACAAGATGATACGCTTCTCGAATGTTTAAAAATATTTAAATATTATCTGCGCGTTCTGTTTTGCTGTGTTTGTTTTTACCTCGTTGAAGTTTGCGCTATCAGATAGTTTTGGGCGGGCGGGGTTGTTTGAATTCTTTGGCGGCCATTTTGAGGTAGTAGAACATCGACCACAGGGTGAGCACGCAGGCGGCGAACATGAGGGCGTTGCCCAGCCAGATGAAGTCGAGGCCGAGGGCGGGCCAGCTTTGCAGCAGCAGCAGGGTGATGGCGGCCATTTGGGCGGCGGTTTTGAATTTGCCGATGGCGGCCACGGCCACGCTGTTGCGTTTGCCCAGCTGCGCCATCCATTCGCGCAGGGCGGAGATGGTGATTTCGCGGCCGATGATGATGATGGCGCAGATGGCCCAGGTGCGGTCGAGGCGGACGAGGAGGATGAGGGCGACGGCCACCATGAGTTTGTCGGCCACGGGGTCGAGGAAGGCGCCGAAGTCGGAGGTTTGCTTCCATTTGCGGGCGAGGTAGCCGTCGAACCAGTCGGTCACGGCGGCGAGCACGAATAATGCGGCGGCGCAGGTGTTTACGGTTTGGATACCCACGCGCCAGGAGGCGGGCAGGTAGAAAAGGGCGGTAAACAGCGGAATCATGAGGATGCGCGACCAGGTGAGCAGGATGGGGATGTTCCAGGGCATGTTGCGGTCTTTCAATGTAGGGCTTCGTAGATTTTTTCGGCCAGGGCGCGGCTGATACCTTCGGTTTGGGCCAAGTCGTCGATACTGGCGGCTTGGATACCGCGCAGGCCGCCGAAGCGGGTGAGCAGGTTGCGGCGGCGCTTGTCGCCCACGCCGGGGATTTCGGCCAGCGAGGAGGTAACGCGGGCTTTGCCACGTTTGCGGCGGTGGCCGGTGATGGCAAAGCGGTGGGACTCGTCGCGCACGGTTTGCAAAAGGTGCAGGGCGGGGTGGTGCGGCGGGAGTTGGGTGGTGGTGCCCAAGTGCGGAATAATCAGCTCTTCGAGGCCGGCTTTGCGCTCGGGGCCTTTGGCAATGCCGACCATGGGCAGGCGGATGCCTAAATCCTGCCATACTTGCTGCGCCATGGCCACCTGGCCTTTGCCGCCGTCGATCAGCACCAGGTCGGGCCATTTGCCGTCTTCTTCGTTGCCTTCGGCCAGTTTGCCGTAGCGGCGGGTGAGCACTTCGTGCATGGCGGCATAGTCGTCGCCGGCTTTGGCGGTTTTGATGTTGTAGCGGCGGTATCGGTCGGGGCGCATGCTTTGGTTTTCATATACTACGCAGGAAGCGACAGTGGCTTCGCCTTGGGTGTGGCTGATGTCGAAGCATTCGATGCAGTTAAGCTCGGCGGTGGGCAGTTGCAGCAGTTCGGCCAGGGCTTGGACGCGTTGTTCTTGGTTTTGGTTTTGTTGTTGTTTCTGGCGCAGGGCGAGCAGGGCGTTTTGTTCGGCCATTTGCAGCCACACGCGCCGCTCGCCGCTGGTTTTGGCAATAAAGCGAATTTGTTTGCCGTGCTCTTCGATTAGGGCAGTTTGCAGGTTTTCAGGTAGCCTGAAGTTGCTGATGATAATGTCGGGTTTGTCGCGGCCAAGATAATGCTGTGCAGCGAAGGCTTCACCATAGGCGGCGGCTTCTTCGGGGGCAGAGTGGCGGCTGTCGGGGAAAAAGCTTTTTTCACCCACGCGCCGGCCGTTGCGGATGCTGACCCAGTGGATACAGATGCCGCCCTGCTCGGTGGCGAGGGCGAGAATATCGATGTTGTAGGCGGCGTTGGGATTGTTGCTGTCGATAAATTGCTGGCTCTGGATTTTGCCTAGGGCTTGGATTTGGTCGCGGTAGCGGGCGGCGTGTTCGAAGTCGAGCGTTTCGGCAGCCCGCTGCATTTTGGCGGTGAGGCTTTGCAGCAGGCGGTCGGCTTTGCCGTTGATGAAGGTGGCGGCTTCCTCCACACTGGTGCGGTAGTCTTCCTGCGAAATGTGGCCGACGCAGGGAGCGGAGCAACGTTTGATTTGGTAGAGCAGGCAGGGGCGGTCGCGGTGTTCAAACACGCTGTCTTCGCAGGTGCGCAGCAGGAAAACTTTCTGCAAAATCTGAATGCTGTCGCGCACGGCGTAGCTGTTGGGGTAGGGGCCGAAGTATTGGTTGGTTTTCTTCAGGCTGCCGCGGTAGTAGGCCATTTGCGGGAAGTTGTGGCCGGTGAGCATGAGGTAGGGGTAGGACTTGTCGTCGCGAAACAGGATATTGTATTTCGGCGACAAGGCCTTAATGAAGTTGTTTTCGAGAATCAGCGCTTCGGTTTCGGAGCGGGTTACCGTGATTTCGATGTGGGCAATCTGCCGTACCATCAGGGCAATGCGCGGGGATAGGTCATTTTTTTGAAAATAGCTGCCCACGCGGCGTTTGAGGTTGACGGCTTTGCCAACATACAAAACCTGCCCATCCTTATTCGAAAAGCGGTAAACGCCGGGCAGGTTGGGCAGGTTGCTGATAATGGCATGCGGGTCGAAATCAGACATGGCCGAAGGTTTGCTGGGAAGTGAAACGGCAATACCGGACGGCCGGCTGAATCAAACCGGCTGGAGCGCCGTTAGTTGCAGAATTGATTTACGTTGCTCTGATATTGCTGGATGAGCTGCTCGCGGTTTTGGATGCGGGCAGTTTGCGCGTGTTGCAGGTTGATTTTGGCAGTGCTGCAGGCGCTGGCACGGGCGGCCTCATTTTCTTCGCGCACTTTGCGGTTGGCATCTTCAATAGCTTTGTTTTCTTCAAGCTGTTTTTGGTTGGCCATGGCCTGTAAATCGGCAGCGGAGATTTCACCGTTGTTGTTCTGCACCTGTGGTAGCTGGTTTTGTTGGTGGCCGGCAGGGGCAGCGGCGGGACGCGAGGTTTGGGTGCGCACATTCACAATGTTGCTGGTGGCGGGAATGAGGTTTTTCGGCACATCGGAATAGGTGGGGCTGCGGCCATTCCATTGGTACACGTCCTCTGCCATCAGGCTACCTGAAAACAACATGGTTGCGGCGCAGGCGGCCAGCAAGGTTAATTTTTTATTCATTTGAGCGGTCTTCCCGTTGAGTCATAGTTACACAATCGGTTTCCATTGTACTTCAACTGGTGGCCTGCTGTCATGCCTGAGGCCGGTTTGTGCCGTTTTGCTTACTAAATGCCGGCAAATTTGCTACAATACGGCCGCATTATTAGCAACCGACAAGAAGGTTTTAATCATGCGAATCGTTGAAAAAGCCTACACCTTTGATGATGTATTGCTTGTTCCCGCTCATTCCCAAGTGCTGCCCAAGCACGTCTCGCTGCAAACCCGCCTTACCCGCAATATTTCCCTCAACATGCCCTTGATTTCCGCCGCCATGGACACCGTTACCGAGGCGCGATTGGCCATTTCTATGGCACAAGAGGGCGGCATCGGCATTATTCATAAGAATATGAGCATTAAACGCCAAGCCGAAGCAGTGTCCAAGGTGAAACGGCACGAAAGCGGCGTGGTGAAAGATCCGATTACGATTGTGCCGGAAATGTTGGTTGGCCAGCTGTTGGAAATGCGCGCACAGCGCAAGCGGCAGATGTCTGGCTTGCCGGTGGTGCAGGACGGCAAACTGGTGGGCTTGGTTACCAACCGCGATTTGCGCTTTGAAACCCGCCTCGACCAGCCGGTGTCCGCCATCATGACGCCCCGTGCTGAATTGGTTACCGTGCCCGAAGGCACCAGCATTGAAGACGCGCGCGAACTGATGCATCAGCATAAGGTCGAGCGCGTTTTGGTTGTGAACGCCCAAGACGAGCTCAAAGGCCTGATCACGGTGCGCGATATTTTGAAAACCACCGAATTCCCCCATGCCAACAAAGACCAAGACGGCCGCTTGCGCGTTGGTGCTGCGGTGGGCGTGGGCCCGGAAACCGACGAACGCGTAGCCGCTTTGGTGGCTGCCGGGGTGGACGTGATTGTGGTGGACACCGCACACGGCCACAGCCAAGGTGTTTTGGATCGGGTGCGTTGGGTGAAGGCACACTTCCCGCAAGTGCAGGTAATTGGCGGCAATATTGCCACCGCACAGGCGGCACGCGATTTGGTGGCTGCCGGGGCAGATGCAGTGAAAGTGGGCATCGGCCCGGGCTCGATTTGCACCACCCGCATCGTGGCCGGCGTGGGCGTGCCGCAGCTGACGGCGATTCACAACGTGGCCGAGGCGCTCAAAGGCACCGGCGTGCCGCTGATTGCCGACGGCGGCATCCGCTTCTCCGGCGATGTGGCCAAAGCCCTGGCTGCCGGCGCCTCCACCGTGATGCTGGGTGGCATGTTTGCCGGCACAGACGAAGCGCCGGGCGAAATCGAGCTCTATCAAGGCCGCTCTTACAAATCCTATCGCGGTATGGGCTCGCTGGGCGCGATGAGCCAAGGCTCGTCCGACCGCTATTTCCAAGACAAACAAGACAGCGCAGATAAATACGTGCCCGAGGGCATCGAAGGCCGCGTGCCGTATAAAGGCCCGATTGTGAACATCATCCACCAGCTGGTGGGCGGCCTGCGTTCCAGCATGGGCTATTTGGGCTGCGCCAATATTGCCGAAATGCACGAAAAGGCCGAGTTTGTGGAAATCACCGCTGCCGGTATGAGCGAATCGCACGTGCACGACGTGCAGATTACTAAAGAGGCACCGAACTACCACTGGCGCTGATTAGGCTTTTGGATAAAGGCTACCTGAAACTTTGAAACCGACACTTTCAGGTAGCCTGTTTGCGGCAGAATTCGGCTAACCTTGCTACACCGCCAGCTGCTTTTAAAACACGTTAAGCCCAATTGGCCAAGCTATAAGGCTACCTGAGAAATCTGAATACCACTTTCAGGTAGCCTGTACGCTTCCAAAGCAACACTCTTGATACAGAAGGAAACACCATGTCTTTTGCCTTTTTCTTCCCCGGCCAGAGCTCGCAGAGCCTGAATATGATGGCTGGTTTCGACGGCGTATCCGTTATCCGCCAAACCTTTGAGCAGGCCTCCGTCGCGCTGAACGAGGATTTGTGGGCGATGATGAACGGCGAAGATGCCGCGCTTATCGGCCAAACCGTCAACACCCAGCCCTTGATGCTCGCCGCCGGTGTGGCCACCTACCGCGCCTACCTCGAAGCGGGCGGCAAAACCCCCGCCGCCGTAGCCGGGCACAGCCTGGGCGAATACAGCGCGCTGGTGGCCGCCGGCAGCCTGGATTTTGCCGATGCCGTGCGCCTGGTGCGCCTGCGTGCCGAGCTGATGCAGTCGGCTGTGCCGCAAGGGCAGGGCGCGATGGCGGCCATTTTGGGGCTGGAAGACGATGCCGTGCGCCAAATCTGCGCCGCTGCCGCGCAAGGGCAGGTGGCTGAGGCGGTGAACTTCAATTCGCCCGGCCAAGTGGTGATTGCTGGCGATGCTACTGCAGTGGAACGCGCCATGGCCGCGGCTAAAGAAGCCGGTGCCAAACGTGCGCTGCCGCTACCTGTGTCTGTGCCGTCGCATTGCAGCCTGATGAGGCCTGCCGCCGAAAAACTGGCCGCCGCCCTGCAAAGCGTGGTATTGAACGCACCGCAAATCCGCGTGATCAATAACGTGGACGTGGCTTCCTACACCGACTCCGCGCAAATCAAAGATGCGCTGGTGCGCCAGCTGTACAGCCCGGTGCGCTGGACGGAAACCGTGGCGCTCCTCGTGCGCGAAGGCATTACCGAATCCGCCGAATGCGGCCCCGGCAAAGTGCTGGCCGGTCTGGCTAAACGCATCGACAAAGCCGCCGTGTGCGCCGCGCTCACTTCGCAGGAAGCGATGGACACATTTATCGCCACCCATTAAGCTTTCAGGTAGCTTTTGGTTGCTACTGAATTGAACCATTATCTGAAAACCTATAGCGGATTAATACACTGTTTGATACAAGGTGACGAGTCATAAACAGTACAGTAGTACGGCAGGCGAGCCAATCGTAGCGAAAATTAAGCTAATCTGCTATATCTAACTCTTAACACAAGGAATCCCAATATGCTTACCCAAAATCTATCTCAAAAAATTGCATTGGTTACTGGAGCTTCACGTGGTATCGGTGCTGCTATTGCTTCCACGCTGGCGCAAGCCGGCGCTACGGTGATTGGTACCGCTATTACCGAAGAAAGCGCAGTTGCTGTTGGCCGGCAGTTGGAACCTTGGCAGGGACATGGTCGTGTGCTGGAAATCAATGAAGAAAATAGTATCGAAAATTTGATTGCCGGTATCGAAAAAGAATTTGGTAGATTAGATATTTTAGTAAACAATGCCGGTATTACGCGCGATAGTTTGTTGATGCGCATGAAAGAAGAGGAGTGGGATGACATCATGCAGGTCAATCTCAAATCTGTGTTCCGCGCCAGTAAAGCCGTGTTGCGCGGTATGATGAAACAGCGCAGCGGCCGCATCATCAGTATCACCTCCGTGGTGGGCGCGATGGGCAACGCTGGTCAGAGCAATTACGCCGCTGCCAAAGCTGGCTTAATGGGGTTTTCCAAATCACTAGCACGTGAAGTGGGCAGCCGTGGTATCACTGTTAACTGCGTTGCTCCGGGCTTTATTGATACTGTTATGACTCAATCGCTACCAGAGGAAGTTCGTGCTGCTTTTACTGCGCAGACGGCACTAGGTAAGTTCGGTGAGGTTGACGATGTGGCTGCTGCCGTCTTGTTCCTTGCTTCCGAGCAGGCACGCTATATTACTGGTCAAACTCTGCACGTCAATGGTGGTATGCTGATGCCGTAAGTAGCGCAGCAGCCATATTTTCAGGTAGCCTGCCGCAGGGCATAATGGCTACCTGAAAATTTATCATCATTAAGAATTCAAACATTTATAGAGACAGCCATGCAACCTACAGTCGAACTTAAAATCCTCAACCCCAAAATGCAAGACCACCTGCCGCACTATGCCACCCCCGGCGCCGCCGGCCTCGATTTGCGCGCCTGTTTGGACGAAGCCGTAGAGTTACCGTCTGGCGGCACATTCCTCGTACCTACCGGCATTGCCATTCACCTAGCCGATCCTGCCTACGCCGCCATGTTGCTGCCGCGCTCCGGGCTGGGTCACAAGAACGGCATCGTGTTGGGCAACCTGGTTGGCCTCATCGATTCCGATTACCAGGGCGAGCTTAAAATCTCGTTGTGGAACCGCAGCAGCGAAGAAGCCTTCATCATCGAGCCGATGGCACGCGTGGCGCAAATGGTGATCGTGCCTGTGGTGCAGCCGCAGTTTAAAGTGGTGGAAGAATTTGCCCAGAGCTCACGCGGTGAAGGCGGTTTCGGCAGCACCGGACGGATGTGAAGCGGGTTTGAAAAAGGCTACCTGAAAATACAGATTTTGAGTTTTCAGGTAGCCTTATATATTGCACCCCGTTAACAAACCTTATCAAAGGTTATGTTAGCGGGGTTTTTTAAGCCCCGTTATTTCAAGACAGCCAAGCAAAGGGGCTTAAATCATGAAACTTCAATTACCCACCTACCCCAATATCACGGCCACGATTGACAGATCGAAAGAAGGCCTGTTTTACGAAGTCACGCTGATTCTGCACATCACGCCGGAGCGCGGCCACATTCTTTATTCAGAAATAGTAGAACTCGAATCAGAAGACGTCGTACCCGAATTGCTCGACAGCTATTCATTGTACGTAATCGACGCTATCGAATTGGGCATTCCGTTTTTCCGTAGCATTACCGAATCCGAAGTTGTGCGCCTCGTACCGGAGGAGTGCGTGCTATGAGCAAGCGAAAATATCAGCTACCGGAAGCATCCGATATTGATGCCATTATTGCAGCAGCCAGCATGCGGCCTGAAACGGCAGAGGCGGCAGCGGGCTGTGCCGGTGCTGACGCCGATGCCGATTCAGGCCGCCCCCCTCGGCTAATAGGGGGGGGAACGAAAAAATAACCCTGAAGCGCAAGGTACGGAGGCAGACGACTGGGAAACCTTTAAAACCTTTACTCACGTCATTTCCAGCAACGGCAAATTATTGGAAGTCCCGCTTCGTCGCGGCCAAAGCGATGCCGCCTTTATCGACCAGCTGACCTTTACCATCCACGAAAGCACCCTGTGCCTGATAGCCGGTCATCCCTTGGTGGCAGATGAAGAATACCTGATTCAGTACAGCCGGACACTACAGGAAATTTTCGGTTTCGGCATTACCAAGAAATTCGATTATCGCGGTAAATTTTTCTATAACGAATGCTACCAACTCGGGCCCGAAGATATGCAATACGGCAAGCTGCATTACGGCGGCCAGCGTGAAACGGTATTGGTGGAACTGAATGCCCAAGGCTGCATAGCTGCAAAAGAAGGCTGGGAAAAACGTCTGTACGATTTTTTAGCCGATGCCGTCCGTCCAAAAATTACCCGCGTTGACGCAGCACACGATTTCTTTCAAGGCGAATACACACCTGAACAAGCCCTAGTAGATTTGGACAACGGCGGTTTCTCGTGGACAAACCGCATCCCAAAAAGCGAATGCAGGGGTTCGGATTGGCGTTCGCAAGACGGCAGTGGCAGAACCTTCTACATCGGCTCGCGCGAAAGCTCCAAACTGACTCGCGTGTATGAGAAAGGTAAACAGCTTGGCGACAAAGAAAGCCCTTGGGTGCGCTTTGAAGTCGAATTTAGGGCGCGAGATATTGTGATTCCGCTCGACGTGTTGTTGAAGCCGGGCAAATACTTGTCGGGGGCATATCCGATATGCGAAAGCATCTTCAAGCAGAAATCGGAGCGTATCGAAGCCGTAAAAAAGACCGTTAACCTGATGCTGGAGCACAAGGTCAGGCATGCCAGGAATCAGGTGGGGCGCTTACTCAATTTTTTATCCGATCTCGGTTATGACGCCGAAGATATCGTGAACCAGTTGAAACCGGAGCATGATAAATACCCCAAAGGGTTACGGCCTGAAGAATATGACTGCCAAGTAGCGGCAGACGGTTATATGCATGCCATGCCAAGGCATAAGGCGGATGAATTCGGGATGGTCGAAATTGATTATTTGACCCGTATGCAAGAAGACCCGAATTTTGACCGGCAAGAAAGAATGTTTCCTGATGAGTGGAAAATATTCAAATGATTTTAAAGGCTTGGATGGCTGCCTGAATCGCCATTAATTAACTCTAACAGAAAGGTAAATATCATGAATCAAATTAATTTTGTTATGCAGGCTTCCGTGCTTGGTGTCAAAAAGTTCAAAGGCAACATCGAAGGCACGGAAATTGACCAGACCAAAGTTCTAGTGGCTACCCCGCTGGATGAAAGCCAAGGCAATGCCCTTGGTTTGGTAACTAGCGAATATCGTTACGGCACCAGCCTGAATTTTGAAAAGTTCAAAGACAAAACTTTCCCATTTTTCGCCGAACTATCCGTATCCATGACCTCCAACGGCAAAACCCAGCGCATTAATTTAGTGGATTTCCGCGAAATTCCCGAAGGGCCGAAAAAGACAGCACCGGCCAAATAAGGGGGGCACATGAGGCTACAGCGTTTCTTTATCGTGCAGAGCTTGGAAAGTTACGACTTTCTTTGTTCCGACGATTCGGGGGATGTCGGCTTTACTCCGGTGTTATCGCGGGCGGGCTGTTATGAATCCCGTGAAGACGCTGTGGAAGCAGGCATTGAAGAAATCGGCGCAGGTTTCGCCATCTTTGAATTCCTGCGCTATTTGGAGGACTGAATGAAATCGAAAATTCCCTTATCGTTCAAGATTGCTCTAGGCGCATTCGTTGTTTTGGGCTGCATTTTGGCCGTATCGACCTATTACTTGTTCGGTTAACCGGTTTCGGGGTCGGGCGGCGCTCCGGAAATACCTTTGCATAGCCGCCAATTTCCTAATAACAACGCATTTAGAAAGGATAAATCATGCGTTTACTTCAGAAGTTCAGAGGCTTCGGCCTGAAAGCAACCGCTGCCGGTACGGCACTGGCAGCAACCGGATCTGCCTATGCAGAAGGTGTGGATTTGAGCAGCATCGGTACGACTGCGGCGACCGAAATCGCCAAATTCGCCGTTATGGTGTCCGCCATCGGTATGGCCTTGCTGTCCGTGGTGATCGTGATCCAAGGCTTCAAGATTGCCTACGGCATGATTAGGTCTGGTCGCTAAGGTGAGGGGGCTGTTGTGGGCTACAGAATCGGTTATCAGTGTTTCGCTTCGCAAGAAGACGCTGCGGACTGGCTGATGTCGCAGCAGCCTCCAACCATTACCGCCGAAGGCAAAGTAATCCGACCCTACAAAGTCGGCCAAACATGGCAGGTAGAAGGCCAGCCCGTCAACCTGTACTTTCCCCAATGCGATATAGCCGAACAAATCAAGCTCGGCATTTTTACCACGTTCCCGCTGTTGTTCCTGTTCTTCATGGTTTGGGGATTCCGTATTGTGTACAAGCTTGTTTATTCGGCCACTAATCCGGCAGAGGGCGGGGGCGGCGATGATTGATTTTTGGTTTATGTACGGCTTTACTGCCGTGATTCTGGTCTTGTTCCTGTTCAAAGATTGAGCAGCATGTTAAATTCCTTTCCATTTTTGGGTAAGGGAAGGAATCTAAGATGTTTATTTCAGAAGAAGATTTGTACAGACTTCAAAAGTCTAGCTATTTATATCGCGGTCTACCGATGGCATTTATTTTTTATAAAGAGTTAGTTAGGAAGGAAGTTTTTCATACTGGTTTTGGTATGGAACAGGTTCATAATTTTTTTAACCGATGGGCGGATGATTATCGGGTGGAAGTTATGTTTCCTGATCATTCATATTTGAGGATACGTTTTGATAATGCTAAATGTTTTGTCATTTGTCCGCATAAAGAACTTTATAAGGAACTGCCTATTATTTAGTTGCTTATTATTGCCGCTTTGTGCTTTTGCTGGGCCGGAGTTTATTATTGATGGTAAAACGGGTTTACCAGTTAGAGTGAGGAGTGGCTTTAATATAAATGGTTTAAAACCTGCTTATTCTACAGCTACTCGAAGTTTTTATTATGAGTATTCTGCAGCGCATGATTTATCAACTCTTCGCTCCGTTATGACTGGTGCACGTAAAACTGCCCGCGTTCCTGCTACAATCACACGCACCGTTTCCCGCGCCCGTGTAGCCCGCGGGCTGCTAACCAAGCTTCGTTATGCCAAATTCACCCCGCAAAGCCTTGTGGCGGGTTTGTTGTTCGAAGCTATCCTAGATAAAGTTCTAGATGCAGGCTATAGCTACGATGCCGACAAAAACAACATGGTGATGCGCAATCCAAGTCTTTTCTGTGCATCATCTGCCGGAGGCTGCATAGATACCAAGACTAAACAATATATACCCGATAACAAGTTTGCTGTTTACGGCAAGCCGGTGGAAAACCTAAGTAATGATGTCATTGAGCGCGAATTGTGCAGACAGGTTACGAAAGAGAATTTTAATTTCTCTGACCAATCCGCTATCGGCGTCAAATTAAGTTGCGGTTATCAACCTGCGTCTAAACAACTCCTCGTACAATTCGAAGTGGTAAAGCAAATCGGTTTTTTAAGACCGGGACAGATATCCAAGCAATATATGCAGGTTAGTACCCTTGCGTTGAGCGAAGTTGAATTGACAGAAGAAGATTTGGCACGAATAGCAGAACCCATTTTTGAAGAAAAACCAGAAGAGGTTATTAAAGCTGCCGAACTGCCGGATAGCGCGTGGAGTGAGCCGAAAGTATCCGTTTTGGACGGCACAATAGTTAATTCCGACCCATTCACCGATTCGCGCGACGGCAAAGCCAAGCAAGCCCAATGGCGGTTTTATAACTGTGCTGCCGGAACATGTGTGCAAGAGACCTTAAAAGACCGTCCTGACCTCAAACCAAATTCCCCGGAAGCGCCCGCTGCCACGCCGGGTGGCAACCAATCTGGCAACGGCAATAAAGACCAGCCCGACCAGCAGAAACCATTCGACCTGTGCCGCGAGCATCCCGAAATTATGGCTTGCGACCAACAGCCTGAACCTGGAAGTGCCGACCTGACCATACCCAAAGAAACCGTCAATCTCGACTTCAAGCCTGAAAACGTCTTCAGCACTGATGCCGCCTGTCCCAAGGGCGAAGAGTTCGAAGCCTTCGGCGGCCGCTTCAGCATCAGCCTTGAACCCGCCTGTGCCGCCGCCCGCAAGATTAGGCCGTTCATCATTGCCGGTGCCTGGCTGGTGGCCGCCTTCTTCGTCGCCCGCGTGGTACGTCAGGAAGTGTAGCAACGTTTCCGCCTGGCCGTCCGAATCCCCACAATCCTCACTAAGACCAGTGAAGTTTCTCTCCGCCTCCGGCAACAGCCGAACCAGTCAAGTGTCCGCACGGAAGCCGCAGCTAAGCGAAGTAATCAGCTCGCTGATTACGCAGTCTGAACGGGTGAGTACGGAGCCGCAGGCCTTGCACTTGACGTTCCCACCCTAAATACACTCCAGCCGTAGGGGAAGTGTCAAAGCGAAGCGGCGACCTTCCCCGCGCGGCGTCGCAAGTGAGACTAGGGGGCGCAGGGGGACTAGTCCCCCGCAAAACGACAGATGCTTGCCTGAAACTTAGTCGGTTTCTGCGGAGAATTCGCAGAATTCGCAACAGAAATCGCGGTGGGATTGCCAGTCAATGCTTGCCACAAATGTTAGTGGTTTCCAGTGGGAATTTGAAGAATTCACGCTGGAAAGCACGGGGGACTAGGTAGCGATCATAGAGAAAGGATAGACAATGAAATTTCTGGCCGCCTTAGCGCCTTTGTTGATTAACGTTGTAGCACGCATATTTACCGCGCTGGGTCTGACCGCGATTACTTATGTCGGTTTCGATTTAATCATCAGCCGCTTCAAGCAGGAAATAACCGGTCTGCTGCTCGGTTCGGGTGCACCTGCCGGGCTGCTGCAGATGTTTTACATCTCTGGTGGCGGGGTCGTGATGAATATCATGTTCGGTATGCTGACCTTTATCGTTACGTTTAAATCCATGACTAAACTGGCTAGCCGCCTCGGAAGGAAATAAGTATGGCGCAAATCGTTCTCGTAACAGGCAAACCGCGCATCGGCAAAACCGCCTTTGTCGTCGATATGATTATGCACGATGAAGCCTACAAAGACCGCAAGCTGTTCTCGAACATCAATGGCCTGAAACTGCCGCATCATCAGCCGCCGGAAGGGCATAGCTGGGAAGATATGTATGAGTGGCTTAAGTGGGAGGAGAATATCGGCTCGTTGGTGGTTTTTGACGAAGTGCAGGATTTATACCCTAAACGCTACGGCAACGGCAAAATGCCGCCCAACGTGTCCTTTCTCAACGTACACGGCCATTATGGCATTGATATGATTTTTATCACGCAATCCCCGAAAATCATCGATTTGAACCTAAAAGAGGTCGTGAATAAGCATATCCACATCACGGCCAATCAAATGGGCGGTTTGACCCGTCTGGAGTGGAATGAGGCGGTAACGAATACGACCAGCGAAGCCAAGCGCGCCGTTTCCAGCGTGCACAAAATCAATGAGGAAGTTTTTGATTACTACAAATCCGCTGAAGTCCACAGCCATAATAAGAAAGTTCGTTCGCGTTGGTGGTATATTTTGGTATTCGGGCCGTTTGTAGTGTTGTTTATGTTGTCGATTGTCGGCTATATGGGTTGGAAAACCTATCAGGGCTTCAAATCCAAAGGTGATGACCAGGCTAGTCAGCAGCAGGCACAAACGGTATCCGAACCAGCAAACCTTACTAACCCCGTAGCCGGCATTACACAGGCAACACAGGCGGCAACTTCTCCCGGCCAAGGAGAAAATGCCAACCTGACCCCGGAAATGTTTGTGCCCACCTTGGCCGAAAGACCGGAATCCAAACCGCTGTATAACGGCGTGCGACAGGTTAGGCAGTTCGAACGGGTGGCTGCCTGCATAGATGGTGGCAAAAGCGGCTGTGCATGCTATACCGACCAAGCGACCAAAGTTAGAGAAGTGCCGGAAGCATTGTGCAGACAGTACGCATTGGAAGGGTTGCCATTCAATCCCTATAAGGAGACCAGCCAAAACAGTGCCGGACAGCAGCAAAAAACCGTGGCGGAAGGTGGTAGCCGTGCTTCGGTGTGGACTTTGGATAGCGATGCCAAACAGAATCTAGCCTATGCTCATGATGCGCCGGTTTCGGCACAATAAATAAGGGGGCAAGAATGCGGCAACATTACTGGAGAAATTTCGTTCTACACCGTTTTGTATCCAGCATCGTTTCATTGGTAGTAAGACAATTGGCATCATTATTGCGTGCATTTTTTAGATGATTCGGAGTCATGACCGAATCACAGAATCCGTGAGCCCGAAAGGTGTAGCCTGACTCTCGAAGTCGGAAAAAAGATGGGGACACGGATTCTTTTTTGACCTGAATTTGTAAGCTATCTTGGAACGGCCACGGCCGAATCCGCATTAATAAGGTTAAATTTATGCACCTTGGAATAGACGTATCGAAGCACAGATTGGATTACTGCCTGTTACTGAATAACGGCAAAATGGCAGAAATCACGATTGACAATGACCTGGAAGGCTATGTCAGATTGCGCAAATGGCTACAGGCACACGATGCGGAAGACGATTTAAATATCTGCATGGAATACACCGGCATTTACTACGAACAGGCGGCAGAATATTTCAGCCGCTTTTATACGGTATCGGTGGTTAACCCATATTGGATAAAATCATTCGGTATGGCAGTATTCAAACGATCCAAAACCGACAAGCAGGATGCCAAGCTGATTGCACAATACAGCAAAATGGTACAGCCGGAGCCGTGGCAGCCTTTGACTGAAAAACAGCGGCAATTACGCGATTTAAACCGCTATCTGATACGACTGAAACGGCAGCGGGCAGCAGAGGAAACCAAACGGCAGACCGCACCGGACTATTTGCAAGGCTACCTGAATCAAAACATCGCCCATTTGGATGAACAGGTTAAAGCAGTAAATTGGCAAATCAAACAGCTACCGAAACAGGATAAAGAACATTCGGACAAAATCAAACGGCTGCAAACCATTCCGGGGATTGGTTTAACTTCCGCCACCATCCTGTTCACGCTGCTGCAAGACGGGCGATTCAGCAAAGCCTCCGAACTGGTGGCTTATTTGGGACTAGATCCAAGGCATCAGCAATCAGGTAGCAGCCTGAATAAGCTCAGCCGGATATCCAAGTTCGGCCAGAATGATTTGCGTGCCGCCTTGTTTATGCCTGCTATGGTTGCTTATCGGGATAATGCCTTTCCGGCATTTATTGCACGGCTTAGACAAAAGAGGAAACCGCCGAAAGTAATCATTGTGGCCTTAATGCGCAAGCTGGCCGTGATTGCCTTTCACCTGGTAAAGACCGGGCAAGACTTTGAGCCGAAGCGGTATCAGGCGGGGATTAACAGCGAATAGGATGTAGAAAAGAAACAAGGCTGCCCACGTTATTTGTCAATGAGGGGCAGCTTTGTTGCGCAGTAAATAAATGTAAAGGATTATTGACACGCAATAAGCTATCTTTTTTGTTTACGTTTTCTTGCAGCACAAGAGGCTGTGGCCGAGGCCGAGGTTATCGTGGATTTTGGCTATTTGCAGGCCGGCGGCTTTGATGCAGCGGCTGAGGTCGGCGCTGTGGAAGATTTTGCTGTTGCCGTTGGCCAGGGCGGTGAAGTAGAGGCTGGTTTGGGTGAGGCAGTAGGCAGCGGTTTCATATTTTTGCCTATCCCACAGGGGCTCGAGGATGTAGAGGGTGCTGTTTACGCTCATGCTGGCTGCGGCACGGCTGAGAATGGAGGTAACTTGCTGTTCGGTAAAGCAGTCGAGGAATTGGCTCATCCAGATGGCGTCGAAGCCTTCGGGGAATGGGGTGGCGGGGTCGAGTAGGTTGGCGGGGTGGCCGTGGATGCGGTCGGCGCCGGGCAGGCTGGCGGTGTGCTCTCTCATCAGTTGGATTTGTTGGGGCAGGTCCATGATGGTGACTTGCACTTCCGGGTTGTATGCCACGCATTGCAGTGCCCAGCGGCCGGTGTTGCCGCCCACGTCGAGCAGGCGGCGGACGGGTTGTGAAAAGACGATTTTCAGTGCGGCGGGGAAGGAGTGGTCGGAATAGAAGTGGTCGAAGGCGAGCCATTTTTCGAGGGTACGCGGGGGAAGGCTGGAGAGGCCTTCGTATATGGTTGGCCAGCTACCGAACACTTTAAGCCCGGCGGGGCGGCCTTCGAGCAGGGCAGCTTCGAGATCGAACGCGGCTTGGTAGCATACATCGTGCACGAAATCCATGTTGATGGGGGATATGGAGTCTTTAATGAGAAACCAGCCGACTTTGCTGATGCGGTAGCGCTCGTTATCGAGCAGGACGGTGCCGATAGAAAGGGAGGCTTCGAGTAGCACTTGGGCGGCATAGCGGCTGAGATTGGCGGTTTGGGCGATTTCTTCGAGGGTTTGGCCTTCGGCGGCGCGGTTGAGCCGTTCGAGGATGCCGAATTTCACCATCAGGCGGGAGGCTTGGAAGGCGATGGGGCCGAAGATGATTTGCTGGGCAAGGCGCTGGGCTTCTTGGGCGGTGTGCTGTTCTTGGCTGTAGCGTTCGAGGGTGTGTTTGGCGTTCATAATGGATTGGCCGATAAAGGGGTTTAGGTTTTCAGGTAGCCTTTAAGCATAGTGGAAGGCTACCTGAAAGCGTCAGCTTCAACGAAGTTAAAACGGAGTTTCCGAAGGAAGCGGAGTTTCTACGAAGTCAAAACGGATTTTAGATAAGGCAGTATCAGCCTGCCCATTGCCCGCTGATACGGGCGGCTTCCTGCAGGCGTTCGGGAGTGCCCACGTCGAGCCAAAGGCCGGTGTGCATTTCGCCGCACACTTGGCCTTGCTGCATGGCTTGGCGCAGCAGGGGGGCAAGTTTGGTGCGTTGGTGTGCTGCGGTGTGGGCGAAAAGCTCGGGGCGGTAGAGGCCGATGCCGCTGAACGTGTGGGCGGGCTCTTGGGATTCGGTGTCGGTAACTTGGCCGCCAGCTTGGAGGCGGAAATCGCCTTGTGGGTGGTGCGGGGGGTTGGGCACGAGCCAGAGGTGGGCGAGGGTGTTCTCACTCATTTGGGCGGCACGCTCGATGGCGGTGTGGCAGTCGAAATCGGTGAGGATATCGCCGTTGATCACCAGGAAAGGCTCGCTGCCTAAGAGCGGCAGGGCGGTGGCGATGCCGCCGGCGGTTTCCAGCCCGCCGGGTGCTTCGGGCGAATATTGGATAGACACGCCATAACGGCTGCCATTGCCGAGGCCTTGTTCGATTTTTTCGCCGAGCCAGGCGTGGTTAATAACGATTTCTCTGATGCCGGCGGCCGCCAGGCGGCGCAAATGCCAGCCGATGAGCGGCTCGCGGCCGCAGGGGAGCATGGGTTTGGGCAGGGTGTCGGTGAGCGGTCGCATCCGCTCGCCGCGCCCGGCGGCCAGAATCATGGCTTTCATGGTTTCAGGTAGCCTTAAGAGTGAGAAAACCGGGCGATTATATAGCGGAATGGGTTTTCAGGTAGCCTTTTTGGTGGCAAGAGCCGGTAGGTTTGGCACTAATGTCCGAACTGCGGCTACCTGAAAATAAAAAAAGATGAGTATGAATGTGGCAATGACGAGTTATGTTTGAGTTAAAAGGCTACCTGAAACGGATAAACGCTTTTCAGGTAGCTTTGGCTTAACACCTGAGCACAGCTATTTCGCCTTGGGCGTGCGGTGGGAGCCGCGCACCATGTCGAGCAGGAACAGGCGGCAGTCGAGGTTGCCGTTGTAGAGGGGGATTTTGCGTTTGGGGGACAGGCGCATGAGTTTGGGCAGGTCGCGGTCGGCGGTGAGCAGGCCGCAGAGCCAGCCGGGGTAGTGCTGTTTGAGCCAGGAGCCGATCTGGGGGTAGAGGGCGTGCAGGGTGTGGATTTCTTCAAGGCGTACGCCGTAGGGCGGGTTGGCGAGGAGGATACCGTTTTCACCGTTGGGGCGGGTGTCGCGCACGTCGGCTACCTGAAAAACGATGTGCCCGGCCACTTGGGCTTCGCGGGCGTTGATGGCGGCGGTTTGGATGAGGCGGCGGTCGGTGTCGCTGCCGGTGATGGGAGCAGGGGCTTGCGGCAATACGGCGGCTTGGGCTTCTTGGCGCAGGCGCTGCCAGAGGCCGGCATCGAAGTTGGCCAGCTGCTCGAAACCGAAGCGGCGGTCGAGGCCGGGAGCGCGCCGGGTAGCGATGAGGGCTGCTTCGATGGGGAGGGTGCCGCTGCCGCAGAATGGGTCTTGGAAGGGCTGGCTGCCGTTGTAGCCGGCGAGCAGGAGCAGGCCGGCAGCTAGGTTTTCACGCAGGGGGGCGCCGCCGGTGTCTTGGCGGTAGCCGCGTTTGAACAGGGCTTCGCCGCTGGTGTCGATAAAGAGGGCGGCGTGCTGTTCGCTGATAAAGGCGTGGATGCGGATGTGCGGATTGGCTTTATCCACACTGGGGCGTTGACCTTGGCTGCTGCGGAAGCGGTCGCATAGGCCGTCTTTGATTTTGAGGGTGGTAAAGTCGAGGCTTTTCACGCGGGCGCGTTTGCCTTCCACCTTGATTTTGAAGGTTTGCCCGGCATGGAACCAGTCTTCCCAACGAATGCTTTTGGCGGCACGGTAAATGTCGTCTTCGCTGCGGTAGGGCTGTTTGGCCAGTTGCAGCAGGATGCGGCTGGCGGTGCGGGAGTGGAGGTTGGCGCGGTAGGTGGCTTCTAGATTTCCTTGGCAGGATACGCCGCCGTCGGTGGGGGCGATATTGGTGCAGCCTTGGGCGGCAAGCTCTTGGGCGAGGATGGTTTCGAGGCCGCGCGGGCAGGTGGCGAAGAGGGTATGGATGGTCATGACTGGCAATCGGGGTTGGTTTGGGCTGCGATTATAGCGGGAAACGGGCAGATTGCGGCGGAAGGCTACCTGAAAAGCATCCGGCGGCAGCTTGGGCAGTATCATTGCCATTTTAATCCGCTATACAATACGGGATTTTCGGTTTCAGGTAGCCTTATATATGAACACAGATTTCTCCGCCCGGCTGGTGCGCTGGCAAAAGCAACACGGGCGGCACAGCCTGCCTTGGCAGGTGCGCGAGCCTTATGCGGTGTGGCTTTCGGAGATTATGCTGCAGCAAACGCAGGTAGCCACCGTGTTGGCATACTACCCGCGCTTTCTGGCGGCGTTTCCAAACATAGCCGCTCTGGCTGCGGCGGATGAAGACGAAGTGCTCGCGCTGTGGGCTGGACTGGGCTACTACAGCCGCGCCCGCAATCTGCATGCGGCGGCTAAACAGGTGATGCGCGATTTTGGCGGCCGCTTTCCCGATACGCGCCAAGACCTTGAAACGCTCAAGGGCGTGGGGCGCAGCACGGCAGCAGCCATTGCCGCCTTTGCCTTCGGCAGGCGCGAGGCGATTTTAGACGGCAACGTGAAGCGCGTTTTGTGCCGCGTGTTTGCGCAAGACGGGGCAATCGGCGACAAAAAATTCGAAACCGCTTTGTGGAATTTGGCCGAAAGCCTGCTGCCCGCAGCCGAGGAAATGCCCCCTACACGCAGGGGCTGATGGACTTGGGCACGCTGGTGTGCAAACGCAGCAAACCGCGCTGCGATGTCTGCCCGATGGCAGAAATCTGCCTGGCCAAACAGCAAGGGCGGATTGCCGAGCTGCCGCGCAAGAAAACCGCGGTGGCGGTGAAGGAAGTGGCGCTGTATTGGCTGGTGTTGCGCGACAAGCAGGGTCGGGTACTGCTGGAAAAACGCCCAGCCGGCGGCATTTGGGGCGGGCTCTACTGCGTGCCCTGCTTTGAGCGGCTGGATGATTTGTATGAACGCGCAGCTGCTTTCGGCGTGGCCGCGGAAGATTTAGCCGAAGGAGATTTGGTGAGCCACCGCCTCACGCACCGCCTGTTGCAAATTACGCCTTTGCAGGCAAACGGAGTGGCGGCAGCTGCAGCACACGGTAGCCTGTGGGCCAATACGGCGGAATATGGTTTGCCCAAGCCGTTGGCAGAATATTTGCGGCGCGGGTAAAGTAAAAGGCTACCTGAAAACAGCACACCAATCCGCCAAAATTTTCAACACTGCAACAACTCACGTCCTGATACTTAATTTTCTTTACTTCTTTTTAAATAAAATATAGAATTATTATCAATTCTACTAAGGTAACAGCCTGATGAACAGGCTGTTTTTCATGCAGTCATCCCCATTCCGAGAACCAAACATGCATACTCCGCCCCATCCGCTTTCATGCCTACAGAGCCGCCTATTATCCGCGCTGTGCCTGCCAGCTATATTCGGTTTCATTGCTGTGCCTACTCAGGCGGCCGGTAAAAACAGCGATAGTGCCGTATTGCCCGTGATCGAAATCCGGGGGCAGCGTGCACTTTCTACCCTTGCCGGTCAATCCCGCCTTACCCGTGAAAATATCGACCAACAACAAGCAGACAATGTTGCCTCCCTTCTTGACCTGCTGCCTGGCACCAGCAGCTCCGGTTCGCCGCGCCCCGGCGGGCAAACCCTAAATATCTGGGGCTTCGGCGACAACGAAGACATCAAAATCTCCATCGACGGCGCTGCCAAAAACTTCGAACGCTACCGCCAAGGCTCGGTGTTTATCGAGCCGGAACTGCTACGCCAAGTAACGGTAGACAAGGGCTCATTTGACGTGTCGCGCGGCAACGGTGGCTTCGGCGGCGCAGTGAAGCTGGAAAGCCGAGATGCACGGGAGTTTTTGCGCGAAGGGCAAAATGTGGGCGGCCTTGTCAAAATCAGCCATCACACCAATGATGAACAATGGCAAACCAGCGCCGCCGTCTTCCTACAAAACAACAACCAAAGCTGGGACGGTTTGCTCTACACCTCCGTACGCCGTGGCCATGACATCCAACAACCCGACGGCGAACGCCTGGCCTATTCTGCCAACAACCAACAAAGCTTCCTCATCAAAAGTAACTACAGCCCCGCCCCCGAGCACCATTTTACCCTTTCTGCCATGTATGGCCGTCATCACGCTTGGGAGCCCTTTGCCGCCAAACGTGGTGAGCTCGCCCGCCCATCCGAACGCGACATCCGTCTCTATGGCTTAGACGGTGCTTGGAAACGCAAACTGGTGTATCGACGCCAAGACGACCAAAGCTATTCCCTCAAATACCGCTACATGCCCGAAAATCCGTTATTCGATCTCACCATGCAACTCAACCATACAAAAACCGTGCAAGACGACGCCCGCCCGGAAAACGCTGGTTCCGGCTTCCTCGGCAGCATGGGCAATGAAAGCCATACTGCCTACCAAGATACCGGGCTCGACATCAGCAATATTAGCCACTTCAGTACTGGCCCGATGCAACACCGCCTCACTCTTGGCCTACAAACAAACCGCCACGTGCGCGAAGTGATGATGTACGACAAGAGCCGGCGGAATAATGCCAATTTCAACTACGGCCGTTTCCAGCCTTATTACATGCCCGCCGGCACGCAACAGCAAAATAGCTTTTACGTGCAAGACGAAATCCGCCTTGGCAACTGGACGTTCACTCCCGCCCTGCGCTACGACCACATCCATAACCAAGGCGAGCCCAATGTGGCACGCGGCTACAACACACCTTCTGCCGGCCATGACTACCGCAGCAAAACCTACAGCAGCTGGTCGCCGTTTTTGGGCATCGCTTGGCAGCCCAACGACAACGCCCTACTATTTGCCAACGCCAGCCGCACTTGGCGCGCTCCTGTAATTGACGAACAATACGAAGTGCAATCCGCCACCAGCAGTGCCTCTGCCACCAGCCGCTATCTCGAGCCCGAACGACTCACCTCCTTCCGCCTCGGCGGCGTCCTGCGTTGGCAAAATCTGCTGCGCGAACAAGACAGCCTGCAACTGCGTACCACTTTGTTCCACAGCAGGGGAAAAGACGAAATCTTCAAAAACCGGGGTATCTTCTGCCGAGAGCAGCTGCCTAACCGTCCCAGCAGCGTTTGTGCCAAACCCATTGCCAACTACCGTAACCTCCCGGGCTACACCATACGCGGTGGCGAAATTGAAGCCTACTACGAATCCGACCACTGGTTTGCCGGCCTCACTTATTCCTTCATGCGCGGTAAACGCCAAGGTTCACCACGCAACCCTTGGCATGACCAAGATACCTGGCTAGCTGACATCCCTCCGCGCAAAGCTACTGCCACCCTTGGCGTACGCTTACCCGTACAGGGTTTAACTTTCGGCTGGAAAGGCGAATTTATCCGCCGCCAAGACCGTTCGCCCACCGATGGCGACCCAATGGCCGCCTACTGGGCGTTACCCAAATCCAAAGGCTACGCCCTGCACGGCCTATTTGCCGCTTGGCAGCCGCCGCACCACGAACAGTTCACTCTGCGTATCACCGTGGACAACCTGTTCAACCGCCGCTACGCCCCCTATCTTGGCGAAGCTGTGAGCGGCGTAGGGCGCAATATCAAAGGTAGTATGTCATGGCAGTTCTAACGGCAATCTTGTAATAAACAAACAAGAAATAGGCTACCTGAAAAATTGTTTTCTAGGTAGCCTTTGTATTGGCGTGGCAAAACAGCCGAATCGTTTTTCAGGTAGCCTTTCGGCTTCGATCAAGGCTACCTGAAACTTACATCGCAATGCCCAGCTTCGCCAGCAGCCAATCCAAATAAAACAGGCTGTAAATCGCCGCGAGTGCCAACACAATGCCGGCTTGGTTCACCGCCGAAGTCTTCTCCTTAAACGCCAGCGCACCAGTGAGTGTGCCCAACACAATCACGCCCAAGTTCATACCGGCAAATACCAAAGTCGGGTCGCCGGAAAAAGCATGGTGTGCCTTGATATAAAACAGAATATTGCCGAAATTCAGCAATCCAAGCAGCAGCCCGCCGGCAAAATCCGCCGCCTTAAGGGGTTTGCCCTGCCGCCACACATAACCCCACATCAACACGCAAGCCAGCGCGAAGGCCACAAACAGATTTAACGACAGCGCCTGCCCGGTTTTGGATAACTGCTTAAACAGAATATCAATCACCCCAAAGCCCAGCCATACTCCCGCCAGCCAAAATATCCCGCCATCCTGCTTGCCCTTGCCCGGCTTGTAGAGCAAAGCCGTCAGCGCACTGAAGGCCAGCACGATGCTCACAATTTTATTGCTATTCAGCCGTTCGCCAAACAGCAGGAAAGCCGCCAGCACCGGCAACACCAGCGACAGCCGCTGCGCCGCATCCGAGCGCACAATCCCCGCCTGCTCCACTGCCCGCGCCATCACCACAAAAATACTCGGCAACAGCACGCCCAAAGCCAAAAACGGCCACAGGCCGCCAATATCTGCCCCACGCAAGCTATCCAACGGCGGCGCAAGCAAAAACCAGCAGCAGGCCGTGGCCACAATATAGTTCACTGCAATCGCATGCTCAATGTGAACCCCTTTTTTGCGCGCGATTTTCAGCAGCACAGAAACCGCCACGCTGCACAACACCGCCAAGGCGAGAAACTGCCATGTCCAAGAGGCAGGAAGAAAAGATAAAGCAGATAAAACCAGCATGATTGATGTTTAACAATAAATAGAGAAAGAATGGGGAAAATGGCGGCCTAGAAAAAATCGAAATCCATCTGTTCCGGCAGCTCGATAGAAACGGCCTGCTGTTTAACGGCCAACTGCAACAGCTTGTGCTTACGCAAACGGCACAGACGCAACACGTTCTGTTTTTGCGTACCCGTAAGCTTCAGCCAATACAGCCGCTCCTTACGGCTGCGCAAACAGCCTTTGCAATACCCCTTGCTATTGGCCTGACAAACGCCGATGCAGGGGCTGGGAATGCTGAAAAATTCGAGTTGTTCCATGGTGTGTGCGAAACACTGCGCGAAGTCGGCATTGTATAGCAAGCGTTTGGGTGGAAGCCAGCGGCAGAAGGGGGTTGGCTGAATTTCAGGTAGCCTTTTCAAATGCCGTGCGGTAAGCTAAAAACGCGTAAGTACGCTCCACATCCCGTAAGGGGAAAGGCTACCTGAAAATAAACGTACGCAAAGCAATAGGCTACCTGAAAAGCAAAACTTTCAGATAGCCTGTTTGTCATGCGGCAATAAAGGCTTACATCACTTCCAGCGTGTCGATGCCCAAGAGGCTGAGGCCGGTTTGTAGGGTTTGGCCGGTGAGGGCGGCCAGCTGCAGGCGGGTGTTGCGGACGCTGCCTTCGGTTTTTAGGATGGGGCAGGCTTCGTAGAAGCGGGAGAACAGGCTGGCCACTTGGTAGAGGTAGGCGGCGAGATAGTGTGGATAGGAGCTATCGGCCACGGTTTGCAGCACGTCTTCACACTTCAAGAGCTCGGTGGCGAGCTGGCATTCCAAAGGTTCGGTGAGCACGGGCTGTTCGGTTCGGCTCCATCCGCCGGCTTTTTTCAGCACGCTTTGCACGCGGGTGTAGGCGTATTGCAGGTAGGGGGCGGTGTTGCCTTCGAAGGAGAGCATATTGTCCCAATCGAAGATATAGTCGCTGGTGCGGTTTTTGCTCAAATCGGCGTATTTCACGGCACCGATGCCGACGCTGCGGCCGATTTGGGCGGCGGTGGCATCGTCCAGTTCGGGATTTTTCTCTTTCACGAGGGTGGTGGCGCGCTCTACGGCTTCATCGAGCAGTTCGACCAGCTTCACGGTGTCGCCGCTGCGGGTTTTGAAGGGTTTGCCGTCTTTGCCCATCATGGTGCCGAAGCCGATGAATTCGGCTTGTACATTTTCGGGCAGGTAGCCTGCCAGGCGGGAAGTGGCAAAGAGTTGGCCGAAATGCAGGCCTTGGCGGTGGTCGACCACATAAAGCAGGCGGTCGCCTTTGAGCCGGCCCACGTAATCGCGGATGCAGGCCAAATCGGTGGTGGAATAAAGGAAGCCACCACCTTTTTTCTGCACGATGTAGGCAGCAGGTTCACCTTCTTTGTTTTTGAATTCGTCGAGGAAAACCACTTTCGCGCCGTCGTCTTCCACGGCCAGGCCTTTGGCGATTAAGTCGTTCACCACGGGTTGCAGGTCGTCATTGTATTTGGATTCGCCGGCCACGTCTTCACGGGTGAGCAGTAAGCCGAGTTTGGCATATACTTTTTCGGCATGTTGCAGCGATATTTCCACAAACTGCCGCCACAGTGCGAGCACGGCTTCATCGCCGCCTTGCAGTTTCACCACGTATTCGCGCGCGGTGTCGGCAAAGGCCGGGTCTTCGTCGAAACGCACTTTGGCGTTGCGGTAGAACTGCTCCAAGTCGGCCAGTTCGAAATGTTCGTTTTGCGCCTGCTGCTCCACCAAATAGGCCACTAACATGCCGAATTGGGTGCCCCAGTCGCCCACATGGTTTTGCGCGATGACGCGGTGGCCGAGGAAGGAGTGGACGCGGTTTAAGCTGTCGCCGATGATGCTGGAACGCAGGTGGCCGACGTGCATTTCTTTAGCCAGGTTGGGCGAGGAGTAGTCGATGACGATGGTTTGCGGTGCGGCGGCCTGTGCCACGCCGAGTCGGCTGCTTTGCAGGGCGGCGTGCACTTGCTTGGCCAAAAACTGCGGGTTCAGTCGCAGGTTGATGAAGCCGGGGCCGGCCACTTCGGCGGAGGCAATCAGCTCGTTGCCGCCCAGCGCGTCGGCCACTTTCTGCGCCAGCTCGCGCGGGTTTTGCTTGCGCTGCTTGGCCGCGCCCATCACGCCGTTGATTTGGAAATCGCCGAATTCGGGGTTTTTAGCCGGTTGCAACACTACCGGCGCGCCTTCGATACCGGCGGCGGCAAAGGCTTGTTCGGCTTCGCGGTTGAGGAGTTGGGATAAGTTCATGATGTTTTCAGTTTCGGTAGATAAACGATAAAAATCTGTAATTTAGCTTCGAATTAAGCGCTGCACGGCAGCAGCGGCCAGCAGGGTGGCGGCGATGCCGCATATGGTGTGCAGCGCCAGAATCAGGCCGGCGGGCAGCCAGTCTTTGTGCAGCAGGCGGTCGGATACTTCGCCGGAAAGCGCGGAAAAGGTGGTGAGGCTGCCGAGGAAGCCCACTGCCAGCGCATTTTGCAGCGGCTGGGCAAGCGGCCTGCCGCCCAACAGCAAGCCCAATACCGCACCGGTCAGCAGGCAGCCGAGCAGGTTGGCTAGCCAGGTGCCGAAAGCAAATTGGGCAAACAGCGGATTGAAACGCAAACCCAGCTGCCAGCGCAACAAGGCGCCGAGAGTGGCGCCGATAGCAATCAGGGCTGGCTGTAAAGCGACGGGTTCATTTTTCAGGTAGCCTTAGGCTTTCAGATAGCAGGCTGTGCGTTAGTTCGGCTTGATTGTATTGCAGTGTAAGGCCGTTTGTCTTCAGGTAGCCTTTATTCAGATGGCCTTTAAAGAGCGGCAATCAGCTGCAGTACCATTTGGGCTGAATGCACGGAGGCTGTTTTCAAAAAGGTTTCAAAGCTGGTATCGGCTTCTTCGTCGGCGAGGTCGGAAATAGCACGGATAACCACAAACGGCACGCCGAAGCGGTGGCAGCTTTGGGCGATGGCGGCAGCTTCCATTTCCACTGCCTGCACGTCTGCAAAATGGCGGCGTACTTCAGCCACGGATTCGCTGCTGTGTACGAATTGGTCGCCACTTACGATTAAACCGCGGTGTACGGCTGCGTGTCCGAATGCGGCGGCAGCTTTTTCGGCGGCGGCACACAGGGCTGAGTTGGATTCGAAGCGCGCAGGCATACGTGGTACATGACCGATAGCGTAGCCGAAGGCGGTAACGTCCACATCATGATGCGCAGTTTGCGTGCCGATGACTACATCGCCCACTTTCAGTTCGCCGCCCAGGCCGCCGGCACTGCCGGTGTTGATGACGAAATCGGGCTGATGCCGTTGCAGCACCAGGGCGGTGCTGAGCGCGGCATTTACTTTGCCGATACCGCTTAAGGCCAACACGACGTTTTTACCGGCGTATTCGCCGCAGTAGATATCGAAATCGGCCACGTGATCGTTGCACAGGTTTTGCAGGCTCTCTTTGAGCAGGGCAATTTCCGGCGGCATGGCGCCGATGAGGGCGATGGTTTGGGGCATGATAGGGTTCTTTCAAGCCGCCTGCGTGGGCAATAGATGCGGGCGGTGTATGGATAAGCAAAAACGCACTGCCTGTGAGCAACAGCCAGTGCGCTGGGGATGCCTACTTATTGCTCGGCTTCGGCGGCAGGTTTCTGATCTGCGGGTGGCTGCAGGCTCACGGCGCGTGCCGGAACAATGGTGGAAATCGCGTGTTTGTACACCATTTGCGTTACCGAGGTGTTGCGCAGCAGTACCACATATTGGTCAAACGACTCTACCTGGCCTTGCAGTTTGATGCCGTTCACCAAATAAATGGATACCGGTACATGTTCTTTACGCAGTGCGTTTAAAAAAGGATCTTGTAACATTTGTCCTTTGGTTGCCATAGTTTTTTACTCCGATTATTTTTGTTCAAACTTTTTCAGGTAGCCTTGCTTAGCGGGATGCTTTCCGCACGGGCGGCCGAAAACTGAGAAAGGTGGCGAATTGTAGCTGTTTGGCACGGCTTTTTCCAACCTTTTTACGCAAGCGGTGGATGAGTAAAGTTCTTTTTATGAGGCAGGTCAAATTATATGCGCTGCCGGCTTGCTTCGGCGGAATTGTTTATAAGCGTTGGCACCTCGCTGCTCCTGTATAATTCTGCATTTAACGAAACACATGAAAAGGGAAGTTAAGATGGGGATCAAGCATTGGCCGGAAAACGAGCGGCCGCGTGAGAAGCTGCTGCATCGTGGTGCAGGAGCGTTGAGCGATGCGGAACTGCTGGCTATCCTGCTACGGGCGGGCATACAGGGGATGAGCGCAGTGGATTTGGCTCGTTATCTGCTGCAGGAGTTCGGTTCGCTCAACCGCCTGTTTTCCGCACCCGTCGCCGAGCTGACGATGCACAAGGGTATGGGTGAGGCGGCGTATTGCCAGTTTGCTGTAGTGCGAGAAATCGGGCGAAGGCTGTTGGCGGAAGAAATGCACGCCACGCCAGCCTTCACTTCTCCGGAGGCGGTAGCGGATTATCTGGTGTTGCAACTGGCGCATGAGCCGGTGGAAGTGAGTGTGGCGTTATTGTTGAGCAGCAGCAACCGGCTGATTGCATTTAAAGAATTGTCGCGTGGCACAGTAGCGGAAAACACAGTGTATATTCGAGAAGTGGCCCAGCTGGCCTTGCAACACCATGCTGCTTCGCTGATTATCGCACACAATCACCCTGGCGGTTCGGCCGAGCCTTCGGCGGCAGATTTGGCCTTCACCCGCCAACTTCAACAGGCGTTAGCGCTGCTGGAGGTACGATTGCTGGATCACTTTATTGTGGCGGGCAATCGGGCAGTGTCTTTTGCCGCAAACGGATGGTTGCCGGAATTGGCAGGGGGTGGGGCTGCCTGAACTAGGTATTTTGTTTTGAATCGATGTATAGCGATGAAGCAGTATTGGAAAGGGCTACCTGATTATTCAGATAGCCTTTTACTTTTCAGGTAGCCTTCAGCTTTGAAGAGGCTAGCTGAAAATAGTTTACTGTATTTTAAGAGGATAATCATTGTATTTTAGCATATTATGCCCTGGCGGCGGCTGTTGGGTTCGTATTTTTCCGACAGGGTGCCGAGAAAGCCTCGGCCGAAGCCTTTGAGGATGCTGTATTCTTCGGTAATTTTTACCAGACGTGGGCGCAGGGGCGAAGTGGCGATGGCGAAGATAAGGCAGAAAACGATGATACTGAAGTACCACATAATCGTGAAGTCTTGGGAAAGGGTATCATTTAAAGCCGGAACGACCAGTGTTATCAGCGGCAACGATAACAGCACAAATATAATGGCGGGCACGCCCCGAAACAGCCAGTGCATCTGTTTTTGGTGCTGTGGGCAAAAGGCGGGGTGGACAGGGATGACTTTGCGGACAATCAGGGCAATAATCAGTGCAATTGGCCAGGAAACGAATAAAATCGGGATAAGCAACAGATTCCAAGCGGGATGATACCAATACAGTTTTCGCTGCTGCTGCTGCGGTTCAGCTGCTTCACCGCAGCGGATGCAGCGGTGGGGCAGGTCTGCGCCTTCGGGCAGAAAGACGCGTTTGCCTTCGCGCCAGCAGCTATCTGCGTGTTGCGGCAGGGATTCTTGGCTTTGCGGAGTCTGATAGGGATTGAAATCTTGGTTCATTTCGCCGCCTACTAGATATACAGCACTTCGATAACTTCGTATTCTCTGATGCCGCCGGGCGCCTGCACTTCGGCCACGTCGCCTTCTTCTTTGCCGATAAGGGCGCGGGAAATGGGCGAGCTGATGGAGATTTTGTTGTCTTTAATGTCGGCCTCGTCGTCGCCAACGATTTGGTAGCGCACTTGGGTTTCGTTTTCCAAGTCTTCCAGCACGACGGTACAGCCGAATACGATTTTGCCTTCGGCATGGATTTCGGTGGGGTCGATGATGTGGGCTACGGAGAGCTTGTTTTCCAGCTCGGAAATGCGGCCTTCGATGAAGCCTTGTTTTTCTTTGGCGGCTTCGTATTCGGCATTTTCAGACAAATCGCCGTGGGTGCGGGCTTCGGCGATGGCTTCGATAATGGCGGGGCGTTCAACGCTTTTAAGATGCTGCAATTCTTGCTTGAGCATTTCGGCGCCGCGTACGGTTAATGGAATCTTTTGCATGATTTTCTCCACAAGGGCTGCGGGGCAGCCGTTTTTGCATAAAAATGCAAGCCGCCCGGTGCCGGCGGCTTGTGAACTCAAATTTTTAGCCAATCAAACGCAGAATTGGAAGCTGCGTTTTGATTGACTGTATGGGTTGCCATTCTATCAGATGGCGGGCGGAACGCCAACTGCCGGAAGGGACAGTTGGCGATGGGTAATTTTGTGCCAATAATTTGATTATTGGTGTTTATTGTTGCTTTCCGGCTATGTTGGCGGCACCTTGGTTGGCCAGTTGGTCGGCGCGTTCGTTTTCGGGGTGGCCGGCATGGCCTTTCACCCACTGCCAGGATACTTGGTGGCGGGCGACTTGTTGGTCGAGCTGCTGCCACAGTTCGGCGTTTTTCACGGGTTGTTTGGCGGAAGTTTTCCAGCCGTTTTTCTTCCAGCCGTGTATCCAGCTTTCCATGCCGTTTTTCACGTATTGGGAGTCGGTGTGGATGGTTACTTGGCAGGGGCGGTTGAGGGCTTCGAGGCCTCGGATCACGGCGGTGAGCTCCATGCGGTTGTTGGTGGTGTCGGCTTCGCCGCCGCAGAGTTCTTTTTCATGACGGCCGTAGCGCAGCAGCACGCCCCAGCCGCCGGGGCCGGGATTGCCTTTGCAGGCGCCGTCGGTGTAGAGGTGAACGGTGGTGTTGGTCATGGTGTTTGGTTGGGGCTACCTGAAAGTTTCAGGTAGCCTTTGCTGTGTTTGATGTGGCAAAAGAGTAAGGCTACCTGAAAAAAAGCTTTTCAGGTAGCCTGATGTTGCTAAGGGTTTAGATTTTAGAAACCGTTAGATTTCCAAAATCAGGCGGGCCGGGTCTTCGAGGGCTTCTTTGATAGTAACTAAAGTGAGCACGGCTTCGCGGCCGTCGATGATGCGGTGGTCGTAGGAGAGGGCCAGATACATCATCGGGCGTACCACAACTTGGCCGTTCTCCACCACGGCGCGTTCTTTGGTGGCGTGCATGCCCAAGATGGCGGATTGCGGCGGGTTGATGATGGGAGTGGACATCATCGAGCCGAAGGTGCCGCCGTTGGTGATGGAGAACGTGCCGCCGGTGAGGTCTTCGATGGCGATTTTGCCGCTCTTAGCTTTGTTGGCGTAGTCCACGATGGCCAATTCGATGTCGGCAATGCTCATCTGATCCACGCTGCGCAGGATCGGCACCACCAGGCCGCGCGGGCTGCCCACGGCAATACCGATGTCGAAGTAGCCGTGGTAAACGATGTCGTTGCCGTCAATCGAAGCGTTCACGGCGGGGAATTTCTTCAGCGCGGCCACGGCGGCTTTCACGAAGAAGGACATGAAGCCCAGTTTCACGCCATATTGTTTCTCGAACTTATCTTTGTATTTGGCGCGCAAATCCATAATCGGCTTCATGTTCACCTCGTTGAACGTGGTGAGGATGGCGTTTTGCGACTGAGATTGCAGCAGGCGTTCGGCCACGCGCTGGCGCAGTCGGCTCATCGGCACGCGCTGTTCCACACGGTCGCCCAGCGGCACGGCCACGGCCGGGGCAGCAGCAGCTTTGGGCGCGGCGGCAGGCATGGCAGCCACGTCTTCTTTCAGCACACGGCCATCGCGGCCAGAACCTGGTACGCCGGATACGTCCACGCCTTTTTCGGCAGCCAGTTTGGCGGCAGCGGGCATAGCCACGCCGGCGCGCGCACCAGCGGCAGCCACATGACCTACTGGCTCGGCAGCGGGGGCTTGGGCGGCAGCCGGGGCTGCTTCTGCTGCTTTGGCTTCGGTGTCGATTTTAGCCAACAGCTGGCCGGCGGTAACGGTGGCGCCGTCTTGTTCAATGATTTCCACAATCACGCCGGCCTGCTGAGCGGGCAGCTCGAGCACAACCTTGTCGGTTTCGAGGTCGATCAGGTTTTCGTCGCGGTTCACATAGTCGCCCACCTTCTTGTGCCAGCTCATCAGGGTGGCTTCGGTAACGCTTTCCGGTAGCGGGGGTACGGTGATTTCGATAATCATGGTTTTATCCTTTAATAAATTGAAAAATAGGTAAATCGTGTTCTGAGGAGGCTACCTGAAAACGGTTTGGCATGTTTCAGGTAGCCTTTTAGTGCTTTAGAACTTCATCGCGTCTTCAAGCAGGCCGTCCAAACCGGCTTTGTGTTTCACAGCATAGCCGACGGCGGGCGAGGCACTGGCCGGGCGGCTGGCGGTGGTGAGGCGCTGGTTGGCGCCGAGCACTTTTTCCAGACGGTGGCGGATTTGATACCAAGCGCCTTGGTTTTTCGGCTCTTCCTGCGCCCACATGATTTCGGTGGCGTTCGGGAAGCGTTTGAGCTCGGCGGCCACTTCTTCGTAGGGGAAGGGGTAGAGCTGCTCGACGCGAACGATGGCAATGTCTTTTTCCAAGCCTTTGTCGGCGCGGGCTTTGGCCAAATCGTAGTACACCTGGCCGGCACACAGAATCACGCGTTTCACATCTTGGTCGCGGCCCTGTACGGTGTCGCCGATAACGAGGCGGAATTCGCCGTCGGTAAAGTTGGCCAGCGGGCTGCAGGCATCTTTGAGGCGCAGTAGGCGTTTGGACATGAAAATCACCAGCGGTTTGCGGTAGGGGCGCAGAATTTGGCGGCGCAGGGCGTGGAACATCTGTGATGCTTCAGACATCATCAGCACTTGGATGTTTTCTTCGGCACACAGTTGCAGCCAGCGTTCTACGCGGGCAGAAGAGTGCTCCGGGCCTTGGCCGTCGTAGCCGTGCGGCAGGATAACGGTGAGGCCGCACCAGCGTCCCCATTTGGTTTCGCCGGAGGTGATGAACTGGTCGATGGCGATTTGCGCACCGTTGGCGAAGTCGCCGAACTGGGCCTCCCAAATCACCAGGTCTTCCGGCGCGGAGGAGGCATAGCCGTATTCGTAGGCCATCACGGCTTCTTCGTTCAGGATGGAATCAATTACGTTGAAGCGGCCTTGTTTTTCGCCAATGTGTTGCAGTGGGATATACACGCCGCCGGTGCGTTCGGCACGGTTTTGGTCGTGCAGTACGGCGTGGCGGTGCGAGAAGGTGCCGCGGCCGGAGTCTTCGCCGGAAATGCGGATATCGTGGCCGGCTTCGAGCAGGCTGGCATAGGCGATGGTTTCGGCCATACCCCAGTCAATAGCTTGCTCGCCAACAGCCATGGCTTTGCGGTTGTCGATAATTTTGCTCACGGTGTTGTGCAGCTTCACATCGGCCGGGATGGTGGTGAAGCGGTCGGCCAGGCGTTTGATTTCGGCAGCAGGCAGAGCAGTTTTCACCGGAGTGCGCCAGCTGATGGGCTGGTATTTGCTCCAATCCACAGCGTGTTCGCGTTTCTGTTCGGGCAGGATTTCCTGGATGCGGTCGCCTTTGTCCATCGCGGCGCGGTAGTCGCTGATGAGTTTTTCGGCTTCTTCCTTAGTTACCACGCCTTCTTTAATCAGCTGCTCGGCATACACGGCACGGGAGCCGGGGTGTGCGGCCACTTGTTTGTACATCAAGGGCTGGGTCAGGGTAGGATCGTCGCCTTCGTTGTGGCCGAGTTTGCGGTAGCACACCAAATCGATCACGATGTCTTTCTGGAAGGTAGTGCGGTAGTCCAGCGCGATTTGGGCGGCGTGGCACACGGCTTCCGGGTCGTCGCCGTTCACGTGCAGAATCGGTGCGCTCACCATCTTGGCGATGTCGGTGCAATACAGGGTGGAGCGAGTGTCGCGCGGATCGGAAGTGGTGAAGCCCACTTGGTTGTTGATCACGAAGTGGATGGTGCCGCCGGTGCTGTAGCCGCGGGTTTGCGACATATTGAAGGTGGATTGGTTCACGCCCAAGCCGATGAAGGCGGAATCGCCGTGGGTAAGGATGGGCAGCACTTGTTTACGGCCTTCAGCACCGCGGTGGTCTTGGCGGGCGCGTACGGAGCCTTCAATCACGGGGTTGGTGATTTCCAAGTGTGAGGGGTTGTAGGCCAAAGAGAGGTGCACCGGGCCGTGCAGGGTGGGCACGTCGGAGCTGAAGCCCATGTGGTATTTCACGTCGCCGCTGGGGAATTTAGCGTCCACTTTGCCTTCGAATTCGTCGAAAATGGCTTGCGGGGCTTTGCCCATGGTGTTTACCAACACGTTCAAGCGGCCGCGGTGTGCCATGCCGATTACGATTTCCTGCACACCTTTTTCGGTGGAGGCGCGGATCAGGTGGTTCAGCGCGGGCACGGTGCTTTCGCCGCCTTCGAGCGAGAAGCGTTTCTGGCCCACATAACGGGTGTGCAGATAGCGCTCCATGGTTTCGGCGGCGGTGATTTCTTTGAGGATGAGGCGTTTGGTGTCGGCGTCAAATTGCGGGCGTGCGCCGTTGGCTTCCAAACGTGCCTGCAGCCATTCGCGCTCGGCGGTGTCGGGAATGTGCATGTATTCCAGCGCCAAGGGGCCGCAGTAGATTTGTTTCAGATGGCGGATGATTTCGGCCAAGGGCAGCTTGGGGCTACCTGAAAGATCGGTGCCGACATGGAAAGGAGTGTTCATGTCGGCATCACTGAGGCCGTAGGTTTTAGGATCGAGCTCGGGCAGTTGTCTGATATGGGTGCGGTCGAGCGGGTTGAGGTCGGCGGCGCGGTTGCCCAAAGAGCGGTAGGCGGAAATCAGGCTCAACACGGCCACTTGCTTCTGCATGGCGGCGAAATCCACACCGCCTGCGGCTGCGCCGCGCTGCTGTGCCAAGTTGGCAAAAGCTTCCTGAATCGGGCGGTGCGCCACATCTTTCGGGGTGTTGCCGGGCAGAGCAGCCACTTGGTCAAAATACTGCCGCCATTGGCTGTCCACGGAGTCAGGGGAGCTCAGATAGGCTTCGTACAAATCTTCAATATACGGGACGTTGGTACCGTATAGGTAGGACAAACTACTTTGTTCTTTCATCATGGCAAGATCCTTATTTAAGGTGAAGGTTTGAAGAGCAGCACGCTTGCTTATCAGGCTGCCTGTCTAAGCGGGTAGCCTTTATCCTATCTGCAGCGAATGCCGATTCCGAATCGCCACACGGCGGGCGGCTAAAAATGAGTATGGCGATTCGGAATAAGCATTTTCAGGTAGCCTTTTGCCGGCCGCCTGATTGCGCTTGGCGCAGGAAATTGTTTGTTTGGAAAGGGGGAGAATGGAGAATCTGGCGCGGTGGAATGGCCGGGGAGGGGAATATGATAAAAACTCGAAGCCGGCTACCTGAAAAGGTTGTTTTGTTTGTCGCTAAGATTCTGGAATCAGCCCGGCCTTTCGTTGAGTTTCAGGGGGTTACCAGGCAGCGGCAGAAATGTTGCTGGAAGTTTGCCAAACGCCGGTATAACGGCTGAATAATACGACCCGATATGGGGAACGTCAATAAGAAAAATCCCTTTTGCAGCAGGCACGGCGGGGTGGGTGTGGGCTGGCAGCAGAAGGTGGGTGCTGGAGGGATAGTGAGCTGTTGATTAAACAGAAAAGATGGAGGAAAGAGGCTACCTGAAAACCGGAATGTTAAAGTTGCTTGCGGCGTGTTTGAGTGCCGGCTGTGGTCGATAAAGAAAAAGGCTACCTGAAACTTTGGCTTCACAGAAACTCTGCGGTGTTTTCAGGTAGCCTTATGTGTCTGAACTTTAATATGTCCGAACTTCATTGAAGCTACGCTTTCAGGTAGCCTTAACGGAAAGTGGCTCAAGCAGTTCGTCGGCTGCTACGGATTTTGCCTAATAAGGCTTCGCTCTTGGCATCGGCAGCAAGGTTTTGGCCGTTGACTTGGGCGAACAGTTCGGGGTCGGGCAGGGTGAGCAGCTTGGTGAATACGGCCAGCTTGGTACCACTCGGGCGGCTGAACTTGGCGGCCATGAACTGCTTAAGCAGGATGCCGAGCTCCAAAAGGCCGCGTTGGGTTTGGAAGCGCAGGTGGCGTTTGGCGGTGTCGTCAAAGGTGGTATGGTTTTATTAGTAGGGGATTAGTTAAATCAGGAGAAAGCAAAGCATGGCCTCGGGCGGTACAGCCAGTACGGCTAGGCTGGCCAAGGCTGTACTGGTTCAAGGTAATCCGCTATACCACGCGTTTGAGCATGATTTTCTTTGATTTTGCCGATGGCGCGGGTGGTGTTGAGGTGTTTGGATCGAATGTTCACGCAGTTCACAATGGTGTGGCAGCGGAACAGGTGGTAGGGGTCGTTGGGGTGGTTCAAACATTCGTTGGTGATCGTGTCGCGGGCGTGTGTTGAACTACCGCTTAATAGTAACTGCATATAGTACCTCAATCGTCTTCTGGCGGTTGTAACAGCAATATGTTGGTAAATAAAAAGGTCACCTAAAAACTTATTTCTGGGTTTCAGGTAACCTTTTTCTCTTTTGAGTAGGTGAACCGCTTAATCGTGTACCTTCAGCAATTCCACTTCAAAAATCAAAGTGGCGTTCGGTGGAATCACACCGCCGGCACCGCGTGCGCCGTAGCCCATTTCCGGCGGGATGGTGAGTTTGCGTTTGCCGCCTTCGCGCATACCGCCGAAGCCTTCGTCCCAACCGCGGATGACTTGGCCCACGCCCAGGATGATGGTGAGCGGTTGGCCGCGGTCGAGGCTGGAGTCGAATTTGCTGCCGTCAGTTAGGTAGCCGCTGTAGTGCACGGAAATCCGCTTGCCTTTTTCAGCAGTTTTGCCGCTGCCGGTTTCGATGTCTTCAATAATCAGATTGCTCATGATGTTTCCTTAAGTGAGGGATGGAAAGGGAGGCTACCTGAAAAATAAGCGTTTCGATTTCATTCTAAACCGCGTTGAGGTTTGCGCTTTCAGGTAGCCTGCTGATGCGGGCAGCATTCTCAAGCATAAAATGCAGTTCGACAACTGTTTTGCCGCCTTCGGGCATGATATTTCCACGCTGCCGTTTTTTCCGTGCGGCAATTGGACTAGAATATCAACTTTCCGACCACCCGCCCAATAATTCATCATGACCACCATCCCGCTGAAAAAAATCTATTCCGGCAAAGTGCGCGATTTGTATGAAATCGACAGCCGCAGCATGCTCATCGTTGCCTCCGACCGTCTCTCTGCCTTCGATGTGATCTTGAACGAACCCATTCCCGGCAAAGGCGAAATCCTCACTCAGATTTCCAATTTCTGGTTCGGCAAGCTCTCGCACATCATGCTCAACCACTTCACCGGCCAAACCGTATACGACGTTTTGCCTCACAACGTAGCCGCCGCTCTGGAAAAACGCGCCGTGGTGGCCAAACGGCTCGAGCCCTTAAAAATCGAAGCCATCGTGCGCGGTTATTTGGCCGGCAGCGGCTGGAAAGAATACCGCCAAACCGGCGCCGTGTGCGGCATCAGGCTACCTGAAAACCTGCGCGAAGCCGAGCAGCTGCCCGAAATCATCTTTACTCCGTCCACCAAAGCCGCAGTGGGCAACCACGATGAAAACATCGGTTTTGACGAATGCGCCCGCATCATCGGCCAAGAGCTGGCCGAAGAAGTGCGCCACAAAGCCATCGCCCTCTATAGCGAAGCCGCCGACTATGCCCGCACCCGCGGCATCATCATCTGCGACACCAAATTCGAATTCGGCCTGGACGAAAACGGCACGCTCACCCTGATGGACGAAGTGCTTACTCCCGATTCCAGCCGCTTCTGGCCCGCCGACCAATACCAGCCCGGCAGCAACCCGCCCTCGTTCGACAAACAATTCATCCGCGACTGGCTCGAACAAAGCGGCTGGGACAAACAGCCTCCCGCTCCCACCGTGCCCGCCGAGGTTATCGAAAAAACCTTGGCCAAATACCGCGAGGCTTTGGCACTGCTTACCAAGTAATCCGTTTCCAGGTAGCCTCAAACACAATCCGGGCTACCTGAAAACCCATTCCGCCATTCAAACCGTATTTTCCGCCATGCCTACCCGCAAACAAACCGCTCTGCAAACCGCCGCCAAACTAAAACAGGGCAAAACCGCCCGCCTGAAAGAATGGCAGGCGGTATCTGCCCAGCGGCAGTTTGCCAACGAATACACAGTGGCCGCCCGCCTCGGCGAACCCGCGTTCACCGAAGAGCAGGCCGAGATGGTGGCGGCGTTGTTTGGCAAGTAAGCCAGCAATCAAAGGGCTACCTGAAAATTTAGCTTCGCAGAAACTTTGCTGCGTTACGTTTCAGGTAGCCTTTATTGGTGCATCAAACAGAATTTAGCGTGCGTTAAATAGCCGTGTATTGTCTACGGCTTGCTGCTTGGTATCAAAAGTTCATTTAATCCGTTATAATCCACTACTTTTCGGTTTTTAAAAATTTAAAAAAGGAAATAAGAATGAAAGACACACCACAATACTACGGTACCCTCAGCCGTTTTTTCCATTGGCTGATGACGGCCATGTTTGCCTTTATGCTGTGCACGGCGGTCATGTGGAATATTAACGAAAAATACTACAGCTTGATAAGCTACCACAAATCGGTGGGCTTCCTTCTGCTGGTTTTGGTGGCCTTGCGCCTGGTTTGGGCGCTGGCAAATTGGCGCAACCGCCCGCACGGCAGCTTGGCTATGAAGCTGGGGCATGCCGCGCTGTATGTGTTGATGGCGGCTGTGCCGATTGTGGCGATGATTCGCCAATACGGCTCTGCGCGCGGCGATTTGGAAGTGTTCGGCATCACGGTGATGCATAAAATCGAGCAGCCTATCGAGTGGATGACGCAACTGGGCAACGCGGCACACGGTAAACTGGCGTACCTGCTGTTTTTGCTGGCCTTCGGGCACATTGCCATGGTGGTACTGCATCAGCTGCGTGGCGAGAAGATCATCAATCGGATGTCCGGCAAATAATATGGTTGAATTGGCCGGCTTAAGCCGGCACCGAAGAAGCAAAATAGGCTACTTGAAAATTGCTGTGTAGGATTTTCAGGTATCCTTTTTGTTTGGGATAAGGCGGCGGATTGGGTTTCCGCGGGCGGCTCATGCCCGCCCGGTATCAAGTATTCAGCTGTTGAGGCAGTTTAGGCATTCGTTTTCTTTCTGCCTCAGGGTGGCGCGCAGTTTTTTGCTGTACTGCTGGTTCAAATCGTTTTCGGCGAGTTTTTGTTTACTGGCCACGACGGATCAGTTTTTGGATTAGGCTTCTTCTTCGGCTTTGTGTTGGCGGAGGTAGTCTTTGGCGGCAGCTTGCTCGGCTTCGTTACCGTAGCGGATGTTTTTCAGGGCGCGGCGGTGGGCGGCTTGTTGCTGGGCGGCGGCGATTTGTTGTTGGCGGAAGCTGTTGTGATTGCTGGGTACGGTGCGCTGGTTTTGCCGTGCCTGTGCGCCGGCCATGGCGCGGGCGATAAGGTCGGCCGGGTTGAAGGCGGGCGCGGCGAGATTATTTGGTTTGGCGGGTGTGGCTGCCAGCTGGGCAGATGGGGGCGTTTGGGCAGCTGCTTGCACGGCGGCGGCTCGTTGGGCAAGGTGGGCTTGGCGTTCGGCAGCGGCACGCTGTTGGCGCTGCTCGCGGTGTTGAAAACGCTGTTTGGCATGTGCGGCAGCGGCGCGGCGGGCTTGTTCGGGCCAGGCTTTAGCACCGGCGCGGGGCAATACGGCATCGGGCACAGGCTGCATTTCGATGCAGTCCACGGGGCAGGGTGGCAGGCAGAGGCCGCAGCCGGTGCATTCGTCGGCCAGCACAGTGTGCATGAGTTTGGATGCGCCGAGGATGGCATCGACGGGGCAAGCTTTGATGCAGGCGGTGCAGCCGATGCAGGCGGCTTCGTCGATGTAGGCCAGAGCTTTGATGGCGGCTTTTTCGGGCTGGACCAGGGGCAGCGGCTGGGTGTGCAGCAGCTCGGCAAGCTCGTGCAACACGATGTCGCCGCCGGGCGGGCAGAGGTTGATGGGGGCTTGGCCTTGGGCGATGGCTTGGGCATAGGGGGCACAGCCGTCGTAGCCGCATTGGCGGCATTGGGTTTGCGGCAGGAGGGCTTCGATTTGGCTGGCAGTGGGCATGGTGGTGTGGCAGTTGGGTTTGGTTATGGGTTGTATCGAACGTTAATCCGTTTTATTTTAACACGCGGTTTCAAGCTCAAAGGCTACCTGAAAATCAGTTTGGCGATTTTCAGGTAGCCTTTTGGCTCGGTTTCTGGCGGGCTTACAGTTCGAAGTCGCCCAAGTCGTCGGCGCTGACTTCGGCGTCGATTTGGCCGATGAGGTAGGAGGAGATTTCCACTTCTTGCGGGGCTACCTGAACGTTGTCGGAGGAGAGCCAGGCATTGATCCAGGGGATAGGGTTTTGCGTGGCGGCAGGGAAGGCGGCGTTCAGGCCGACGGCCATCATGCGGTGGTTGGTGATGTATTCCACATATTGGCACAGGATGTCTTTGTTCAGGCCGATCATGCTGCCGTCTTTGAAGAGGTATTCCGCCCACTCTTTTTCCTGTTCAGCGGCTTTTTTGAAGAGCTCGAAGCAGTCGTTTTCCAGCTCGGCGGCGATTTCGGCCATTTCGGGGTCGTCGGTGCCGCTGCGCATGAGGTTGAGCATGTGCTGGGTGCTGGTGAGATGGAGGGCTTCGTCGCGGGCGATGAGCTTGATGATTTTGGCATTGCCTTCCATCAGCTCACGCTCGGCAAAGGCGAAGGAGCAGGCGAAGGAAACGTAGAAGCGGATGGCTTCGAGCACGTTGACGCACATCAGGCAGAGGTAGAGTTTTTTCTTCAAATCGCGCAAGCTTACCACAATGGTTTTGCCGTTTACGCGGTGCTCACCTTCGCCCAACAGGTTGTAATATTGGGTGTATTCGATGAGGTCGTCGTAGTAGCAGGCGATGTCTTCGGCGCGGGCGATGATGTATTCGTTTTGCACGATGTCGTCGAACACGATGGAGGGATCGTTGACGATGTTGCGGATGATGTGGGTGTAGCTGCGCGAATGGATGGTTTCACTGAAGCTCCATGTTTCAATCCAGGTTTCGAGCTCGGGAATGGATACCAAGGGCAGCAGGGCAACGTTGGGGCTGCGGCCTTGAATGGAATCGAGCAGGGTTTGGTATTTGAGGTTGCTGATGAAGATGTGTTTTTCGTGGTCGGGCAAGTTGGCGTAGTCGATGCGGTCGCGCGATACGTCGATCTCTTCCGGCCGCCAGAAGAAGGAAAGCTGTTTTTCAATCAGTTTTTCAAATACTTCGTATTTCTGCTGGTCGTAGCGGGCGACGTTTACGGGCTGGCCGAAAAACATCGGTTCTTTGAGGGCGTCGTTTTTTTCCTTGCTGAAGGTGCTGTAGGACATGACGAGGTGTTCACAGGACATGGCGGGATCTCTTTTGCAATGTGATTGGTAAAGGAATAGGGTTTCAGGCTATCTGAAAATAATATGGCGGGTTAGGCACGGTTTTTGGCACGTTGGTGTTCCATGCAATACAGTTTACCGTGGAAGCGTTTGGAATATTTTTGGCAATATTGGATAACTGCCGGGGTAAGCTTTTTATCGCAGCCAGGGTGGTCGCAATGGTTTTGTTCTGTTTCTTTCTGCTCGGCCGGGGTATTGCTTGTTTTGTCGGCAGTGTTGCTCTGCTGATGTTCGCGGCAATACAGCTTGCCGCCAAAACGGCTGCTGTGTTTTTGGCAATATTGAATGACTGCCTGGCTGAGTTTTTCATGACAGCCTGAGTGTTCGCAGTATTCATCATGTACGGTTTCGGTTTCGGATTTGTGGCTGGCAGGGGGTGCTTTTTGTTGTAAGGCTGCCTGCTGGTGCTCGCGACAGTATATTTTGCCGTTGAAGCGTTCATGGTTATGCAGACATAGCAATGCTTCATTTTCGCTGATGGCCTGCCCGCAGGTGTGGCAGTTTGTCAATAAGGGCTTGATGGAGTTGGGCAGATATTCTAGTAGCCCTTCCGGCTTGTGTTCTGCCGCAATGCGCCGCCCCCATTCGTGAATGGTTTCGTTGTTGATTAACAGGGCGTCAAACATATGGTTGAGAACGAAGCCGACGCCTACTCTGTTTTCGCCGAATTGTTCGTGCCATTGTCGGATAGCATCGGCTTTGATGACACAGGAAGTATCAAAATCTTTGCTATCTGGCCGGCGGATAATGGACTGCGGCGATACAAGAACGGCATGGTGTACTTCCAACGGCCGACCGGTTTTCATTTTCACGCCGATACGATCGAACAGTTTCAATAGGATTCGTTCGTGCCGTTTGCTTTGTTCGATGGGGGATGGGATCCCCTTTTTCTTACCGCTGGGATATTGAACCGTGAATTCGCCGAATTTGTTGATAGTGAGGTTGCCATTGAAGTTTTTGGTTTCCAACAAAATGGCAAAAACGCGGTTGATCAATAGATGATCGATTTGCGCAACTTCTCCGTCGATTTCTATCCGCAAGTCATGGATGACTATATAGTATTCGCTGTCTTTTAGGTAGTTGTCGATGTAAAAGGCAGCATCTTTCTCGCCATTGATACCAGTACGCAGCTTCCATAATTTATCGGTTAACTGTTCGCGCTGTTGCTTGTTGAGCGGCAGTTTATCTATGGCCTCGAGCAGTTTCAGCTTGCTGCTTTTATTGTCGGCAGATTTAATCAGCATGATGTGGATGTGGAAAAAGGGTTTTCAGGTAGCCTGTTGGGCTGAAACCAACAAGGAGGAATAGGCTACCTGAAAAATAAACTCCTTTTTCAGGTAGCCTCGCTATCACAGGCTAAATCTTGCAAGCTCCGCCGGCGCAGCCGTCATCCTGAATATCGCTCTGCGTATCGTCCGCACCGTCGCGGGTGTGGTGGTAGTAGAGGGTTTTCAGGCCGAATTTGTAGGCGGTGAGCAGGTCTTTGAGCATCTGCTTCATGGGTACGCGGCCGCCGTCGAAGCGTTTGGGGTCGTAGCTAGTGTTGGCAGAAATGGCCTGATCGACGAATTTCTGCATGATGCCGACCAATTTCAGGTAGCCGTCGTTGCCGCCCATCTGCCACAGGGTTTCGTATTGGTTTTTCAGGCGCTCGAATTCGGGCACGACTTGTTTGAGGATGCCGTCTTTGGAGGCTTTCACGCTGACGAGGCCGCGCGGGGGCTCGATGCCGTTGGTGGCGTTGGCGATTTGCGAGCTGGTTTCGCTGGGCATGAGTGCGGTGAGGGTGGAGTTGCGCAGGCCGTGCTGGACGATTTCGGCGCGCAGCTCTTCCCAATCGTAGTGCAGGGGCTCGCTGCAGATGCTGTCGAGGTCTTTTTTGTAGGTGTCGATGGGCAGCACGCCTTTGGCGTACATGGTTTGGCCGAACAAGGGGCAGGCGCCGTATTCTTTGGCCAGCTGCACGGAAGCTTTGAGCAGGTAGTATTGCATGGCTTCGAAGGTGCGGTGGGTGAGGGCGAGGGCGGAATCGTTGCTGTAGCGTACGCCGTGTTTGGCCAGATAATAGGCGTAGTTGATCACGCCGATGCCCAGGGTGCGGCGGTTCATGGTGGCTTTGCGGGCGGCGGGGATGGGGTAGTCTTGGTAGTCGAGCAGGGCATCGAGCGCGCGCACGGCTAGGTCGGAAAGGTTTTCCAGCTCGTCCAGGTTTTCCAATGCGCCGAGGTTGAAGGCGGACAGGGTACAGAGGGCGATTTCGCCGTTTTCGTCGTTGATGTCGTTTAACGGTTTGGTGGGCAGGGCGATTTCCAGGCATAGGTTGGACTGGCGCACGGGAGCTACGGCGGGGTCGAATGGGCTGTGGGTATTGCTGTGGTCTACGTTGTGGATGTAGATGCGGCCGGTGCCGGCGCGTTCCTGCATCAGGGTGGAGAACAGCTCGGTGGCGGGTACCACGCGTTTGCGGATGGCCGGGTCTTGCTCGTATTGCACATACAGGCGCTCGAATTCGTCTTGGTCTGCGAAGAAGGCGTCGTACAGGCCGGGCACTTCGTTGGGTGAGAACAGGGTGATGTTGCCGCCTTTAATCAGGCGGGTGTAGAGCAGGCGGTTGATTTGTACGCCGTAGTCGAGCTGGCGCACGCGGTTGTCTTCCACGCCGCGGTTGTTTTTCAACACCAACAGGCTTTCCACTTCGATGTGCCACAGCGGATAGAACAGGGTGGCCGCACCGCCGCGCACGCCGCCTTGGGAGCAGGATTTAACGGCGGCTTGGAACATTTTGAAAAACGGAATGCAGCCGGTGTGCTGGGCTTCGCCGCCACGGATTTCGCTGCCCAAGCCGCGAATGCGGCCGGCATTGATGCCGATGCCGGCGCGTTGGGAAACGTATTTCACAATCGCGCTGGTGGTGGCATTGATGGAATCCAGGCTGTCGTCGCATTCAATCAGCACGCAGCTGGAGAATTGGCGCGTGGGGGTGCGCACGCCGCTCATGATGGGGGTGGGCAGCGAAATCTTGAACAGGGAAACCGCGTCGTAGAAGCGTTTGACGTAATCCAAGCGGGTGGCTTTTGGATATTTGGCAAACAGGCACATGGCCACCAAGATGTATAGGAACTGCGGGGTTTCGTAGATTTGGCGGGTAACGCGGTTTTGCACCAGGTATTTGCCTTCCAGCTGCTTAACGGCGGCATAGGAGAAGGTCATATCGCGGGTGTGGTCGATGTAGCCGTCGATTTCGTCAAACTCTTCGCGGCTGTAGTCTTCGAGGATGTGGTGGTCGTATTTGCCTTCGGCGGTCAGCTTGCTGACGTGGTCGAACAGGTGCGGCGGCTCGTATTGGCCGTAGGCGATTTTGCGCAGGTGGAAAATAGCGAGGCGGGCGGCCAGGTATTGGTAGTCGGGTGTGTCTTCGGAAATCAGGTCGGCAGCGGCTTTGATGATGGTTTCGTGGATATCGTCGGTACGGATGCCGTTGTAAAACTGGATATGGGATTTAAGCTCGACTTGCGACACGGATACGTTGTCGAGGCCTTGCGCCGCCCAAGTAACGACGCGGTGGATTTTATCGAGGTTGATCGGCTCCAAACGGCCGTCGCGCTTGGTGACTTTGAGATTAACGGTATCGTTCATTTTCCCATCCTGATTTTGAGTAGGCAGCACAAGATAATGTGTTTGGTAAGTTAAACTCGCACAATATAATGTATTTCGATGGCAAAAAAAAGGTGGTAAAATGTAAGGCTTTGTGGCAAGGCGGTGTATGGACTGGTGTATGGATTTCTAAACCAATCACTTATACCAAGCAAAAATAATTTCTATTGAAGTCAGTAGAATGATTGCTTGAGTGGAAGATGCAACGGAGTGGGAAGACTACCTGAAAAATTTTGCTTCTTGATAAGCACGGTATAAATTTCAGGTAGTCTCTTTTGGGGTATCTTTAATACAGTCAATAAAACAACGTTGTTTCCAATAATAGGAAACAGTGTTGTTTGCTGGCGGCACTTACCACAGATTATTTTACACCACGCCTTGAGCCAGCATGGCATCGGCCACTTTCTTGAAGCCGGCGATGTTGGCGCCGTTCACGTAGTTAGTGTAGCCGTTTTCTGTTCCGTTAGACACACAGTTTTCGTGGATGTTGCTCATGATCTCAAACAGGCGTTTGTCCACTTCCTCGCTGCTCCAAGAGAGTCGGATGGCGTTCTGGCTCATTTCTAGGCCGGAAGTGGCCACACCGCCGGCGTTGCTAGCTTTGCCTGGGGAGTAGAGGATTTTCGCATCGGTGAAGGCTTTAACTGCATCCAAAGTGGAAGGCATATTGGCGCCTTCGGCTACGCAGATACAGCCGTTTTTCAGCAGGGCTTGGGCTTCTTTGCCGTTGAGCTCGTTCTGGGTGGCGCAGGGCAGGGCCACGTCGCAGGGCACGTGCCACGGGCGTTTGCCTTCGTGGTATTCCAAACCTTGCTCTTTGGCGTACACGGAAAGGCGTTCGCGGCGCACGTTTTTCAGCTCGCTCAAGGCCTGCCATTGGGCCTCAGTCATGCCGTTGTCGGCAAACTTAACGAAGCCGCCGGAATCAGATACGGTGAGTACTTTGGCGCCTAGTTGCAGAGCTTTCTGGGCAGCGAATTGAGCCACATTGCCAGATCCGGAGATTACCACGCGTTTGCCCTTGATATTGTCTTTGCGGGTGTTCAGCATGTTTTCAGTGAAATACACGGTGCCGTAGCCGGTGGCTTCGGGACGGATTAAGCTGCCACCGTAGCTGAGGCCTTTGCCGGTGAGCGTGGAGGTGAATTCGTTGCGCACACGTTTGTATTGGCCGTAGAGGTAGCCGATTTCGCGTGCGCCCACGCCGATGTCGCCGGCGGGTATATCTAGATCGGCGCCGATGTGGCGGGCAAGCTCAGTCATGAAGGCTTGGCAAAAGCGCATCACTTCACCCTCACTTTTGCCCTTGGGGTCGAAATCAGAGCCGCCTTTACCGCCGCCCATGGGCAGGGTAGTTAGGCCGTTTTTAAACACTTGTTCGAAGGCCAGGAATTTGAGTACACCAAGGTTTACGGTGGGGTGGAAGCGCAAGCCACCTTTATAGGGGCCAATGGCGGAGTTCATTTGCACGCGGTAGCCGCGGTTTACCTGCACTTGGCCTTTATCGTCTACCCAGGAAACGCGGAACATAATCACGCGCTCTGGCTCCACGATACGGGCGAGCAGGTTGTATTTGGTGTATTGAGGGTTTTTAGAGAGGAAAGGAGCAAGGCTGCCGAAAACTTCTTCTACGGCTTGGTGGAAGGTGGCCTGTTCGGGATCACGCTGTTTGATTTGTTGAAACAGGGTATTCAAATCACTCATAAAGTACTCCTAATTGTTTGATTAAAAACGAGATATAGATTTGGTTTGGCAAAATAGCCTTTTAGTGGTTGCCGCAATACAATACAGATAGTAGAAAATAATTCTGAAAAACCACCATCGCGTATGGAATTCTACTCTATTTGCCCTGTTTTCGATAGGATGATTTAAATGAATGAATTGTCTTGATTTTTTGAAAAATTTGAAAAGCGCTGTGGCCTGGCTGATGGTGGTAAAAAATGAAAATGTACCTGATTGATTTGATTTTGAATGTATCTAAATCAACAGATTGAATGTGTGAAACAGGAGGTCTTATCCACCGAAACTGGCAGAAAGTAATAAATGGACAAGCTTTATGGTTTCTGGCCAATTATTCAAATCAATTTTCTAAGTTTGGATGCTTGAGATTTCGGTCATCTGAATTAAGAGAAAGACAGCAGGCGGTTCACATTTTGCTCGGTGGCTGCAGCTACCTCTTGGGTGCTGATGACGCGCAAGGCTGCTACAGCTTCTGCCACCTGCCACACATTGGCGGGCGTGTTTTCTCCTGCACCGGCTATCGGCATAAACGGGCTGTCTGTTTCCAACACCAAGTGTTCCAGCGGCAGCTCCGCGGCAGCAGTACGCACTTTGCGGGCATTCGGGTTGAGCACCAGTGTGCCGATGCCGATAAACAGGCCGCAACGGATGAAGGCGCGGGCTTCTTCGAGGCTACCTGAAAACGCATGGGCAATGCCGCCGCTGCGGAAACCACTGTGCTTGAGTGCAGTAACCACATCGGCTGCGGCGCGCACATGGTGCAGCAGCACAGGGCGGCCAAATTGCTGTGCTAAGTCGAGCTGGGCGAGCAGGGCGGTGGTTTGCTCGATGCGGGTATGTTTGCGATCACCGTAGTAATCCAGCCCGATTTCGCCCACCAGCAGCCCTGGCTGCGCTTGCAAGCGCTCGGCGATGCGGCTAATTAAACCAGGCTGGAAGCTTTCGGCAAACCACGGGTGCAGGCCAAGCGCGCCATAATATTTGGGTGGGGCATGCAGCCGACAGACGGCATCGAAATTCGCTTCGGTAACCGACGGCACAATAAAACGCTGCACTCCTGCGGCATGGGCTGCAGTAGTGATTTCAGGTAGCCGGCAGGCAAGCGCGGAGTCGGCGAAGTGGCAGTGGGTGTCGGTAAGCATGGTGGAGGAATGAGGAGCTGATGGGGCAGTATAGCGCGGTATAGCGCAGTTTGTGGGATGCAGAGGCTACCTGAAAATCGGTTGAGGCTTTCAGGTAGCCTCAAGCACATAGGCTGAGCAGGTATTATCAACTATGCCATGCTGAAAATGGCAGGCTGGGTGTTGGCTGCGTAGCAAGCTGCATGAGCTCGTTTTAAATTCGTCGGAGATGAATTTTCAGGTAGCCATCGTGTTTGAAAGGGCTACCTGAAAACTTGCCGTGCCGGGTAAGCAAAATTCGCCAAACTTGAGCAGCTTGGCGAATTTGGTATGGCTTATTGTTTTACCGTGAGGTTTTTCAGCAAAGCATCCAGCTCGGGAAGTGTGGCGGTGCTGCTGGTGGCGCAGACGGTGTAGAGGTTTTTGGCATACACGGCCACGCAGCTTTCGTTGAGCGCATTATCGTCTTGGCCGTGGCTGAAGCGGTAACCCATGCGCTGGTCGGCCGGGGTGTCCACGGCGGTGTCTTTCAGGCTTTGGTCGGCCTTCAGGCTTTCGCTCAGTTTGGTGAAGTAGGCTTCGGCTGGCTGTTTGGGGGCACCGAAGTTGCTGATGGTGATGGCGATGTCTTGGTCGGCATCGTATTGCAGCAAGCTGATTTTATTGCTGTCAGCGCCGTCGACATATTGGGCGGCTTCAGCCAATTTGTCTTCAAAGTGGCCGTTTACGGTGAGGCTGATGATGCCATCTTCGGTAGCCAGGGTTTGGCTGGGGTTTTGTGCGGCGGCAGATGCGGCGGCGGTTGCAGACGCGGCGGCTACTTCGCTGGCGCTGGGGGCAACCACGGAGGTTTCTGCCTGTTGGTTGCAGCCGGCTAACAAGAGGCTACCTGAAAGGGCAAGCAGGAGGAGGGATGTGTGGGGGCGGTTCATGGGTTTTCCTTGGAGTCAGTAAACGTAAACGGAGCGCAGTATAGCAAAACGGGCTGTGTGGCGCAGCGGGTTTGCAGGATTTTGCGCAGCCTAGGAATGGTCGGTGCGTTCCAGCCCAGCTACGGTACGGGTAAATTCGGCCACGTCTTTAAAGCTTTTATACACGGAGGCGAAGCGCACATAGGCCACTTGGTCGAGCTTGGCAAGCCGCTCCATCACCAATTCGCCGATCAGGCGGGAGGGCACTTCTTTGCTGCCGGTTTTATACAGGCACTCTTCGATTTCGTGCACGGTGTGTTCGATGGCTTCGGCGGAAATAGGGCGTTTGTGTAGGGCGCGTTGCAGACTGGTCTGCAGTTTGAGCGGATCGAACATAACGCGCTCGCCGTTGTTCTTGATAATCTGCGGCATCCGCAGCTCTACGGTTTCGTAGGTGCTGAAGCGGCGGTCGCAGGCAGCGCAGCGGCGGCGGCGGCGAATGCTGTTTTGTTCTTCCAGCAGGCGGGAGTCGATTACTTGGGTGTTGTTATGGTGGCAGAAGGGGCATTTCATAAGTGGGGTAGTTTAATATTTTATATAACAGTAGTTTGCTGTTGGTATTGTACTCTAACCGAAGAGCATAACCAAAGTACTATTTTTTTCCTGCAGTGTTGGTTCATTTCGTATGCAGCCATCATTACTTTGTCCATCCTGAAATACAGCGGCAAGCACTATGGTTCAGAATAAAACACAGCCTGAAAACTGCGGTGTTTTCAGGCTGTGTGTTTGGCAGTTTATGCTTCTTTCTGCTCGGTTTGCTTCTGGCGCAGGCGCAGGTGCAGTTCGCGCAGTTGGAGCTCGTCCACATGGTTGGGGGCGTCCACCAGCAGGTCTTGCGCGCGTTGCGTTTTCGGGAAGGCAATCACGTCGCGGATGGATTCGGCTTGAGCCATTAAGGCCACCAAACGGTCGAGGCCGAATGCCAAACCGCCGTGCGGGGGTGCGCCGAATTTCAGGTTGTCCAGCAGGAAGCCGAATTTGTTTTGCTGCTCTTCGGGCGTGATTTTCAGCGCGGCGAACACTTTTTCCTGAATGTCTGCACGGTGGATACGGATGGAACCGCCACCAATTTCCCAGCCGTTGAGCACCATGTCGTAGGCGCGGGCCAAGCAGTTTTCAGGATCGGATTCCATCAGGTCTTCGTGGCCGGGTTTGGGCGAGGTGAACGGATGGTGCATGGCGGCCCAGCGGTCGTTTTCTTCATCGTATTCGAACATGGGGAAATCCACCACCCACAGCGGTTTCCATTCGTCCACGAAGTAACCGTTTTCCGCGCCGTGTTCTTTGCCGATTTTAATCCGCAATGCGCCGATGGCTTCGTTCACCACTTTGGCTTTGTCTGCACCGAAGAAGATGATGTCGCCGTTTTGCGCACTGGTGCGTTTAATGATTTCCTGCAGGCTGCTTTCGGACAGGAATTTGACGATGGGCGACTGCAAACCGCTGTTTTCGCCGTTGCTCAAATTGGTTACATCATTCACTTTGATGTAGGCCAAGCCTTTCGCGCCGTAGATGCCGACAAATTGGGTGTATTCGTCGATCTCCTTGCGGCTGAGTTTCGCACCGTTCGGCACGCGCAGGGCCACTACGCGGCCGCCTTTCATGTCGGCAGCGCCACGGAACACTTTGAACTCTTCCGTTTTCATCAAATTGGTCAGCTCGGTGAATTTCAGGCTGATGCGCATATCAGGCTTGTCGGAGCCGTAGTAGAACATGGCTTCGGAATAGGGCATACGCGGGAAGCTGCCCAGTTCCACGCCCAGCGCGTCTTTGAACACCTGTTTGGCCATGCCTTCGGTGATGTCCATGATTTCGTCCTCGTTCAAAAACGAGGTTTCCAAGTCGATTTGGGTGAATTCTGGCTGGCGGTCGGCACGCAAATCTTCGTCGCGGAAGCATTTGGTGATTTGGTAGTAGCGGTCGAAACCGGCCACCATCAGCAGTTGTTTGAACAACTGCGGCGATTGTGGCAGGGCGAAAAATTCGCCCGGATGCACGCGGCTGGGCACGAGGTAGTCGCGCGCGCCTTCGGGGGTGGAGCGGGTCAGCATCGGCGTTTCGATGTCGATGAAGCCTTGTGCGTCCAAATAACGGCGCACGCCCATGGCTACCTGATAACGCAGGCGCAGGTTGCGCTGCATCACGGGGCGGCGCAGGTCGATGACGCGGTTTTGCAGGCGCACGGTTTCGCTGATGTTTTCGTCGTCAATCATGAACGGCGGCGTGGCGGCGGGGTTCAGGATTTCGATTTCTTTGGCCAAAATCTCGATTTTGCCGGACACCATTTTGTCGTTGGTGGTGCCTTCGGGGCGGTTGCGCACGCGGCCGGTAATACTCAAAACATATTCGTTGCGGGCGGAATCGGCCAATTTGAACGCTTCGGGCGTATCGGGGTCGATGACGACTTGGACGATGCCTTCGCGGTCGCGCAGGTCGATAAAGATTACGCCGCCGTGGTCGCGCCGGCGGTGCACCCAGCCTTTGACGGTTACGGTTTGGTCTAAGTATTGCTCGCTGATTAGGCCGCAGTAGTTGGTACGCATTTCGGTGTTTCCTGAAAAGTGTTTTGTTAAACGATAAGGGTTAATTGTAAAGGTTTGCGGGGGGTTCAGGTAGCCTTTGGAATTGGAGGGGCTATCTGAAAAATCATTCGGTAGGCTCTGGCAACTTGGTTGGAGCAGCTAATTTGCCGTTTTTGTGCTCATCTGGCGCCACCATACCCAGCGAAATCACGTATTTCAACGCTTCATCCACGCTCATGGCTAAGGGGCGGATATCTTGTTTGCGTACGAAGATATAGTAGCCGCTGGTGGGGTTGGGCGTGGTGGGCACGTATACGGAGAGGTATTCTTCGTTTTCAGGTAGCCCTTGCTGCAATGATTCGGAAAGGCTGCCGGACACAAAAGCAATCGTCCAAATATCGGGCTGTGGGAATGGCACGAGCACGGGGGTTTTGAACGAGCGGCTGTTGTCGGAGAGCAGGCTCTCGGACACTTTTTTCACGCTGGAATAGATGGATTTCACCACAGGGATACGCCCCAAGAGCGAATCCCAGCCTTCAATCACTTTGCGTCCGAGCACGTTGGCGCCGAGCACGCCGGTTACGAACAGCACAACGATGGCCAGGATGAAGCCGAGGCCGGGGATGTTGAAGCCGAGGTAGCTCTCCGGCTGCCATTGGGTGGGCAGCAGGTTGAAGAGGTGGTCGGTGGTGGAAACGATGTAGGTTACCACCCACAGGGTGATGGTGATGGGTAGCCAGACTAGGAGGCCGGTAATCAGGTAGCGCTTGATGGCTTTGCCGATGCCGCTGCTTTCTGACGGTGTTTGCTCGCTCATGTCTATCCCGTAGGAATGACTTAGTAAAAGTGGCGCATTATACGCGTTTGCGGTGGAATAAACGAGGGCTTTGCGGGAAGGGGTTGAATTTATTGACGGGATAGGGGCTGGTTTGATGCCATGGCATGATTGAGTTTTACAGTGGGAACAGAAAGGCTACCTGAAAACCATTTCCGCGAAGCCAACGCCGGGTTTGCAAGAAACCTTAGATTCGGCAACGGTCTATGCGTGTTGAATCGGAATCGGAAAATGGGCGTTGTCGAAAGAGGTATTGGCTTCGCGGAAATGGTTTTCAGGTAGCCTATTGTTTAGTTGAAATCCAGCTTAACGCTGCCGAGCCTTAAAGCGGGGATTGCTTTTGCAAATCACGTACACTTTGCCCCGACGGCGTACCACTTGGCAGTCGCGATGGCGGGTTTTGGCGGCTTTGAGAGAGGAGAGGACTTGCATTTTAGTTATCCTTTTTTAGGGCAGACATCATGCTGCCGTAGCGTTGGTTGAATGCGCTGGCGCGACCTTGTTTGCTGTGCTCGCGTTGCTGGCCGGTATAAACGGGGTGGGAGGCGGCAGAGGTGTCGAGCATAAATACGGGATATTCTTTGCCGTCTTTCCATTGCATGGTGTTGTTGGTGGGGGCACAGGAGCGGATGAGCCAGCCTTCGTTGGCACTGCTGTCAAAGAACAGGACGGTGCGGTAGTTTTCGGGGTGGATATTTGGTTTCATAAACAGCCTTTCAAATGTTATACCATAACATTTAATCATAAGCTGGATGGTTTGGCAAGACAAGAATTGTTCTTGATTAGGTTATTTTGAGTAGTGGCGGATAAGAAACAGGCTACCTGAAAGTTTAGCTTCGCAGAAACTTCGCTGCGCTGCATTTTCAGGTAGCCTGTTTGCCGATAGTTGGCGTTTTTACAGTTCGGTAGTAACCACAGCCTTGGTTTGTTCGGCCTTGTCTTGGTGGGTGAACGGGCCCATGCGGACGAGGAAGCCGCCGTTGCGCTGCGGCACCATGAATACCTGTTGGCTGGTATTGTTGGCGTGGCGCAGGCGGGTGGTGGTTTGCACTACGTAGTCGTGGGCGGCTTTGCGCTGGTTGAAGCGGCGCAAATCCACATAAATATTGCCGGCTGGTTTGGCAGCGGGCTGTTGGGTTTCGGCCTCGGCGCGTGCCTGGCTGGGCAGAATTTGTTCGATGCGCACGTTGGCGGTGCCGGCATTGATGAAGCCAAGCTGGCGGGCGGCGGATTGGGATACGTCGATGACGCGGCTGCTGTGGAAGGGGCCGCGGTCGTTAATGCGCACCACCACGCTTTTGCCGTTGGAAAGGTTGGTTACGCGGGCATAGCTGGGGATGGGCAGGGTTTTGTGGGCGGCGGTCATGAGGTTCATGTCGTAGCGCTCGCCGGAAGCGGTGAGGCGGCCGTGGAATTGGCGACCATACCAAGATGCGCGGCCGGTTTGAGTGAACTGGCGCACATTAGTCATCGGGGTGTAGCGCACACCGCGTACTTGGTAGCTGCGGTTGGCGGATTGGTGAAGCCGTTCGGGTTTGGCGACGGCGTTTAAATGAATGCTACCGCGGCTGTGGTATTGCTGCCGGGCGGCGGGCTTGGCCGTTGCGGCTTTGGGTTCGGCAGCGGCGGTGTTAATCAGGGCGGTACACAGACCGATAGCGGCAGTGATGCCGATAAAGAAGGCATTTTTCAATTTAGCCAAAACAGACTCCGTTTCTTGAGTGGATGGGGTTGTTGGCGGTTAGACGCCGCCTTGGTAGCCGTTTTGCCGCCATGCTTCATACAGCATCACAGCCACTGTATTGGAAAGGTTCATGCTACGGCTACCGGGCAGCATGGGCAGGCGCAATTTTTGGTTTTCAAGTAGCCTTTCGAGGATTGCCGCCGGCAAACCGCGGGTTTCGGGGCCGAACAGGAAAACATCGCCTGGCTGGAATTCGGCTTGGTCGGGCCGGGTGCAGCCTTTGGTGGTGAGTGCGAAAATGCGTTGACCCTCCAAGGCGGCAAGGCAGCCTTCAAAGGTTTCGTGCAAGCTGATGCGGGCAAATTCGTGATAATCGAGCCCGGCACGCTTCATTTTGGCCGAATCCAAGGGAAAACCCAGCGGTTTCACCAAGTGCAAATCGGCGCCGCTGTTGGCACACAGGCGGATGATGTTGCCGGTGTTGGGCGGGATTTCGGGTTGGTATAAAACAATGCTGAACATGAAGCGATATGCAGCGAAATTCAAACAAATAAGGCTGATTTGCAACAAACCAGCCGTTGGGAAGATGCGCGGCATGATGCCGCAGCGGGGTAACTACGTCAATTATCTTTTCATTCGGCACGGGCGAGCACCCAGCCATAAACCGCTGCAGCCCCCGCCCGCTGCAAAGTTCGGGCAAGTTCGCCGATTGTTGCACCGCTGGTAACAACATCGTCGATTAACAGCACATGACGGTTCTTTACATCCGCCGCCGGGGCTACCTGAAAAATGCCACGCACGTTTTTGGTGCGTAATTGACGGGGCAGAGTGCTTTGCGCGGGGCGGTGAGAGCGGGTTGCCACAAACGGCGGTAATAGCGGAAGATTCAAGTGTTTAGCTACCGATTCGGCCAGCAACAAACTCTGGTTGAAACCACGTTTATGCAGCCGCCGCACGCTCAAAGGCATGGCCATTACCAAATCAGGTTCAGCCGGCCACGCGGGCGGCTTGGCCAGCATCAGCTCGGCTAAGGCGGCATATAAATCGTTGCGGCCGAGGAATTTATAGGCATACAGCAGGTTGCTCAGCGGCGGCCGGTAGGCTAAGGCAGCGTGCAGCAAGGTTTGCGGCGGCGGTTTGCGTTGGCAGCGGCCGCACGGCAGGCCGGAAGCGGAAACACCGGCGCACAACGGGCAGCGGCGGCGCGCATCCAACCGCAGGCAGTGCAAATCCGCCGTGCAGCCGCCGCACAATGCCTGGCTGCCGGATAATTCATGGCATAATACGCAGCGTTTGCCCCGGCTGGAGGCTGCCTTAAAACGAGCGAAGCGAGTTTCTGCGGAGCTAAAACGCTGCCACTGCCCAACTAACCAAGTTGAAAGTGCCATATGTCTGATTCCGTAAATATTATGCTGTTGCACGGTTGGGCGGCCAACCACCATATTTTCGACCTGCTGGCTGTCGGTCTGCCCGAATGCCGCGTTGCCGCGCCCGATTTGCCCGGCCACGGTACGGCTGGATTTGACGGCACGTTCGATGTGGCCGCGGTGGCCGACTCGCTGGCGGCACAGTTAAACGAGCCTACACACCTGCTCGGCTGGTCGCTCGGCGGGCTGGTGGCGCTGCATATGGCTGCTCGTCATCCCGAAAAGGTGCGCAGCCTGTGCCTGACCGCCAGCTTTGCCCGCCTCACCGCCGCGCCGGATTATCCCGAAGGTTTGGCCAAACCCGCGCTGGGCAAGATGATACCGCTGTTTGCCCAAGATTTTGCCAAATATATGCGCCAGTTTTTGCAGCTGCAATTTCTGCACATCCCTGAACGCGCCCACCTGGCCGACGAAGTGCTGCCGGAGATTATCCGCCACGGCGTGCCGCCCAGCCTGCAAGCCGCGCTGGATGCCGTGGTGCGCACCGATGCCCGCGTGTTGCTGCCGCAGGTGCAGTGCCCCGTGTTGCTCGTGTTTGGCGGCAAAGACGGCATCACTCCGCCGCGCATGGGCGAATACCTGCACCGCCAACTGCCCAACAGCCGCCTGCTGCTGATTGATAAGGCCGCGCACATCCCGTTTTTGAGCCATGCTGATGGATTTTCTGCCGCCTACCGCGCGTTCATCGGGCTGCCTGAAAAAGCATAGCTGGCTGAAAAATAATAAACTATTTTAATTTCGTTAAAGCGTACGTTTTCAGGCAGCCTCAAATCAGGCTGCCTGAACTCCATCATACACCACAGGCTACCTGAAAAAGAAAGTATCTATTTTCAAGTAGCCTTTATATTGCGTATGCAAAAAGCTGATTAGGCTTAAATTTCGCGGCTGTTCACCCAGTTTTGAATCGCGCGTGCATCGTTTACGCGAGTGGTGGGCGAGGGGGAATTGAGCAGTACGATAATCAGCGGCTGGCGCTGCACGTTGGCATACAGCACCATGGAGCGGCCGCTTTCGCGGATGTAGCCGGTTTTCTGCAAAGAGATATTCCAAGTACCTTCGCGCACCAAGGCGTTGGAGTTGCGGTATTGCTGTACGCGGCCGTTGCTGGTTTGGGCAGAGCCGGAATTGGAAGTGGAAAATTGGCGGATAAGCGGGTATTCGTGGGCGGCACGCACCATCAGGCTCAAATCACGCGCGGTAGATACATTGCGGAAATCGAGGCCAGTGGGATCGTAGAAGCGGGTCTGCTGCATGCCGAGGCTCTGCGCTTTGCGGTTCATGGCGCTCATGAAAGCAGGCAGGCCGCCAGGATAGTTGCGGGCAAGGGCGTGGATGGCACGGTTTTCGCTGCTCATCAGGCCTAAATGCAGCATTTCGCGACGGGTGAGGGTGGTACCCACGGAAAGACGGCTGCCGGTGCCTTTGAGGCGGTCGATTTCGGCTTCGGTGATTTCCAGGGTTTCATTCATATTTTGGCGGGCATCCAGCACCACCATGGCAGCCATCAGTTTGGAAATGGAGGCAATGGGACGAACTTGGTCGATACCTTTTTGATACAGGATCTCGCCGCTGCGGCCATTCATAATCAGTGCGGATTGCGAAGTGAGCATCGGCCCGGCCACGGCAGCCTGGGCTTCCACCCGTTCAGCCGGACGGCTGCTGAGGAAAGTGCCAAGCGGGTCGTCTTGCACGGGCAGGTTTTGTTCAAGGAACTGGCCAAGCACATCGATGTCGTCTTGCGCGGCGGCGGGCAGGCTGGCCAAGGCCAGGCTTAATCCGGTGGCCAAAATCAGCCAAGTCTTTTTAATTGCAAACAATTTTGTTACCTATCAGTCTGTTGTGTTCCAATGCCATCAGGCGGTTTACTGTTGCAGCAGGCAAATATCTGTTTTAACGGTAAAAATAAAAACTTGCTTATTGTGGATAAAAAATACAAGTTTGTAAACCCTAGATAGTGTAAAAGAATCTTTGTAAAGGGCAGGTTTTGCTATGAAGATAATAATTGGGATATAGCACTGATGGCGGCAGTGTCTGCGTTGATGTGCGCAGGATTCCCCTATATACTTTCACATTTCGCCATCTTCTTACGGCACAACATATTACATTGCGGAATCACACCAAAATGAGCAACGAAACCCGATACTGTTCTTTCTGCGGCAAATCGGAAAACGAAATAAAAAACCTGATTGAAGGCGATAATGCATTGATTTGCAACGAGTGTATCGACACCTGCAGCCACATGATCCACAGCGAGGGTACAGCGGATGGCGAAACGCACACCGGCGAAGACAGGTTGCCCACGCCGGCTGAAATTGTCAGCAATTTGAACCAGCACGTTATCGGCCAGGAACAGGCCAAAAAGGTGCTGGCGGTAGCGGTGTACAACCACTATAAACGCCTGCGGCATCCGAAAGAGGGCGATACTGTAGAGTTGGCCAAATCCAACATTTTGCTCATCGGCCCCACCGGCTCAGGTAAAACTTTGCTGGCGCAAAGCTTGGCACGGCGTTTGGACGTGCCGTTTGTCATGGCCGATGCCACCACGCTTACCGAAGCCGGTTATGTGGGCGAGGACGTGGAGCAGATTATTACCAAGCTCTTGGGTAATTGCGATTTTAATGTAGAGAAGGCGCAGAAAGGTATTGTCTATATTGACGAAATCGACAAAATATCGCGCAAGAGCGACAATCCATCGATTACCCGCGATGTATCCGGCGAGGGTGTGCAACAGGCTTTGTTGAAACTGATTGAAGGCACGGTGGCGTCCGTGCCGCCGCAGGGTGGGCGCAAACACCCGAATCAGGATTTTATTCAGGTGGATACCACCAATATCCTGTTCATTTGCGGCGGCGCGTTTGCCGGCTTGGAAAAGGTTATCCGCCAGCGTACGGAAAAGGGCGGTATCGGCTTTGGCGCTTCGGTGCACAGCAAAGACGAAGATGCCGATGTTACTGAGCTGTTTGAAATTGTCGAGCCGGAAGATTTGATTAAATTCGGCCTGATTCCCGAGCTGATCGGTCGTTTGCCGGTGATTGCCACGCTGGCCGAATTGGATGAGGAAGCACTCATCAATATCCTGACCGAGCCGAAAAATGCTTTGGTGAAACAATATCAAACGCTGTTTGAAATGGAAGGGGTGGAGCTGAAGGTGCAGCCGTCTGCTCTGTGCAGTATCGCCAAACTTGCTATGCGGCGCAAAACTGGCGCGCGCGGCCTGCGTTCGATTGTGGAGCACGCTCTGTTGGAAACCATGTTCCGCCTGCCAGATATCAAAGAACAGGTGAAAACAGTAGTGATTGACGAAACGGTGATTAACGATAACTGCCAGCCCAAACTTCTTACTGCAGACGGGCAGGAATATCAGCTACCGTAGCAGTAGGCATGAGGCTACCTGAAAATATCAATCCTGTTTTCAGGTAGCCTTGATTTTTCAGGTAGTCCTATCAGAAAGACACCATGTGGCGCATTGTTTTTATCGGCTATATTTTTTGTTATCCTGGTGTTTGCCCTCGCTCAGCCATCGTTGGCACGAATGCTGATTTATTTGGTGGTGTAGATAATCTTGCACACGCTGTTTGCATTTGGGGTGACTTACTATCCGTTTGCGCAACAAACGCCTCAAGCAGGAAGAAAAACAGGGTAGGGAAATCTTGCCAAAATAACACTTTTCTCCTATAATCCCGCAGCTTTCGTTTTGAAAGCTGTTTCTTTTTTATCTTAACTTAACGCTCGCATCTTGCACCAAAGGGTGTCTCAGTTTTGAAGTTTTGAGATTCTGTGTGCATTGATGTTTGCTATAACCCTTTGTAAGGAAAATAAATGTCTCAAATTACTATGCGCCAGATGTTGGAAGCAGGTGTTCACTTCGGTCATCAGACCCGTTACTGGAACCCGAAAATGGAACAATACATTTTCGGCGCCCGCAACAAAATCCATATCGTAAACTTGGAAAAAACCCTGCCCCTGTTCCAGGAAGCGCAAGACGCCGTTCGCCGTTTGGCTGCCAACAAAGGCACCATCCTGTTTGTCGGCACCAAGCGCCAAGCCCGTGACATCGTGCGTGAAGAAGCCACCCGTGCCGGTATGCCCTATGTGGATCACCGCTGGTTGGGCGGTATGCTGACCAACTACAAAACCGTTAAGCAGTCTATCAAACGCTTGGAAGAAAAAGCAGCCATTTTGGAAAATGCTGAAGCCAGCGGATACAACAAAAAAGAACTGCTCACCATTCAACGCGAAGTGGAAAAGCTGGAACGCTCACTAGGCGGCATCAAAAACATGAAAGGCCTGCCCGACGCCATTTTCGTGATTGACACCGGCTACCAAAAAGGTACGCTGACCGAAGCCGGCAAACTGGGCATTCCGGTAATCGGCGTGGTGGATACCAATAACGATCCAGAAGGTGTGAAACACGTTATCCCCGGTAACGACGACTCCGCCAAAGCCATCCGCCTGTACTGCCGCGGTATCGCCGATGCTGTATTGGAAGGCAAAAACCAGGCCTTGGCCGAAACCGTAGCCGCCGCACGGCAGGCTGCTGCCGACGAAGCCGAATCTGCCTAAGCCGATACAGCGTGAGGCTACCTGAAGACACCGTTTCAACAAGCGGACGCCAAATCCAGCCTTTCAGGTAGCCTTCAATTTATCCAAGCGCGGCATCCGGCCGCGTTTCTCAATAAAACAGGAGTAAATAATGTCTACAATTACCGCAAAAATGGTTGCTGATCTGCGTGCCGCCACTGGCTTGGGCATGATGGAATGCAAAAAAGCCCTGGTGGAAGCCGATGGCGACATGGCCAAAGCTGAAGAAATCCTGCGTATTAAATCCGGCGCCAAAGCCAGCAAGCTGGCCGGCCGTACCGCTGCCGAAGGCGTGTTGGCTTATGCTATTGAAGGCAAAGTTGGCGCTTTGGTGGAAGTGAACTGCGAAACCGACTTCGTGGCCAAAGACACCGGCTTCATCGCCTTTGCTCAATCCGTAGCCAAAACTGCTGCTGAGAAAAAACCGGCCACGGTTGAAGCTCTGGCCGAGTTGGTGGAAGGTGAGCGCAAAGCTGTGATTGCCAAATTGGGCGAAAACATTTCTGTACGCCGCTTTGAAATCATCGAAGCTGCCAACAGCCTCACCACCTACATCCACGGTGCTGCCGCCACTGAAGGCGTACTGGTGGAATACAAAGGCGATGAGACTACTGCCCGCTACGTTGGCATGCACATCGTGGCTTCTAAGCCGCAATGCATCTCTGCCGAGCAGGTTGATCCCGAAGTGGTGGCTAAAGAGCGCCACATCTATACCGAGCAGGCTATTGCTTCTGGCAAGCCCGCCGAAATCGCCGCCAAAATGGTGGAAGGCCGCGTGAAGAAATTCTTGGCCGAAGTAACGCTGCTGGGTCAACCCTTCGTGATGAACCCTGATCAGACTGTTGAGCAGTTCCTGAAACAACAGGGTACTGAGATCGTGAACTTCGTCCGTTTCAAAGTGGGAGACGGCATCGAGAAAAAAGAAGTAGATTACGCTGCTGAAGTGGCTGCGGCTGCTAAAGTGTAATTTTGTTTGTATAGAAACAGCCTCCGTTCAGTTGGAATAGAGGCTGTTTTGTATTTTGTGAGAGGCAAGTATTGGGTTTTCAGGTAGTCTTTTAATGTTATAGCTAAAGCAATTCACTGCCTACGGAGCTATGGCTGCAGCCATACAAACAGTGAGCCATAACAATATGAGCCATAACAATAAAAGATAATACGGTAATATAGGCTACCGCCATAGCGAGAGTTCGATTAATCTGTGCTGTCGGCAAACGCTTCTAAAATAGAAACTTATCTTATTATTTACACAATATTTCCACAAACTGCTATTGTTATAATATAGCTCTAATTTTTTAAATGGAAAATTTGACCATTAGGGAAGAATTAAAGATTATAATGGACCATCCGGAATTCCCTGGATTCTTTCCCAACAACTGATTATTTATCGGTAAACACATTAGGAGAGTCTAATGAGCAAGACCATGAAGGCCATGACCTATTACGGCGAAAACGATGTCCGCTTCGAAGATCGCCCGGTTCCCACTATCATTGATCCTACTGATGCTATCATTCGCGTTACCAAAACCACCATTTGCGGTACAGATTTGGGTATCATGAAGGGCAAAAACCCGGAAATCGAAGCAGTTGCCCGCGAAAAAACCGGCAAATGGGAAGGCCGTATCCTCGGCCATGAAGCCATCGGCGTGGTGGAAGAAGTGGGCTCTGCCGTTAAAGACTTCAAAAAAGGCGATAAAGTCATCGTATCCTGCGTGAGCCGCTGCGGCACTTGTGACAATTGCCAGAAACAGCTCTACGCCCACTGCCGCAAAGAAGGCGGCTGGATTATGGGATACATGATCGACGGCACCCAAGCCGAATACGTGCGCACTCCGTTTGCCGACAATTCGCTCTACCATCTGCCCGAAACCCTCAATACCGATGTGGCCGTATTCCTCTCCGACGCACTGCCTACCGGCCATGAAATCGGTGTGCAGTACGGCCAAGTGAAACCTGGTGATGCCATTGCCATCGTTGGCGCCGGCCCCGTGGGCATGGGCTGCCTGCTGACTGCCCAGTTCTACTCTCCGGCCACCATTATCGTGGTGGATATGGACGAAAACCGCCTGGCCATGGCCAAAGAAATGGGCGCCACCCACACCATCAATCCTAACAAGGAAGACGCTGTGGCCAAAATTTTGGAGATCACCGGCGGTCGCGGCGTGGATTGCGCCATGGAAGCCGTTGGCTATCCTGCCACTTGGGATATCTGCCAAAAAGTGGTGAAAGAAGGCGGCCATGTGGCCAACGTGGGCGTACACGGTAAATCCGTGGAATTTGATTTGGCTAAATTATGGATTAAGAACATCACCGTTACCACCGGCCTGGTAAATGCCAATACCACCGGCATGCTGCTGAAAGCTTGTGAATCCAGCAAGCTGCCGATGGAAAAACTGGCCACCCACCGCTTCAAATTCAGCGAAATGGGAAAGGCCTACGACGTGTTCACACACGCTGCCGGCACCAAAGCCATGAAAGTCATCATTGAAGTGTAAGCTGGTTCGCTTGCTGAAATGATAAAGAGGCTACCTGAAAGTTTTCAGGTAGCCTTTTGTTGTGCTCAAGCGGGGATGCACCCTGTCAGCAGCATGTAATACCAGGCGAGCCAATGCTGTAGGAAGAAATTATACTCCCCGCTTTTTCCCGCCCGCCTGTTAAGCTAAAATACGTCCCGCCAAATCAAATGAAGGAAACCATAGCCATGAACTTAACCGTTATCGATCATCCGCTGATCAAGCACAAAATCACCCTGATGCGTAAAGCCAACTGCAACACCTACCAATTCCGTACTTTGGTAAAAGAGCTGGCCCGCCTGATGGCCTACGAAGCCAGCCGCCATCTGGAAATCGAGCCGCTGGCCATCGAAGGTTGGTGTGGCCGCATCGAAGGCCAGCAGATTAAAGGCAAAACCGTAACCGTGGTGCCGATTTTGCGTGCTGGTTTGGGCATGCTCGATGGCGTGCTCGATTTGTTGCCCACTGCTAAAATCAGCGTGGTTGGCCTGCAGCGCGACGAAGAGACTCTGCAACCGGTTTCCTATTTCGAGAAATTGGTGAGCAAAATGGACAAACGCCCGGCCATGATTCTCGACCCGATGCTCGCCACCGGCGGCTCGATGGTGGCCACCATTGATTTGCTGAAGAAAAAAGGCTGCCGCAACATTACTGCCTTGGTACTGGTGGCCGCACCGGAAGGCGTGAAGCTGGTGAATGACAAGCACCCCGACGTGAAAATCTACACTGCCGCGCTCGACAGCCACCTCAACGAAAACGGCTACATCATCCCTGGCTTGGGCGATGCCGGCGACAAGATTTTCGGTACCAAGCAATCAGCTTGATTGCCCGATGCATTCGCCAACAGGCTACCTGAAAGTTGTGAAATCATTTTCAGGTAGCCTATAAACCAATCATCATATTTCCCGCCAAGGCTACCTGAAAAAGTGGGCAACCTGTTTTCAGGTAGCCTGAATTGCCGTTTGGCAGCTTTCACCGAACGGCTATAGTCAAAGCAATTATTCCCCTTCAGCAGGCAACGAGCTGTAGGCAGGAATCAGCGCTTGAGCTATACCTGAAAACAATGCCATGGTCTCTACCCTCACACTCCTCTCCTTCGTCGCCACCGGCTTTCTCGGTGGCGGCCGTTGCGCCGGTATGTGTGGCGGTTTGAGCACTGTCTTTGCTTTGCAGCTGCCGCCGCAGGTGGGGTGCGTGAAACTGATTATGCTGATGAACCTCGGCCGTATCGGCAGCTACACCTTTATCGGCCTGTACCTGGCCGGGTTCAACGCCTATGTCGCGCAGGTGGAAAAGCTCGGGCAGCTGGTGTGGCGGCTCAATCCGCTCTAAACCGCCTCTTGCCCATCCAAAATACCCCTTGCCTGCTTCGGTGTTGGCCTGCTGTGGGTTGGCTGCCGTGCGGCATGGTATACAGCGCTTCGCTGTATGTGCTGGGCAGCGGCAATGCGGAGGATGGCGCACTGATGATGCTGGCCTTAGGCTTGGACGTGGCCGAACCCGCTGGTGATGAGGCTGTTTGCCAACCAGCTCAAAAGCCTGTTGCAACATTCGCGTTTCCGGCTGGTGGCCGGGCTGAGTGTCAGCCTGTGGGCGGCATGGCAGCTGTGGCATGGAGTAGTGATTTGGCTGCAGGCTGGCTGAAAATATAGCTGCTCCATATGCAATGTACTGCGCCGGGTTTGATTTCAGTTTGAAAACAGCTATGGTGAAACAACAGCCGGATAACTGCATTTCTCCAATATCGGGGAACGGTTATCCGGCTGTTTTGTATTCGGCCAGTTTCTAGTAGCGGTTGGCACATAATTAAAGGCTACCTGAAAACTATCTGCTACTGTTTTTCAGGTAGCCGGATGGGCTAGGGGGCTTATCTCTCGGCATTTATAGTGAACCAAAATAAGAATACTACTACGGTAGCTTGCTTAGCCGCCTGCGGCTAGCTGCCTTATTTTAATCCACGCTATCCTTGCCGCCGCTCCTGAAAAAAACGTTGCAGCAGCCTCGTACTTTCCTCTGCTAACACGCCGCCTTGCACGGCGGTGTGTGGGTTGAGCTGTTTGTTGGCAAACAGGTCGAGCATGCTGCCGGCAGCGCCGGTTTTCGGCTCGGCAGCAGCGTAAATCAGGCGGCGGATACGCGATTGCATGATGGCGCCGGCGCACATGCTGCACGGTTCGAGGGTAACGTATAAATCGCAGCCGTCCAGCCGGTAGTTGCCCAACCGGCGGCCGGCTTCAGTGAGCGCGGCGATTTCGGCATGGCAGCACACGCTGTGTTCGGCCACGCAGGCATTGGCGCCGCGCCCGATGATTTCTCCCTGGTGCACCACCACCGCGCCCACCGGCACTTCGCCTGCGGCCAAGGCCTGCCCGGCCAATTGCAAAGCCTGCCGCATCCAGTGTTCGCTTTCTTCTCGCGGCGGAAACAGGGCAACCGGGCAGTGGGCACGCAGTTTGGCGCGCCATTCGGCTTGTTCGGTTTCGTTCAGGTAGCCTTCTCGCCCTTCGGCTAGCAATACCAATTGCCACAGCGTGGATTCAGTAACGGTGAGGCCGCTGGCTTTGAGCAGCAGGAAAGCGGTGGCAGGCGTAATGCGTTGCAGATCGGCGGTGTCGGCTATGCCCAATTCAAGCAGCGCTTGTCGGGTTTTTGGGGCAAGCGGGGGTGTGGTGAGCGGGGTGGTGTGCATAATGGACGGTAATAATGGCTGAATGGGCAGCATCATAATTGCGTGGCTGTGCTTGAAGCAAGACGTGAGGCTACCTGAAAGGGTAGAGTAGGGTTTCAGGTAGCCTTCATTCCCAGCGGCAAGCCTTGCAAGGCTGTTGGCAAATCGGGTAGGATTGACCGCTTTTCGATGGTCGGTTTTTGCCCGGCATCGCTTTGTTTTTCACGCAAACGGCTCGGCGCCGTTTGGCACAATATGGGTGCTTATGTCTGATTTATTTCACTTTCCCACTTTCGACGAACAGTATCCTAATTTGCGCGAACGGGGCATCCGCAAATATGCGGTGGTGTATCTGCGCGACCACATCCAACGCCTGCTGGCGCGGCGGCAATGCGAAGAGTTTACCGCCTTCATCAACCAGCATCCGATGTGGGCACCGATTTTCCAACACAATCCCTATGCCGCCCGCGCCGTGCTGGATACTTATGCCGACAACCGATTCGGCAAAGATGCGCGATTGCAGGCCGTAATTAACAACTTCACTTTGGCGCAAAGCAAACCTTCCGCTGCCAAGTGGCAAGAGCTGGTGGCACAGAGCACGGCATTGCTCAACCATCCTGCGCCCGAACTCTCCATCAGTTTGAATATCAACCATAAAGACCCGTTGGAAGGTTTCTTTTTAGTGAGCCTGCAAAGCACCGAGCGCAGCCGCATTTACGATGCCGTGTTCAGCTTTATCGCGCCCAACGGCCTGCTGATTACCTCCATCCAAGGGCCGCACAGCAGCGATGCCCCCGAGCTCATCCGCCACACCACCAAGCAACTGCACGGCGTGCGGCCGATGTTTATGATGGTGAACGTATTCAAGCTGATGGCTGCCGAACTCGGCTGCGAGCTCTACGGCATTCCACACAAAAGCCAGGCCAAATTCCGCTGGAATGACTCCAGCCGCCTGCTGTTCAACTACGATGCCTTCTGGCAGGAAAACCAAGGCAGCCTCGATGCCAACGGCTATTGGCGGCTGCCCACTCAAATTGAGCGCACGCCGCTGGAAGAAGTGCAAAGCAAAAAACGCTCTATGTACCGCAAACGCTATGAAATGCTGGATACGCTGGAGCAGGATATCCGTCGCCTCTTTCGTTCGGAAAGTTGATTGCTAGGCGGCAACAGCGTGCCCATTGTGTTTCAGGTAGCCTTCCAACCGAGTGGAGGCTACCTGGAACCTATCCGCTTTAAAACCAAGCCCTGTATGTTCAGGTAGCCTCTCATGGCCATGAACATACAGGGCTGAGTTTTATTGGTTTAAACCGTTTTGCCTTTGTATTCGCACAAATCATACACGATACATTCGTGGCACAGGGGCTTTTGCGCTTTGCAGGTGTAGCGGCCGTGTAGGATAAGCCAATGGTGGGCATTGAGCAGGAATTCTTTGGGCACGAAGCGCATGAGTTTGTCTTCCACTTCGCGCACGTTTTTGCCTGGCGCGAGATTCATGCGGTTGGCTACGCGGAAAATATGGGTGTCCACGGCCATGGTCGGTTGGCCGAAGGCGGTGTTGAGCACGACATTGGCGGTTTTGCGGCCGACGCCGGGCAGCGCTTCGAGCGCTTCGCGGGTATCCGGCACTTCACCGCCATGTTTTTCCAGGAGCAGCCGGCAGGTTTGCATAATGTGTTTGGATTTGGTTTGGTAGAGGCCGATGGTACGGGTGTATTCCATCAGCTTTTCTAGGCCTAAATCGAGAATGGCTTGCGGAGTGTTGGCCACAGGAAAGAGTTTGGCGGTAGCTTTATTGACGCCTTTGTCGGTGGCTTGGGCGGAGAGCAGCACGGCGATGAGCAGCTCGAATGGGCTGTGAAACACCAGCTCGGTGGTGGGATTGGGGTTGGCGTCGTGCAGGCGTTGAAAAATTTCGCGGCGTTTTTGCAGATTCATGTTTGATGGATGATGTTGGTAACTATTAGATAATCTATATAAATATTTTCAGGTAGCCTTAATCGAGGCTACCTGAAAAATGTTGCGCTCTTCGTAGAAGTTAAGTGCCGCTGCTCACGCGTAGTTTTTGGCCGGGGCGCAACACGCTGTTGCTCAGGTTGTTGCTACGTTTGATGTCAGCCACGGAGGTGTTGTAGCGGCGGGCGATGGATTGCAGGGTATCGCCGCTGCGCACGGTGTGGGACATGGTTTGCTGGCGGCTGTTTCTGCCATTGCGATCGTTGCCGGTGCGGCTGTTACGGTCGTTGCGGCTGCTGGATTTGTTGTCGGCATAGCGGTTGGCGGCCTGATGATTACTGCTGGCGCTCACATGCAATACTTGGCCGGGGCGGATATTGTTGCCGTGCAGGTTGTTGACGCGGCTGAGGTCGGCCACGTTCACGTTGTAGCGGCGGGCAATGGAATACAGTGATTCGCCGGCCCGCACTTTGTGGGTTACGGTTTGTGCGCCACGGCGGTTGGCCTGCTGCTCTTGTCGGGCAGCGCGGCGTTGGTTGTTGCCGGTGTTGGCGGCTAGCTGGCCGAAGCTGGCATTGTTGGCGCGGCGAACCTCAGCTTGGGCTTGGCGGCGAGTTTCCTGGGCTTCGGTTTGTGCTAAGGAAGCACGCACGGCGGCTGCGGCACTGCTGCTGCCGGGTTCGTCGGCAGGCTTGGTATTATCTGCGCTGCTGTTGCCAGCCAAGGACATCAACGGGTCGGGCTGGGGATTGCTGTTGTCGGCAAGTTCAACGGTTTCAGGTGGCCTGTCGTTTGGGCTGTGGATGTTGTTGGGCGTGGCGGGTTGGTCTACGGATTGGGCAGCTGTTTGGACAACCGTTTGAGCTGGGGCTACCTGAATATCGGGCGAGCTGTTCACGCGGGGTGCGGGTTCGGTGGAACGGGTGCCGTTGGAAGCCAATGCGGTAAAAGTAGCAGGGGCAGTTGGGTTTTGCGCCTGCTGCACGGGGGCATGGACGGTTTCGGGCGGGTTGGCCGGTTGGACTGAGGCTACCTGAACAGGGACGGGCGGTGTTACAGGCTGGGCAGCCGGTTTGGCAGCGGCCACGATGCTGTTGCGTTCGGATACGCTCTGGCTGTTGCGGCGGATGAGGTTGCCCAGCGGGTCGCCGCCGGCGGGTTTGTTGTCGGCAAGCATCTGCACGCCGCGGCCAAGCTGGCTGTTGTTCAGGCTGTTTTTGGCCACGAGAATAGGCAAACCGGCACGGATAGTGTTGCTGCTGAGGCCGTTGGTGCGGCGCAGGTCGGCCACGCTCACGCCGTTGCGGTCGGCGATGTCGCTGAGGGTGGTGGCACCGTCAGAGTGCAGGATGTCGTAGGAGAGCAGGGATTCTTTGGAGGCACTGCGCAGGTTGCGCTCAAAAGCATTGACTGCGCCTACGGGCAAGAGCAGTTTGCGCTGACCGTTTTCGGGCAGGAACACGGGCACTTTGAAGCTGGGGTTGAGCGCTTCGAATTCGGCTTGGCTGATGTTGGCCAGACGGGTGATGGCGTTGATATCTATCGGGCTATCGATGCTGATGGCTTCGAAATAGGGCTTGTTTTCGATGTTGGAAAGATTTAAGCCGAATACTTGCGGGTTGCTCACGAGGTTGCGCACGGCTAGAAGCTTGGGCACGTAATTGCGCGTTTCGTTGGGCATATTGAGGTTTTCATACACCGGCTCGAGCCCCTGGCTGCGGGCGCGGTTTACGGCGCGGCTCACGTTGCCTTCGCCCCAGTTGTAGGCAGCCAGCGCGAGCGACCAGTCGCCAAACATATTATGCAGATATTGCAGATAGTTCAGTGCTGCGTTGGTGGAAGCGTAGATGTCGTGGCGGCCGTCGTAAATATTGTTTTGCGTCAAGCCGTAGTGGCGGCCGGTAGCGGGCATAAACTGCCACAGGCCGGAGGCTCCCACGTGAGAACGGGCTTTGGTAACGAATGCGCTCTCAATAAACGGCAACAGAGCGATTTCGGAGGGCATGTTGCGCTTTTCCACTTCGGAGAGAATGTGGTAGAGATAGGGGCGGCTGCGCTCCACGGTGCGGTTGAAATAGGCACTGCGGGTGCTGAAGTAGGTTTCGTGGCGGCGCACGATTTCGGGATTGACTTCGCTCATGCGGAAGTCTTGCCGCATACGGCTCCACAGATTATTGTGGCGGGCTTGGCTGGGATTACGCAGAATGGCAGCGTTGAGGTTGGTGATGGAGGCGGCAATCTGCTCCGGTGTATAGTTTTGGGCGAGGGCAGAAGCTGGAATTCCCAGGCTTAAAATGGCTAGGGAAAGAAATTTGAATTTACTCATGGCAGAGGAATGAGTCCGTTTGGTTTAACGTTATGATTAGCTAAAAATTTTTTGGATATTAAGGGTTGGGTGGAAGCCGTGTCAAGCCGCAGCTGAACGTTTTGCCGGCACGGCATGCGTAGAGATAAAATAATAACACGAGAGTGCACCCGAACTCTCATTTTCGGCAGGTTTCTTTGCGCTGTGTTTTGCAAAATTTTGTTTGATAGGTATGATGGCCAGAAGAATGAGGAGGCGGCATGATAGAAGAAAACAGGTTGGCCGAATGGCTGGATAACACTGCTACAGGGGGCTACCTGAAAATGGCGGAGCAGGCGTTTTTTGCCGTACATACGGATAATTTATATGGTGTTACCGTGACCACCTCGCTCTGCAACTGGGATTGCTGGCCGCATCAGGTGTTGCGGTTGGGGCGGGGTAGGGCGCAGGCAGACGTGGTGTGTGCACTGCCGCAACTGCCGCTGTTGTCGGGTAGCGTGCAAACCTTACTGTTGCCGCATGGTTTGGAATTGTGTGCGCAGCCGGAAGAATTGCTGCGGGAGTGCTTCCGCATATTGGTGCCCAACGGCAGTTTGGTGCTCAGCGGGTTTAATCCGTATTCGCTGTGGCGCTTCGGGCTACCTGAAAAACAACTCGGCCTGCGCGCCCATGCGCTGCCGCTGCCGAAAGTGCGGCGGATGCTGGCTGAGGCCGGCTTCAGGCCGGATACAGGGCGGTTTATGGCGTATGTGCCGCCGTGGAAAAGCAGTCGGGCGTTGCAGCGGTGGCGGTTTATGGAGTTGGCGGGTAACCGCTGGTGGCCGGCAGCCGCCGCGGCTTATGGTTTGGTGGCAGTGAAAACAGTGTATCCGCTTACCCCGCTGCGCGAAAAGGCCGGCCAACTGCGGAGCGAAGGGTTTTCGCTGCTGCCGGGAAATTGTCGGCAGGGATAGGGGGGGAGAAAATGGTTGCGTTGCTGTGGGCATTTTAGTATAATTACGTGAATTACCTTGGAAAGGTGGATGAGTGGTTGAAGTCGCACGCCTGGAAAGCGTGTATACGTGAATAGCGTATCGAGGGTTCGAATCCCTTCCTTTCCGCCAGAACATTTTTGTAGAGTACGCGCTTTGCAAATCCAAGAAAAAACAGCCAGCTCACACTGCTCGGCTGTTTTTGTATCTGTAGCTAAAGTCCTTCGCTGCCTACGTTGTCAATCTGTTTTGCTGTGTAGCAGTTATGGGAATTTTGCTATAGCTGTACTGTCCACCAGCGGCCGTAAAGGCAATCTGAAAGGAGAATCCTATGCATTTTGATACTGAAGTTATCCACAGTAGCTACAATCCGGACGAGCACAACCGTGCCGTGATGCCACCTATCTACCAAAATAGCATGTTCGCTGTACACACCATTGGCGAAGATATTCCATACCGCTATTCGCGTATGGGTAATCCCACGCGCAAAATTTTGGAAGACACCGTGGCTGAGTTAGAACATGGTTGTGCCGGCTTTGCCTTCGGTAGCGGTATGGCCGGCATTGATGCCGTGTTCCGTACCGTATTGCGCCCCGGCGACACTATCGTAGCCGTGGCCGATATCTACGGCGGTGCCTACGACCTGCTCACTGAAGTGTATGCCCAATGGGGCATAAACGTGATTTTCGCCGACCTTACGCTACCTGAAAACCTAGATAAGCTTTTGGCCGAACACAAAGTGAAACTCGTGTGGCTGGAAAGCCCCAGCAACCCGCTGCTGCGACTGGTAGACATCTCTTTATTGGCACAAAAAGCCAAAGCTGCCGGCGCGGTGGTGGGCATCGACAACACCTTCGCCACTCCCTATCTGCAAAACCCGCTCGATATGGGCTGCGACATCGTGTTCCACTCCGCCACCAAATACCTCTGCGGCCATTCCGACGTGCTGATGGGTATTGTGGTGGCTAAGGAAGAAGCCCTGGCCAAACGCCTGCAAAGCACCTTGATAAACACCGGCGGCATTGCCGGGCCAATGGATTGCGCCCTTGTGTTGCGCGGCATCAAAACCCTCTCCGTGCGCATGAAGCAGCATCTGGCCAACGCCGCCGAGCTCGCCCGCCGCTTGGAACAGCATCCCGCCGTGGATAAAGTGTTCTATCCCGGCCTGCCCAGCCATGAGCATCACGAATTGGCCAAACGCCAAATGCGCGGCTTCGGCGGCGTGGTGTCGGTATATTTGAAGAAAGACGGCCAAGCCGCTGCCGATTCTGTTATCCGCAACCTCAAACTACTGCACATGGCCGCCAGCCTTGGCGGCGTGGAAAGCCTGGTGAACCATTCCTTCAGCCAATCGCACAGCGGCATGAGCCCGGCGGTGAAAGAAAAACTCGGCATCCGCGAAGGCCTGCTGCGCTTCTCCGTGGGCATTGAGGATATTGAAGACATTTGGCGCGACATCGATACTGCATTGAACACCACGCTGTAACGCGCCTGCCAGAATGGCAAACAGGCTACCTGAAAACTTGCATGGCATTTCAGGTAGCCTTTTATCTGCCGCCACATTCCCCGAAGCCAGCCCAATCCGCTACAATACGCCCTTTCTCAATAGCGGATTCACTTAAAGTTTTGCCACGGCGTTGGTTCGCTTGGTATCGAAAGCTTGTTAATCCTCTATCTATCTCATTTCGAAAGCCAATATCATGACCATCAAAACCCGTTTCGCCCCCAGCCCCACCGGCTACCTGCATATCGGCGGCGTGCGCACCGCGCTGTATTCATGGGCATTTGCCAGACATCACGGCGGCGAATTCCTGCTGCGCATCGAAGACACCGATTTGGAACGCTCCACCGCCGAATCCGTGCAAATCATTCTCAACGGCATGCAATGGGTAGGCCTGCACGCCGACAATGCCGACAATATCGTTTACCAAACCCAAAACTTCCCGCGCTATAAAGAGTTAATCCAACAACTGCTTAATTCAGGCCATGCCTACCATTGCTATTGCAGCAAAGAAGAATTGGAGCAGATGCGCGAAAAAGCCGAGCGCGAAGGCACGGCCACTTACGACCGCCGCTGGCGGCCGGAAGCCGGCAAAACACTGCCGGAAATTCCCGCAGGGGTAGAGCCAGTTGTCCGCTTCAAAATGCCGACCGACGGCGTAACCCGCTGGAATGATTTGGTAAAAGGCGAAATCAGCATCCCCAATGCTGCGCTCGACGACCTCATCATCGCCCGCGCCGATGGCACGCCCACCTACAACTTCTGCGTGGTGGCCGACGATATGGACATGGGCATCACCCACGTTATCCGTGGCGACGACCATGTGAACAACACGCCGAAACAAATCAACATTTTCAAAGCCCTCGGTGCCACCCCGCCCGAATACGCCCACCTGCCCATGATCCTAAACGAGCAGGGCAAGAAAATCTCCAAACGCAGCGGCGACACCGTGGCCATTACCGAATACGAAGACATGGGCATCCTGCCCGAAGCCCTGCTCAACTACCTCGCCCGTTTGGGCTGGGCGCACGGCGACGACGAGTTTTTCAATATGGAGCAGTTCGTGCAATGGTTTGAGCTGGAACACGTTTCTTCCTCCGCCAGCCGCATGGATGCAAAAAAACTATATTGGATCAACGCCGAACACATCAAAGCCACAAGTAACGCCGAACTGGCCAAACTGGTGTTGCCACGCTTGGAAAAACAAGGTGTTGTGGTTTCAGGTAACCCCAAGCTGGAAGACGTGCTGGCATTGGTGAAAGACCGCGCCCACGATTTAAACGCACTGGCCGCCGAATGCGCCTATTTCTACCGCAAAGCCGTGCCGTTGGAAGCCGATGTGGCCAAACATTGGGATGGCGAAGCTCCCGCCCGAATGCAGCGTTTCGCCGCCAAACTGGCCGAACTGCCCGAACAGGATTGGACGGCAGAAAACATCCACGCTTTGTTCCCTCCGTTCTGCGAAGCTGAAGGCATCAAAATGGGCAAACTCGGTATGCCGTTGCGCCTGGCCGTGTGCGGCACCGCCAAAACGCCCAGCGTGGATGCCGTGCTGGCCTTGATCGGCAAAGAAGAAGTGTTGCGCCGTATTTGCGAATCGGCTTAAGCCTGCAAAAGGCTACCTGAAAGCAGCTACCCTGTTTCAGGTAGCCTCCATCACATCATGAATCAACTCATCCTCGATTTTCCCGCTGCACCGCCGAGTTTCAATACCTTCCTCGGCCAGGGCAACCGCGAGCTGTTGCAAGTGTTGCGTGAGCAGCGCGAGCCTTTTGTGTATGTGTGGGGGCCGGCCGGCGCCGGCAAAAGCCATTTACTCAAAGCCTGGGCGGCGCAGGCTGAAGCGGCCGGATTACCCGCACGCTACCTGAATGCCGTTGCCGAACCGCTGCACGAGATGCTGCCGGCAGGCTGCTATCTCGCCCTCGACCAAATCGACAGCCTCGATACCGACGGCCAAGCCGAATTGTTTAATTTCTGCAACCATATCCGCCAAAGCCGGCAGGGCGCGCTCCTGATTGGCGCCAGCGTGCCGCCACCGCGCTTAGCCGTGCGCGAAGACCTGCGTACCCGCATGGGTTACTGCCTGGTGTATGAAATCAAACCGCTCAGCGACGAAGAAAAAATCGCCGCCTTGGTCGAAGCCGCCCGCCGCCGCCAAATCCGCATTTCGTCCGATATTTTCCGCTACCTGCTGCACCATTGGCGACGCGACATCGGCAGCCTGATGGCCATGCTCGACGCGCTCGACCGTCACGCCCTCGCCAGCCACCGCCCCATCACGCTGCCCCTGCTCAAACAACTGTTGCAACAGGATATTTAAACCAATGAACCTTGCCATCTTCGACCTCGATCACACCCTCATCAACTGCGACTCAAGTAGCGAATGGAGCAATTTCCTGCACGAAAAAGACATCTTCAGCGATGCCGATATGCAGCGCCATCAAGCGTTCGACCAAGACTACCGCAAAGGCTGCCTCGATCTCGATGCCTATCTTACCTTCGTCCTTCGCCCGTTGGTCGAATACAGCCGTGCCGAGCTGGACGAAATACACCGCGAGTTCATGCAGCGCATCCGCCCAAGCATCACCCAAATGGCCAGAATGCTGGTCGACAGCCACCGCGATGCCGGCGATACCCTGCTGTTGATTTCCGCCACCAACGAATTCATCATCACCCCCATCGCCCGCGAATTCGGCATTGAAAACATCATCGGCATCAGCCTCGAAACCGATGCTCAAGGCAACTACACCGGCCGCCCGATCGGTACGCCCAGCTTCCAAGAGGGCAAAGTAACCCGCCTGCACCAATGGCTGGCCGAACGCGGCCAAAGCCAAGCCGACTACGAAAAAGTTTATTTCTACAGCGATTCCCGTAACGACCTGCCGCTCTTGGAACAGGTAAACCAACCCGTAGCGGTTAATCCCGACCCTGTGCTCACCCTCACCGCCGCACAGCGCGGCTGGCCGATATTGGATTTGGTATGATGGCGCCAACGGCTTAACCGCAACATAGAAAAGGCTACCTGAAAATCCTGTGGCTAAGGTTTTCAGGTAGCCTTTGGTTTTATCTATTGCCAACAGCTAATCCACTTCCCGCTCGTGCGGCAGGCGACCGGCCCAATCGCAGGCGAACTGGTAGGCGGTGCGGCCGGAGCGGCTGCCGCGCATCTGTGCCCATTGAAGGGCGGCGCGGCGGGTGGTGTCGTCCAGCGGCAGGCCGGAATCGGCCAGCCAGCTTTCGGCAGCGGCGAGGTAATCTTCTTGGCTGAAGGGGTAGAAGCTGAGCCAAAGGCCGAAACGGTCGGAAAGGGATACTTTTTCTTCCACGGCTTCTTGCGGGTGCACTTCGCCGCGCTCGCCGGTGCGGGCGAGATTGTCGGCCATGTATTCGGGCATGAGGTGGCGGCGGTTGGAGGTGGCATACACCAGCACGTTGTCGGCGCGGTGGGAGAGGCCACCATCCAGCGCGGTTTTGAGGGCTTTGTAGCCGTCTTCGCCGTCTTCAAAGGAGAGATCGTCGCAGAAAACGATGAATTTTTCGCTGCGTGGGGCGAGCAAGTCGAGCAGGGCGGGCAGGCCGGCCAGGTCGTGTTTGTCCACTTCAATCAGGCGCAGGCCGCGCTCGGCGTATTCGTGCAGCAGGGCTTTAATCAGCGAGGATTTGCCCGTGCCGCGAGCGCCGGTGAGCAGGGCGTTGTTGGCCGGGCGGCCGGCGAGGAATTGCTCGGTGTTGCGCACCAGGCGCTGGGTTTGCGGACTGATGGCACACAGGCGGGCGAGGGGAAAGGTGTGCGGGCGGGGCAGGGCGGTGAGCAAGCCGCCGTTGCCGTGTTTCTGCCAGCGGAAGGCGATGGCTTGCCAATCGGGTTCGCGCTGTTCGGGCGGCAGGATTTGGTCGAGGCGGCGCAGTACGGAGGCAGCCTGGGTGAGGAAGGGTTTGAGTTTCATGGCGGGTTGGCGGCGGGTTATCAAAGGAGGGAAGGCTACCTGAAAATGGCAGCACGGCACAAGAGACAGGGCGGCGATAGCTGGTTGCTATGGCAATGGAAATTGTCATTTGCCCGCTCTGGCAGTATCATTGCCCATTTTTCAGGAAAGCCGCCATGAGCACCGCATTGATTCAAGACTACCTGCGCACCCAAGGCCTGAAACTGCCGGCAGAGGCGGTGCAGATCGCCATGCTCACTGCCAGTAGCGTGATGGCAGCGGGCAGGGCGGAGATTGAGCCGGAAATCCTGTGGTATCGCGGAGCCGACGGCGCATTAGAGCAGCATCTGCCGCGTAACGAGGTGCATCACGCCCGGCTGCGCCAAATCTTTATGGCGCTCGATTCCGCCTATACCGCCAGTCCATGCCGCAGTGCCGCCGTGTATCTGCTGCACACGCCGGGCAGCCTGTTGCACCTGGTGGCACAAGGCGAGCCGTTGGAAAAGCTGCTCTCCGTAGAGCAAGACTTAGAAGCCGCGCACACCGCCCACCTGGCCACGCGCAGCGCACAAACCGGCTGGCTAAACCAAATAGACGACGTCGCCCAATGGCTGCAAAACGGCGACCTCGCCGGCAGCCGACACCGACCCGGCAGCCAGCTGGCCGTGCCGGTATGCGCCGAAAACGGCCGTGTGCTCGGCGTGGTGTATCTTGAGCATGGCCACACCGCCGCCTTCGATGAAGCCGCCCAAAGCATCTGGGTCGGCCTGGCTCTTGCCTTGACCGAACCGCTCGCCGCTTTGTTGCAGCCGGAAGACGCCGTCGAATAAAGGCTACCTGAAAGTTAAAAACAAGCACTCCACACACACCAAACAAGCACCATGACCCCGCTAAAATTCATCGCCTCCTGCCGCCTGCCCACCGAATACGGCATCTTCACCATGCACGGCTTCGAAGAGCCGAGCGGCCAAGAACACATCGCCCTGAGCATGGGCGATATCGCCAACGGCGAGCCCGTACTCTCCCGCATCCATTCCGAATGCCTTACCGGCGACGCCCTGTTTTCACAAAAATGCGACTGCGGCCCCCAGCTGCAAGCCGCCATGCAGGCCGTGCAGCGCGAAGGACGCGGCGTGATTGTGTATCTGCGCCAAGAAGGGCGCGGCATCGGCCTCATCAATAAAATCCGCGCCTATGCGTTGCAAGACCAAGGCCTCGATACCGTAGAAGCCAACCTCGCCCTCGGCCTGCCCGTAGACGCCCGCGATTTCAGCCTGGCCCAAGCCATCTACCAGCACCTCGGCGTTCACTCCATCCGCCTGCTTACCAATAATCCCGATAAAATCAGCAAGATGGAGCAAAGCGGCATTAAAATCACCGAACGTGTGCCACTTTTGGTGGGACAAAACAGCGAGAACACAGGCTACCTGCAAACCAAAGCCGCCAAACTCGGCCATTTGATCGACAACTGATTTTTCAGGTAGCCTCCCGCTCCAAGGCTACCTGAAACCTAAAATCCACCCAACAAAGGCAACTTCCATGACCCTCCGCATCGGACAAGGCTACGACGTCCACCAGCTCGTGCCCGGCCGCCCGCTCATTCTCGGCGGCGTAACCATCCCCTTTGAAAAAGGCCTGCTCGGCCACTCCGACGCCGACGCCCTGCTGCACGCCATCACCGATGCCCTGCTCGGTGCCGCCGCCTTGGGCGATATCGGCACCCACTTCCCCGACACCGCCGCCGAACATAAAGACGCCGACAGCCGCGCCCTGCTGCGCCAAGCCTACGCCGCCGTGCAAGCCCAAGGCTGGCGCGTAGTGAACGTGGACAGCACCATCATCGCCCAGCAGCCCAAACTGCGCCCCCATATCGCCGCCATGCGCGCCAATATTGCCGCCGACTTAGGATTAGCTGAAAACTGCGTCAATATCAAAGGCAAAACCAACGAAAAACTCGGCTACCTCGGCCGCATGGAAGGCATCGAAGCCCAAGCCGTGGTGCTGCTGGAAAAGGCCGTCGGATAAAACCCGAATCCCGCGTATAAAAACAAAAAACGAGCGGCAGAGGCACGGATTTGCCAAGTCGTCCGTTTTTCAGGTAGCCTCAAGCTCCATCAGGCTACCTGAAACCGGATTTTCCCCTCCTTCCTTTTTCAGGTAGCCTCTCTGCCACCAGCCGGAAAGGCCGCACGATGAAATTCACCAATCTCCACCAAAACTTCATCCTCCTCGCCCCGCTCGGCATCAAGCAACACCTTGAAAACCGCGCCTTCTGGCCCGCCTTCATCAACGAAATCAACCCCTTCTCAGGTAAAATCAAAGGAATACCGCGCATCGGTGCCAGTCAGTATGAAGGCAACGGGGAAGTCAAACTCGGCCGCTTATCGTGGCGCGCGGAAAAATTGCAGAAACTTGCCGATAACTACTATCTCAGCACCCAGCCGGAAGCCTTTGAATTTCCCTACTTCTTTGCCAATTTCCCCAGCCCCGTTACCTGTTCCAAGCAAGACACCACACCGGCGCTTACCCTGATGCTGCATGACGCCAGCTACGGCGGCCTGCCGCAGAGCGGCCTGCTGCTCAGCTTTCGCCAAGATTATTTCGACGAACTGGGCGAAACTATTGTGCACGAATTGCTCAACCGCCTCAGCGCGCTGCTGCAAGCCGGTTTGCGCCTGCGGAAACAAACGCAATACGCCTACCCCTACAAGGAGAGCCTTTCCGACGTATGGCAAGACTGCATCATGGATTTATTCCCCACCCATGCCGCCGAGCTGACGAAAAAAGGCTGGGAAATTAAAAAAGATTTTGCCGGCTGGGCAAAGTTCTAAACCCCGTCCGCCAAAGCAAAAGGGCAGGGCGGCCGCATACCCAAACTCCCGCCCGCATAGTAGAATAAGGCTACCTGAAACGAAGCCAAGCCCACCAATCACGCTAACAGGAGAACACTATGTCCGCCCAAGACCAACTCAAACGCACCGCCGCCCAAAAAGCCCTCGAATTCGTGCCCGAAAATGCCTACATCGGCATCGGCACCGGCAGCACCGTAAACTTTTTCATCGAAGAGCTGGCCAATAGCGGCATCCGCATCAAAGGTGCCGTTTCCACCTCCAAAGCCACCAGCGAACTCTTAAAACAACACGGCATTCCTGAAGTGCCGCTCACCGAAGCCACCGAGCTGCCCGTGTATATCGACGGCGCCGACGAAGTCAACCACAGCCTGCAAATGATTAAAGGCGGCGGCGGCGCGCTGTTGGCCGAAAAAATCGTGGCCAGCGCCGCCGAAAAATTCGTCTGCATCGTAGACGAGAGCAAATACGTTTCCCGGCTGGGCAAATTCCCGCTGCCGATCGAAATCATCCCCGCCGCCCGCTCTCTGGTATCGCGCCAGCTGCTCAAATACGGCGGCAGCCCGCAGTTGCGCTTGAATTTCACCACCGACAGCGGCCACAAAATCATCGATGTGCACAATATGCCCATCAACGAGCCGCTCAAACTGGAAGACGAACTCAACCGCATCCCCGGCATTGTCGAAAACGGCCTGTTCGCCCGCCATCCCGCCCACGTACTGATTATCGGCCGGGAGGAAGGCGCAGAAGTGATCAAAATCGGCGGCTGATTGTAGCCGTTTGGCCTGGTCGTGCGGCACAGGACAGGCTACTTGAACATGGCAGCCTTCAGTTTGGAGCGCAAACCTATTCCTTGGCCGAGATAAATGCCCGCACTCCATTGGATATTTCCATATTTCAGGTAGCCTTAAGCGTTCACCAGGCTACCTGAAAACATAAAACTTAAGTGGCGAGATTGTGTATTTGTAGCCAGTTTTATCCGTTGTTTAAACATGAAAAGTTCTACTTTATTAAAATGAATAATATTAAAGTTCACATAATATATATTATGTAAAATTATTATATTGGTATATAGCTTCGGTATTTGTTTATTGCTTTGGTTGTCCATAAATGCGTTTTTAGGAAGCTTCTGATCGGGTGAGCAGCATGGCATCGCCGTAGCTAAAAAAGCGGTATTGTTGCTCGATGGCATGGCGGTAGGCGGCGCGGATGTGCTCGACGCCAGAAAAGGCGCTCACCAGCATCAGCAGGGTGGATTTGGGCAGATGGAAGTTGGTAATCAGGCCGTCGGCTACCTGAAAACGGTAGCCCGGGGTGATGAAAATATCGGTATCGCCCTCGCCTGCTTGCAGGCGGCCGCTTTGGGCGGCGGCTTCCAGGCTGCGCATGGAGGTGGTGCCGACTGCCCATACGCGCTTGCCGTTTGCTTTGGTTTCCGCAATGGCTTCAACGGTTTCAGCGGGGATGCTGTACCACTCTTTATGCATTTTATGTTCGGCAATATTTTCGCTGCGCACAGGCTGGAAGGTACCGGCGCCCACATGTAGGGTAATTTCGGCACGACGGATGCCGTTTGCCTGCAGTTGATCCAACAATTCGGGGGTGAAGTGCAGGCCGGCGGTGGGGGCGGCAACGGCGCCTTGATGTTTGGCGTAAACGGTTTGGTAGTGTTCGTCGTCGGCTGCATCGGCGGCGCGCTCAATATAGGGTGGCAGCGGCAGGCGACCGGTTTGTTCGAGGATTTGGTATACGTTGAGGCTACCTGAAAACCGTAGCTTAAAAAGCTCGCCTTCGCGTTCTTCCATTTGCGCCCGAATGCCGCCGTCAAGTTCCAGCAGGTTGCCGGGCTTGGGCGACTTGGAGGAGCGGATGTGCGCCAGGGCGCAGTGTTCGTCCAATACGCGTTCAATTAGGGCTTCAATGCGACCGCCGCTAGCTTTGTGCCCGAACAGGCGGGCTTTCATTACTTTGGTGTTGTTGAACACGAGTAAATCGCCGGCTTCGAGCAGGTTTGGCAGCTCGGCAAACAGGCGGTCGCATAGGGGGAGGCCGGGGCGGGCATCGAGCAGTCGGCTGCTGCCACGCTGTTTGGGCGGCTGCTGGGCAATTAGGTGTTCAGGTAGGTGGAAATCGAAATCGGCAAGCTGCATGGTGCGGTAGGCAGGCGGAGAAAAGCGGGCATTATATAACCATTTTGCTTGGGTGTTTGGGGGTTGCATTTTCAGGTAGCCTTATATCGGCAGAGGCTACCTGAAAAAATCGGCAAGCGTTTTAAACCGATATTTTCAGATTACCCTTCGCCACCTCTGAAAAAATCGGCTAAAACCCTTGCCAGACGGGCATAAAGCAGCTACCTTTTGTTTGATTTCCTATTGCGTACGGTATTTCGATGAGAAAACAGCTGTATTCCGGCAAAATTTGGAGCAAACTCTGGCTGAAAGCGCTGCTTTTCGGCCTGGTTTTGTTGGTATTGTGGCTGGGTGCATCATTCGGTTTGAGCCGATTGCTCAGTGAAGCCCGCATCCGCCAAACTGCCAACCAAATGCTTGCCGCACAAGGCCAGCAGCTGAATTTTGATGGCCGTCAAATCGAACGCGGCTGGTTCCCCTATCCTTATGTGGTGCTGCACCAAGTGGGATTGAGCCGCACGCAGGAAAACGGCCAAACGCTGAATGCCGAGGCCGTGCAGCTTTCATTTAATTGGTCGGCTTTGTGGGGCGATGTGTCTATCCACAGTCTGCACCTGCAACGCGCCAGCATCAGCGCGCGTCGGCTGGAAAGCGGGCAATGGGAAGTGGCTGGGTTCACTGCTAACCAAGCAGCAAGCAGCACCCTGCCCCGCCATATCGAACTTGATGATTGTTCCCTGCGCCTGCAATACGGCGAACAAAAACAAACCATGCGTCAAGTATCCGGCTTTATCGATCGTGCCGATGAGAACTTCAGCCTCTCTGCCAGCCTGTTTGCCCCGCAGGAATACAGGATACAGGCCTCTGGCGCCTATAGCGGCAGCCACTTTGAACAACTACAAGCCAATCTTGCCGGCTTCCTGCCCAACGGCCAGCCCTTCACCGCCGCCTGGCAAGGCAATGCCGACTATACCGCCGAGCAAAGCCGTCTCAATACCAAAGACGGCCGGCTCAGTATCCAAGTTCCTGCCTGGTCGCTTAATATTGATGGCAATACCCGCAACTGGCAATTCTCCCCCGACAGCGTCGTTTTGCCTGAAACCCACATTGTCTTCAACGTCGACTCAGAAAATGGTCAATCCTCGGCTGAAACCGTGCGGCATAGCGGCAGCGGCAGCATCAACAAAGTTTCCTATCAAAACCGCACCTTAGCAATCGCTGGTTTCCAACTCAGTGGTGCAGTGGAATACGAGCAAGGCAGCAGCGGCTACAGCGCCAACGGCCGCCTCCAAGCACAGCCCGGACATTTTCAAATCGACAACCTCTACCTCAGCACCCGCCACAACGCCGCACCCGGCAGCATGCCCTATCTCTCCGGTCAATGGCATGGCCAAGCCGCCGGTAACAGCGAAAGTTGGAAAGCTGAACTGCAGGGCCGCCTCGACAACAATGAGGGCTACCTGAAAATTTCCGGCAGTTTCAGCGATCAAGGCCACAACATCGAAGCGGCTATCAATCTGAGTAAACTTTCACTCAGCAGCTATCTCGAAACCAAACGCCCTGCCCCTGCCGCCGAAAACACCGCAGCCCCTTTGTGGCTGCAATACTGGCCGCGAGCCCTGCACCACCGCCAAATTCGGCTTACCCTCGATATCGGCATGCTTGAAGGCTCCGGCCTGCAAATCCAAAATTTCCACAGCACCCTGCACCTAGACGCTGAAAAACTTGAAGCCCAAACCATCAAAATGCAGATGTACGATGGCAATGCCGAAGGCAGTGCCGTGTTGCACCACGGCAGCCGCCCCAAATGGGAAGCCGCCATCCGGTTCAACAACATCCAAATCAAACCCCTGCTGCAAGATGCCTTTCGCTTCAACCACCTCAGCGGGCGCGGTAACGCATCCTTCCACCTGGGTGCAGAAGGCCTCAAACGCAGCGAATGGCACACCACCCTTGCCGGACAAGGCAAAATCGTGCTCGACAATGGTGCGTGGCAAGGCATCAACCTTGGCAAAATCCTCAACAAGCCCGACAACCTACCCGCCCAAAACCTGATCCGCTATAACGCCGAGAGCAATACCCCCTTCCGCCATTTCAGCATCGAAGCCAGTGTAGAAAACGGTATGGGCACCACGCCCAGCCTCAGCCTGCAAAGCGACAGCCTCAACCTCAGCGGCCAAGGCAGCTTCGACATTCGAGCCACCACACTCAACTACGCCGTGCTCGCCAGTGTCGGCCAAGATCTCTGGCTGCCGTTAAAAATCAACGGCAGCATCAGCCGCCCCAACTTTGCCCTCGACTACCAACGCATCACTGGCAACCTGCAAAGCCCCGAACAAAAACAACGTGCCCTGCAAAATGTACTGCAACAGCAATGGCAGTGGATACAGAAACTGCCTGAAAATCAACAGCAATAGCTGTCGTGCGTATCTCCAGGCCGCCTGCTTGTTGGCAACAATTTTCAGGTGGCCTCAACCAGCCAAACAAAGGCTACCTGAAAGCATAAGCTTTAACGAAGTTAAAACCTGCGGCGCAATTTTTCAGGTAGCCTTTTACTGGAAGCGAATTGAATTGCACAAAACAGCCTGCTGCTGAAGCGCACAGGCTGTTGCTATTTGGAAAGGGTCTTGCCTAGTTTGGCAGTGGCTTGGTGTTTTAATCCCCTTACGCCCTGAGTTGCAGGTAGTTTTGCAAACCCAAACTTTCCATCAGATCGAGCTGGGTTTCCAGCCAGTCGAGACGTTCTTCGTTTTCGTCTTTCTGTTTTTCCAAAAGCTGACGGGAAACGTAGTCCTGCTTTTCTTCGCATACGGCAATGGCTTCCACCAGTGCCTGGTGTTTGTCTTGCTCTTTTTGCCGGTCGCATTGGATGATTTCTTCGGTGTTTTCGCCAATCAGCAGTTTGCCGAGCTCTTGCAGGTTGGGCAGACCTTCCAGCAGGAGGATACGCTCAATCAGGGCATCGGCTGCTTTCATATCGGTGATGGATTGTTTGTGGAAATAACCGCCCAGCTTTTCCAAACCCCAGTTTTTCAGAATGCGGGCATGCAGGAAATACTGATTGATGGTGATAAGCAGGATGCCCAGGTTTTTATTGAGCTGGCGGATAACTTCGCGATCGCCTTTCATACGTTTTCCTTTCCGTATTACAGCTGGCTTTGCAGGTAGTTCTGCTCGCCGAGCAGGTCGATGAGGCGCAGCTGCTGTTCGAGCCAGTGGGCGTGATCTTCTTCGGTGTCTTTGAGCTGGTTGATCAGCAAATCACGGGTTACGTAGTCTTGTTTTTCTTCGCACAGTTTGATGCCGCGTTTGAGGTTTTCGCGTACTTCGTATTCGGTATCCAAATCGAATTGCAGCATTTCGCGCACGTTGCGGCCGATGCGCACGGGAGCAGGCACCATCTGCGGAGTGCCGCCGATCATGAGGATACGGCGGATGAAATCGGCAGCGTGCTCGGTTTCGTCTTCCATTTCATGGCCGATACGGGCGAAGAGCTTGGTGTATCCCCATTCGTCGTACATGCGGGAGTGGATGAAATATTGGTCGCGGGCGGCGAGCTCACCGGCCAAGAGTTGGTTCATGTAGTCGATAACTTCTTTGTTGCCTTGCATTGTTTTACTCCTGTGGATAAATGGAATGATGCGTGTAATGGCAGCGGTAATATATGCTGTCGTTTCAACCTGGTGGATTATACGCAGCTTGTTGCAAAAATTCTCATATTGCGCTTATTAATGCGAATAATTATCCTGAAAAGTAAGCGATTTCTTTTCAGTATGCAGCAGAAAATTTCAGGAAAATAAAATGGTTAGGCAGCTTAGTTTAGCCAACTGAATCTGCCAATGATTATCAATGGATAAAATATTTACTTTTCTTTGCACTTAATAGTGTGTTTTTTAGGAATTTCATTAGAAACATTGGCTTGTACATATATGATAACTATTGCTATTTCATTAGGCACAACGGGCTATTTGCTGGTCTTGCCTTCTGTATTGGTAAAGGCTACCTGAAAATGGGTTCCTGCGAGGAAAACAGTTTTCAGGTAGCCTTTTGATTTTGAAACTTGGATTAAATACATCTTCATACCAAGCGATGATGCACTAACAGTACAAAAGCAAGATACAACAAAGGCTACCTGAAACCCCTTTCAGGTAGCCTTTGCCGACAAGTCTATCAAGCGGTTTCGCTGCCACCAACAGTTAAGCCGGCATCGATACGCAGCGTGGGCTGCCCCACACCCACAGGCACGCTCTGGCCTTCCTTACCGCACACGCCGATGCCGCTGTCGAGCGCCATGTCGTTGCCGATCATGCTCACGTGTTTGAGCACTTCCGGCCCGCTACCGATGATGGTGGCACCTTTAACAGGGTATTGCAGCTTGCCGTTTTCCACCCACCACGCTTCGGAGGCGCTGAACACGAATTTGCCGCTGGTAATGTCCACCTGCCCGCCGCCGAAGTTCACGGCATACAGGCCTTTTTCGATTGAGGCGATGATTTCTTCCGGCTCGCGGTTGCCGTTTTGCATGAAAGTGTTGGTCATGCGCGGCATCGGTGCGGCGGCGTAGCTTTCGCGGCGGCCGTTGCCGGTTACCGCCATGCCCATCAGCCGGGCGTTGGTTTCGTCTTGCAGGTAGCCGGCCAGGATGCCGTCTTCAATCAGCACGGTTTGTCGGGTAGCATTGCCTTCGTCGTCCAGATTGAGTGAGCCGCGCCGTTGCTCGATATTGCCTTGGTCCACCACGGTTACGCCTTTGGCTGCCACGCGTTCTCCCAAACGGCCGGCAAACGCGCTGGTGCCTTTGCGGTTGAAATCGCCTTCCAGCCCGTGCCCCACGGCTTCGTGCAGCAGCACGCCCGGCCAACCGCTGCCGAGCACCACGGTCATGCTGCCGGCGGGCGCGGGGCGCGATTCCAGGTTCACCAAAGCCTGTTTTACCGCCGCCTCCACATAACTGCGCAGCCGCTCTTCGCTGAAATAATCCAGCCCGTGCCGCCCGCCGCCGCCAAAGCTGCCCACTTCGCGCCGCTCGCCCCGCTTGGCCACCACGGTGATGCTTAAGCGCACCAGCGGGCGGATATCGGCAGCGGTGATGCCGTCCAGCCGAGCCAGATAGATTAAATCGTGTTCGCAAGTCAGCCCTGCCATCACTTGCACAATCCGCGGGTCGGCAGCTTTGGCCAGCTGTTCCACACGGTTGAGCAGCGCCACCTTGGCAGCAGAGTCTAAGCCGGGAATCGGATTGTCCGGTGTGTAGAGTGCAACCTGCTGGCGGCTGGCTGAACCAGCCAGCTTAACCTGCCGCTCCTGCCCCGCTGCACCGATGGTACGTACCGCTTCTGCCGCCTGCCGCAATACGGCCGGGCTTAGGCTGTCGGCATAGGCAAACGCCGTTTTCTCGCCCGACACCGCCCGCACGCCCACACCTTGATCAACCTGAAAACTGCCGGATTTCACCATGCCCTCTTCCAAATGCCAGCTTTCATAGGCGGTGCGCTGGCAGTAGATGTCGGCATAGTCCACTTGGTGGGTGGAAATGGCAGATAAGGCGCGGGCGATTTCGTCTGTGCCCAGTTGGTTGGCATGCAGCAGTTGTACGGAAATGGTGGAGTGCGCTGTGTTCATGGCGTTAAAGGATTGAAAACGAAAGTCGGGCGGCATTATATAACGGTTGGGCAGCAGCTCGTATTTTGTCTGTTGGCAGAATTGCGAAAATAAATCACATTTTAGGAGTATCGATAAAAATATTTCCTATCTAAATATTGATAGCAATTATCGCTTATGTATAATAGCCATGCCCTTTCTTATGGGGCATAGCTGAAGAAGCTATATCTACCCAATTCTACAGGAGTGCGCCTAGCGAAACCAATTGTTTAACATCCCAATATTCAAAACCGAAAAGTTGAAGCCCGCTGCCAAAAACAGCGGGTTTCGGCTGTTCGCAACTCTCGCAAAACAGCTTCGGATTTACTCTGCCAACCTAAATTAAGCTATAATGCCCCGATTTTGAGTGCAGGCTACCTGAAAATCAAGCAGCCTGTACAGACAATTTCCCCTGAGGACAAGAAAAATGGGCTTTTTGCAAGGCAAAAAAATCCTGATTACTGGCATGATTTCCGAGCGTTCTATTGCCTACGGCATCGCCAAAGCCTGTCGCAAACAGGGCGCCGAGCTGGCGTTTACCTATGTGGTGGACAAACTGGAAGAGCGTGTGCGCAAAATAGCGGCCGATTTCGGCTCTGATTTGGTATTCCGCTGCGACGTGCAGAACGACACCGAAATCGAACAAGTATTTGCTGGCCTGGGCAAAAAATGGGATGGTCTCGACGGCCTGGTGCACGCTATCGCCTTCTCGCCCAAAGAAGCTCTCAGCGGCGATTTCTTAGACAGCATCAGCCGAGAAGCTTTTGAAATTTCACACGATGTTTCTGCCTACAGTCTGCCCGCGCTGGCCAAAGCTGCTCGCCCGATGATGCGCAACCGCAACAGCGCCATCCTCGCGCTCACTTATCTGGGCGCCGTGCGTGCCATACCCAACTACAACGTAATGGGCATGGCCAAAGCCAGCTTGGAAGCCGCCATCCGCTTCACTGCCGCCTGCGTCGGCCCCGAAGGCATCCGTTGCAACGGTATTTCCGCCGGCCCGATTAAAACCCTGGCTGCCGCCGGTATCGCTGATTTCGGCCGCCTGCTCAACCACGTTGCTTCGCAAAACCCGCTGCGTCGCAACGTAACCATCGAAGAAGTGGGCAACACCGCCGCCTTCCTGCTGTCCGACCTCTCCTCCGGCATCACTGGCGAAATCACCTACGTGGACGGCGGCTACAGCATCAACGCCCTAAGCGGCACCGGCGCCTAATTTTCCGCCCGATTTAGCCCGTTAAGGGCACACAGGCTACCTGAAAACAATTTTAACGAAAGTAAAAATCCGTTTTCAGGTAGCCTCTTGCTTGCCCAGCACCAAGACAGTGCCCCGTTTTGGTGTTATCCTTGCGCTTTCCTAATATCACGCATTTTGGTTGTTGCATGAAAAAACTCCTTTGGCTGTTCTCCGGCCTCATCCTGCTGCTGGCTGCTCTGCTTCTCGGCGCGCCCTACTATCTTGGCATCAAAGCCGAACAAAGCCTGAACAAACAGCATGAAATCCTAAGCCACACATCCTTCTTGCAAGTCGAATCCCGTCGCTACGAGCGCGGCTGGTTCAATTCGCACGAAACCACCGTGGTGCGCTTCAAGCCCACCTTCCTGGCTCAGCTGCAAGACAAACTGCCCGACAACATTAAAACCATCCTCACCCAGCCCATCACGCTGGAGAGCAACATCAAACACAGCCTGTTTGCCAACGGCAGCATGCCTGTGCGTGCCGTGGTAGACACCGAATTCGTTTTCCAGCCCGAAAGCCGCGAAATACTGCAACGCTTCTTCGGTAGCCAAGCCCCTGCCAGCCTGCGCAACGTGATCCAACTCAACGGCAACGGCCGCCTCACTTGGCAGGTGCCTGCTTTCAAATACCAAGAGCTCTCCGGCATCGCCATTAATTGGCAAGGCCTCGAAGGTAGCACCGACTACGCCAAATACTTCACCGAATACCAAAGCAGCCTGAACAACCCCGGTCTCACCATCACCCTGGCCGACAAAGGCAGCGTTTCCTACAAAAACCTCCAGCTGCACACCGAAACCCGCGAAGGCAGTCACAACCTGGCCCTGGGCAGCAGCAAGCTCACCCTCGGCCAGGTGGAAGTGGAGTGGAAAGACAGCATCAACTACGACATCCGTCTTAACGATGTGCTGAACATGGTGTCCGACCTGCAAATCGGCAGCTTCATCAACCCCTACGGCCAAGTGCCGCCCGCCAAAATCACCCTCAACGACCTGCAAATCGAAACCCGCATGGATCAAGACGGCCGCTGGGTGAACACCGAAGGCAAATTCGGCTTCGCCAAGCTCAACTACGGCAGCGACAACTACGGCCCGCTGGCCATCCATGTGAGCGCCGAACACATCGATGCCGAAAGCCTCGCCGCGCTCAAAACCCGCCGCGACCAGCTCATCACCCAGCGCCTCAGCGACGAGCAAATGCGCGAAGCCCTGCTTGCCGCCCTGCGCAACGAAGCCGCCGGCCTTTTCACCAACGACCCCGTTATCCGGCTCAAACAGTTTGACCTCACCACCCCGCAAGGCATGATCAGCGGCAACGGCGAACTCAAATTCAGCAACCTCACTACCGCTGATTTGAACGACATTGACAAAATGCTCGCCCAAACCGATGCCGATTTCCACATTGCCGTACCGCAGCAAGTGATCGAGCGGCTCACCGTCGCCCAAGCTAAAAACTACATCAGTGTCGATCCCTCCCTACCCGATGCCGACCACGAAATCAAAGAAGCCGTGCGCCTGTGGCTCGACAGCGTGCTCGAAAGCATGGCGCGGCAAGGCTACCTGAAAATCGACGGCAACCAAATCGTGAGCACCCACATCGTCGTGCGCAACAAAACCTTCAGCATGAACGGCAAACGCATCGAATCGCAAGCCGATGAAAACCTGTTGCCCGACAGCTCCCTGCCCGCCGATTCCAGTACCCCGGCCACGCCGGCATCTGCGCCTGCCACCGCCTCGGCCGCTTCCGTCCCGCCGAAGGGCGCATCTGCCCCCTAGCCCAGCAACAGAAGGCTGCCATTTCAGGTAGCCTTCTGATTATTTTCCAAACAAGCACCGCACAAAATGAGCCAATCCCCCTACCCGCCCGCCACCTATCCTGAAAAAGTGGGTATTTACCCTGCCCACTGCCATTCCGGCAGTGGCTATTTCTACGATGACGTGCTCGAATACCGCGTATGGTGCCATCCCGAGCGCGGCGTCCCCGATTTATATGAAGGCGACGACTACTTCCATGCTTTCGCCACCCATGCCGAAGCCCTCGCCTTTGCCCGGCAACAACCCGGCAGCGAAGATCCGCTCGTCCTAGTACGCCAGCAAGAATATATCGACGAACCCCAGCCCGGCACCTTCATCCGCCGTATCGGCGAACGCATCACTGAATGGCTGCCGGAATGGCTGGAAAACAGCCGGCGCCAGCCCGGATCAATCGAAGCCTTCCTCGCCAACAGGCTACCTGAAAGTGATATTTTGGCGAAGCCAAGGCAGAGCTTTTGCGGAGCTAAAACAAAACCGCAATGAAATTAAACCACTAAGGCTACCTGAAACCCCTTCCTCATCATGCTCCACACCGATTCCCTCACCGCCGCCGAACCCGAACGCCTCATCACCGCCCGCCAGATTTCCAGCCAGGAAGAGCAGCTCGAACGCGCCCTGCGCCCCAAAACCCTCGCCGACTACATTGGCCAGGCCAAAACCAAAGAGCAGCTCGGCATCTTCATCCAAGCCGCCAAAAAGCGCGGCGAAGCCCTCGACCATACCCTCCTGTTCGGCCCACCCGGCCTGGGCAAAACCACCCTTGCCCACATCATCGCTAAAGAACTCGGTGTGAACCTGCGCCAAACCAGCGGCCCCGTGCTCGAACGCGCCGGCGACCTTGCCGCCCTGCTCACCAACCTCGAGCCGCACGACGTACTCTTCATCGATGAAATCCACCGCCTCAGCCCCGTGGTGGAAGAAATCCTCTACCCCGCCCTCGAAGACTACCAGCTCGACATCATGATTGGCGAAGGCCCCGCTGCCCGCAGCGTGAAAATCGACCTGCCCCCCTTCACCCTCGTTGGTGCTACCACCCGCGCCGGTATGCTCACCAATCCCCTGCGCGACCGCTTCGGCATCGTCTCCCGCCTCGAGTTTTACAGCAGCGCCGACCTCGCCACCATCGTTTCCCGTTCCGCCGGCCTACTGCAAATGAGCCTCGACGATACCGGCGCCTTCGAAATCGCCCGTCGCAGCCGCGGCACCCCGCGCATTGCCAACCGCCTGCTGCGCCGCGTGCGCGACTATGCCGAAGTGAAAAGCAACGGCCGAGTGGATGCCGCCCTAGCCGATGCCGCCCTGCAAATGCTCGATGTGGACAACGAAGGCCTCGACATGATGGACCGTAAATTTCTCGAAGCCGTGCTGCACAAATTTGCCGGCGGCCCCGTCGGCTTGGACAACATCGCCGCCGCCATCGGCGAAAGCTCCGACACCATCGAAGACGTGATCGAGCCCTACCTCATCCAACAAGGCTTCCTCCAGCGCACCCCGCGCGGCCGCGTGGCCACCGAACGCAGCTACAGCCACTTCGGCCTGCCGTTTAAGCCTTGAAGGCTACCTGAAACCATCGGCATCTTTTTAGCTTCGCAGAAACTTCGCTTTGCTTCGTTTTCAGGTAGCCTTTCTTGCCGTTTAAAGGCTACCTGAAAACCTTATTTACCCCGTTTCCCCTATCCGCCCCTTACTCAAAATGCCCCAATTCTCCCCCGCCGACCACGCCCTGATGCAGCAAGCCATTGCCCTTGCTTGGCAAGGCCGTTTCTCCACTTCGCCCAATCCGCGTGTCGGCTGCGTGATTGCGCAGGGCGGGCAGATTGTCGGCCAAGGTTTCCACCTCAAGGCTGGCGAGCCGCATGCCGAAGTGCGCGCCCTGCGCCAGGCCGGCAGCGCCGCGCAAGGCGCTACCGCCTATATTACCCTCGAACCCTGCGCCCACCACGGCCGCACTCCGCCCTGCGCCGAAGCCCTGAACCGCGCCGGTGTGCGCCGCGTGGTAGCCGCCATGCAAGACCCCAACCCCCTGGTGGCGGGCAAAGGGCTCTCCATGCTTGAAGCCGCCGGCATTCAGGTAGCCTGCGGCCTGATGGAACGCGAAGCGCGGCAGCTCAACCGCGGCTTCCTCTCCCGCATCGAACGCGGCCGCCCGTTTGTGAAGCTGAAAACCGCCGCCAGCCTCGACGGCAAAACCGCGCTTGCCAACGGCCAAAGCCAATGGATTACCGGCGAAGCCGCGCGGCACGATGTGCAGATCCAGCGCGCCGAAAGCTGCGCCGTGCTCACCGGCATCGGCACCGCTCTGGCCGACAACCCGCGCCTCACCGTGCGCGACTTCCCCACCCTGCGCGCCCCGCTGCGCGTACTGCTCGACAGCCGCCTGCGCCTGCCTGCCGGTAGCCATCTGCTCGACGGCAGCGCTCCCACGCTCATCTATACCTTGTCCGACAGCCCCGCGCCCGCCGCCGCCGAAATCTGCCGTTTGAAAGCTGACGCCCAAGGCCGGCTCAACCTGAGTGCCGTGCTGGCCGATTTGGCCGCTCGCGGCATCGGCGAGCTGATGTTGGAAGCCGGAGCCACACTGGGCAGCGCATTTTTGGCGCAGGATTTGGTGGACGAAATCGTCTGCTACCAAGCGCCCAAACTGCTCGGCGGCACGCAATCATCCACCTTGTTCAGGCTACCTGAAAACCCTGCCGCTCTCAGCTGTGAGTCCAATTGGCACACCATAAGCGTCGAGCAGCTGGGTGACGACATCAAATGGGTGCTGCAAAATTGGCGGGGTTGAAATGCCCGCATGTTTGCCGCCATTTGTTTCCATTCTTGTATTATCACTAAGCAGCTAGTGACTGGTTTTGTTGCCATAAGATTTCCTCGCCGGCGTAGTAAGGAAGAAAATAGCTTCAGGTAGCCTTTATGTTGCCGCTCCTGTAAGCCAGGGCCTCGAATCCGATATTCCGATTGACAGCGTGGTTAAGGTATATGTATGAAATAATTATTGTTTCACGCAAAGCAATGAGCCGCAGACAGTACAGCTAGTACAACAAAGCGAGATAAAGCAGTATGAAGTGCTTTAGTTATAAAAAATTCCAGGTAGCCTCAATCATGCTGAAGGCTACTTGAAACCGATTTCTTTCTGTTTACACGTCTTCCGGCGCCAGCTCAATCTGTGTGGCGCCCTGCTTTTTCAAGCCGGCTTCGGCTGTCTGCCAAGCTGCATCCAGCCGGCTACAAGCTTCCCCTTCGGCTTTGAGGCCGAACAGCAGGCGGTAGCGCTGCTGGGTGGTGGGGGTGGCAGGCAGGCTGAAGCTGCGGATGCCGGGGTAGTGCTGTTCGATGTCGGCCATCAGGGAGCTGATACAGGATTCGGGCAAGTCGATCCAAGCGCTGACGCTGCGGCGTTCGGTTTGGTGTTGGAGATGGGCGTAGTATTCGTCGAGTACCCAAGCTGCCATGGGCTGTGCCATTACGGGGAAGCCGGGCAGGAAGTAGTGTTCGCGGATGGAAAAACCAGCGATGTTGTTGTAGGGATTGGGAAGCAGGCCGCTGCCTTGGGGGAATTCGGCCATGCGCAGGCGGATTTGGTGGCCGATGCTGCCGAGGCTGTCGCCGTGTTTGAGGGATACGACTTCGATGTTGGCAGCGGCCTGCGGGTGCAGCGCCAGCGGCAGACCGAGGGCTTCGGCCGCAGCTTGGCGGGTGTGGTCATCCGGCGTGCTGCCGATGCCGCCGGTAACAAAGGTGGGCAGGCCTTCGGCAAAGCTTTGGCGCAGCCGGTGGACGAGGAGTTGGCGATTGTCGGGCAGGTATTGCACGGAATCGAGCAGCAGGCCGCGCTCTTTGAGCAGCTGTTTGAAAAAGGCAAAGTGTTTGTCTTGGCGGCTGCCGTGCAGGATTTCGTCGCCGATGATGATAAGGGAAAAGGACATGAGGTTTCTTTGGGAAGGAAGGCTACCTGAAGCTATGGTTGATGCTTTCAGGTAGCCTCTATGCAAATAACAGGCTATCTGAAAATTGGATTGCTGCTTGAGCGTCTCCGAAACCTGCACTTTCAGGTAGATTTTTTTGCTTAATAGCTGATTCCCGGCATCGGGTAATACTGGAGGATGGGCGCAGGGCGGGTGGGGTGCACTTCGCCTTCGGCTCGCGGCAGGATTTCCACTACAGCCACATCGCAGCTGTTCCCGCCGCGCGAATACTGTATTTCGTAATTCTTGCCAGCCTGCGGGGTGAGGCTGCTGGCGGTGTAACAGCGGTGTACCTGGCTGGTGGTTTTACTGGGAAACGCGCCATCGAGCACCAGCGGTTTGCTGGCGGGCACAACAAATTCTTTATACGATTCGCGGAACACCACGCCGGTATCGGCATTCACAGTGTTGCTGCGCTGAGTGGTAGGCATGCCCACCGAAAGGTTGCGGATGCGGCGCGGCAGGCCACCAGTAAATCTGGTGTGGCGGCGTCGGCCTTGTTTTCTGCCCATTGTTCGCAGCTGCTGTTCGGGATCATGTGCACCACATCGTGGCCGTATTGGCCGTAAATGCGTAGTTGAGCCTGGTCTTGTGCGTTATACAGCTCTTCGCGGTGCATGATTTACGATTTCTGCGACATAAAGCAGCTACTCAAGGCCAGTGTGGCGCAAATAGGCAGCAATAAGCTAATTTTCTTCATTAAGACGTTCTCCATTAGGTAAAGGTTAAGCTACTCGGCTATAGTAAATCCAAAATCTGCCCGGGCGCATCCAGCCGTGCATCTGCCGGCCATTCGTGCACCTGGTCGCTCTCGGCGATGTAGCCCCAGTTGGCCAAGGCTGTGGCCATGCCGGCGTTTTTGCCCGCCACCATATCGCGTTCGGCATCGCCCACATACAGGCAGCGCTTAGGTGCAATGCCGATTTGCCGACAGGCGTGGTGCATCGGCAGCGTGCTGGGTTTGGACTCGGCGCAGGTGTCGCCGCTCACCACCACGGCAGGCGGGGCGATAAAGCCCAGCTTGGGCACGAGCAGGCTGGTGAAACGGTGCGGCTTATTGGTGATGATGCCCCAGGCAATGCGGCGGCGGGCGAGCTGCTCGAGCATGGGGTTGATGCCTTCAAACAACACGGTTTCATCGCAAAAGCCGTGTTCGTATTCAGCCAGGTATTCCTGCCGCCAGCGCGAGTGGTCGGGGTGGCTTTTTTCAATGCCCGTGCCCAGCTTAATCAGATAGTTGGCACCATGGCTGGCCACTGGTCGGATTTGCGCCATCGGTACGGCGGGTAGGCCGTTTCTGGCCAAGAGGCGGTTGAGCGCGCCGCCCAAATCCAGCGCAGTGTCTGCCAATGTGCCGTCTAAATCGAATAATACAGCTTGAATCATAAGGTTCTCCAAGAAGGCGGATGAGGCTACCTGAAAAGTATAGTGAATTAAAATGAGGATGCTACCGCGTTGGCTTGCCTTACCGTGTTATCTGTATTGTCTGCGGCTCGCTGCATCTACCGCAACCTTTTCCGCCGCTTACCGCAGCCGTGAATTATAGCGCAGGAATAAAATCCGGTTAAAAATTCGCCACCCTATTTTGCCTAATGCCTTGCCGCAGCGGAAAAATTCCTTTGCCCTGCTATCTTCACAATTCCCACCGCCCTGCCCTGCCCCGCCCAAGCTGGTACAATGCGCCGTATTCCGTTTTGATTCGCACAAAGGAAAAATGATGAAAAACCAAACCTTCCGCCTTGTTGCCGCAGCCGTTTTGGCAATAGCCATCGGCAGCGCCCAGGCCGGCGGCATCGAAGCCCTGCAAAAATTCAACGCCGACACCGACGGCATCAGCGGCAGCTTCAGCCAAAGCGTGCAAAGCCGTAACAAAACCCGCAATGCCCAAGGCCGCTTCAGCATCCTACGTCCTGGCCTCTTCAAATGGGAATATACCAGCCCCTACAAACAAACCATCGTAGGCGACGGCAGCCACATTTGGCTCTACGACATTGATTTGGCGCAAATCACCAAAACCGCGCAAAACCAAGCCATCGGCGACAGCCCCGCCGCCATCCTCTCCAATAAAGACGCCCTCTCCGCCAGCTACACCCTAAAAGAAGACGGCTCCGCCGGCGGCATCGACTACGTATTGGCCACGCCAAAGCATTCCAACGCCGGCTACCAATACATCCGCCTTGGCTTCAAAGGTGACGATCTGGCCGAAATGCGCCTAAAAGACAGCTTTGGCAACCAAACCACTATCAAATTCAACAATCTGAATACCAGATCCAACCTCTCCCGCAGCCAATTCCGTTTTACCCCGCCGCAGGGTGTGGATGTGCTGACGCAGTAAGAGCAGTTTAGTACTTGAGATGAAAGGCTACCTGAAATTTTCAGGTAGCCTTTTTGTGTTAATCAATAAATGTAACTAACCTTTTTAATGTGCCTCTTCCCAATTCATTCCCACGCCTACCTCAGCCACCAGCGGCACTTTCAACATCCCTTCATCCACTTTCGCCATAATCTGCGGCAGTTTTTCTTTGACTAAATCCAGTTCGGCTTCAGGCACTTCCAGTACCAATTCGTCATGCACCTGCATGATCAGTTTGCTTTTCAGGCTACCTGAAACCAGCCAGCGGGACACGTCTATCATGGCGCGTTTGATGAGGTCGGAGGCGGTGCCTTGCATGGGGGCGTTGATGGCGGCGCGTTCGGCTCCGGCGCGGGCGTTGGCGTTTTTGTTATGGATGTCGGGCAGGTAGAGGCGGCGGCCGAACAGGGTTTCGACGAAGCCTTGGGCGGCGGCTTGTTCTTTGGTGCGCTGCATGTATTCGGCGACGCCGGGGTAGCGGGCGAAGTAGCGGTCGATGAAGGTTTTGGCGGACAGGTTGTCTATGCCCAGCGATTTGGCGAGGCCGTATTGGCCCATGCCGTAAATGAGGCCGAAGTTGATGGTTTTGGCGTAGCGGCGTTGTTCGGACGAGACGTTTTCGGAGGCGATGCCGAATACTTCGGCGGCGGTGCGGCGGTGTACGTCTTCGCCGTTTTGGAATGCGGCAATCAGGGTTTTGTCGCCGGAGAGGTGTGCCATGATGCGCAGCTCGATTTGGGAATAGTCGGCGGAAACGATGACGCTGCCTTGCGGTGCGGTGAAGGCGCGGCGCACGCGGCGGCCTTCGGCGGTGCGGATGGGGATGTTTTGCAGGTTGGGGTTGTTGCTGGCGAGGCGGCCGGTGATGGCGACGGCTTGGGCGTAGGTGGTATGCACGCGGCCGTCTTTGGGGGAAATCATTTCGGGCAGTTTGTCGGTGTAGGTGGATTTGAGTTTCGCCAGGCTGCGGTTTTGCAGGATGATTTTGGGCAGGGGGTAGTCGGGCGCGAGCTGTTCGAGCACGGCTTCGTTGGTGGAAATGCCGCCTTTGGCGGTTTTTTTCAGGCCTTTGGTGGGAATGCCCATTTTGTCGAACAGGATTTCTTGAAGCTGTTTGGGCGAGTTGAGGTTAAACGGCTGACCTGCGGCGGCGTAGGCTTCTTGTTCGAGCTTCATCAGCTCGGCGCCGAGTTCCGCGCTTTGGCGGGCGAGTTCGGCGCGGTCGATTTGCACGCCGTTGTGTTCCATTTCAAACAATACCTGCGCGACGGGCAGCTCCATTTTTTCATACATTTCAAGCTGTTTGGCGTCCATTTGCGTGCGCAGGTGCGCTTCGAGGCGCAGGGAGAAATCGGCGTCTTGGGCGGCGTATTCGGTCGCCTGCTCGATGGCGACGTCGGCAAACCCGATTTGCTTCGCGCCTTTGCCGCACAGCGATTCGTAGGTAATGGTTTCTAAGCCCAGCCAACGTTCGGACAATTCGTCCAAGCCGTGTCCGAGATGGCTCTCGATGATGTAGGAGGCGAGCATGGCGTCGCCGGCAATGCCGTTCAGCGCGATGCCGTAGTTGGCGAAAACGTGTTGGTCGTATTTGAGGTTTTGCCCGATTTTTTTCAGGGCGGGGTTTTCCAAATGCGGTTTCAGACGACCTAATACGTCTTGCAAATCGAGCTGTTCGGGTGCGGCGGTCAGGCTATGCCCTACGGGAATGTAAACCGCTTCGCCTGCTTGGAACGCGATGCTGATGCCGACCAGCGCGGCGTTCATTGCGTCTAGGGAAGTGGTTTCCGTATCAATGCCGATTGTGTCTGCCTGCGACAGTTTGTCTAACAAGGCGGCAAACTGCGCTTCGGTGGTAACGGCTTGATAATCCAGCTTTTCGGGTGCAACAGCTTTTTCAGGTAGCCTTTCAGACGACGTTTCCATGTCCAACGCCGCCTGTTCGCCTATCGTATCGCTGCCGAACAAATCGCCGTCCGCCGCTTCGTGCATACGGCTTTCCGCTTCCTTCAGCCAAGTGCGGAAGCCCCAGCGTTTGAAATCGACCGCAAGCTGCGACCATTTCGGCGAAGTGCGGCGCAGGCTTTCGAGGCCGTCTGAAAGCTCCGCGTGCAAGTCCACATCGGTTTTAATCGTTACCAAATCATACGACAGCGGCAGTTGGGGCAGCGCGGCTTGCAGGTTTTCGCCGACCTTGCCCTTGATTTCCGCAGCGTGTTCCATCACACCGGCCAGCGAGCCGTAGGCTTTCAGCCATTTCACCGCCGTTTTCGGACCGCACTTTTCCACGCCCGGCACATTGTCCACCTTGTCGCCCATCAGCGCGAGATAATCGCGGATTTGGTCGGGGCGCACGCCGAATTTTTCCTTCACGCCTTCAATATCCAGCGTTTCGCCGCTCATCGTGTTCACCAGCGTTACGCGCTCGTTCACCAGCTGCGCCATGTCCTTATCGCCGGTGGACACCACCACATTCCAACCCGCTTCGCCGCCCATCGCCGCCAGCGTGCCGATCACGTCGTCCGCTTCGACTTGTGGAATCACCAGCACCGGCCAACCCATCAACCGCACCAAATCCGGCAAGGCTTCCGCCTGCGGGCGCAAATCGTCCGGCATCGGCGGGCGCGTCGCCTTATAGTCGGGGAACATCTCGTGGCGGAAATTCTTACCCTTCGCATCAAACACCACCGCGCAATAATCGTGCACATAATCCGCCCGCAGTCGGCGCAACATGTTCAACACGCCATAAAGCGCACCCGTCGGCGCACCGTCAGGCGCGGACAACTGCGCCATCGCGTGATAAGCGCGGTAGAGATAAGAAGAGCCGTCAACGAGGAGGAGGGTTTTGCGCATTTGGGCAACCGTTTGTGTGAAATGAAAACAGCGGGATTATAGCGCACAATAAGCAGGCTACCTGAAAGCCAGCCAAAACCGAACGGCAGATTGCAGCTAGCCTTTGGCAGGTGGAAGAAAGGCTACCTGAAAACAGCGGCGCTAGAATTTCAGGTAGCCTTTTAGAGGATGGATGACGGATTTGCTTTTATTCAGAAGATGCTTTTTATTGGCAAGCAAAGTGGTAATGCTGCCCTACTCTGGAAGTAAGCTCAAGGTTGGTTGCAAGCGGTGCAGCAGTAAAGCTCAAATAACGTGAATTGCTATGTGGCTCAAATTGCTCGGCCGGTTTTTCAGGTAGTCTTCAAGCCAGCCAGTTGTAGCATTGTTCCCACAGCAGGGTTTCTTCCGGCTTTTCACGGCCGGCCAGCAAGGCTTGCTCAGAGGCTCGGCGAAAGGTGGCGCGGGTGTGCGGGTCAGCAAACCAGACAGAAAGTTTGGTGACTAGATACTCACGATGCGGGCGATGGTCGGGGAGATAACAGGCTTTATACCAGTCCGGTTCGTTTGCACCATAGGGTATGGTCAGATACAAGCCGATAAATTCGCGCAGGGCGTTGGTTTCAGAAGCAGACTGTGTCCACAGGGCGAGCAGCTTGTCGGTTACGTCTAGGCCCGCAAAGTGGAACATGACGAGCCACGTGGACAGACAGCCTTCGTAGCGTGGGGCGGCGATTTGGTGTGCAAACCAGGCGGCAGCGAAGCGGTGCAGCCAGCGGATTTCATCTTCCGGCCAGCATTCGGGCAGGTCGCAGCGCAATTTGTCGAGCAGCATTTCATCGGTGGGGCGCACATCTTCGTCGTTTACCAAGGCCTGCAAAATGCGTGGCAGGAAATGCTTCATATCGCGCGCGGTGGCGGCTTCGTCTGCCAGCGGCACGCTGCCCAGATAGCCGGCCAGGTTGTTGACAGGAATCTCGCGTAATCGGTAGCGCAGCAGTTCGCGTTGGCAGTCTTTAGGCGTGCAGCATTCGCAGGTGCAGATATTGAGAGGGAAGCGGACTGTATAGGGAGCAAACAGCTGGTAGGCTTCTTCGATAAAGGCTTGCATTCGGTGGCTCTTTGATTGGGGTTCAGGTAGCCTGAATCAGTTTGAGGCTACCTAAAAATATAGCTGCTGTGATTTGAAGTATTCAGTATATCAGGCGCTTTGTTAGATACCAGCATTCGGCCTGCGGCTTGCTTTCTTTGTTAGTGGTTTATGGTTTCAGGTAGCCTGGACTGATTTGAGGCTACCTGAAATTAAACTGTCGTTTCAGCTTTTCAAGTAGCCTCTTTCCCCAAAAAACACAAGCTGTTTTCAAGCTGTGTTTCTTGCTGCGGTATGCTTAGTGCACGTTTTTCCAGTATTCCTTTATTCCTTCTTCAGGAAGTAGGCCAGCGGCAGTATGATGGCGAACAGGAACAGCACCAGCAAGGTTTTGAAGGTGGTGTTACGGTAGCGCACAGACTTTACCGGCGAGCGGTTGAGCCAGACAGGCGGGCAATCAGAATCACTGCCGCATCCATGCCGGTTACACCTCACATCTACGTGCCCGGAAGGGAACGGCGCGCAAGATGGCGTAGAACGAGGTGAAATACCATACCGGGGCGATGTGCTCCGGAGCTTTCAGTGAGGTGGCCGCGTTGAAGTTGGGCGCTTCGAGGAAGCGGTCGTTTTCAGGAGCGAAGAACATAATGGAGCAGAACACAATCAGGAATCAAAATATCTTTATACATGGTAATACGAATGGAAGGGGACGCCGCTGTTGAGCGGGATGCCGTTTTCGTCTTTCAGCTTTTTGATTTACACTTGATTGCCACGCCGTCTGGGTTGTTGGAGCCTACTTCGTGCAGCGCAATCAAATGCGCCGCCACCAAACCGACCAGCACCAGCGGCATGGCCATCACGTGCAGAGCAAAGAAGCGGTTGAGTGTAACGTCGGAAACGTTAAAGTCGCCGCGAATCCAAGTGGACAAATCAGGGCCGATTACGGGAATGGCACCGAACAGGTTGATGATTACCTGCGTGCCCCCAAACGACATCTGAAAGGCTTCCGCCGTCAGGGCGAGGAAAATCAGCGCGCCACACACCCACACGAGCTCGCGCGGTTTTTTGAACGAGCCGTAAATCAGGCCGCGGAATATAGCAGATACACCACGATGAAGAACAACGAAGTGCCGAGGAGTACATATAGCGGATAATCCAGCCGTCAGACACATCTCGTATGATATATTCTACCGCAGTAAGTGTGGCGGGCAGATGGTATTGGTTTAGGTTGTAGTTTGATTGGTCATGATTTGTTCATCGGTATAAGCTGTCTTCAGCTACGCGGATGGTGGTTTCAGTATAGATATTTATAAGGAGGGATCACCAGATTAGACGGCGCTGGCATTCCTTTGAACGCACGGCTGACCAAGTCGAATTTGGAGCCATAGCACAGGCAAAAGAAGCCGCCTTTCCAGTGTGCACCCAAATCCACTTGCCGCGTCACTCGGCGGTAACCAACTGGCCGGTTTCAATTTTTCTCATGTCGATGTCGATCGGCGCAATGGCTGCTTTGGCCTTTTCCGAAGGGAAAAACTGACAACGAAAGGCTTGGCTACCCCCAGCGCACCACACCGGTGGCTCCGGCAGTGGCCAGTACCAAAAAGCGCCGTTGTTCTTGATTGATTTCTTGGTTAGTCATTACTCAATCATCCTAATACTTTAAAAATACCGAAATACCAAGGCTTTTGCACAACAGCCGTTGTGGCGTCGCAAAGAGGCAACTTTGCAAAGGCCTTATCCTGCCAATAGCGCAGCGGCGTGATTTAACTTAACCTAAATCAACACTTAAAGAAATATTTAAAATAAAGTAAAGATTTGTCTTGCCGCAGCGGGGAGCATGGGCATAAGTGCAACAATGTAACAACTTGTTCAAATGATAAAAATGCATCCAAGGCTACCTGAAAAGCAAGATGTAAAGATTACATGACAACTTAAACTTAGGCTGGATTGTCTTCATCAAAAAACAGGCATTCCAGCGGCCATTCTTGCTGTAACCGTGTCGACAGCGCCTGGATGCCGTAACGTTCGGTGGCGTGGTGGCCGGCACTCACGAACAGCACACCGTTTTCCTGCGCCAAATGGTATTGCGCTTCGGAAATCTCGCCGGTAACGAAGGCGTCTACACCAATATCGATCGCCTGCTGGAAAAAACCCTGCGCCCCGCCGGTACACCAGGCCAGCTTACGCACCGGCCGCGACAAATCGCCGGCGGAAACCGGCTTGCGTCCCAAGCACTCAGCCAGATTAGCCAGCAGTGCATGGCCGTCTGCCTCTGCCTCTGGTGTGCCGAACATTATTAGGTTTTGCTCGCCGGTTTGGCCTTCGATGCGCCAACCCATGCGTGCTGCCAGCTGTGCGTTATTACCCGCTTCGGGGTGGGCATCAAGCGGCAGGTGGTAGCCGGCCATATTGATGTTGTGTCGAATAAGCGTGGCGATGCGGCGGTGTTTCCAGCCAGTGATGGTTGCTGGCTCGCTTTTCCAAAACAGACCGTGGTGCACCAAGAGCATATCAGCATCCTGCTCCACGGCATAATCGATGGCGGCCTGGCTGGCGGTAACGGCACACACGATTTTGCGCACCTCGTCTCGTCCTTCCACTTGCAAGCCGTTGGGGGCATAGTCGTGAAATTCGGCTGTGCGCAAAAATTCGTTGCACCAGCGGATGATGTCTTGGCATTGCGGCACGGTTGGGCTCCGGAGCGAATGGGTAATGGGTCTATTGTATTTTCAGGTAGCCTCGTATCTAAGGCTACCTGAAATCTGTTTGGGCGGGTTATTTATTGGCCAGTTTGATGATGTCGTCGGCCAGTTTGCCAGCAGCGGTTTGGTAACCTTGAGCGGTGAAATGCACACCGTCGCGCGCGCCTAAGCCTTGTGCCATCCAGCTTTTCATACTGCACGCGCCCCCCATAGCAGCCTGCCACGACCAATACAAAATTTGCTCCTGCTGCGCCACTTCGCGCTGCATTTGCTGTATGGCGTCAAGATAAGGCGGGCGTTGGCCGCATTGGCCGTGCCGTCCTTGAAGCGACTCAGGTGCGCCGATAATCAGGATGCCGGCACCAGGCAGGGCTTCGCGGATTTTATGGATGGTATTGGCCCAGATGCGTTTGGTTTGCGCCATGTCGAGATGGCTGTTAAACGCCTCGTTGGTGCCGTAGGCCAGGATGACCAAATCGGCCTGGGTGGCAGACAAATCCTGCTGCCAATCGGCGCGCCAGCCGCTCCATTGGGAGAGCTGCGAGCCATTGATGCCCATGGCCGATACGGTTACGCCGGGGCGGTTGTTTTCGATGTTGATGTGGCCGATTTCCCAAATATCGCCAGCTTGAGCTCGGTAGCTGAGCGGCAGCTGGGAGGTGAAGGAGAAATACTGCCAAGCGTTACTGCCGAGATTGGGCAGGGAGGCGACTTGGCTGCCTTGCGCGCCGTACACTTTAAGTTCGCTGTCGGCAAACACGGGGCGGGCGGTGATGGTGATTTGTTGGGCTTCGCTGATAGGGTTGCGGGGGTTAACGGTTACGCTACCGCTGCCGCCAGAGGAGCGGCTAAGAATACCGCCCAATGGGAATTCGGCACGGGCGTTGCGGTTGCTCAACACCTGCCAGCCGCTGCTGCCATGCAGCACTTGGGCGTTACGCTGGCCGGATACAGTGTTGGGATATACCCAGCCGATGCCGCCATCACCCCACTGTTGTTGCAGGCGGGTGCGCAATTTGTTGGTGAAGTAGTCGCCGGCGGTATGAGAGTCGCCCAGCTGGATGATGCGGAATTTCACGTCGTCCCCACGGTTGAGCCGTTGCAGCTTGTCGAGCCACACGGGCTGCCAGCTGCCGTAGTTGGTGAGCTCGGCTTTTTCAGAAGAGCCTTGGGCGGCGGTTTCGGCGCTGCAGGCCTGGCAGGCGAGCAGGCAGACAGTCATTAAGGCCAGTTGGCGGCCTTTTTTGGAAAACAACATTACTGTAGCTATCCTTAAATTATGATTTTCTATTCGCCATCACAGTTTCGGAGGCGGTGGGGTGGCGGGCGCAACGGAATTGGTGGGCTGATAGTCGATGCGGCCTACTATCTGGTCGGCCAGAAGCTGTTGCCCCTTTATGGTGAAATGAATGCCGTCTTTACTGCGCAAACGGACGGTTTGTCCGTTGATGCTGATGCTGTCTCGGTATTTCCCATCTTCGCCACCCATGATTTTGTCGGTAGGTAACCAGATGGTTTTTCCGGCCAGCTCACTGGCAAATAGGCTGTCTAAGTAACGCATTTGGGCATTGAAGCGGGTACTCTTCATCAGCGGAATGCCCAGCCAGATAATCTGAACGTTAGCTGCTTTGGCGGCAACAACAATGCGTTCAATACGCTGCCGGTAAACCTGTTCCCATTCAGGGCTTTGGAATTTCAGGTAGCTTTGGGTGCCCGGCTCAGGATTGGGGAAATCCCAAGGGTCGTTTGGCCCCAGGAACACCACCAGCAACTTGATTTTTTGATCTTCCCGCAAAATTTTTTCTATGGTGGCCGGCCAGTCGAAGAAGCTGGGGTACGAAAGGCCAGTGCTTTGACGGCTGAGGTTGAGTGAGTCGATGCCGTATTGGCTGCTCAACCATCTCTGTACATGCGGCGCTACACCTTCCATCATGGAATCGCCGGCAAAGAATACTTTGTCGCCTGCTGAAAGCTGCACGCACTCGTGCAGTGGTTTGGATGCGGTGTTTTGTGCCGCAGCCGGCTCGGAAGCGGATTTGGTTCTGGTTTCGGGCGGTACAGCAGATGCTGTGGGTAACACTACACCCGGCGGGATGTGTGCGGTGGCGTGCTGCTCGCGCCAGCTTTTGTTTTCGGCTTCCAGCCAGCTTAGGGCAGCTTCATGCCGCTGCAAGGCTGCCTGCTGCCAACGGCTGCCGTTACGCCACCAACCATAGTCGGTTAATTTTTCCAAAGGGCTAGCACGGTGGTAGGTTTGCTGCCAATAGGCGTTGATAGAATCTTGACTAAACCACACGGTGAACAGTGCAGTGAGCAGCATAGCCGCATACAGCCGCCACACCGGGGAAGTGGGCTTGCTTTGGTTATCCGGTGTTGCACTCGGGATGCCGATTGCGTCGGCCACGGAGTGAGCGGTTTTGGCCGGACGCACGGTAGCAAATTGTGCAGGTTTCGGTTTGCGCTGCGGCGTTTTGTGCCCTGCTCTGGTTGTTTTGCCTGAGGCTACCTGAAAATGGGTTAGCGATGCGGATTCGGTTTTGGCCGCTTTGGCTGCGGGTTTGGCTTGCGAATTGGGGTTGGTTGCTACCTGCTCCGATACAGATACCGGTAATTCCAGCTGCTCAGGGCGTTTTTTTGTACTAGATTTGCGGCGTGCGGCTTTGTTGCGGTGTTTGTTCTTATTGGCTCTGCGTTTGGCTTTGCTGGGATTCATAACTGCCCAATCCTTTCTTATTATTATGGTTATTAAAAGTTGGCATACATAAAGCCCGGAATGCCGGAAGGGGCAAACACCATCAATAGCCACATGGCGGCACCCATCGGTAGCGGCCATATCCACATTGGCAGGCGTTCCAAGAGCACTATTGCGCTGTCAAACAGCTTGGATAAGAGGCCGTAGGCGGCCAGTGCGAACACCATCGCACCCAGCACTAATAAGGTTTCCAATTCCGGTACGCCACTGCCGCCTCCACCCAACAACGATCGGAACATCAGCCCGGTATCGGCCAGACTTTCAGTGCGGAATACTACAAAGGTGAGACAGACAAAGTTTACGGTAAACAGTACCGCTACTAGTTTACCAAAACGGGACAAGCCGGACAGTTTCTCGCGCCCGCCCAGCATTTTATCACCGATATTCAGCCCCACCAGCCCAACGCCGTGCAACGCGCCCCACAGCAGGAAATTCCAACCATGGCCGTGCCAGATGCCGGAGAGCAGCATGGCAATCATCAAATTGATTTGTGTGCGCCGCCAGCCTTTGCGGCTGCCGCCCAGCGGGATATAGATGTAGTCGCGAATCCAGGTGGAGAGCGTGATGTGCCAGCGGTTCCAAAAATCGCGCAGATTAAACGCGCGCAGTGGCATGGCGAAGTTTTGCGGCAGCTGAAAGCCGAGCAACATAGCCATGCCCACCACCAAATCGGTGTAGCCGGAAAAATCCATAAATAGTTGAACGGTGTAGCCATACATCGCAGTGAGCACTGTGATGGAGTCGTATTGCAGCGGGTTTTCAAACACTGGATCCACCCAGTTGCCGCCTAGCGCCCCGGCCAGCCACCATTTTTTGCAGATACCCAGCACAATCAGGCCAATAGCCAACGCCGGGCGGATCATGGTGCGCGGCTGTTCGCTGCGGATTTGCGCCGCCATGCCGCCGTCTGTGCCATAGATGCTTTTTAATTGGCCGGTACGGGCAATCGGGCCGGAAGTGATGGTGGGGAAAAAGCTGAAATACAGCAAAAGCTCGCGCCATTTGAGCCGTACGTCTTCATTGCGGTAAAGCGACACCAGATAAGCCACGCCCTGGAAAGTATAGTAGGAAATACCCAGCGGCATCAGAATACCCAGTGCCGCATCGTGCCCGCTTCGCTGCAACAGCGGCAGGAAGAAATCCACATATTTGAAAAACGACAAATTCAACATCGCCAGCAGCACGCCAACCGTGAACCATCTGCGACGCGCCGTCTGTCCCCTTCCCTGCGACAGACCGGCAGCAATCAACGTAGTACCCAGTGAAAACGCTAGCACGGCCACGGCAAACCCCCAATGCAAATGCCACAACCAACCCAACCCAGCAAATAGCAATAGCCAATTCTGCCAGCGCGGCCGCTTGGCCAACAGCCAGTAAACAGGGAAGAAGCACAGGAAAAAGGCAGCAAATTCTATTGACAGCAGCGGCATAAAATCAGCGCAAAGAAAGAAAGGGGTAATTCGTTGGCGAAATTATTGAATTATACTGTGTCCTTCTGCCGGGATAAAGCCTTTTACATCTTCTGTGCCGTGTAGATTTGGTTTCAGGCAGATCGCTTTTCCCAGGTAGCTTCAAAAGGGCTACCTGAAAGCATAAGCCTCAACGAAGCCAAAATCCGTTTAGCCAGCCGCCCTATCCCTTTAACAGCCGATTCGGTATCATAATACCTTTTTACCGCAGCTATCGGCCATATCCAAGCAATAGTAGCCTACCAGAGAACATCATGAATAAAAACACCTTTATTATCGGCTTTATGCTGTTCGCCATCTTTTTTGGCGCCGGCAACCTGATTTTCCCGCCCACCCTCGGCCTCAATAGCGGCTCCGAATTCTGGAGCACCCTCCTCGGCTTCGTGATCACCGGCGTCGGCCTGCCGCTGTTAGGCATCGTGGTAAGCGCTTTCTACCATAACGGCTACAAAACCGCCCTCACCCGCATCCACCCTTGGTTTGCCGTTATTTTCCTGATGGCGATTTATCTCACCATCGGCCCCTTCTTCGCCATCCCTCGCACCGGCGCCACTTCCTATGAAATGGCCGTGCTGCCCTTTATCGGCGAAGCCGGCAGCGGCTCGCTCCTTGCCTTTACCGTGGTTTACTATGCCATTACCCTGTGGCTGAGCCTGAACCCTTCCAAAATGGTCGAACGCATCGGTGCCATCCTCACTCCCGCTTTGCTCGTCGCCATCCTTGCCCTGATCGGCAAATCCGTGTGGTGGCTCTACGGCAACCCGCCCACCATGCCGGCTGCCAATTTTGGCGACCAATCCGCCTTCTTGGCCGGTTTTATCGGTGGCTACCAAACCATGGACGTGCTTGCCTCCGTAGCCTTTTCCGTGATTGTGATCAACGCCATTAAGGCCAAAATGCCAGCGGATCAGCGCGATAACCAAGTGGTGATGAAGCAAACTTTTGTGGCCGGCATCATCGCCGCAATATCGCTGGCTATTATTTATGTCGGCCTGGCTTGGGTGAGCAACCGGCTGCCCGTGTCGCCCGACACCCTGGCAGACTTAGCTGCCAAACAGCAAGATATCGGCTCCTTCCTGCTCAATACCGCCGCCTACCAAACCTTCGGCAGCTTCGGCCGTATTCTGTTCGGCATCATCGTTACCCTCGCCTGCCTTACCACCTCGGTCGGCCTGGTTACTGCCGTGGGCGAATTCTTCTACGGCCTGTTCCCGCGCATCCGCTACAGCAGCTACGTCATCGCCGTAACCCTCGTGAGCTTCATCCTGGCTAACCAAGGCCTAAGCGCTGTTATCGGCAAATCCGTGCCCGTATTGATGGTGCTCTACCCGATTGCTATGACCATCCTGCTGCTGCTGATTATCGACAACTTCATCCGCCCGATGCCACTGCTTGCCCACCGCCTCGCCACCGGCCTGGCTACCGCGGTTTCCATCCTCTCCGTGGCCGGTGCGGGCTTTACCGAACAACTGCCGCTGAAAGCCTATTCGCTGGAGTGGCTGCCCTTCGCCCTGGCCGGGATTGTGCTCGGCGGCATCATCGGCAAAATGGCCGGCGGTAAACCGGCTGATCAGAAAACAGTTTGATTAATTAGATTGCTTGATAGCGAGATAAGTAAGGCTATCTGAAACAAACGCGGCGCTGTTCCGCAATGTTTTCAGGTAGCCTTTTGTAGCAAGCCAACCCATGTTCTCAATTAGATTAAAGGCTACCTGAAATTCAGGTAGCCTTTGTATTGTCGGCCAACCAAACCAATCCGCAGCATCACAGATCAGCCAGGCGCTCCACGCTCGGTGCGTAGTAGTAGGCGCTGCGTTTGGCGGTGGACATATATTTCAGCAGCAGGTCGATTTTGCCGTCTTTTTCGCCGAACATGAATTTCAGCTGCTCGTCGATATTGTGCAGGCTGGCGCTGTAGGCGATGAATTGCAGGCCGTGCTCGCCACTCACTTGGCCGAAAGGCAGACTGCGGCGCACAATTTTCAGGCCAACGCCGTTTTCTTTGATGTTGGTGCGGCCCAGGTGCGAATCGGGCAAACGGTCTTCACGGGCAAATTCGATGTTGTCGGCTTTGCTGCGCCCAACGGCCTGCTCCTGCTCTTTCACGCTGATGCCGTCCCATCTTTTCAGGTCGTGCAGGTATTGTTGCAGCACCACATAGCTGCCGCCCGCGCTTTTCCCTTCGGCAATGATGCCGACGGAAGCGATTTCTTCATCGCCGTGCGGGTTTTCCGTACCGTCCACAAAGCCATCCAACCCGCGCTCTTCCGGCATGCGGAAGCCGTGGGTTTCGTTTTTCAGTTCAAGCGATTCGCCGAAAGCGGCCAGCACTTTTTCCGCCAGCAGGTAGTTCAGGCCGGTGTGGGTGGATTGGATATGGATCATCAAATCGCACTGGGTGGCCGGGCACAGGCCGTTGCCCAGCGGCACGAAGGGGCGGATTTCTTCGCCTTCGCCGCTGTGGTTCAGGCCGTGCCAGAAGTCTGCACCGAAGGCGATGGTCATGCCCAAATCGTGGCCGGGGAAACGGGTTTGGCAGTCGGCCAGCGCAGCGAGGGCTTCGCGGCAGGCGGTTTTCACTTTGGCGTCGTCGCGCACGTCGGCCTCGATATAAATGGCGGCGGTGATGGTTTCCGGGATGATGGCGGTTTGCGGGGTACTCATGCTGGTGATCCTTTCTTGTCTTGGTATTGTTTGGACGATGTACGCACTATAACGGCAGGCTACCTGAAAATTCGGCGGCGCTGTTTTTCAGGTAGCCTTTGCCGTATCGGCGGGAATACGGATAGGGCTAAACCAAACCCTGCCGCAGTTGCGCCAAGGTGGCGGGGCGGGTTTCCAAGTTTTCCGGCGACACGGCGCGCACGTCGGCGCGGGCGGTGAATTGTGCCAATGCGTTTTGGTTGGCGGGGCTGAGGTGGGGCTGCAAATCGGGCAGGCGGTATTGCATGAACACCCAGGCCATGCCCAGCGCTAGGTGGGCGACATCGCCGCTGGCGGCATCCAGCTGCGGGGCAGCGGCCAGGCCTCGGATGCAGGCGGCGCGGGCGCGTTCGGTGAGCGGGTGGTCGGGGGTGTTTTCGGCTTTGAATTTTTGCAGGCCGAAGAGTTTCACCAGCTGGTCGAGCAGGGAGAAGGCAAAGGCGGCGGTGGCGGTTTGCTCGGCGGTGTGCAGGGGGTGGCCGAGCAGGAAGTCCAAGATAAACGGGCTATTGCCGATCACGGTGCTGCTGTCGATTTGCAGAACGGGCACTTGGGAGAAGGGGTTGAGGGCTTGGAGCGCGGCAGGGTTTTCCCACGGATTGGTATAGGCAATCTCGAAACCGAGATCATGCCGCAGCAGGGCGGCAAGCAGGATAAGGCGGCCATAGGGGGAAGTGGGGCTGGTGTAGAGTTTCATGGGTTTCCTTCGTTTTGATTGCAGTTTGTTTTAACTTCGGTGCAGCTAGGTTTTAGCTTCGCAGAAACTCAGCTTCCCTCGGGAACTTCGTTTTAACTTCGTAGAAACTCATCTTCCTTCGGAAGCTTCGTTTTCAGGTAGCCTGTTGCGCGCTTTGAGGCTACCTGAAAATACTGCTACAACGAAATTGAAATGGATTGCGGCGTTAAACCGGCTTTCAGGTAGCCTTAGCCGGCAGCAGCAATGGCGGCTTGCTGGTGTTGCAGCAGTTCGGCGATGCCTTTTTGGCCGAGTGCGAGCAGTTGGGTGAGAGCGGCGGGGCTGAAGGCGGCGCCTTCAGCAGTGCCTTGAATTTCGATGATGTTGCCGGAGGCGGTCATTACGAGGTTGATGTCGCTGTCGCAACCGGAGTCTTCGGGGTAGTCCAAATCAAGCAGGGGCACGCCGCCGACGATGCCGAGCGATATGGCGGCCACGGCTTCGCGGATTGGGTTGTGCGCGAGTTTGCCTGCGGCCAAGAGCTTGCCCACAGCCAAATGCAGTGCGACGTATGCGCCGGTGATGCTGGCAGTGCGGGTGCCGCCGTCGGCTTGGATTACGTCGCAATCGATCAGGATTTGGCGTTCGCCCAGCCAGCTCAAATCTACGGCGGCGCGCAGGGAGCGGCCGATTAGGCGTTGGATTTCCTGAGTACGGCCGGATTGCTTGCCTTGGGCGGCTTCGCGGCGCATGCGACTGGCGGTGGAGGCGGGGAGCATGCCGTATTCAGCGGTTACCCAGCCTTGATTTTTGCCGCGTAGAAAGGGTGGAACGGATTCGTCGATGCTGGCGGTGCAGATCACTTTGGTGTTGCCGCAGGCAATCAGGACAGAGCCGTCGGCATGGGGCAGGAAGTGGGGGGTGATGCTGATGGGGCGCAGTTGGTCGGCAGCACGGCCGGTGCGGATGGGGGCTGGGGACATGGTGTTCTCGCTATGTAGATGGAATTAGGCCTTGGCTTGGCAGAAATTTCGCTACGCTCCAACTTTGTTGCAGCTTGCGTTTTCAGGTAGCCTCAGATTATACCGCCGGATGGCTCGCATTGCTTGGAAATACGGGCGTAGGTGGCTAGAATAGCTTTGATTTCAGCTATATAATCTAGCCACTCCAGCCCAAAAGGCTACCTGAAACCCCAACCGGCCTGCACACCATGTCTGATTTAATCGTTTTCAACAAGCCCTATGGGGTTATCTGCCAATTCAGCCCGCACGAAAAACACCGCTCGCTGAAAGAGTTTATCAACCTGCCCGATGTTTATCCTGCCGGTCGGCTGGACACCGACAGCGAAGGCCTGCTGCTGCTCACGGCCGACGGCCGCCTGCAAGCCAAAATTGCCGATCCGCGCCACAAAACGGTGAAAACCTATTGGGCGCAGCTCGAAGGCAGCCCGGACGAAGCAAAACTGGATTTATTGCGGCACGGCGTAGATTTGGGCGATTTCGTGACCCGCACGGCGCAGATCAGGCTACCTGAAAAATCGGAAACCGACCGCCTGTGGACGCGCGTGCCGCCGATTCGGGTGCGCAAGAGCGTGCCGGATTTTTGGTTGGAAATCCGCATCAGCGAAGGCAAAAACCGCCAAGTGCGCCGTATGACGGCCAAAGCGGGCTATCCCTGCCTGCGGCTGGTGCGTGTGGGCATCGGTCGGCTGGATTTGTGGCAGCTGGATTTGGCCCCGGGTCAATGGCGGCCCGCACCGTGTTTGCCCTAGCTCAATATTCGGCGTAATGGCCGTACTCTCGGTATGCCGTTTGCTTGGCATTTGTCTAATTGAATAACACGAGGTTTGATATGGCAGATTTATCCCAGCAGTTGGCGCAGTGGCAGCATACTGCCCGTTTCCGTTTCCCCCTTTTAATCAAACCACGCGCGGAAGACAGCCATAAAGGCACGTTCGGCACGGTGGCTGTGGTGGGCAGCGCGGCCGGCATGGCCGGCGCCGGTGTGCTGGCGGCCAGTGCGGCCTTGAAAGGCGGGGCGGGCAAAGTATGGCTCGGTTTTGCGCAAAACAGCCTGCCGATACCGTATCTGCCTAATTATCCGGAAATCATGATCACCACCGCCGCGCAGCTGGTGCAGCGGCGCGACATCAGCGTTTACGCTATTGGCTGCGGCTTGGGCATGAGCGATGCCTCGCGTCAGCTGTTGGAGCAGACCACGGCAGCGGCCATCCATACTGATGCACCGCTGCTGCTGGATGCCGATGCGCTGAACCTGCTGGCGGTAGAAACAATGTTTTTGCCCAATAATGTGGTGCTTACACCTCATCCGCTGGAAGCGGCACGCCTGCTGGGTATTACAGTGGAAGAGGTGCAGGGTAACCGCTATTTGGCGGCCTCCAATATTGCCGAGCGCTACGGCAGCTATGTGGTGCTCAAAGGTGCGAAAACCTTGGTGTGTACGCCAGACGGGCGGATTGTGTATGAAAACGACAGCGGCAACCCCGGCTTGGCCACCGCCGGCAGCGGCGACGTATTGAGCGGTCTGATGGCTGCCCTGCTGGCACAACATCTGCCCATGCAAGATGCGGCCTGCGCGGCAGTATGGATGCACGGCACGGCGGCAGAGCTGCTGGCTGCCCGAGGCATCGGCCCCATCGGCCTGACGGCGGGCGAGATTGCCGATGCGGTGCGTGAGCTGCACAATCTGGCAGCGGGTTAAGCTGAATCGTCGGCTTGCTCCAAGTATAATTGCAGCAATAGAAAGGCTACCTGAAACTTTCAGGTAGCTTTTTCAAGCGGCAAAATCAATCAGTTTTCATCCCGATCCAATTTCTGCGAGCCATGCTGTATCGGGTATTTGCGTTGCAGCACTTGCAGATATTGACGGTAGAATGCTTCAGTATTGCGCCCAGCAACTTGTTGGCGCAGCTCCGGCAACTGCTGTTTGCTGTTTTCCGGCAGGCTAATGGCGCGTACCTCCACCAAGGCGGCATTACCGTTGGGCAGGGTAATCACTGCGTAGCCGGGTTTGCCGTTTTGCGGATGGGCTTTCACGATGGCGGCAAAGTTTTGCAGGCCAACGGCTTGTTGCAGCTGGGTGGCACTGGCTTTTTCCGGATTGCTCCATTGCAGGTTATCCACTGCCTTACCGGCTTGCAGATTGCTCAAGGCTTGAGCAGCGGCAGCTTGTGCCAGCTTGGCACTCTCCACGGCCACATAATCCTTACGCACCGCTTCCTTGGCTTCTTCAAAGCTTTGATTGCGGGCCTTGCTCACATCGGTAGCACGCAACACGCGCAATACGCCGTTGCCCATATCCAATACTTCAGAATTGTGACGGCGCTCGATCACCTCGGCGCTGAACATGGCTTCCTGCACGGCTTGCGGCAGCTTGGCGGCGGCAGCTTCGGGCTGGCTGAGCCATTCTTCATGTTTTTGCAGCGGCAGCTTCATTTCCTGCGCTACTTTTTGCAGGCTGTCCGGATTGTCGAAAGCCAATTGTGCCAACTGCTCGCGTGCATTGCCCAAGGCTTGTGCGGCTTTGCGTTGACGCACGCTCTCTTCTAACAGAGCTTTCACGCTCTCAAACGGCGGTTTGGCTTCGCTGGCGACGGTGGGCAGATTGCGGTAGGCTTCTTGCAATTCCTGCGCGCTCACAGTTTGCTGTTTGGCCAGCTCTTCCACGTTCAAATCAACAAACTCAAGTTTCACTGCCAAAGGCAAGGCATATTTGGCTTTGTTGGCTTCAAAATAGCTGTGCAAGGCGGCATCAGTAGGCTGTACTTTGCTGGCAAAATCGGTCGCATTGAAGGGCGCAGTACGCAGCTCGCGCTCGCTGCCGGTAAGAGCAAGGATTTGGTTTGCCTGGCTGTCGCTAACGATATTGCCGTTGCTCAGCAGGCTGATAAGGGTTTGGCGGCGGTATTGGCTGCGCATTTCGTCAATCAGCCGGTCTTCAGTAATACCTCTTTGGCGCAGGTAAGCTTGAAATTGCTCGGAGCTGAATTGGCCGTTGACTTGGAATGAAGGATCGCGCGTAATCACGCCCTTGATTTGCTCAATAGAAAGTTCTCCAACGCCCAGTTCTGCCGCACCCTGATCGAAATAGGCCTGCTGCACCAGCGATTGGTAAACATCGTCTTTGCTGATGGGTTGGTCGCTATGGCGCGGCGCTTCCCTTAACAGTTCCTGCACTTGATCGGCAGTGATGTGGGTGTTGCCGATTTTGCTGATATAGCTGCTGTGCATACCAGAAGTGAGGGTTTGAGCACCGAATCCCACAAAGGTAACAGTAATCAGCCCCAGGAGCACTTGAGACAGGCGGCGGTGTTTTTCGACGATGGCAAACATAAAAATAAAAAGGAAACGTGGTGAAAATTAAATGCAGTATTGTAACGGTTCTGCGGGTGGCGGGCTATAGCGAATTAACTTAACTTTCTCGATGGCCTTGGCTGACTTTACTGCACTGTGAATATCATCTGCGGTTCGCTGCCTTGTATCGAAAGCAAATTTAATCCGCGATATAACTCCAAACAGTTTATTTAATGCCAGAATCCTCCGCTGCACTGCCAAGCATAAGAGGCTACCTGAAAACATAGGCAAGAAAAAAGACAGGCAGAAAGCCCTGTCTTTTTTCATTTATGCAAGAAGGTGCGGTTTACAGCGCGTCTTTCAACGCTTTACCTGCACGGAATTTCGGAGATTTGGCGGCTGGAATAATCAGTTCTTTACCAGTTTGCGGGTTGCGGCCTTTACGTTCGGCGCGCTCGCCCACATAGAAAGTACCGAAGCCCACCAGAGTTACGGTGTCGCCTTTTTTCAGAGCGGTGGTAACAGCCTTGGTAAAACCATCCAGTGCCTTGCCGGCAGCAGCCTTGGAAATGTCAGCTTCCTTGGCAATCGCTTCAATCAATTCAGACTTGTTCACGTTAAGTCCCTTTCTAGTTGAGGAGTAATGAAGAATCGGCCGATTGTGGTCGGCACCAATGCGTTTGTCTGCAACAGGCTGCTTTATAGCAAGTTCAAAATCATCGGTCAAGCAAATAAACGGCTGGCAGGCGGCTATTTTCAGCTAAAGTGGCAGGTTTGCGCCTTTCACACAACAAAGCCTGCCACTTTCTCCCTAATGCTTGGTGGCGTGGCCGCCGGATTTCGCCGGGGTTTTCGGTTCGGCCGCAAGCATGTCCTGCCAAGGTTGCGGCTGGTATTCCAGGCCGAAGGAGAGCACTTCGTCAATCCAGCGCACCGGATGGATTTCCAGCCCTTCTTTCACGTTTTGCGGAATTTCTTCCAAATCTTTCACATTTTCCTGCGGAATCAGCACATGCTTGATGCCGCCGCGCAGAGCAGCTAGTAGTTTTTCCTTCAAACCGCCGATGGGCAATACTTCGCCACGCAGAGTGATCTCACCGGTCATGGCCACGTCGGCACGCACGGGAATACCGGTGAGCGAGGACACGATGGCCAGCGTCATACCGATACCGGCGCTGGGGCCGTCTTTGGGCGTAGCACCTTCCGGAACGTGCACATGAATATCGGTTTTTTCGTAGAAATCCGGTGCAATGCCCAATACTTCGGCACGCGAGCGCACCACGCTCCAAGCGGCAGAAATAGATTCCTGCATCACATCACCCAGCTTACCGGTGCGCAAAATATTACCTTTGCCTTTGAGCGCAACAGCTTCGATGGTAAGCAGCTCGCCGCCGACTTCTGTCCACGCCAGGCCGGTAACCTGGCCGACACGGTTTTCGTTTTCGGCCACGCCGTAATCGAAGCGGCGCACACCGAGGTATTCGTGCAGGTTGGCGGCATCCACCACCACGATTTGCGGCGCAGCAGCGCGTTTGGTGTTGGCTTTTTTGTCTTGCTCCAATACCTGCTTCATCACCACCTTACGGCAAATTTTGGCGATTTCGCGGTCAAGCGAGCGTACGCCGGCTTCGCGGGTGTAGTAGCGGATGATGTCTCGTACTGCGCTTTCTTGAATATCGATTTCGCCTTTCTTCACTCCGTTCCGTTCAATCTGCTTGGGCACGAGATATTGCATGGCAATATTTACTTTTTCGTCTTCGGTGTAGCCGGAGAGTCGAATAATTTCCATGCGATCGAGCAGCGCGGACGGGATGTCCATGCTGTTGGAAGTGGCGAGGAACATTACGTTGCTCAGGTCGAAATCCACTTCCACATAGTGGTCGGCAAAGGAGTGGTTTTGCTCCGGATCGAGCACTTCCAACAGCGCACTGGCCGGATCGCCGCGGAAATCGCGGCCGAGTTTGTCGATTTCGTCCAGCAGGAACAAGGGATTGTTCACGCCAGCTTTAATCATATTCTGCATGATTTTGCCTGGCATCGAGCCGATGTAGGTACGGCGGTGGCCGCGGATTTCGCTCTCGTCATGGATGCCACCCAAAGCCATGCGCACATATTTACGGCCGGTGGCCTTGGCAATAGATTGACCAAGCGAGGTTTTGCCCACGCCGGGCGGGCCCACCAGGCACAGAATCGGACCTTTGAGCTTGTTCATGCGTTTTTGCACCGCCAAGTATTCCAAAATACGCTCTTTTACCTTTTCCAAGCCATAGTGGTCGGCATTGAGCACCAAATCGGCCTGCACAATATCTTTGCTAACCTTGCTTTTCTTCTTCCACGGAATGTCTACCAGCGTTTCGATATAGTTGCGCACCACGGAAGACTCAGCCGACATCGGCGGCATCATGCGCAGCTTTTTCATTTCGCCCAGCGCTTTTTCTTCCGCTTCCTTGCTCATGCCGGCTTCACGCACCTGCTGTTCAAGTTGGTCGAGCTCTTCGCGTTCATCGCCCTCGCCTAACTCTTTCTGAATCGCTTTTACCTGCTCGTTCAGATAATAGTCGCGCTGGGATTTTTCCATCTGCCGCTTCACCCGGCCGCGGATGCGTTTTTCCACCTGCAAAATGTCCAACTCGGCTTCCAGCTGGCCAAGCAGGTGTTCCATGCGCTCGGCCACATCGGTGATTTCCAAAATCTCCTGCCGCTGCTCCAACTTGAGCTGCAAATGGGCGGCAATGGTGTCCACCAGGCGGCTGTGGTCGGTGATGCCGTGAATGGTGCCGGCCACTTCGCCGGGGATTTTCTTGTTGAGCTTGATGAACTGGTCGAACTGCGCCAAAAGCGTACGGCGCAGGGCTTCGTAGTCGTGGCTATCAGTATTTTCTTCGGCAGCCAGCACTTCAATTTCGGCTTGGAAATAATCGCCGCTGTCGTTCACGGCCAATGCGCGGGCGCGCTGCATGCCTTCCACCAGCACTTTTACCGTGCCATCGGGCAATTTCAGCACTTGCAGGATATTGGCCAGCGTACCGATGGTGTGTAAATCGTCTGTGCCGGGGTCTTCGTTGGCCGGATTTTTCTGCGCCAAAAGGAATACCGGCCCGTCTTGCTCGATGGAGGCATCCAGCGCGGCAATGGATTTGGGGCGGCCGACAAACAGCGGCAGCACCATATGCGGATACACCACCACGTCGCGCAGCGGCAACATCGGCAAGGTGCGGATTTCAGCGGGGTTATGCTGGGATTGGGTCATTATCTTCTCGGTTATTGTTTTCAGTTGAATAGGATGGCTAAAGCTTCATTGCCCGGCAAATTGGGGGCAGCCAAGCGCATTTCAAGCATTCGGAGAAGTTTAGTTTGTAAAAGGCTACCTGAAAACTGGCAGCGGTTTGAATTTTGTTGACACTAGGCTTTCAGGTAGCCTTTTGCCTGATGCCGCCGAAACGCGCCAAGCCAAAGTTGCCGCCACCAGCTGCTTCTGTCTATACTGCCTCCCGTCTCCCATTCCCGCCCGCACCAGCCGGCAAACGCCATGACCACCCCCGCCCTCATCTGGCAAGGCATCCCCGCCGAACAAGAGCTTGCCGCCGCCATCTCCCAGCATCCCCGTGCTGCCTGCATTTTTCTCAGCGACGATTTTTCAGGTAGCCTCCATGAGCCCGATAAAAGCTACCTGAAAAGTTGCGCCGCCTTCGCCGCCAACTTTATCCCCGCCGATGCCAACCCGCTGCAACGCGATATTTATCTGCTGCCCGCCGCCGCGGCCGCCGGGTTGGCGCAATACGGCTTCGGCGAACTGGTTTGGCAAAACAGTTCGCCTGTACCGCAACAGGCTAGCCCAAGCAAGCCCTGGCAAATTGCCCCGCCGCCCATCCCTGTGGAACGTGTACTGATTATCGGCGGCGGCATTGCCGGCGCGGCCACCGCCCACGCCCTCGCCCGACGTGGCATCAGCAGCCTAATCCTCGAGCAAAACAATCAGCCCGCCCGCGCCGCCTCCGGCAACCGGCAAGGCCTGCTCTACGCCAAAATCTCCGCTCACCCCACCCTACAAACCCGCCTCCTGCTCGGCAGTTACGGCTACAGCCGCCGCCTGCTCGAACACCTTCTGCCCAATAGCCCGGATTGGCAAGCCTGCGGCGTGCTGCACCTCAACCACAATCAGAGCGAAATCCGCCGCAACCGCGAGCTGGCCGAGCAACGCGCCAACCGCCATCTTTATTACGCCGTCAGCCCCGCCGAGGCCGAAGCACGCTCCGGCATCCCGCTGGGCGGGCAGAGCGGCCTGTTTTGGCCGCAGGGCGCTTGGCTCAACCCGCCTTCCTTCGCCGCCGCCCTGCTCGAATCCCCCCACATCCGGGTACTCACGCAACACCACCTCACCAATCTGCAACGCCACGGCAGCGAATGGCGGCTTGCCGTGCAAACGCCGCAAGGCATGCAGACTTTTTCAGGTAGCCACATCGTGTTCTGCTGTGGCGCCGAGCAATTGGCCGACATCCTGCCCGAAGCCCTGCCGCTGCAATTCATCCGCGGCCAAACCAGCCTGGCCGATGCCTCGCCCTTCAGCCGTCGGTTGCGCTGCGCCCTGAGCGCCGATGCCTATATTTCGCCGGAATATCGTCATCAGCACTGTTTCGGCGCCAGTTTCGTGCCCAACGAGCAAAGCAGCGAGTTGCGTGCCGCAGAAGACGACGGCAACCACGCCAAACTGGCGCAACTCTCGCCCGAACTCGCCGCCGCCCTGCCCGCCTACCAATCCGGCCATGCCGCCGTGCGCGCCGACTGCTACGACCATCTACCCGCCGTGGGCGCGTTGGGCGACTGGGCAGCGATGCGCGTGCAATACGCCAAACTCTCCCATGATAAAAACTACCGCCTGCCCGACCTGCCCTGCCCCCACCTGCCCGGCCTGTTTGTGAACAGCGGGCACGGCAGCCGCGGCCTCGCCACCGCCCCGCTGTGTAGCGAACTGGTAGCTGCACAGCTATTGGGGCAGCCGCTACCAACCGAACCAGAAGTGGCCGCCGCCCTCGCTCCCAACCGACTATTGATCCGCCGCATTATCCATCGGCAAACTTAAAGGCTACAGGCTACCTGAAAATGTAATAGCAGCAGAATAGTCTTTCGTTGCGCTACTGGCTTGATTTGCCCCATATGGCCAGCTGGAATGCCTGCAAATCCTTTTGCAAGCATATTTCATTGAAGAACTATTGAAGGAATAAAGCAATGTGGTATCAATCATTTGAATTTCACGACCGACACCCTCCTGCCACGCCAAACGACATTGCCGCACTCCGTGCCCCTTTGCCCGAAGCCGAACACGCCAATGCATTAAACTATCTTGAATCTTACGCAGCACAACTTAGCGCCACCGGATATTGCCTGCCGCCCCACTTTATATATCCCCAATGAGCTAATGCAGCTTTGGCAATATTCCGTGCGCGGCGGTATCACGGGCAATGGGCAGGATTTTGGCTACTCTCACCAGCAGAAATTGTATCTTATTATTTTAGCTACCAGTTCTGGTATTACGCGCCTAATTTGCTGCCGATTGCATTCAATGGTGGAGGCGTGTTCTATTGTTACGATTTCGGGCAGCTCAACCCTTTAATTGTGATGAAAGACTCAGGCTCAGATTACCTAGACGTTCCTGTTGGCAGCAGCCTTGCCGCCGTGCTGGCTCAAAAATTGGATTACTAGATAGCAAACCAATCTGGTTAAAAGGCTACCTGAAACTTCAAACAAACCAAACCCACACGAAATACACCATGCCCAACCGCACCCTCCTCCTCGACCACCCGCAGCCGTTGCTTGACCAGCTGCATGCGCGCTCCAGCAGCAGCGAAATGCATGGCGGCAACAGCGTGCAACTCTTGCAAGACAGCCGCGAGAACTTTCCCGCCTGGCTGGAGGCGGTGGCTGCTGCCGAGCATTATGTGCTGATTGAAATGTATATTTTCGCCGCCAACGATTTCGGCGTGCGGCTGCGCGATTTGCTGGTGGAAAAATGCCGCCAGGGCGTGAACGTGGTGCTGGTGTACGATTGGATCGGCAGCCTGTGGCCGGCTGTGTGCCGCTTTTTTGAACCGCTCAAGCAGGCCGGCGCGCAAGTGGTGGCCTACAACCCGCCTGGTTTTGCCAGCGGCATCGGCCTGCTCTCGCGCAACCACCGCAAATCCTTCGTGATAGACGGCCACACCGCCTTCGTGAGCGGATTGTGTGTGTCTTCCGCCTGGGAAGGCAATCCGGCCACAGGCGTGGCGCCGTGGCGCGATACCGGGCTGAAACTGCAGGGGCCGGTGGTGGCCGAAGTAGCGCAGGCTTTGTCCGACACGCTGCGCTCGCAAGGCGAAAGGCTACCTGAAAACATCACCCCTTATGACGGCACCGCCGCTGGTACGGTGCGCGCCGGCGTGGTGGCCACCACGCCCAGCAACAACAATATGATGCGGCTGGATTTGAACGCGCTGGCACTAGCGCGGCGCAACCTGTGGCTTACCGATGCCTATTTCATGCCCACCCGCCTCTACACTCAAGCCCTTATCAACGCCGCCAACGACGGTGTGGACGTGCGCATCCTGGTGCCGCGCACTTCCGATATACGCTGGATAGGCCGCGTGTCGCGCATCCGCTACCGCAGCCTCTTGGAGGCCGGTGTGCGCGTGTTTGAATGGGACGGCCCGATGATTCATGCCAAAAGTGCCATTGCCGACGGCCAATGGGCGCGCGTGGGCTCGACCAATCTCAACTTTGCCAGCTGGTATCTCAATCGTGAATTAGACGTGGTAATCGAAGACGCAGTGGTGGTGTACCAGTTGGAGCAGATGTTTCTGCAAGACCTTACTAACGCCACCGAAATTGTGCTCAACAGCAGTGAACGCCGTGCCGCCCTACGCCGGCGCCACCAAGTGCTCTCCAAGAAGCGGCACAGTCGCCAGAGTGCCCAAGCAGCAGCACGCCAGCTGCTGCAGCTTTCCAGCATGTTTCGCGGCAACTTCTACGGCACGCGCACGGTGGATGAAAACGAAGCCAAATCCTACCTGAGCCTGGGCATTGGTATGCTGGCACTGGTGCTGCTGCTGTGGTTTGCGCCTTATCTGTTGGTGGTGCCTCTGATATTCCTGCTGCTGGCCGGTGGGCTTTCCACCACCGTCCACGCTGTGCGCCAATTGTGGCGCTTCCGCCGCCACAAGCGCACTAGTAAGGTAGATCGTCCAGTTGAATAGAAGGACTACTTGAAACAACTTTTTGATACAGCTAAGGCTGGGTTCTGCGAAACTAAAGCGTTAGCTTCAATGAAGTTATAATTGAAGCATATTTTTCATGCAAGGCGGCAAGCTGCAAACAACGCAGTAGTACGGCAAACCAATGCAAATGCAGTAGGAAGAAATAAAAGTTTTAGCTAAAAAAACCTGATTTTCAATTTTCAGGTAGCCTGTCCGGACAAAATTAACACAAGATAACAAAGCAGACGGTAAAAACAGTAAAAACTGTTTGCTAGTCTGGTTGGGTTGCTTCATTTAAATTGGCAAAGAGGCTATTGCATATGGCAATGATTGTTAGCACGGCACGGTAAAATGCGAATAAAATAATCCCGTATACAGTATAGACCTGTTTTGTTTCTGTTGGTTTTTCCTGTTGTTATATAAAATCCATAATAAAATAATTGATAATAGTTGTTATTTGCGCTAATATAGTAAAATTCCTGAACCTGATACAAGGCGGCGAGTTGCAGGCAGTACAGGAGTACAGTTAAAGCGAGCCAAATGAAGTATCTGTTTCAGGAATTTTACTATAGCAGGCAAAATCTTTGCTTTAGTTGTCCATTTAATTAGCTCAACTTAATTTAGGAGAAAACAATGCGCCGATTATTATCTGCATTCTGTCTGTTGGCCGCCTTGGGCTTTGCTGCACCGGCCTATGCTAAATTCAAAGTGGTTACCACCTTCACCGTAATTCAGGATATTGCCCAAAACGTGGCGGGCGATGCGGCCGTGGTGGAATCGATTACTAAGCCGGGCGCAGAAATCCACGATTACCAGCCCACACCGCAAGACATTGCTAAAGCCCAATCTGCCGATTTGGTGTTGTGGAACGGACTGAACCTGGAACGCTGGTTTGAGCGGTTCTTCCAAAACGTGCGCAACAAGCCGGCAGTGGTGGTAACGCAGGGTATTGTGCCGATGTCAATTCACGAAGGTCCTTATCGTGGCACGCCCAACCCGCACGCTTGGATGTCTACCCGCAACGCCTTAATCTATGTGGAAAACATTAAAAACGCACTAATTAAGTACGACCCGCAAAATGCAGCAGCGTACACCCGCAATGCCGCCGCTTATGCCCAGCGTATCCGCAACCTAGACCGCCCTTTGCGCGAAAAACTGGCACGCGTGCCGCAAAATCAGCGTTTCTTGGTAACCAGCGAAGGCGCGTTCAGCTATCTGGCACGTGATTATGGTTTCAAAGAAGTGTATCTGTGGCCGATTAACGCCGAGCAGCAAGGTACGCCGCAGCAGGTGCGCCGCGTGATCAACACTGTGCGGCAAAATCATATTCCGGTAGTGTTTAGCGAGAGCACCGTATCGCCGCGCCCGATGCAGCAGGTATCGCGCGAAACCGGTGCCAAATACGGCGGTGTGTTGTATGTGGATTCGCTTTCCGCCAAAAACGGCCCGGTGCCGACCTACCTCGACCTGCTCAACACCACGGTTTCCACCATTGTTAGAGGATTTGGAAAATAATGTCTGAACAAGCCGCCTCCATCAGCGTTGAATCGGTAACGGTTCGCTACAGCAACGGCCACACGGCCATCCGTGACGTGAGTTTCACGCTGCAAGGCGGCACTACCTGCGCGCTGGTGGGCGTAAACGGCAGCGGCAAATCCACCCTGTTTAAAAGTCTGATGGGGCAAATTAAGCTGAAGTCGGGCAACATCCACCTGTGCGGCCTGCCCGTACCACAGGCGCTCAAGCGCAACCTAGTGGCCTATGTGCCGCAGAGCGAGGAAGTGGATTGGCAATTTCCCGTGTCGGTGTACGACGTGGTGATGCAGGGGCGCTATGGCTACCTGAATTTCTTGCGTCTGCCTAAGGCGGAAGACAAACGTAAGGTGCAGGAAGCTATGGAGCGGGTAGGCATTGCCCATTTGGCACAGCGGCAGATCGGCGAACTCTCCGGTGGGCAGAAAAAACGCGTCTTTCTGGCGCGCGCGCTGGCGCAACAGGGCAAGATTATCTTGCTGGACGAGCCGTTTACTGGCGTGGACGTGAAAACCGAAGACGCGATTGTGGATTTGCTCGGCCAGCTGCGCGAGCAGGGGCATCTGATTTTGGTGTCTACCCACAACCTCGGCATGGTGCCGGACTTCTGCGACCAAGTGGTGATGATCAACCGCACCGTGCTGGCTGCCGGCTGCACTGAGCACACTTTCAACCAACACAACCTCGAGCTGGCCTTCGGCGGCGTGTTGCGCCACTTCCGCCTCTCCGGCAGCGATTTGCACGATGACGAAGATAGCCGTGTACTCACTGTACTTACCGACGACGAACGCCCCGCCGTGTTCTACGGCCAAGCCAAAAATGATCCACCAGCCGTACCTTGCTGCAGCGATGCCCAAGGCAGCGGCGCGGAGCAGGAAAACGGCAGTGAAGGGGAAAGTTCATGCTAGAGATGCTGCTGGAGCCGTTTGCCTATGAATACATGGTGAAGGCCATCGTGCTGAGCGCGGCGGTGGGTGGTATGTGCGCGTTTTTGTCGTCTTATTTAATGCTCAAAGGCTGGTCGCTGATTGGCGACGCACTATCGCACTCGGTGGTGCCTGGCGTGGCGGTTACCTATGCGCTCGGCTTGCCCTATTCTGCCGGCGCGTTTGTATCCGGCATTTTGGCAGCACTGTCGATTTTGTGGATACGTGCCATCACGCAGCTGAAGGAAGACGCGGTGATCGGCTTTATCTTCACCACTTTTTTCGCCATCGGCCTGTTTATCGTGTCGGTGAACCCGACTGCGGTAAACGTGCAGGAAATTGTGTTGGGCAATATTTTGGGCATTGCCGACGAAGATATTTTTCAGGTAGCCATCATCATTGGCGTATGCCTGCTGTTTCTGCTGCCCACTTGGAAAAACTTGCTCTTGGTGTTTTTTGACGAAACTCAAGCCGTGGCTGTCGGCCTCTCGCCACTGCGCTATAAAATTTTGTTTTTCTGTCTGCTCAGCGCCTGCGTGGTGGCTGCGCTGCAAACTGTGGGTGCGATTTTGGTGATTGCCATGGTGGTTACTCCTGGCGCCACCGCCTACTTGCTTACCGACCGCTTCGGCAAACTAGTGCTGATTGCCGTATCGCTCGGCATACTTACCTGTGCCCTGGGCGCCTACATCAGCTTTTTCCTCGATGGTGCCACCGGCGGCGTGATTGTGTCCCTGCAAAGCCTGCTGTTCCTGTTCTCCTTCGTGTTTGCGCCCAAGTACGGCCTGTTGCGGCAAAAATTCGGCGCTGCGCCACAGGCAGCCGAAGAAACGGAGGCCGGCTATGTCTGAGCTGATCAACTGGTTTGCCACGCCGCTCGCCTTCCCCTTCATGCAGAACGCCCTGCTCACCGCGCTGATTGTATCCATCACATGCGGGCTGTTGTCCTGCTATCTGGTGCTCAAAGGCTGGTCGCTGATGGGCGACGCGGTGTCGCACGCCGTGCTGCCCGGCATTGTGCTTGCCTTCGTGTTCGGTATCCCGCTGCAAATCGGCGCATTTGTCTCCGGCCTGCTCTGTTCCGTGGGAGTAGGCTACCTGAAAAACAACAGCCGCCTCAAAGAAGATACCGTGATGGGCATCGTCTTCTCCGGTATGTTTGCGCTCGGTCTCGTATTGTTTACTAAAGTAGAAACCGACCAACACCTCACCCACATCCTGTTCGGCAACGTGCTGGGCGTGAGCCGCGAAGAGCTGCTGCAAACCTTCGCCATCTGCACCGCCGTGGCCTTGGTCATGCTGCTCAAACGGCGCGACTTCATGCTCTACTGTTTCGACCCTGCCCAAGCGCGCATCGCCGGCCTATCCCCGCAGCTTCTGCATTACGGCCTACTTGCCTTGCTTGCCCTTACCATCATCACCGCCATGCAGGTGGCCGGTGTAGTGCTGGTGGTGGCCATGCTCATTTCCCCCGGCATCACCGCCTTCCTGCTTACCAAACGCTTTGAGCACATGATGATCATCGTCATGGCCGCCTCCGTTCTCACCTGCCTCGCCGGCACCCTGCTCAGCTACCACATTAACTCCGCCACCGGCCCCAGTATCGTGATTTTGCAGGCTATCCTATTTCTGCTCGCCCTCATCTGGAGCAAACTGCGGCAGGCGTTTGGCAAGGAGGAAGTAGTAGAGGCTAGCTGAAACCTCGCCACAACAAGTTTCATATCCGCCCACCATAATACGAAAGGCTACCTGAATGATTCAGTCAGCCTTTCGTTATGCCGGCACTCACACCTTCACCACCAAAGTCTGCAACATCAAATCCTGCGGCGTTTGATAATTGCCGCGCTTGCGGCATAGCATAATCAGGTACAGCAATTGCACAGCACAATAGATAATGTGGCCCAAACCCAGGCCGCTGAGCAGCCCGCATAGCGAAAGCAAAACGGCAAAGAAAAACACTTCGCGCGCCAGCACATATTTAGCAAAGCCCGGGTTCTCGCCGGTATCCGTAATCACACGGATACGCAGGATTTTCTGGCCGATACTCTGACCGCTTCGACTCATGATAACAGCCTGCCAGAGAAATGACAGCACAGTTAGACAACCAATGATTAGTATAGAATCATACAACCACAGCAATTTGGCACGTGCATATCGTGGGTTCGCACCAACCGTTATGGTAAGAATGAAAAATATAATAGGCAGGATGCGGTCGATTGCCCCGGCCAGCAAGCGTTGCCACGGCTCGGCCAACTCTACTTCCTTCATCCGATCCGCTGCCTGCGGTGCGGCTTCTGATTGAGGAGGCCGATAGGCTTGGCGGAAGTTTTGCATGGTTTGTCCTCAAATTAGGGCAGATAAATAAGGCTACCTGAAAGCGGGAAAATGATTTCAGGTAGCCTTGTGTATGAATAAAAAATGGCTTAGTTTTTGATGACCAATGTCTTTGCCAGCAAATCCTGTAAGGTTTGGCGGTTGCGGCTTTCCATAAACAGCAGCACGATACAGGCGATGGTGGCGATAAGTGCCAGCGAATTGGCCAATGATTTGCTAACAATTCCGATAAGGGTAAAAATGAAGTTGTAGCCAAATTCGCGCACCAAGCAATATTTAACGAAACCGGGGTTGTTGCCATTTTCAGTGATCACGCGGATATTCAAGGCTTTTTTACCTATCGTTTGCCCATCGCGGGACATGATGACCATTTGGTAAATACCAAAGGCGAAAACGAAGAGCAAACTAAGTCCGATAACCATCATCGAATCTTTGATAAAAATTGCGATAACAAAAAAGAAGACCATAAAAATAGCGGCAAAAATCACTATATCTAGCAATCGTGCACCTATCCGCTGCCAAGGGCTGGCCAGATCCACTTCCATTTTACCGTTATCGAATAAATCATTTTCCAATGCGGTGGAAGCATAGGCTTGGCGGAAATCCTCGTTTGGGTTTTCACGGAAATCTTGCATAAGTGTATCTCCCTCAGGCAGCCGCAAACCTTTGCTCCTGCCCTGCAGGTTAATGGCATCGTTGAAAAATTATAGATTCTAACAGTTTGGTGTAATTTGTAAATATTTATAGGTTTTCAGGTAGCCTTTTGTTGTATTGGGCTATCTGAAGCGTATTGGAGGCATTGTATTTAGTAAAAAATCGGCAAAAGCCGCTTTGCTCATATTCTGCCGCGATTAGCTTCGGCCATCAGCGCAAGCAACTTTTCGGTGGCATCCCAGCCGATGCAGGCATCGGTAATGCTTTGGCCGTAGGTTTCGGGTTTGTCTTGGCGGCTTCCCACCAAGTGGCTTTCCACCATGATGCCCATGATGTTTTGCTCGCCGTTTTTCAGCTGCACGGCCACATCGTGCGCCACTTCTATTTGGCGGGTGTAGTCTTTGCGGCTGTTGGCGTGGCTGAAATCCACCATCAATTTGGGCGTTACGCCGGCTTTGGCCAGCTGTTCTGCAGCGGCTTTAACGTGTTCTGCGCTGTAATTCGGCTCTTTGCCGCCGCGCAGGATGGCGTGGCAGTCAGGGTTGCCGGCGGTGTGGACGATGGCGGAGTGACCGGCTTTGGTGACGGAAAGAAAGTGGTGCGGGTGAGAGGCGGCACCAATGGCATCGATGGCGATTTTGAGATTGCCGTCGGTGCCGTTTTTGAAGCCGACCGGGCAGGATAGGCCGCTGGCAAGCTCGCGGTGCACCTGGCTTTCGGTGGTGCGCGCGCCGATGGCGCCCCAGGAGATGAGGTCGGCATAATACTGCGGGGTGATCATGTCGAGAAATTCGGTGGAAGCGGGCACGCCGAGGCTGTTTAAATCCAACAGCAGGCGGCGGGCCTGGCGCAAGCCGAAGTTGATATCGAAGGTGCCGTTGAGATGAGGGTCATTGATGAGCCCTTTCCAGCCCACGGTGGTACGCGGTTTTTCAAAATAAACGCGCATCACGATAAGCAGCTCTTTCTCGTATTTTTTGCGCAGGGGCAACAGGCGCTGGGCGTATTCGAGGGCGGCTTTGGGATCGTGGATGGAACAGGGGCCGATGATGGTGAGCAGGCGTTTATTGCGGCCGTGCACCAGGTCGGCAATCTGATGGCGGGTGGTTTCCACCAAATCGGTGGCGGCTTCGCTGATGGGCAATTCGTAGAGGTGGGCGATGGGGGGCAGCAGCTCACTGATGCTGCGGATGCGTACGTCGTCGGTGCGGCTGAAGGCTTGGGAATGGCTCATGGCTGTGTTTTGCTGTTCGTGGGGAAGAGTCTTATTGTGGACTGAGCAGCGGCTGGTGGCAAGGGCTTAATTTTCAGGTAGCCTTGGATGGGCTTTTGAGGATACTTGAGAATTAATAGATGCTTGATGCACGAGCCTGTGGTTTATCAGCATCTCGTTAGCTCTGATGAATTTCAGCCAGCCTGTAATCTTGCGAGCCAAAAATCGGTTTCAGGTAGCCTGTTAATTGAGGCTGCCTGAAAACGTTGGCAACATCCTGCCTTGCAATTTCCGATATTAGTTAAAGGCATTAAAAGCCGTTTTCCATCATTATATGGCCGGGGATGCGGTTGCGGTGCATGGCAAAGCCAAGCTTGAGCAGAGCTTGGAAAGTGTCTTTTACCATAGCGGGATTGCCGCACAGCATGAAGCGGCTGCGCTCGGTGCTGAACGGCAGGCCGAAGGCTTGGCTGAGGCTGCCGTTTTCCAACAGCTGCGGCAGGCGTTGGCTGAGGCTGCCGGGCTGCTGCTCGCGGGTGAGCACGGGAACGAAGCGCAGTTTATCGTAATACTCGCCCACTAATGGGTGTTCGGCCAAATCGCGGATATGCTGGTTGAACACGGCTTCGTTGGCATGGGAAACGGAGTGAGCCAGGGCGAGATGGTCGAAGCGCTGCCAAATCTGCGGCTGTTGCAAAATGGAGAGGAAGGGGGCGATGCCGGAGCCGGTGCTGAGCATGATGAGGTCGCTACCGTCGGGGAAGCGTTCGGGCAGCAGGAAGCCGGTGGCGGTTTTGTCGAGCAAGATGGTGCTGCCGGCTTCCATCTGTTCGAATCGAGCCGACATGGGGCCGCCTTCGATGAGCACGGCGAAGTATTCGAGGGTGTCGTCGTATTCGGCGGAAACCACGGAATAGGCGCGCCAAATGAAGCCGCTGCCTTCGGGGAAGCCGAGGCGGGAAAATTGGCCGGCGGCAAAGCGGTATTCTTCGGGGCGGCTGATGGCGAAACTCATCAGTTTGGGCGTGTGGCGTTTTACCCAAAGTACGGTTTCTTCTGTGTATTTGGCGGCGGGAGAGGCGCTCATGATTATCCTTGCTGTGTGGGCGGGAGGGTGATGCTGGCATCGGGGTACACCGGCGCATCATTTTGTTTTTCTATTTGCCAAACATCGGTTTGGGTGTGGCGGCCGCTGTCTAAATCAAGATAGAGCAAGCGGTATTGGCCGGCACCGAGTTCGTAGAGGGTGAAGAACCCCTTCTCGGGCATGTAGAAAGTACGGATGTTTTGCCAGCTGCCGTCTTGCTGCATTTGCAGCTCCACCATGCGGTCGGCGCCGTGGTTGGCAATGCTGGCGATAGACATGCCGTTTTGCGCGGCCACAGGGTAGCCTGAAATATAGTCAGAAAAATACGGCCAGATGTTGCCGTTGGGGGCTTTGGCCGGGCGTTGGTAGGCGCTGCCTTGGGCGGCCAGCTGGCTCACGGCGGAAGGCGTATCTTGAGGCGCAGCCGGAGTTTTATCCAGCCACCACCAAAGTTGCAACACGAGCAGCCCAAGCAACAAGCCGGTGCCGAACACCAGCCAAAATGCTTTGTTGGCACGCAGCCGCTGCCACTGCGCTTTCAGCTTCTGCCCCCAAGGCACCAGCTTGGCCTGCTGCCGTGCAGCGGCTTGCTGCAGCAAGGGATTGGTAGCTTTGGCCTGGCGCTGGGCGGCAATCCAGGCATCGTGCCGTTTGCGTTGCTCGGGGTCGGACAACACAGCATAGGCCTTGTTTACCATCTGCATGATGCGCAGGGCTTCAGAATTGTCGGGATTAAAATCGGGATGATAGCGTTTCGACAGGCGGCGGTAGGCCTCGCGTATCTCCTTATCCGAAGCGGTCTCGGACACGCGCAGGTTGCGGTAGTGCGTGGGGATGGCGGGCATAAAGGCTACCTGAAAGCGTAAGCTGCAACGAAGTTAAATCGGGTGGGATGTTAAACGGGAAAAATTGGGTTGATTCGTTTTTCAGGTAGCCTGCATCACACCAAAGGCTACCTGAAAACGTTACTGCAAGAAATTAAAGCACAACCGGATTTATTTATTCAGGTTGTTCACTTCCTGCTGGGCTTTGTTCACTTCCTCTTCCAGCTTACCGATGCGCTCTAGATAGCGGGCGTAGTTGCGCTCGTTGCCATAGCGCACTTTGCGGCCTTCTTCCAGATTCTGCTGGGCTTGGCGCAGGCGCTCGGTGGCGGCTTGGCGCTGGCTTTCATTGGCAGCAGGCTGGGCGGCTGGGGTGGCGGCAGCTGGGCTGCTGTAGCTCGGGCTGCCAGGCGCGGTGCTTACGGGGGCGGGATAGGTGGTCACGCGGCCAAGGGTGACGGCACGGCAATTAGGGCCGGGGGTGGCGGTGTAGGTGCGGCGGCCTTGTCGGTCGGTGCATTCGTAGGTGGTGGCGCTGGCTACGGCACAGAAGCCCAGCAGGCAGGCGGCGAAGAAAGGGGGTAATTTTTTCATTTTCATATCCTTGTTTTGAAGTTAAGACGTTCTAGCTGATAAAGGCTACCTGAAAAACCGCTTTCAGTTAGCCTCCAAGTTCTATACTACTTCCAATAGCGCCACCACGGAATATCGTTTGGCTGCCATTCTTTCTGCAAATAAGGGCTTTGCGGGAAGTTTTGCGCCAACACGCGGCGGGTGTCGCTGCTCAACTCCGGTTTTTCCAAACGGGTGTAAGCGGTCATCATAATCGCCAGCGCCTCTTCCACATAGCGCGTGTTCTGATAACGGCTCACAATCCCCTGTGCGCGGTTGGCGGCGGCCAAGTAAGCGCCGCGCTGCATGTAGTAGCGGGCGATGGCCATTTCGTTACCACCCAAGGCATCTACCAAGCGCGTCATTTTTTCGCGCGCGTCGTTGGCGTATTTGCTATTGGGGAAGCGAGTGATGAGCTCGTTAAACACCTGATAAGCTTCGCGGTTTGCTTTCGGGTCGCGGTCGGACCAATCCTGCGAAGCCAGCTTGTTGAAGATGGATTTGTCTTGATTGAGCACAATCAAGCCCTTCAGATACAGCGCATAATCGGTGTTCGGATGGTTGGGATACAGCTTCAAAAACTGCTCCACATGCGCCAGCGCCTGCGGCTGCTGCTCGTCTTTATAATACACATAAGCCGTATCCAGCCGCGATTGCACCGCTTGGCGGGTGTTGGGGAAACGCGCCCGCAAAATTTCATATAAACGCACCGAACGGCTATAATTGCGGCTCTCCATTTCATCGTGCGCTTCGGCATACAGCTTATCTACCGACCAATCCTGCGTAATCTGGGCATCTTGGCTCACAGCGGTGGTTGAAGTGCTGGAGCAGGCCGACAGCATCACTGCCAGGCCGGTAACTAAAAGAATCTTTTTCATGCAGAACATTTCTTCCTATACCAACAATGACGCCGATTATAACGATGATTTCGACTTTTCGGCAGGGGCAGACGCGGAAAATTGTATAAATTTAACCGTGCCCACCGATTTGGCCGGCCAAAGACTCGATGCCGCGCTGGCCAAACTGCTGCTCGATTATTCCCGCAGCCGCCTGAGCACTTGGATTAAAGACGGCAACGTGTTGCTCAACGGCCAGGTTGCCCGCACCAAAGAGCGGCTCATTGGCGGCGAAACCTTGGAAGTGCATATCCAGCACAGCCACGAAACCGCTGCCTTTACGCCCGAGCCCATGCCGCTGGATATTGTGTTTGAAGATGACAGCGTGATTGTGTTGAACAAACCCGCCGGCCTTGTCGTCCACCCTGCCGCCGGCAACTGGAGCGGCACCCTGCTCAACGGCCTGCTGGCCCACTGCCCGGCATTGGCCGAAATCCCCCGCGCCGGCATCGTGCACCGCCTCGACAAAGACACCAGCGGCCTGATGGTGGTGGCCAAAACCCCGGCCGCACAAAACAGCCTCGTGCAGCAGCTGCAAGAGCGCAGCGTGAAGCGCATCTACCGTGCCGTGGCCGACGGCATCGTGCCGTTCGACGGCAAAATCGACACCCTCATCGGCCGCGACCCGCACAACCGCCTCAAAATGGCCGTAGTCGGCTTCGGCGGCAAAAAAGCCGTTACCCACATCAAAGTGCTCGAACGCTACCAGAGCCATAGCTACATCGAATGCGCCCTCGAAACCGGCCGCACCCACCAAATCCGCGTGCACATGCGCGAAGCCAAACACCCGCTTGCCGCCGACCCCGTATACGGCAACCCGCGCCACCCCTGCTCGGATGCCGTAAAAGAAGCCGTACACCAACTTGCCCGCCAAGCCCTGCACGCCTACCGGCTCAGCTTCGTCCACCCCGAAAGTGGCGAAACCGTACAATTCGAAGCCCCGCTGCCGGAAGACATCCACCACCTGCTCTCCGTATTGCGCTGGGAATGCGGCATGGATTCCGCCCTCAGCCACACCCTGCCCCCCGCCGAGCCCGATGACGAAGATGATTGGGATAACGACGATTACGACGTAGAAACCATCTACGTGCGCGATTAGAGGCTACCTGAAAATGCGGCTTCAACGAAATAAACAACAATCCTCCAGCCCAGCCCAAGCCAAGTTCCCACGCAGCAAAACACTGCGGCTTCAGCAAAACGAAAACATAAACCAAAGGCTACCTGAAAATTTTTAGCTTCACAGAAACTCTCTCTACTAGTTTTAACCTCGTTGCAGCTTAGTTTTAGCTTCGCAGAAACTCAGCTTCCTTTGGAAACTTCGTTTTCAGGTAGCCTCCACCCTATACCCAAACACCCCGCTATGCCCCAATCCACTACAAAACCCCTCGGCGAATTCGACTTCATCCACCGATACCTCACTGCCGAACAGCCGGCCGACCCCGAGCTCCTGCTCGGCATCGGCGACGATGCCGCCATCGTCCGCCCGCGCCCCGGCCATGATTTATGCTTCAGCAGCGATATGCTGCTGGCTGGCCGCCACTTCTTCCCCGATGTCGCCCCTGCCGACCTCGCGCACAAAATCCTGGCCGTAAACATTTCCGATATGGCCGCCATGGGCGCGCGGCCGCGCTGGGTGATGCTCAGCGTCGCCCTGCCCGAGCTCAATCCCGGCTGGCTGGAAGCATTTTCAGGCAGCCTGTTCGCCATGCTGTGCCAATACGGCATCACCCTCATCGGCGGCGACACCACCAAAGGCGATCTCGTTTTCAACGTGGCCATCACCGGCGAGCTGCCCGCGGGCCAAGGCCTGCGTCGCAGCGGTGCGCAAAATGGTGACGATATTTGGGTGTCCGGCCAAATCGGCCTGGCCGCCGCCGCCCTGCACCACATCTGGCAGAACATCAGGCTACCTGAAAACCTGTTTGCCGAATGTGAAGCCGCCCGCCTGCGCCCCACTCCGCGCGTATCCCTCGGCCAAGCCCTGCTGCCCGTTGCCACGGCGGCGCAGGATATTTCCGACGGCCTGGCCCAAGACCTCGGCCACATCCTGCGCGCCTCCAACGTGGGCGCAGAGCTAGACGCCGACCTGGTGCCCACCGCGCCCGGCCTGCGCCAATGCCTGCCCGAACAAACCGTATACGAGCTCACCCTCGCCGGCGGCGACGACTACGAATTATTGTTCACCGCCCCGCCGCAAGCGCGCCCAGCCGTGCTCGCCGCGGCCGAAAGCAGCCGCACGCCCGTAACCCGCATCGGTTGCATCAACGACACAGGCTACCTGAAACTGCTGCGTACCAACGGCAGCGAACTGCACCTTTCCCATTTAGGATTCGACCACTTTGGCTAAACAAAAACCCGCATTCCGCCCCACTTTCGCCTGGCTGCTGCGCCGCCCCACCTGTTTCCTCGGTTTCGGCTTCGGCAGCGGCCTCGCCCCGATTGCCCCCGGCACTTTCGGCACCCTGCCCGCCCTGCCCCTCGCCGCCGCGCTGATGGCGCTGGGCATCGACGGCTGGCTGCTCGCCCTGCTGTGCCTGCCCCTGTTTGCCGTCGGCATCTGGATTTGCAACCAAACCGAAGCCACCCTCGGCGTGCACGACTACGGCGGCATCGTGTGGGACGAAATCGTGGCCATGCTGCTGGTGCTCGCCTTCACGCCGCAATCTTGGGCGTGGTGGCTGGCCGCCTTCGCTGCCTTCCGCTTCTTTGATGCGGTGAAACCGCCGCCCATCCGCTGGTTCGACCGCCAAGTGGGCGGTGGCTTCGGCGTGATGCTGGACGACATCATCGCCGCGCTGATGAGCCTGCTCCTTATCCGCCTCGCCGTCTATTTAATCCAATGAAAATAAGTCGATGGATACGCCCAACCTCAACGAATGCTATCTCTACTTCGCCCTCACCGGCCGCGGTTTCGCCCCCGACGCCGTCAGCGCCGCCCTCAATCTTGCCCCCACCCGCGCGGTGTATGAGGGCAGCAGCATAGGCGGCAGAGTGCTGCAGCATGCCAGCTGGCAATACGGCACACCCGTGCTGCGTGGCGATGACGTGTTCCGCCTAAACGAAATCGCCGACGAACTCATCGCCGCCTTACTGCCGGTACAAGACAAAATTGCCGAGTTAGCCAAAGCCCACCGGCTCGAAGCCTACTTGATGGTTGTGCTCACCGTGAGCACCGACGAGCGCGACTCCACCCCGGCCATCGGCTTTTCTCCCCGAGTAATCAGCTTCTGCCACGCCGTGGGTGCCCGCATCGAATTCGATATCTACCAAGGCCTGCCCGAAGAAGAAACCGGCCACAGCGCAGATAATCCGCAGAGAGTGCTGCATTAACGCAGCAAACTTTTCAGGTAGCCTTTACACAAGGCAACAAACCGCCTAAATTGCTATACAATAGCTATACCGCCCGTCCACCACAAAGGAAAATCCCATGAACAACCTGCCCCTCATTACCCAATTTATCCTCACCGGCCTCGGCGGCTTCCTTATCGGCATGCTCATCACCCTGCTGTTCAAACGTGGCAACAGCAAACAGCAAGCCGAATTGGAAGAAGCCAAAAAAGCCCTGCAAGACTATCGCGAAGCCGTAAACCACCACTTTATCGACACCGCCGAAGCAGTGGACGAGCTCACCCGCAGCTATCAAAACGTATTCGCCCAGCTGAGCCGTGGTGCCGAAGAATTGATGACGCCCGAAGCCTACCGCAGCCAGCTCGAACAGCGCAGCGGCCAAAGCGTTACCCTCTCCTACCTGGCCGAGCAAGCCCCGGAAGCCCATGCCGGCAACGCCGAGCAGCGCGTACAACTCGTGCCGCACGATGCGCCCGTACCCCTGCAAAACGACTTAGACGAAGCCGACGCCGCTGCCGATGCCACCGTGTTCAATCCTGCCAACACCACCGAACCCGCCCCAGCCGCCAGCCCGGAAAAAGAAACCGTACCTGCCGCTGAGCCGGCTGCTCCAGCCCCGGCAGATGAAGCCGCCGAACCCGCCAAAGAAACCCCGCCTGCGGTGTGATGCTTCGTTCAGAACGGATTAAAGGCTACCTGAAAATTTTCAGGTAGCCTTTTGCTTATACCAAACGGCTGGTGTTTTATTGTGCCAACTCCAACTGCTCCACCAAACCGTCATCCAGCCCCAAAGCCTGCGACAGCCGGGACAAGAAGGCAATCTCACCGCGCACCAAATCGCCGCAAACCGCGCGGGCAACCAAATAGGCTTCGGCAGCCAGCGCCTGATCACCGCCCACCGCCTCGGCCAGCTCGTTAATAGAAGCCGGACGGGCATATTCGTTGGCCAGCCACTGCTGCAATTCGGCATCGGCACCACCCTCTTGGGCAATCAGCTGCTTTTCCATTTCATCAATCAAGCCGTCTGAAGCCGCGGCAGCAATCATGGTGCGCAAAATCACGCGGCTGCGCTCTTCAGCCGGCTGCCCCTGCGCTGCAAAAGCCGCTTCAGGCAAAGCGGCTACCGTGTTGTTTTGCCGGCCTCCCTGCCAGCTTTGGTAGGCCTGATAGGCCATCATCCCCAAGGCAGCAGCCGAACCGGCCTTCAGCAATGATTTCGCGCCGCCTTTTTTCAGCAGAATCGCAGCCAGCCCGCCGATTAACGCCCGCCACCGAACGAGTTGAGCGGATTGTTATCAGACATCACTTGGTTGCCGCTTTACTGCACGGCACCAAATACTTGGTTGAGCAGGTTATTGAAATCCATATCATATGGTTTCCTTTTTGTGTGAAATTGTAGCTTGCTGTAGTTTTCACATAACGCATTTCCCGCGTGATGTAAAGCAGGCTACCTGAAAATATCGGTTTAATCATTTTCAGGTAGCCTGCTGTTTCAAACATTCAAGCCTTCAAATCAGGCAAACACTAATCTGCCGCCTTCTTCTTTCACATGAATCGTGCTGTCTGGTGCGTATTTGCCTTCGAGCAGGGCTTTGGCCAGCGGGTTTTCGATTTCCGATTGGATGGCGCGTTTGAGCGGGCGTGCGCCGTACACGGGGTCGAAACCGGCTTCGGCAATCAAATCCAAAGCGGCATCGTCTACTTTCAAGTGCAGGTGCTGCGCTTCCAAACGTTTTTCCAAGCCTTTGAGCTGGATTTTCGCGATGCTGCGGATATTCTCCTGATCCAAGCCGTGGAACACGACCACTTCATCAATACGGTTGATCATTTCGGGGCGGAAGTAGGCTTTCACTTCTTCCATCACCGCTTCTTTCACGGCATCGTAGTCCTGCGTGCCCATTTGTTGGATGTGCTGGCTGCCGATGTTGGAAGTCATGACGATGACAGTGTTTTTGAAGTCCACAGTGCGACCTTGCCCGTCGGTCAAACGACCGTCATCCAATACTTGCAGCAGGATGTTGAACACGTCGGGATGGGCTTTTTCCACTTCGTCCAAAAGAATCACGCTGTACGGTTTGCGGCGGACTTGTTCGGTCAGGTAGCCGCCCTCTTCGTAGCCGACATAGCCCGGAGGTGCGCCGATGAGGCGGGCAACGGCGTGTTTTTCCATGTATTCGGACATGTCGATGCGGATGAGGTGGTCTTCGCTGTCAAACAGGAAGCCTGCCAGGGCTTTGCACAACTCGGTTTTACCCACGCCGGTCGGGCCTAGGAACAGGAAGCTGCCGTAAGGTTTGTTCGGATCGGCAAGGCCGGAGCGGCTGCGGCGGATGGCGTCGGACACAGCACGCATGGCTTCGTCTTGTCCAACCACGCGGCGGTGCAATACTTCTTCCATTTTCAATAGTTTGTCGCGTTCGCCCTCCATCATTTTGGCGACGGGGATACCAGTCATGCGCGATACAATTTCGGCCACTTCGTCCGCGCCGACTTCGGTGCGGAAGAGTTTGTTTTGTTTTTTGCCGTCGGGGTTGCTTTCCGCCGCCTGCAACTGTGCGCCCAATTTCGGCAACTCGCCGTATTCGAGTTCGGACGCACGGGCAAAGTCGCCTTGGCGTTTGGCCTGCTCGATTTTTATTTTAATGTCGTCCATCTGTTTTTTGATGTCGGCGGTGCTGGAAGACGCGGCTTTTTCGGCTTTCCAGATTTCGTCCAAATCGGCGTATTCTTTTTGCAGACCGTCAATTTCTTCGTCTATCAGTTCCAAACGTTTTTTGCTGGCGTCGTCGCTTTCTTTGGCAACATGCATTTTTTCCATTTTTAGCTGGATGATGCGGCGGTCGAGTTTGTCCATCTGCTCGGGCTTGCTGTCCAACTCCATTTTGATGCGGCTGGCGGCTTCATCAATCAAATCAATCGCTTTGTCAGGCAGGAAGCGGTCGGTGATGTAACGGTCGCTCAATTCTGCGGCGGCAACGATGGCAGGGTCGGTGATGTCGATGCCGTGGTGGATTTCATAGCGTTCCTGCAAACCGCGCAGAATGGCGATGGTGTCTTCCACGCTGGGTTCGCCGACCAATACTTTTTGGAAGCGGCGTTCGAGTGCCGCATCTTTTTCGATGTATTGGCGGTATTCGTCCAAAGTGGTCGCGCCGATGCAGTGCAATTCGCCGCGCGCCAAAGCTGGTTTCAACATATTGCCCGCGTCCATCGCGCCGTCGGTTTTGCCAGCGCCGACCAAGGTATGGATTTCGTCAATGAAAATCAGGGTGTTGCCGTCGTCTTTCGCCAAGTCGTTCAACACGCCTTTCAAGCGTTCTTCAAATTCGCCGCGGTATTTTGCGCCGGCAATCAATGCCGCCAAATCCAAAACCAGCAGGCGTTTGTTGCGCAGGGATTCGGGCACTTCGCCGTTGACGATGCGTTGCGCCAAACCTTCGACAATGGCGGTTTTACCCACGCCAGGTTCGCCGATCAGCACGGGGTTGTTTTTGGTGCGACGTTGCAATACCTGAATCGCGCGGCGGATTTCGTCGTCGCGACCGATAACGGGGTCGAGTTTGCCGTCGCGGGCGCGCTGGGTCAGGTCAAGCGTGTATTTTTTCAGAGCATCGCGTTGGTCTTCGGCATTGGCATCGTTCACGTTTTGTCCTCCGCGTACCGCATCAATTGCGGCATTGATGTTTTGTTCGGTCGCACCGGCTTCTTTCAGGATTTTGCCAGTCGCATCGTTCTGCTGCACCAAGGCGAGCAGGAAAAGTTCGCTGGCGATATAGGCATCGCCGCGTTTGACGGCGGCCTTATCCGTCAGATTCAACACCGCCTGTAATTCGCGGCTGGGCAGAATATCGCCCCCCTGGCCGGACACTTTCGGCAGGCTATTTAAATGTTGCTGCAAACGCTGCTTCACTTGCGGCACGTTCACGCCCGTATGAGCCAACAGTGCAGATGTTCCGCTGTTTTGGTCGTCAAGCAGGGCTTTTAACACGAAACCTGCTTCCAGATAGCTGCTATCCGCAGCCAAGGCCAAACTCTGGCCTTCTTGCAAGGCCTGTTGGAATTTAGCGGTTAATTTGTCGTATCGCATGATTATTTCCTTTGCATATTGTTTTCTTGCAAGGCATATGGGTTTGGAGCAGATTTTGTCAAGGTATTTACACAGCTGTTTTACAGAATGTTGTTGCAACACGTTCAATAATTAGGCAACAAATGCTAAGATAACATGGTTTTTAATCAGCGGAGCCCTAGTATGCCAGCCGCTCAGCGCATCCAAATCAACCTGCCGGAACACTTCTGTTTTGAAACCCGCATCATGCTAGAAGTCGGCCACCTCAACTATGGTAACCACCTTGCCAACGATGCCGTTTTGCGCATCGCCCACGAAGCCCGCTTACGCTTTCTTGCCGCGCACGGCTGCACTGAAACCGATGCCTTCGGTGCCGGTCTGATTATGGCCGATGCTGTCGTGCAATACCGTGCCCAAGCCTTTCATGGCGAAGAGCTGCTAGTTCAGGTAGCCTTTTTACAGAATGTTGTTGCAACACGTTCAATAATTAGGCAACAAATGCTAAGATAACATGGTTTTTAATCAGCGGAGCCCTAGTATGCCAGCCGCTCAGCGCATCCAAATCAACCTGCCGGAACACTTCTGTTTTGAAACCCGCATCATGCTAGAAGTCGGCCACCTCAACTATGGTAACCACCTTGCCAACGATGCCGTTTTGCGCATCGCCCACGAAGCCCGCTTACGCTTTCTTGCCGCGCACGGCTGCACTGAAACCGATGCCTTCGGTGCCGGTCTGATTATGGCCGATGCTGTCGTGCAATACCGTGCCCAAGCCTTTCATGGCGAAGAGCTGCTAGTTCAGGTAGCCTTAGGCGAAATTGGCAAGGCCGGTTTCCCGTTTTTCGCCAAACTCTCCCGGGCAGCCGACCACACCGAAATCGCCCGCGTACAATGCGGCATGGTGTTTTTCAACTACGCCGCCCAGCTTATCGAGCATACTCCCGCCGCCTTCCGCGCCCATTTTACTCACCACAGAGCAGAGCAATGAGCAGCGGTTGGATAGCACAAATCGAAGCCTGGCTGCACAGCCTGCAACAGCAAAACCACTCCCCTCACACCCTAGCCGCCTACCGCCGAGACCTCGCCTGGCTGGCCAATTTTCAGCCGCAAAGCGCACTTGCCCGACCATTGTTCACCGCCGCCCTGCGCCAGCTTGGCCAACAAAACCAGCACCCACACAGCATCGCCCGCCGCCTCAGCGCTTGGCGGCAATTTTGCCGCTGGCTGGTGCGAACAGGCTATCTGAAAACCGACCCCACCCACGGTCTTAAAGCCCCCAGATCCCCTGAACGCCTGCCCAAAGCTGTACCTGCCGAGCCGCTTAACCAACTCCTCGACCAAGCCCCAGAAAATCTGCTCGACAGTCGAGACCTTGCCATCTTTGAGCTGCTCTACGGCAGCGGCCTGCGCCTTGCTGAAGCCTGTGCTCTCAACCTGGCCGACCTTAACCTGCAAAGCGGTTGGGTGGCCGTCACCGGTAAAGGCTGCAAACAACGCCATCTTCCCCTCACCGCTCAAAGTATCCGCACCCTCGAAGGCTACCTGAAAACCCGTACCGCCGCGCCCAACGAAACAGCCCTCTTCACCGGCCGTACCGGCCGCCGCCTCGGTGCCCGCCAAATCCAAAAACGCCTGCAACAATTCGCCGCCCGTTACGGCAGCTGCCACCTCAGTCCCCATATGTTGCGCCACAGCTATGCTAGCCACCTGTTGCAAAACACCCGCGACATCCGTGCTGTACAAGAGCTGCTCGGCCACAGTCAGCTCGCCACCACCCAGCACTACACCAAGCTGGATTTCGACCATCTCGCTCGCGTGTACGATGATACCCACCCCCGTGCCAAGCGGCAGCAAACCAAAGCTGAAACAATGCAAGATAAAGAAGGAAAAATAGAGAAATAGTGTTGCTTATTAGCCAGCGTGCGATATAAAAAAGGACTACCTAAAGGTTTCAGGTAGCCTTTTTCGGCAATTTGAGCAATAGCGCGCGCAGTGCCCAATCAAGCAATCAGTTCAGCGTTCTGTTCTGCTCGATTTCCTGTTTTTTGCGCTCCAAGATACGCTCAATTTCCTCTTCACGGCGCTGGCGCTCAATTTCCTGTTCAATGCGACGGTTGCGGAAAAAGAAGAAAGCCACTACACCGGCCAAAATCAGGGCTAGTAAAACCAAAAACATATTTATCACTCCTCTAATTATTAATAAAATCTTCGATTATCAGTCCTACATTCCTTCCTCACGAGGAATACAGCCTGACACTTTTCGGCAGGTTACCTTATTTAGCTTTTTTTGTCTTTTCTCCATTCACACTTTGCAGTCGGTCTGCAATAAATCCCTGGATAAGTTCGCGCTTTTCCCAGAAGAAGGTTTGCATTTTGCCTAGGGAATAAATCTTGCGCACCATGCCGGGCAGGCCGGCATGCACGATGGCGGCAATTTCGTTGTTGCTTATTTCTTCAGCCATGGCCTGCTCCAGCGTGAGCTTTTTCTCAGTAAGGTAGTCTTGCAGCTGCTTTCTCACATAGTTGTTGATTTCAAACTGTTTGATCATGGTTCATTTCCTTATATCGTTTTCCCGTGCACAAAGCATTAGTGCGTGAATGGAGTACTACAAGCAAAATTCTTGCCAAACCGGCCGACAGCGCTCGGGCAGTGGCGGGCATGCACCGAGGCGACCGCTGCCGAAGTCGCCTATGCGATGGAAATCGCTACCAGCGCTGGCCAGAAAGCCGTGTTGCTCAGCGAGGCGGGCGTAGTTGAGGCGGTCGTTCAAGTCGGTGGTGCTGCTGTGCACCTCAATAGCCTGCCCACCCAGCGCTTTAAATTCAGTGAATAAATTACGCTGAGCGGTGGCAGAGAGGCCGTAGCGGATGGGGTGGGCAACAACTGCAATGCCGCCTGCACCCAAAATAGCAGCTACGGCCTCTTCGAGCGTAGCCCATTCATGCCTTACGTAGCCAGGTTTACCATCACCCAAATATTTTTTAAAAGCCTGCTGTTTATTACGCACATGGCCTTGTTCCATCAGCCATTGCGCCAGATGGGTGCGGCTGGCCATTTCACGGTTGGGCACCAGCGCGAGCGCGCCCTCGCAGGCACCGGCAAGGCCTTTCTTCTCAAGCTTTTCCGCCATGCGCAAAAAACGCTCCAGCCGTCCGCGCCGCAGCCTGGCCAGCAGGTTTTGCAGTACGGCATCGGTGTCATCGAAATTGAGGCCAACGATATGGATGGTGCGCTTGCGCCAGCTCACGGAGACTTCCACGCCGTTTATCAGCCGAATGCCCAAGGCTTGCGCTTCCTGCCGTGCTTCGTCCAGGCCGCCGGTGTGGTCGTGGTCGGTAAGCGCAAGCAAGGTACAACCATTGGCGTGTGCTAGTTTCACCATTTCGCGTGGTGGCAGAGCACCATCTGAAACATTGGAATGGCAGTGTAAATCTATCATCTAGTCAGCTAATTGATATTACATGAAGGCTACCTGAAAAACCAAAAATAGGTTTTCAGGTAGCCTTTAGGCTTAGGGAACAAGCTTGTCCACGCCGCCCAAATAGGGGCGCAAGGCAGCAGGGATGTTGATGCTGCCGTCGGCATTTTGGTGGTTTTCTAACACCGCCACTAAGGTACGACCTACTGCCAAGCCGGAGCCGTTCAGGGTGTGCACTAAGCGATTTTTACCATCTTCATCTTTGAAGCGGGCTTTCATGCGGCGGGCTTGGAAATCTTCGCAGTTGGAGCAGCTGGAGATTTCGCGGTAGGTGTTTTGCGCGGGCACCCACACTTCCAAATCGTAGGTTTTGGCGGCACCGAAGCCCATGTCGCCGGTACACAGGGTAATAACGCGGTAAGGCAGTTCGAGCAATTGTAGGATGCGCTCGGCGTGGCCGACCATTTCTTCTAGTGCGGCATAGGAGTGTTCTGGGTGGACGATTTGCACCATTTCCACTTTGTCGAACTGGTGCTGGCGGATAAGGCCGCGTGTGTCTTTGCCGTGTGAACCGGCTTCGCTGCGGAAACAGGGTGAATGGGCGGTAAGCTTGATAGGTAGTGCATTGGCGGACAGGATGCGCTCGCGCACGGTGTTGGTCAGAGTTACTTCGGCAGTGGGAATAAGGTATTGCATGGTTTTGCTCTCGTTGCCACCACGGGTAACGTGGAACAGATCTTCACCGAATTTGGGCAGCTGGCCTGTGCCGATGAGGGTGCTGTCGCTGACGATATAAGGTGTATAGCACTCTGTGTAGCCGTGCTGTTGGGTGTGGGTGTCGAGCATAAATTGCGCCAAGGCACGGTGCAGGCGGGCAACTTGGCCTTTCATCAGGCTGAAGCGGGCGCCGGAAAGCGCAGCAGCAGTTTCAAAGTCGAGACCGAGCTTTTCGCCTAAGTCCACATGGTCTTTGATTTCGAAATCAAATTGGCGCGGGCTGCCCACGCGACGCACTTCTACATTTTCGGTTTCATCTTTGCCGGCCGGCACGCTCTCATGTGGCAGATTTGGAATACTGAGCAACAGAGTGTCGATTTGTGCCTGTACGGTTTGGTAATCGGTATCAGCCCGTTCTAAATCAGTTTTGATTTTCGCCACTTCGGACATGGCTGCTTCGACTTCGGCGTGCTTACCCTGCCCTTTGAGCGCGCCGATTTGTTTGGACACGCTGTTGCGCCGTGATTGCAGCTCTTCGGTACGCATCTGCAGGGCCTTACGATGCGCTTCCAGCGCGTCGAAGACAGTAGGGTTGAAAACAAAACCGCGCTGCGCCAGTTTGGTAGCAACGGCGGCCGCATCGGTGCGGAAAAGTTGGATATCTAGCATGATTTGCGTCCTGTAAAGAAGATTTGGCTATATTGTAAACGCGGCGTATAGGAAAGGCTACCTGAAAAAGCTAAGGCATTTTTCAGGTAGCCTTCAAATGGATGCTTTCTTACTTGGCTGCAGGCTGCGATGCAGAGGAAGCAGCACTAGCTGACGAAGCGCCGGCAGATGCAAGAGCGGACGCTGTTGTTGCTGCGGGCTTGGTGGCACTACTCGGATTAGCTTTACCCCACACATAGGTGGTTAGGATAGCCGATGGAAAACAGTCAAATCAGAATAATATGAGGTAAAACACTAGAGTGTGACAGCGGATCGTTGTATTCCTCGATGCCGTTCCAATTGTGGCCGGTGGTTTTTACATCTTCGCCTTTGGCCGGTATCTTAACTTTACTTTGCGACAAAATTAGCCATATCAGCCTGATAAAGCTGATTGCGACGATGCCAGTAATGTAGTAGTTCCGGAAATTGCCAGTTTAAAGAGGGATGTATTCATTGTTGTGCTCCGTATTCACGGCTTTAGGGAGTCTGGTTGTTGTTATTGATCGAATCATTATCATCGATGATGTGCCGCTCCTCTTCATCGTAGTGCGTTTTGAATTTGTCGTAGTAGTAGGCAATATTGATCGGTATACTCCAATTTCCTTGGTATAGTTCATTGGCAGGGCAACCGCCGCCAGCAGAATCACCAGCTGCCAGCTCCAGAATGTAAAGGCTGGTAGTCAACCGCCATATAGACGAGCGTTACAAGCGTGCTGCACCATAATTAAGATGTGGCAATTAAGCCACAGCTACCGAATACAAAAATAATGGCATTGGTATGCGGTGGACGTAAACGGCCAGAAGGGAACCACGGCCCCAACTCAGATAGATTCAGCTGCGGAAAATAGAGCTGTGCAGTCACAGTTACTCTAACCAATATTCCAACCACACCCCAACCACCGTCATCACGGCAAACTGCCGCACTACTTTGTAGTTATAGGTTTATGTTCTCATGAAAAATCTCTATTCTCTATATTGAAAGATAGCTGTACTCTCCTTTAATACTGGTATTGCATGTAACTTAAACAGTATATAAAGCAAATTTTCATTTTTAACAAAACAGGTTTCCTGAAAAAGCTGTATCCCATTCAGTTCTAGCGAAACAAGCAAATGCTCCACTACACCATTACTCCCTTGCCTGAACAGCATCTCTTCCGCGTCTGCCTGCGTTTCAGCCACTGCGGCAGCCAAGCCGTCCGCCTCACCCTGCCCAACTGGGTGCCCGGTAGCTATATGATTCGCGAGTTTGCCCGGCACATCGTCCGTATTGAAGCCAGCTGTAACGGCCAAACTGCCAACTTACAAGCCGTCAGCAAAAATATCTGGCAGGCCGAAGAAAACACACCCGGCGACTGGCTCATTGAATACGACGTTTATGCCTTCGATCTCTCCGTACGCGGCTGCTATTTAGATAGCGAACGCGCCTTCTTCGACGGCGCCGCCCTGTTTTTTCAGGTAGCCTCACACACCGAAGAGCCACACCAAGTCGAACTCTGTTTCCCCAGCCAATGGCAAACTGCCACCGCCCTGCCCAGGCTGGATAACCATCTCTACCAAGCAAACAACTACCGTCATCTTATCGATTGCCCGCTTGAATCCGGCACCCTCGAAATTCTCGAATTCACCGCTGCCGGCATTCCACATCGCATCGTCCTCAGCGGCCACTACCCCGACTTCGACCGTCAACGCCTGCTGGCCGACACCCAAGCCATCTGCACCGCCCAACTCCAATTCTTCCCCAGCCCCGCCCCATTTACGCACTACACCTTCTTGCTGCACCTGGGCGATCACGTCTACGGCGGCCTCGAGCACACATCATCCACTGCCCTGCTCGCCGATCGCAGCTGGCTACCTGAAAATAACCTTGCCGAAGCCTCTGCCAACTACACCCAGCTGCTCGGCCTGATTTCCCACGAATACTTCCACGCCTGGAACGTCAAATCCATCAAACCCGCCGCCCTTGCCCAATCCGATCTCAACCAAGAAGCCTACACCGAGCTTTTATGGGCATTCGAAGGCATCACCTCCTATTACGACAACCTATTCCTCGTGCGTAGCGGTTGTATCAGCCCCACCGCCTATCTCGAACTCTTAGCTAAAACCATCACCCGTGTGCACCGCAATCCCGGACACCGCCTGCAAACCCTAGCCCAATCCAGCTTCCACGCCTGGGACAAATACTATAAGCAAAACGAGAACAGTCCCAATGTCATTACCAGCTACTACCAGCAAGGCACCCTCGCCGCCCTTTGCCTCGACCTGTACATACGCAAGCAAAGCTGGCATAGTCTCGACAGCATCATGCAAGCCCTCTATCAGGACTGGCTAACCAGAAAACAACCCCTGCACGAAACCGAATGGGAAGAGCTTGCCCAAACCATCACTGGCCTCGACTTACGTAGCCTGTTTAACCAACTCATCCGCAGCACCCAAGCCCTGCCTTTCGAAACCGCCCTCGCCCACGCTGGCTTGCGCCTGCATTGGTTGCCCTTGCCACCCTCGCACAACGGCGGCTGCGGGCTGTTACCCCCTACTCTGCCAGCCAACGACTTCGGTGCCCGCTTCCAGCAAAACAGCAGCGACATCACCCTAAGCCACGTACTCAACGGCGGCAGTGCCGAACAAGCAGGCCTTGCTGCAGGCGACCGCATCATTGCCATCAACGGCTATGCTACCAATGACTTCGCCGTTCAATGGCAGCAGCAGAAAGCCAGCAGCCAAGCCAAATTGCACTACTTCCGATACGGCGTGTTGTATCACACCTCTGCCACTGTACGGCTTGCCGCCGCCAACACCGCCTGGCTTACTATCGAAAATCCAGTCGCACTACAAACCTGGCTGCAAATATAGCCAAAGCACTGGTTTTCTTCCTACTGCGTTAGCTCGCATTGTAGAAAAATGAGCTTTGGCCATATCAAAGCACAGCCATTTTTCAGGTAGCCTTTTTGGAACAGCTGCCAGTGAAATCCACTGTTTATAGGCATAATGAACAAATTGCCACATAATCTGTCGTCTCATTTCACAGATTTTTCCGCATGTAGCAGCATTCACTTGATTTCTAAAAAGTAATTAGCGATAATTCTCAACTTAGTAACTTTAGAGGTAAACTCAATGACACTCACTAAAGCAGAATTGGCCAATATTCTGGTAGAAAAAGTCAGCAATATTAGCAAGAGCGATGCAAAAGAAATCGTTGAACTCTTCTTCGAAGAGATCCGCGCCACTTTAGAACGCGGTGAGGAAATCAAAATTTCCGGCTTCGGCAACTTCCAACTGCGTGACAAACCGCAACGCCCTGGCCGCAATCCCAAAACCGGCAAAGAAGTTCCGATTACCGCTCGCCGAGTGGTAACCTTCCACGCCAGCCAAAAACTCAAAGGCATGGTGGAACACCACTATGGTAAACAAAACTGAACGCGCCTTACCGCCCATTCCAGTTAAACGCTACTTCAGCCTGGAAGAATTGTGCTATCTAGCCGATATCCAGCCCGAACAATTCTTCCAATGGCAGCAAGATAACGGCGTAGTGATCGGCCATGGCGGCAACCAATACACCCGGCAAGATGTGGTGAAGATCCGTAAATTAAGCGGCAGTTTCCCCACCTACATCGACCGTTTCAATCTAAACGGCCACGACAGCCTAAATCGCCCCGCTGCCACTGCTGAAGAAGTTTGGCAGGATTTGCAGGTAATTTTAGAAAAAATCGAAGCAGTCCTTGCCAAGCCGCAAAAAACAGCTTAGAATCGTTTTTTTCGGAAGTCGGAGTGTGGCGCAGTCTGGTAGCGCACTTGCATGGGGTGCAAGGGGTCGAAGGTTCGAATCCTTTCACTCCGACCAAAAAGCCAAAGGCTTAACTAAAAATAGTTAAGCCTTTTCTTATATATTTATCATACAACGTTGCATCTTCCCATATGCCTGAGCAGCTTAAGCTTATACTCGCCAACTCACATCACAAAGTATGTGAATCCGCTACGAAGGCCGCCTGAAAGCAAAGCTTAAACAAAATAAAAACAAGTAAAACAAGTCCCGCTAAATTTCTCAAGTTCTCCCCTTCTATGTCTGATAAAACATGAAGACTCCAGTCGACGTCTACTAACACTGCCACACCGATTCCCACACCAGACTGCCCTCTTGGCTAGACAGTAATAACGAAGAATTACGTTATGCTGTAGGTGTCTACAATTTCTACCTATCCGCGAGCTACCTGTCATTTAATCGAAAACTTTCTTGTTCACTAGCTGGACAACCCTGATCATGAAACTGCATCTTGAGTGCAGTTTTCATTCAAGCAATATATCCCACCCTACACCAATTCTGCTATTTGCTCTACTTTACTGCACTTGCTCGACAGCGTACCGACAAGCAACCTGTTCTACTACGACATCACCGCCAACCTGATTACATGCGGTGAATCCATCGTGCTGCCTTTACTGGTACGGGATGAATCGATAACCATATTGCTGATACACTGGAAAACAGCACTGATTCTGTATTTGCCAAAAGCAGACAGCAGCTGATAGAGAGCCCATTTCTCACACAAGGCAGCAATCCATCCGTCCTCAAAGGCTACCGGAAATTTTAGCTTCGCAGAAACTTCGCCTCGCTGCGTTTTCAGGTAGCCTTTTCTTCACTAAAATACTCAAACTTTATTGGTCTACAAACGCGCGCTCAATCAGATAATCGCCGCGCTGCCCCATTTTGGGCGACACAGTTAAGCCAAAGCTGTTGAGCACATCACTGGTGTCTTTGAGCATGGCCGGGCTGCCACACAGCATAGCACGGTCGTCTTGTGGGTTAATCGGTGGCAGGCCGATATCTTCGAACAGTTTGCCGCTCCGCATCAAATCGGTGAGACGACCTTGATGTTGAAATTCCTCACGAGAAACAATTGGGTAGTAAATCAGTTTCTCACGAATCATTTCACCCAGGTATTCGTGATTAGGCAGCTCTTGGGTGAAGCGATCGTAGTAGGCGAGGTCTTTTTTATAGCGCACACCGTGCACGAGAATCACTTTTTCAAACTGCTCATACACTTCCAGATCTTTGGTGATGCTTAAAAACGGGGCAATACCAGTGCCGGTTGAGAGCAAATAGAGATGTTTACCGGGATTTAAATCACCACAAATCAGGGTGCCGGTGGGCTTTTTGCTGATGAGCACTTCGTCGCCAACTTTGAGGTGCTGCAGGCGGCTGGTGAGCGGGCCATCTGGCACTTTAATGCTGAAAAATTCGAGATGCTCTTCCCAGTTGGCGGAAGCCACGCTGTAGGCACGCATCAGAGGTTTGCCGTCCACCAGCAGGCCGACCATGACGAATTGGCCGTTTTCAAAGCGCAGGCTGTCGTCGCGGGTGCAGGTGAAGGTGAAATAGGCGTCAGTCCAGTGGTGTACGGACAGGACTTTTTGTGTGTTGAAGGCTGCCATATTGTCTTTCTGAATAAAGTTAACCCGCACGGCGGCGGAAAAATTTGTAAATTATAGCATTGTGTTGGCAGGGATAGGCGGTTTTATTGCGAACGATTTTGATTAAGCAGATGCCTGGTTTCGGCAAAGCTTATTCCATCCGTTTTTACTTTGTTGCAACCTCGTTTTAGCTTCGTTGAGGCTCACATTTTCAGGTGGCCTTTTCAATGCCAATACTGTTGTGGCTGCCGATGACGAAACTGCCACGGTGCCTGTGGAGAAGCTTGCCGCCACAGACCGAACCGCTGGTTTTTGGCTTGCACCTCAGCTTCCGCATAAGCGGCATATTCGGCCTCGCTCTGCCATTCGCGGGCGTAGCGGCGATAGTGCCAGGCGCAGCCGTCGGCCACCTGCTGTCGGTTGATATCCTGGCCATTTAGGCGGATTTGTGCGCACTTTGCGGCCGTAGCGGTCGGTATCCACGATTTCGGCCTGTACTTGTCGATGCAGCACTTGTTCGGCCAAACGGTCGCGGCAGGCTTTGCCCTGGGCTTGCTCCAATTCCGGCGCATCGATGCCGGCAAGGCGGAGTTTATGCCGTTGACCGGAGCGGTGGTCTTGCAGATGTAGCGTATCACCGTCCCACGCACGAACCACTTCGCCGCTAATGATGTTGTTCCTAGCAGGTTCGGCACTGGCGGGCAAGGTAGAACAGGCGGCCAGCAGCATAGCGTAGCCGGCCATGCCGATTTTGACGAAACCTGCTGCATTAGTTTTAGCTCCGCAAAAACTCACTGCGTTTGTTTTGGCAAAATTTACTATGTTTATTTTCAGGTAGCCTTTGACCTGAAGAATGGGTAACGGGTGTTTCATGCTGTTAAAATCCGGCACGGATTTTTTCTGCCAGTTGCCGCAAAGCTTGAGCACGGTGGCTAAGTTGGTTTTTGGTGTCTGGTGCAAGCTGGGCGGCAGTTTGCTGCAAATCGGGTAGGTAGAAATGTGGATCGTAGCCAAAGCCGTTGCTCCCGGCGGCCTGTTCCTGCCATTGCCCGTGCCACACACCTTCTGCAATCAGCGGCTGCGGGTCATCGGCGTGGCGCACTAAAACCAGCACGCAAACGTAATACACGGCGCGGTTGGCCTGCGCAGCCAAGTCAGCACTCAGTTTGGCGTTGTTAGCAGCATCAGAACGCAGCTCCTCTCCGGCATAGCGTGCGGAGAGCACGCCCGGTGCGCCGTTTAGGGCAGGCGCGCAAATACCGCTGTCGTCAGCCAGTGCGGGCAAATCGCTATGTCGGCTGGCATGCCGTGCCTTTACCAGCGCGTTTTCCACAAAACTAACATGCGGTTCCGGGCATTCGGGCACGGCAAAATCCGACTGGGGACATACCTGCCAGCCGAGTTTGACAAACAGAGTGTTGAATTCACGCAATTTTCCGGCGTTGGTACTGGCTAATACTAATTTTTTCACGTTACCTCCTTACCTGTCGGTTGAGCTTCATTTTCTACCTGCTGTGAAACAGCCTGCTGCATCTGTTGGGCGACCAGCTGTTTTTCGCGTAAAAACTTGGCCAACGAAGCCATCTGCCCGGCCATGCACAGGAAGGCGGCCAGGAAACAGGCTACAGCTGCGGCGGTGTATTTCAAAATAAATAACACATTGCCCGCGAGCAGCAACAGGATAAATAGTATCGTGAACAGCGCGGTAAGTTTCAGGTAGCGTCTGGTTTTATTCATGGCAATATGCGTTAGAGCAAGAAAGGTTAAATTTAGGATTAATTTGATTTCAATAGATCATTTGAATCCGAATGAGACGGAAATGGCGAATTCTGAATTCACTTCCGTTAAAGGATGCGCTTTCAGGCAACCTTTCGGCAAATAAAAATTAGCCGGATACTCCTTACCCTGTTCCGGCTTTGTAACAGCCTATGTTTTCGGGTAGCCGGGAAGGCTACCTGAAAACATAAACGGCCAATCTTTTATTGTGGCGAACCGTTTGGCTGCCCGGTATCCTGCGATTCCTCATTTTGTGCTATTACATCCTGCGTGGTATCTACTACATTAGGTTTGTCGCCATATTGCTGTTTTAGCTGCGATACACCTTCTTTGGCTGCCCGTGTTGCGTGTTCGGATGCCGATTTAACCGCCTGTGCGCTGCTGCCAATAATTTTTTGCAAGCATTCGGTATCGTCGCGGGCAAAACTCTGTGCCTGTGCATCAAATTTTTCATCATCGCTGTTGAAATATTCCACCGTGCCAAACGACAGCTTCTGCGCCACCAACACGGCGGGGAAGGAGTTGCGGTAGCTGTTGAAACGGCGCACGCGGTTGTTGTAGCTTTCACGACGCTCGAGAATTTCATTTTCCAAGCGCTCCAGCTGCCCCATCAGCTTTTGATAGGTGGCATTAGCTTTCAGTTGCGGAAACGATTGCGCCATAGCCATCATATGTTGGGTATTGTTAGCCTGAGCTACTTTAAGTTGCGTGATTTGCTCGTGTTCCAAATAGCCGGATGCAATTTCGATAATCTGCCCACTGAGCTGCTGGCGTTTTTTCAAACCAGCCTGCAAATTGGAAAACCCTTCGCGAATGCTCTGCATACTGCTTTGCAAGGTGTTGTAAACCTTAACCAGCCAACTGATGGCAACGGCAACAATAATTAGCAAGAACAAAAGCATGTGCAACTCCTGAATGATGGTCGAAAATAAGGAAACAAATGCGGCGTATTGTAACAGTTCTCTATTTGTTTTTGTTTGCCATAAAGGCTTTCCAAGCTGCCTGGCGAGCGGGATAAGGCTACCTGAAAACTATCGGCATAGTTGGATTAAGGAAAAACAGCCTCTTGGATACAACAAACTTTCAGGTAGCCTTGAATACAGACAATACAGAAGTAGCCTTTAATCTGCATTAAAGGCTACTTTCTCATTGTGCCATCAGCGCAGTTCGTTATACAGGCGGCCCAGCCAAGTTTGTGCATCCGCGCCTTGGTAGGGGCTGCCGTCTTTGTTGGATAACACCAATTGGCTGCTGTTATTGCCTTGCGGCTGCACAGCCACCACAAATTCAGGCTGTGCCTGCGGTTCGGCAGGTTTGCTGCTGCGGCCGAATAGGCGGCTGAAGAAGCCGGGTTTCTCGGTGCGCACGGCTTTCCCTTCGGCAGGAGCCACCTGAACCAAATAGGCTTGGCGTTGGGTGTTTTGGGCAGTAACGCTCAGGCCGATGCGGTCGAGCGCAAGGCCGACACGACGCCAATTGCGGGCTTGATTACCGCGCAAAATCAGGCGGCCTTTTTCCAGGCTGGCCAAATCGCCGTTGCGCGGGGCGGCAGCCTGCCGCTGTTTCAGCGCTTGCTCAATTTGTTGTTCGTCGGCACCTAAATACTGCATGAAGCGGCCGAGCAGCGTAGCTTCTAAAGCGGTATCGCGCTGTGAAGGCTGCCACATGGTGGTGTCTTTGTTGTGGTCGGCGTAGGTTTCCTTCATACCGCGGTGGGTGAAGAATACATCGGTACCGCCTTTGCTGTTGCGCTCGAGGCGGATGGTGAATTTGTCGCGCTCGCCGGTGGAATATACACCGCCCAAGCCGACGCGTTCAAACAGGCGGCGCAGGCCGTCTTGCGGCAGTTTGGCGCGATTTTCTGCCCAATCGGTTTCCATCAGGCCGATACCCGGCTCTTCACGGGCAATCACGAAGCCCTGCTCTTGCCAGAAAGCGTGCAAGAGTGGCCACACTTCGGCTGGGTTTTTGTTGGCAATGTTCAGCCAACGCTCACCACCTTCTCGCTGCATGGTGATGTTTTTCACCTCAGCCAACACCGGCGAACCCGCTTTGTTGGCAGCAGCCTGCTGGCTACGGGCAACATCGCTGGCCCGCACTGAGCCGCCAGCGGGCAGGTTGTATATATTGCCTTGCGAAGGGTTGTCTAAATCGGGCGGCACTTCCAAGCTCACCACTTTGCGGTTTTCAGTTTGGTAGTCTAGCTTTGGCGTTTCGGTTTTAGTAGCGCAACCGGCCACCAGGCTGGCCATCAACAAGGCGGCGGGCAGTTTGAATACGTTCATGCAGCTATGTCCTTCAGGGTTGAAACTTGTAATTAAATCCAATTAAATCAGTTGCAGTTTTTGCAGTGCGGCGCTCACGCGCGCCTGGCCGGTTTCGCTCAGGCTTACCATCGGCAAGCGCACGGCACGGCCGCACAAGCCCAGTTTTTCCAGCGCCCATTTCGGCGCAGCAGGACTGGGCTCGCAAAACATTTCTTGATACAGCGGCACCAGTTTGGCGTTCAGCGCACGGGCTTCGGCCAGATTGCCAGCTAGCGAGGCACGGCACATATCGGAAAACAACTTGGGCGCCACGTTGCCGGCCACGGTAATCACACCGTGTGCACCACACAGCATGGCGGCCATACTGGTGGGGTCATCGCCAGAATAGATGGCAAAATCTTCGGGCACGCGGTTAATCAGATCCACCATGCGGCCAATGTCGCCACTGGCTTCCTTGATGCCGATGATATTGGGGATTTCGGCCAAGCGTAGCACGGTGTCGTTGTTCATGTTGACCACAGTGCGGCCGGGCACGTTATACACAATCATCGGGATATCCGCCGCTTCGGCAATAGCAGCGAAGTGGCGGTAGATGCCTTCCTGCGGTGGTTTGTTGTAGTACGGCACCACAGACAGCGTAGCATACGCGCCGGAGCCAACTGCCGCACGAGACAGCTCGATGGCTTCACTGGTGCTGTTCACACCGGTACCGGCAATCACCGGAATGCGGCCGTCGGCAAAGCGGATGGCTGCCTCGATCACTTCAATCTTTTCCGGCACGCTGAGCGTGGTGCTCTCGCCGGTGGTACCAACGGCGACAATGGCATCAGTGCCGTTGGCAACATGCCAATCAATCAGACGTTGGAATTGTTCGTAGTGGACACTGCCATCTTCACGCATCGGAGTGATGATGGCGACAAGACTACCGGTTAGCATGGCTCAACCTTTATTTGAGGGGTGGTCGAAAACGGGGCGATTGTAGCCTATTTTGCCGGCTTGTGCGAAATATTGCATAGATTAAAACTTGCTTGCCGGAATTATCTCCCAAGTGCCAGCAATATGAATTTTGCAAACAAATTGAGTATGATAAACGAAGACATTAACTGCTTTCAGGTAGCCTTTGCGGCATACAATAAGGCTACCTGAAAATATAGCCGAATAATTTTCAGGTAGCCTCCGCTAGGCAGTCATCACAGAGAAAATTCGGGCAACCAACTATATTCTTGCTCTTAGTAAACCAGCAACCATTCGCTGGAAAGCTAGCCAGAAGCAAGATTTCAACTCGGTTACAACAGGCGTAATAGTAGAGTTCTCCGGACTTTAAAAAAGAAATCGGCAAAACCAAATATCGTTACAACAATGCCGAACCACAGCAATAGAAAGGCTACCTGGAATTTCAGGTAGCTTTTGTTTCAAGCTGTGTCCTCTGTCTCGCAAACCGCCATTTCCCCTGTCATAAATCCTGCCAAATCTACCCTCCGATCAAATAACTCCTGAATCCGTGCCTGATGGCTGATACCGATGCACAAGGCATCCGGCAGGGCTTGCCGCAATATTCGCATCAATTCGGCGGCGGAAGTATCGTCCAGCTGGTTGGTGGCTTCGTCCAGAAACAATACGTCGGGGTGATGCAGCAAGGCTCGGGCAAGGCTGAGGCGCTGCTGTTCGCCGCCGGAGAGGATGTTGTGCCACTCGTGTTCGACATCGGGATCGAGCGCGGTCAGGCGCGGCAGGCCGGTTTGCCTTAATACTTGGGCGATGGCGGCGTTATCAGGTGCAGTAGCATACGGATAGGCAAGCACGTTACGCAGGCTGTCGTGCGGCAGGTAGGGGCGTTGCGGCAGGAACAGGCTGCGGCCTTGGATGGCGAAACGGCCTTGATAATATGGCCACAGCCCGGCCAGCGTGCGCAGCAGAGTGGATTTGCCAATGCCGCTGCGGCCTTCAAGCAGTAGCCATTCGGCGGCGCGGGCGGCGAGCGAGAGGCCGTGCAGCAGGGTGCGGCCGTCTGCGGTGTGGAGGGTGAGCTTGTCCGCTTTGAGTGCGGCGGTTTGGCCGGATTTGCCGTCGCTATCATGTGCGGGCTGCTTTTGCGGTATGTCGTCCAGCGTGTTCAGGGCTACCTGAAAACCGTCCAGACGTTCCACCACGGATGCCCATTCGATGATGCGTTTGTAGTAATCCATAAACCAGCCGAAGCCGTCCTGCACGTTGGAAAACGCGCTGCGTGCCTTCATCATGTCGCCGAAAGTGAGGGTATGTGCCAGATACATGGGCAGGGTGGCGATGATGGGAATAAACATGGATAGGCGCAGATAGGCGGCGGAAAAGGTTTCCAGGTGCAGTTCGCGGTCGATAAGCTTGCGCCAGTTGCGGCGGACGGCTTCAAAGCGGCGGTTCAGGCGGCGTTGTTCGGCAGCTTCGCCGCGATACAGGGCAATTTGCTCGGCATGGTCGCGCACGCGCAAGAGGGTGGCGCGGTAGTCGGCTTCGCGGTGCTGGCGTTCCACGTTGAGCGGCTGGAGCTTGCAGCCGATCAGATGAGTGAGCAGAGTGCAGGCTGCCGAATAGGCCAGCGCCACCCACACCAGATAGCCGTACACCGTGATGTTTTGCCCGAAGATTTTGAAGGTTTGCACACTGGATAGCTGCCACAAAATCACCACGAATGCGCCGAATTTGGCGGCGTTCATGATGAAATATTTGAACAAATCGATGCTTTTTTCCGAGAGCAAGAAGATGTCTTCGGCAATGCGCTGGTCGGGGTTGTCCGGCCCGCCGCCGTGTTGCAGTTGCAGGCGGTAGTGGCGGCTGCGGCCGAGCCATTGCTGTTGGAACTGCTGTGTAAGGTGGCTGCGCCAGCGGAACAGCAGGATTTTGCGCAACCAGTTGCCGAAGGCGACCAAGGCGGTAACCAAGGTAATATACAGCAGATATTCGCCAGCCAACGCTGGCATGGCGGCGCTGTCGAAGGCGGCGAGCGCATCGTAAAATGTTTTGTTCCAATCAGTAATCAGCACGCTTACGCGCACAATGGCGAGCGAACAGCCGACCACGGCGGCCAAAAGCAGCCATTCGCGCCATTGGCTTTTGGCAAACCAAAACGGGGCGGCAAGACGGAGGAAACGACGGAGGGTTTTCACGGGCTATCTGAAAATGGGATATGGATAATATTGGGTAATGAAAAAGCCGCCTGCATATTTTCAGGCGGCAGGAAAGGCGGCCTGAAACGGTAAAGCAAGGTTAATCGGTTTTACTTGCGAAGCGGAAAAGGTTTATAGTCTCAACTCTTATAGCACGCAACCAAGGAGTATTTTTATGAGCAATTTCGACGATATCGTAGGCAAAGTGAAAAAAGAAGTGGGCGATGCCATCGGCAGCAGCAAACTGCAAGCCGAAGGCCTGATTCAAGAAGGCGTGGGCAAAGCTAAAGAAGCCATTGCCGATGTGGAAAAACAAGCGGCCGATGTGCTGGAAAAAGGCAAAAAATCCGCTGAAGAGCTGATGAGCGAAGCCAAAGGCAAAGCCGAAGGCCTGATCAACGACATCAAAAGCAAGTTCTAACTGAGCAAACGGCACGGCAAACCGCCCTGCCCCACGCCGCCGAATAGAGGCTACCTGAAAATTTTCAGGTAGCCTTTTCTCTTTGCCCGCACGGCGGGATTACAGCTTCCAATCGAATTTCAGCATGATGTTGCGCGGTTCGATCAGATAGTTGTTGATGCCGTTCTGCCGGGTTTTCTGGTTTTCATACACGCGCCGGTCGGTCAGGTTGCTGCCAATCAGGCTGAGCTTCATGTTGTCGTTGAAGCTGTATTGCACATTGGCGTTAAACAGCGCATAACCGCCCTGCTTCACATTGGCCAGGCTGGAGGTTTCGCTTTGTGCCGTTACGCCGCCGCCAATCGTCCATTTGTTTGCCGCACCGGGCAGGCGGTAGCTGGTGTAGAGGCGGAACATATGGCGCGGCGTGTGCTTGCTGAAATTGGTACCCGCAGGAATCGCACCGCGGTTCTCGGCATCCAAATATTTGCTGTTGTTAAGCGTGTAGCCTGCAAACAGCTGCCAATCGTCCGTCAGCTTGCCGGAAATTTCCATATCCACGCCGCGGCTGCGCACACGGCCTACCGGCTCGTTATACCAGCGTGACATGATATTGTCGTATACCTGCACGCTGCGGTTTTTCTGCTCGATGTCGAACAAGGCGACGGAAGCATTCAGCTTGCCTTCATACCATTCGCCCTTCCAGCCGATTTCGTAGTTACTGCCCAATACCGGCGGCAGATAACGATCATAACGGTCTTTGCTGCCGTTGGGCTTGAAGATGCTGGTGTAGCTGGCGTATATGCTGTGATGCGGCGTGATGTCGTAAGTGATGCCGAAATACGGGATAAAACGATGGTGGTTGCGCTCGGTAACACTATCCGGGTCATTATCAACCGCGCCGCCGGTGTAGTGATAGTCCACCACAGATTTGGTGGTCATATTGGTGTAGCGCGTGCCGGCTAAAATGTGCAGCTTTTCGGTGGGGTTGAAGCGCGTACCGGCCATTAAGGAATAACTGCGCTCGGTGTTGTCGTAGTCCCACAACATCCACGGAGTGCCAGCATACCAATCCGGCTCGGCCACTTCGTTACCCCGGAAAGAAGACGGGTCGTAAGACTGAAGATGGCGGAACTGGCGGCGTTCGCCACCACCGCTTTTGTGGTTATAGGTATAGCCGAAGAACACATCGTGTTCCTGCTCCAACAGGCGATATTTGCCATTCAGATTGGTTTTGATGGTGAACTGCTTTTCGTTGCGGTCATATCGGCCAAGCCAGCCGGAAGGCAGAACGCCGCCGGTTGTCCAGCCCGCATAGGAAGTACTGCCGCTGTAAATGCCGCCGTTACGTTTCAAAGAATGGTTGTTGTTGTAATTGAGCGTGCCGGTCAGTTTCCAATCATTGGGAAAATAGTGCTCCAATTCAGCAAACAGATTGATTTTACGGGCTCTGTTGCGGCTCCAATCATAGCTGAGGAAAGTGTCGCGCGGCAGACCGGAATCGCTGCCGTTCACGCCCATCGGAATACCCCAGTCATCGGGCGTGGATATTTTGCGCTGATACAGCCCGCCCCAAGTGAGCTTGGTATTCTCACCTAACTGTGCATCCATCACGCCGTATAAGGTGAATGTGTTCCCTGCCGCACTGTCTTTGAAACTGCCGTCTCTACTTGCCACGCCTACCACGCGCCCGCGCAGGGTTTGCGCTTTGTTCAGCGATCCGGAAACATCAATCGTGGTACGGGCGGTGCCGAAGCGGTTAAACAAAACATCGCCTTGTATTTGGCGCAAAGAGGTCGGGCGTTTACGCACGGCATTGACCGTGCCGCCCGGCTCGCCGTTGGCTTGGGTAAGCCCCGTGGCACCGCGTACCACTTCGATATGATCGTACACTGCCAAATCAGTAGCAGATTGTGCATCGTACATGGGGTTAGCTACTGCGCCGGGTACCACGCTGCTGATGCCGTCTTCCTCAATCTGGTCGATATAGAAACCGCGCGATTGGAAGCGCGCCGTACCGGTATCGCGGATAACGTTGACGCCCGTAGTGGTTTTCAGCGCATCTTCCATGCTGGTGATGCCTTGGTCACTCATCTGCCGTTTGGTAATCACGCTCACTGACTGCGGCGTTTCCTTGGGCGACAGCGAAAGCCCCGTGGTGGTGCGCATGGCAGAAGTGGTGTAGCTGTTTCGGTTTTCGGTGCGGGTGCTGCGGTTGCGGGCGGTGATTTGGATGCTTTCCAATTCGGCGCTGCCGCCTTCATTTTCGGCAGCATTATCGGCCCATGCGGGCGCGGTAGCGGCCAGCAGGGCGGCGATAAAGGTGGGTTTGAACAGGTGTTGCATGATTTTCCTTTGATAAAAAAAGTAAACATAGATAAATTTTCAAGGCGCGATTATAGTCTTTTACAACCTAATACAAATGAATTTGATAATTTTTAACAACAAATAGAGTGCAAATACCATACGCAACGCAAAGAGTTTGGTTGTTGGCCGGATACTCCCTTCTTCGCTGTTGCCGAATAACAATGATGCAGTCTCCTGAAAATGTGTACTTCAAAGCAGCGTATCGGATAAGCTTATTTTTCAGGTAGCCTTTGCCGTTTGGCGTTCCCCGGCGACGGGTTTATAATATTACTCTCTAATTTTACAAGCCGGATGAAAGCGGATCATGATTGGTTCTTATCGAAAAATCCTGTTGGGCATCTTTGCCGTGGCGGCGGTGTGCACGGCGATGTCGTTGTATATGCAGTATGGGCGAGGCATGGACCCGTGCGTGATGTGCATTATCCAGCGGGTGTCGATTATTTTCGTGGGGTTGCTTTCGCTGCTCGCCATGCTGCTGCCGCTGAAGCGCCGTTGGGCGCAAACGGTGGCGGCGATGCTGGTGAGTATTCCGGCGCTATGGGGCGGCTGGACGGCCATCAGTCAGCTGCATCTGCAAAGCCTGCCCATAGATCAGCAGCCTTCCTGCGGGGCGCCGTGGACTTTCCGCTTACAGGGCGCGCCGCTGTTTGATTGGTATGAGCCGATTATCCGCGGCTACGGCCAATGCGGCACGGTGGAATATTTCTTGAGTGTGCCGTTTGCTTGGTGGTCGCTGCTGGCTTGTACGTTTATCCTGGTCGGCCTGTGGGGCGGCTGGTGGGTGATGCGTCATCATGAAATAGCGGAGTAGTAGATATTTTCAGGTAGCCTGTTGCAACGTGTTATGTGCTATCTGAAATTTTTGGGCTCGATTGAATGTAAGGCTGGTTAGCAATTCAATCTATGAAACACTCGCCTACAAACATACTAAAAAGGCTACCTGAAAGATTTCAGGTAGCCTTTACTTTTACTCCTATGCAACAGCATTAAAGCACGCCCGACAGGCTTTCGACGGCTTCTGCCTGTTGCGCCTGCTGTTCTTGCTGTTCGTGGAACTGCATACGGTAGAGGTCGGCGTAGCGGCCGCCTTTGGCAAGCAGCTCGGCATGTTTGCCCTGCTCGACAATCCGGCCTTCGTGCATCACCACAATGTTATCGGCCTGCTCGATGGTAGAGAGGCGGTGCGCCACCACCAAGGTGGTGCGCTGCTGCATGAGTTTGTCGAGCGCGGATTGCACCAGGCGTTCGGATTTGGTGTCGAGCGCGCTAGTGGCTTCGTCCAAAATCAGGATGGGCACGTTTTTCAACAGAGCGCGGGCGATGGCGATACGCTGGCGCTGGCCGCCGGAGAGTTTGAGTCCGTTTTGGCCGATTTCGGTTTGCAAACCCTGCGGCATGGCAGAGATGAATTCCCAAGCGTTGGCGGCTTTAGCTGCTGCTTCAATATCGGCAGGGTCGGCATCGAAACGGCCGTAGGCGATGTTTTCAGCCACCGTGCCGTTAAACAACACCACGTCTTGGCTCACCAGCGCCATTTGTTTGCGCAGGGAGGCCATGCTGTATTCGCGGATGTCGCACCCGTCGATACGCACTTCGCCCGCGGTGGGATCGAAGAAGCGCGGCAATAAGTTGGCCAACGTGGTTTTGCCGCAGCCGGACGCGCCCACCAAGGCCACCATGCTGCCGTTGGGGATGTGCAGATTGATGTTGTCGAGGCTGTTGCGGGCGGCGCCTTCATAATGGTGGCTCACGTTCACCAACTCGATATCGCCGGTGTGCTCGCTGAGGGTTTCTGTGCCATTATCGGATTCAACCGGTTCGTCTAAAAACTGGAACACGCTCTCGGCGGCGGCCAGGCCGCGTTGCAGCGAGGAAGAAATGCCGGTCATGCGCTTGATGGGGTCGAACATCATCAGCATGGCGGAAAGGAAGGACATGAAATCGCCGGCGCTAAACGAATCGGAAGCGGCGCGGGCGGCAGCCAAATAAAGGATAGTGGCCAGCGCGGTGGCAATCATCAGCTGGGTTACCGCCGTGCTGAAGGAGTTGGCGGCAGTTTGCTTCACGCCGTTGCGACGCACGTTGATGGCGGTTTCATCGAAGCGGTTTTTCTCATGCTCCTGCCCGCCATACACTTTAATCACGCGCTCACCGGTGATGCTCTCGCCCAGCACCTGCGTCATCTGCCCGGTATATTGCTGGCTTTCGCGCGAAAGTTGGCGCAAGCGTTTGCTTACCTGGCGCACGCACCAGGCCAACACGGGAATTAAAATCAGCGTAATAATCGTGAGCTGCCAATCCAGATACAGCAGGAAGCCCAATAACCCCACCACGGTGATGCCGTCTTTGGCGGTTACAGTTACCACATTGAAACCGGCCTCGGTAATCTGGCTGGCATCGTTCATGATACGCGACATAATCCGCCCGCTGCCGTGTTGGCTGAAATAGCCGGCCGGTAGCTTGAGCATTTTGGCAAACATTTCGCGGCGAATTTGCTGCACCAGGTGGCCGGAGAGGTAGCTGGTGCTGTATTCGTTGATGAAGTTGAAAATACCGCGCAAGATAAACAGGCCGATAATCGCCAACGGCACCCAACGCATGGCGGAAAGGTTTTTCTCCACAAAGCCTTCGTTAATCAGCGGTTTGAGCAACCAAGCAAAAATCGGCCCGGTAGCGGCCACCACCACCATACCGAGCACGGCCAGGGCGAAAATGCGCAGGTAGTTTTTCAGGTAGCCAAACAGACGGCGGAATAAGGCCAGGCTGCTGGCTGTAGTGTGCGGGGTAGAAGACGAAGACATGGTGGCCTCTGCCGTTGAAAACGGCGATTGTAAGGCAAATCGGGGGTGGGCAACAATGCGGAAAGGCCGCTTTAGCAGGGTTTAACCTAAATTTGTGGCTGGCTGGGGAAAAGGCTACCTGAAACCCAAACCGGTTTTCAGGTAGCCTTTATCTTTATTTAAGCGTGCACAGCGCTAGTGTAGCCCACCCATGCTGCGGATGCGCTGATCGAGCTCTTGCGCAGTGAGCGCGCGGCCGTCGTTGCAGAAAATCGCCATCAGGCGGCTACGCACCGGGTCGTTGGCGTTCACATAGCTGTCGAACTTGCGCCATACATTATTGCGCGGAGCAATCCAGCGCCGGTTGGTGTTATCGCCAAAGGCGAAGGATCTGAGGTGGCGGTCGCCGCAGCGCATGCCCTCATAACTCATATTCGGCTGCCCGCCCTGCGGCTGTACTGCCAGCACATAGCGCATGCTGCGGTCGGCAGCTTGTTGCACGGGCAGTTGTAGCCAAACTTTATTGCGGTAGGTGGGGTTGATATACAGCTCAAACCACTCGCCGCGCTGCAGATCGGGATAATCGGGCAGCATCACGGCAGCCTCTTCCCACGGCTTTTCCTCTTCCGGCATGTAAAAGCAGTTTTCGCGCAATTCGGCCGAAGCGGTGGCGGAAAGCGCCAACACACAGGCTGCAAACCATAGTTTTTTCATTGCTTTTCCTTTTTCAGGTAGCCTTTTGGTTTCAGGTAGCCTGCTACTTGGCTGGAGGCTACCTGAAAACTTCTGCGCCGGCTTATTTGCCTAAAGCAGACAATACAGCAGCTTTCACGGCTTCCACCGGCTGTGTACCGTCGATTTTGATGTAACGGGGCGCATTGTCGCCAGTGAGCTGGCTATAGAAGCCGATGAGCACGGCGGTTTGCTTATGGTACACATCCAGGCGGTTTTTCACGGTTTCCTCCCGGTCGTCGTCGCGCTGGATCAGGTCTTCGCCGGTAACGTCGTCTTTGCCTTCCACTTTGGGCGGGTTGTAGCGGATGTGGTAAGTGCGGCCGGAAGGCAGGTGCACACGACGGCCGGCCATGCGCTCGAGAATCACCGCATCGGGCACATCGATTTCCACCACCGCATCCAAAATCACGCCTGCCTCCTGCATGGCTTCAGCCTGCGCCAGCGTGCGCGGGAAGCCGTCAAACAGGAAGCCGTTTTTGCAGTCATCCTGCGCAATGCGCTCTTTTACCATACCGATAATGATATCGTCGCGCACCAGGCCGCCTGCATCCATAATCTTTTTGGCTTCCAAACCCAGCGGTGTGCCGGCTTTAATGGCAGCGCGCAGCATATCGCCGGTAGAAATCTGCGGAATACCGAAAGCGGCGGTGATGAACTGCGCCTGCGTGCCTTTGCCCGCGCCGGGTGCGCCCAATAACAAAATCTTCATTGTCTCTTCCTTTAAAATCAATATAAAAGCACGGCAGCGGCACAATGCAAACAGGCTGCCCGAAGCAATGCCGCCACCCAATCCGCTGCACAGTTTAGAGCCCCTGCCGTAAAAAATCCAGTTTCCGCCGCCCTTTCCTCTCCCCGCTGTCCCTAGAAAGGCTACCTGAAAAGCATTACAATCCCCGCTTCCCCTCCTCAAGCAACGAGACCTGCTATGCCTAAAATCAGCAGCAACTTCGATGCCGGCGCCATCAGCGTAATCAACAGCGCCGACAGCCAAAACATTCGCCTCGCCCTGCGCGGCGACAATGCCGCCTCCTTCAGCCAGTGGTTTTATTTCCGCCTGCAGGGAGCGGCCTACCAACCTTGCCGTATCCGCATCGAAAACGCCGGCCAATCCAGCTACCCCGAAGGCTGGGAAGATTATCAGGCCACCGCCTCCTACGACCGCAGCAACTGGTTCCGCGTGCCCACCCGTTATGAAGACGGCGTGCTCACCATCGAACACACCCCGCTGGCCGGCAGCGTGTATTACGCCTATTTCGAGCCCTATTCCCACGAGCAGCACCTCAACCTCCTCGGCGACGCCCAAGGCAGCGGCCTGTGCCAAATCGACGACCTCGGCAGCACCGCGCAAGGCCGCGACATCAACCTGCTCACCATCGGCCACCAAGCCGCCAGCGACCTCAAAATCTGGATTATCGCCCGCCAGCACCCCGGCGAAAGCATGGCCGAATGGTTTGCCGAAGGCCTGCTCTCCCGCCTGCTCGACCACCAAGACCCCACCGCCCGCGCCCTGCTCGACTGCGCCACCTTCTATATCGTGCCCAATATGAACCCCGATGGCGCCGCCCTGGGCAACCAGCGCACCAACGCCGCCGGCGCCGACCTCAACCGCGAATGGCAAAACCCCAGCCCCGAGCGCAGCCCCGAAGTGTATGCCGTGCGCCAAAAAATGCACGAAACCGGCGTAGATTTATTCCTCGACATTCACGGCGAAGAAGCCCTGCCCTACGTATTCGCCGCTGGCTGCGAAGGCAATCCTTCTTATGATGCACGCCTTGCTGCGCTCGAAGCCGCCTTCAAAACCGCCCTGCGCCAGGCCAGCCCCGACTTCCAAGACGAACACGGCTACCCCAAAACCGCCCCCGGCCAAGCCAACCTCGCCATTGCCAAATCCTACGTGGGCGAAACCTTCGGCTGCCTCTCCTACACTCTCGAAATGCCCTTCAAAGACAACATCAACCTGCCCGACGACGACTTCGGCTGGAACGGCCAACGCTCCCTGCGCCTGGGCGAAGCCATCCTCAGCGCCATCCTCGCCGTCTGCCCACAACTGCGCCCGGATGAAACTGCATGAACGGCCAATTCCCCGCCAACAGCTTTGCCGCCAGCTTAGGGCTACCTGAAATTTCAGGTAGCCTCCTGCACGCCGATTGGCCCGCGCCAAGCAATGTCCACACCTTGATTACCACCCGCCAAGGCGGCGTCAGCCAAAGCCGTTTCGCCAGCCTGAACGTGGGCGACCACGTGGGTGACGACCCCGCCGCCGTGGCTGAAAACCGCCGCCGCGTGCAGGCGCACGTTCCCCTGCCGCTGGCCTATCTGCGCCAAGTGCACGGTAATCGCGTAGTGGCCGCTGCCGATTACCTTGACGCTCCGCCGGAAGCCGATGCCGCTTTCGACCGCAGCCGCTGCGCTGCCTGCGCTGTCATGACCGCCGACTGCCTGCCCGTACTCCTCTGCGACCGTGCTGGCAGCGCAGTAGCCGCTGCCCACGCCGGCTGGCGCGGCCTCGCCGGTGGCGTGCTGGAAAACACCATCGCCGCCATGCAGGCCGACTCTGCCGACCTCCTTGCCTGGCTCGGCCCTGCCATCGGCCCCGACGCTTTTGAAGTGGGCGGCGACGTTTTGGCCTCCTTCACCCAGGCCGACCCCACCGCCGAAGCCGCCTTCGAGCCCATCGGCAGCGGCAAATACCTGGCAAACATTTATCTGCTCGCCACCCAAACCCTGCGCCGTGCCGGCGTTAGCCAAATCTACGGCGGCCGGCACTGCACCGTACTCGAGCGCGACCGCTTTTTCTCCTACCGCCGCGACGGCCAAACCGGCCGCATGGTCAGCGCCGTGTGGCTGAGCCCGGAGAAAATGGGCAAAGGCTACCTGAAACCCATGTTTCCAGTTCAAATCAAGCATGAATTTTCTAGCGAAGCACTTATTACCACCCATGCGCTGCTACCGCCTTGCCCTGCTTGACAAATTCGGTCGTAGCCGCCATAATTCACACCTTTGTATGCAGCCCTTCCTGCTGCCTAATATTTTGGCACACCGCACAGCCGGTGTAGCCGCCCCGATTAGGAGGTGATTTTTCCACCCCGGCTCTTATCCAGCCCGCACCAGCCAGTGCAAAAGTGATAAATCAAACCATTTTCTCGGGCACCATTGCCCGGCAACAAATAAAATATTTTAAGGATGACAAAATGCCTTCTATTCGCGTAAAAGAAAACGAACCGTTTGAAGTAGCCATGCGCCGTTTCAAGCGCTCTATCGAAAAAACCGGCCTGCTCACCGAGCTGCGTGCCCGTGAAGCCTACGAAAAACCGACTACTGAGCGCAAACGCAAAAAAGCTGCTGCAGTAAAACGTTTGCAAAAACGCCTGCGCAGCCAACAGCTGCCGCCGAAACTGTACTAATCTTTTGATAAACAAACACAGCCCGTTATTACAACTGGCTGTGTTTTTCTTTGGGCATAAGCCGAAAAGGCTACCTGAAAGTTTATGTGCGCATGGCTTGGGGGGTTGAACGTATCGCTGAAACGCTTCGCTTTATACGGCATTGGCTCGCCTTACAGCACTCCCACACTGCCTAGGACCAGCCTCCCGTAAGAAAATGATTATTTCAGCTATAAGTTTGAGCGTTTGAAGCTAAAGACAGGGCTACCTAAAATTTTCAGGTAGCCTGCTCTACCACGCTTGACGGCGTTTGAGCTGAAGATAGCAGTTGATAAGTTCGGTACTCAGTTGGTTGGGCAAAACATTGATGGCGTTGATGCGGGCGGCATCGAAGTGGCGGATGGCTTCGGCCACGTGGCCTTCGTATTGCAGGGCGCCGAGGTAGGCTTGGGCGTCTGCTTCGTTGCGCACGGGCTGTTGGCGCACTTCTTCGGGCGCGAGCGGGCGCAGGCCGCCGAATAAAACCATGTGGTGTTTGCGCAGGCGCTGGATGTGTTGCAGCAGGTGGAGGCTGTCTTCGTGGTTTAAGTGGGAGAGCACTACCACGAGGGCGCGGCGTTTCTGTTTTTGCAGCAATAAGTTCACGGCGCTTTCAAAATCGGCGGCCTGCTGTGAGGGCTCGATATCGAACACGCCCTGCACCAAGCGCCCTAGCTGCTCCATGCCCTTATGTGGCGGCACGAAGCGAGCCACAGGATGGGCGAAGGTGAGCAGGCCGGCGGCATCGCCGTGCTTGAGTGCAGTGTAGGAAAGCAGCAGCATAGCCTGCAGGGCGTGGTCGAAATGGCTTTTGCCTTCCATTTGCAGGCGCATATTGCGACCGCAGTCGAGCAGGAAGATGAGCTGTTGGTCTTGCTCGTCTTGATAGGTGCGCACGATGGGACGACTCATGCGGGAGGTGGCTTTCCAGTCGATATTGCGGATGTCGTCGCCGTCTTGGTAGTCGCGCAGCTGGTGAAAATCCTGGCCGAGGCCTAGGCGCGGCAGTTTTTTCACGCCCACGAGGTTGAGCCAGCGTTGCAAGCCGATTAAATCGGCACCGAGGATGCGGCTGAAATCAGGCAGCACGTCCACTTTGGCGGGCAGCTCCTGCCGCTGCCGCCGCTGCCACAGACCAAGCGGGCTGGCGAGCCAGTATTCAATGCCAGTAAATTCGGCACGACCGCGCCGGCGCGGGGTAAGCCGGTAGCGGATGGTGGAAAGGCGGCCGGGCCGCGCGTCGATAATCAGGTGCGGGGTGTCGGTGTCCCAGTCGGGCGGGAACAGGTCGGCCACCAGGATAGTTTGCGGCTGCCGCCAGCGGCCTTTGGCCGGCGGAGTGAGCGTGAGCTCCACCTGGTGCGGTCGGCCTTGGATAAACTGGTGCGGCAGGCTGCGCTCCCAGCGCGGTTCGGGCTGACGGCGCTGCCAGAAGGCATCAACCAGCGCAGCCAGGGCGAGCAGGAGGGCGAGGCCGCCGGCGATGTATTGGACTATGCGGCCATTATCTGTGTTCAGGTAGCCTGCCAGCCAGCCGGCAGTGCACACGGCAACGATGGCGGCAAATAGCAGCACCAGCAGTCTGGACGGTCTCATGGCAGGCCTTACAAGCGCGGGGCGGGCACGGAGGCGGCCAGTTCGTTCAACACCTGCTCCACTTGGATGCCTTCCATTTCCATTTGGGTGGAGAGGCGCACACGGTGGCGCATAGCGGGCAGCCAGATGGCTTTGATGTCGTCGGGGGTAACGAAATCGCGGCCGGCCAACAAGGCATAAGCGCGGGCACAGCTGATGAGGGCGATGCCGGCACGCGGCCCTGCGCCCACGGATAAGGCAGGCCAGTCGCGGGTAGCCGCCACCAGGCGCACGGTGTAGTCGATAATCTGCGGATCAACGCCCACCTGCGCCACCAGCTTTTTCAGCTGCTCGATTTGCTGCGGCTGGAACACGTGTGAAGGCTGGCTGCTACTGAGCAGGTCGTTGTTGCTGCTGTTGATGACGGCGTTCAGCATGCGTGCTTCGTCGGCAAGAGCCGGGTAGCCGATCATCACTTTAAACATAAAACGGTCGAGCTGGGCTTCGGGCAGCGGATAAGTACCTTCCTGCTCGATCGGGTTTTGTGTGGCCAATACCATGAAGGGACTGGGCAGATGATGGGTGTGGCCGTCGAGCGTTACGCTGCGCTCCTGCATCACTTCGAGTAGGGCGGATTGGGTTTTGGCCGGGGCGCGGTTGATTTCGTCGGCGAGCAGCAAGTGGGTGAACACCGGGCCTTGGCGCAGCTCGAAGCGGCTGTTTTGCGCATCGTAGCGGTAATGGCCGGTAACGTCGGAGGGCATCAAATCGGGGGTGAATTGGATGCGGCGGAATTCACCGGCAAAGGTTTGCGCCAGCGAGCGCACGAGCAGGGTTTTACCGGTGCCCGGCACGCCTTCGAGCAGCACATGGCCGCCGGCCAGGAATACGGTAAGCACTTCGTCCACCACATGCTGTTGGCCGATGAGCACTTCGTTCAGCCGCGCGCGCAGCATTTGAATGGCGCGCACACCCTGCTGGATAGCGGGGTTGGTGCTGGCTTGGTGGGGCTGGGAAAAATTGATGTCCGTCATCGAATCATCCTTTTGCATTGTTTGTTTCGTTGGTTAATCGGAGGTTTGGGTTTCAGGTAGCCTGGGGTTCAGCTGGGGTTACCTGAAAAATAGGTTGGTTCGGGCTACCTGAAAATTTAGCGGGTATATTTTCAGGTAGCCTCTAGCCGCCCGCTAATACCACGAGCGGTTTATTTTGCGCACGATGCGCTGGTGGGCGGCGATTATTTGCAGCCACTCCACCAAATTGACCTGTTCCGGCAGGGGCTGGAGCCAGGGCTCGACCACGGAGGGCGGCAGTTTGGTTTGGGCACACAAAAATTCCAGCTGTTTGCGGCTGCTCATCTGCTTCCAGGCCGGGTGGCGCTGTTGTAGGGCTTCGAGCAGTCGGCGCTGCATATCGCTGAGGATGGCGCGACGGCTCAGGTGGCGGGTGAGGAACTGGCCTTGTGCGAGCAGGTGCTGGTTCAGGTAGCGTTCAGGCGCAGGCGGCAATTGTTGCACCACGCCCACACGCACCACAATACGCCATAGTAGTATGGCGGCGGCGGCCAAGGCTATGGCCAGCAGCACAGGCTGGCTTTTGAGCATTTTCCATATCATCGGCTCGGAACTGCTGTAATCAGACGGATAAACTTTGTCGGCCAATAAGATGCTGTCTTTTTCCTGTGCCAGATAAACGGCGAGATAGGGATGATCGTAGAGGGCAAGGTGATTGCGATTAAAATCAGGGCGGCTTGGATTGCCCAGCCAGTCTTCGTTCCAGGTAAGCAATACGCTGCCATCACCATAGCGCACGCGGATGGTTTGCACGGCGCCGTAGCCAGTTTTGCCTTGGAACAACACCAGTTTGCTATCTTGCACTACCCAGCCGCTATTAGTGCTGTATCCGGAACCAGTGAAGGTTTGGATCGCGGCGCCTTCTGGCAATTGGATGCTGCTCAAGCCGGCGTTGCAGTGCGGATCAATCTGCAAAGCAACTTCATCGCCAATTTGGCGGGCTGCTTCGCGGCGCTGCTCGGCGGCTTTCACGCAGGCAGGCAGATTGGGCAGGGTTTTGCTGTCGGTTTCTTCCAGCTCCACGGTGCCGATTTGCAGGTGGCGCAGCATAGTTTGGCGGAAGTTTAGTGTGTCTTTATCTTCACTATTATCCGGCTTGCCGTCTGCTTTTAACGGGTTGTCATCAGCATAACTGGGCAGCGCCATCACTAGATGATTGCCGCGCCCTACCCACTCCAGCAGGCGTTCGGCATCTTCCTTATCACGCATGCGGTTGTCGGCCACGATCAACAGGCGATTGCTGTCGTATGAGTTGAGTTCGTTTAAGCCAAACAGGCTATGCTCGTGCTGGATATTTTTCACGCCATATCGAGTGAGCAGGGTTTTCAGGGCGTAGAGCGAGCCTTCGCGCATTTCCTGCTGCGGATCGAGCGACTGCCAGGTTTTGCTTTCCTGCTTGGACAGGCCGGCAACGGCGATCAAGCCGCCGATAAGCAATACGGCAATCAGGCCGATGAGGATGGAACGTCGGTTTTTCATGCCCTACCCTCCCCGGCGGCACGTAGGCTACCTGAAAATTCCTGATCCCCGCCGGCAAACACTTGGCGGTATTGGCGGCACAGGCTGTGTACCGCTTCGCGCTCGGGCAAACGGTGGGCATAAGCCAGTTCTACCCAGTTGTCGGTAAGCGGCTGCCAGTAGTCCAAAAGCTGCGGCTGGCGCTGGCGCACACGTTTGAGCACTTGGCCTTCGGTGTCGCTGCTGCGCAGCGGCAGGCCGTATCGGCGGCTGATTTGCGAGAGGCTGGCGCGGTAGAGCAGGCTCATGGCGGCACGCGGATCACGTTCGTATTCGGCCAATACGGTGGAAGCCACGTCGTTGGGCAGGCTTTCGGGCGTAATTTTCATGCCGAACAAGGTTTCCGGCACTTCTTCGCCCTGGCTCAAGCCGAAGCCGCCGTTGGCTTGATACCAACGGTATAAAATCCATAACACCAAGGCCAGCAGCAGGACGATTAGGGCATACATCAGGCCGTTAAACCAAACTGGCGAAGGGGCCTTTATATCAGGCATATCCGGCAGGCCGCGCTGTCGAGAGTTATCTTCCTTGCCGCATTTGATCCAGCAGTATTCAGTTTGGGTTTTAATGCTTTGAAACGGCGCTTTGCGCAGGGTGTTATCACGGATTTGCTCCACCTTTTCCCGGCTGGGCAGCGGCTCGGCATGCAGGCTACCTGAAAAACCGAAGCCGATAAACACGGCCAAGGCCAACGCCCATAAGGCGCTGCTACTGCCCAACAGGCGGTCTTGGATTTTGCGGGCGGCCAGGCGGATATCCCAGCCTTCGGCCTTGGTGCGGGCATTCAGATAGAGCGTGAAACCGCAGGCCACATAAATCGGCCCCCAGAAACACAGTAGCAGCACATAAATGCCATTGAGCAAATGCTGGAAAATCAACCCTTCTCCGGAAGACACCAAAGTCTCAATCTGCTGCAAAGCATCAGTGGAACGCGCCCCACCGAACGGGCCGGCCACGATGTTTTGCGCCGGATCGCCCGTCCACAGCCAAAACAGCATCGCAAGTAGTCCAAAAGCCAAGATGCTTTCCAGATGGATGCCGAAAAACGCCAGCCAGCTGGCCGCACCGCCGCTTTGGCGCGACAATTCGTTGCAGCGGCACTGATGCGCCTTGCCGCTCAAGCCTTCCAAGAGCGTAACCGGCAGCACCAGGCTGCGGCGCAGGCTGAACCGCCGCCAAGTTAAATCACCAATCAAGCGCGGTCGCCACATCTGCCTAAACGCCGTGCGCACGCATTGCCGGTATGGCGGCAGCGGCTCGAATACCTGCTGCGACATCAGCCACAGCACCGGCGCTTCAAACAACGGCTTCAGCCACCACACCAAAAAACCGCCCCATTCAGGCTGCTGCCAGCACAAAGCCAGCACCAACGCATACACCGGCAGTGACAGGGTTGCCCACACCGCCATATACAGTGCCGGCCGCTCCTGAAACAGGCGCGCACCCAAATCCAAAGCCTCCCAGCCACTGCGCGGGCGGAAATTCAGGCGGGTTTCCCAAATATTCATGCCGCCCTCCCGCCCGCATACAGCAGATAAGCATACACCAGAAGCCACATTGCTATGGAAACAATATATTTCAAAATCATCGGAATACTGGTAATCGGCGACCAAAAGCCTTCAATAAATGCGGCAATAAACAGCATCAGGAAACCGCCATTCATCAGCCCCACCGCCTGTTTGCCCTGAATGCGCAAGGCATCACGCCGCGACAAACCTTGTGGTTTGAGCAGCGCCAAACCCAACCGCAGGCCGCCTGCCGCAGCCATCACAATACCGGTAAGCTCAAATGCGCCGTGTGCACCCACAAACGAGAAAAAGGCCGGTCCGGCCGGATCGCGGGTCATATAGCCCATTGCTCCGCCGATTACCCAACCATTCATCACCGTGAGATAAACCGTGCCCAAACCAAACAGAATGCCGCTGGCAAAACTTTGAAACGCAATGGTTATATTATTAAAAATATAATAGCCAGCCATGACAAAGTTCTGCCACGCCTCGCGGTTGGTGCCCTCACTATACTGATCCAGCATCTCTTTATAGCTATCCGCCAATTGCGGACCATGCTGTAAGCCTTCGATTTTGTCCACGCTGTCGGGATAAAACGCCGTGAGCAGGAAAGCCACGATAAACGGCAGGTAAAACAGTGCATGCGCCAGCCATACCAGTTTTTTCTCACGCCGCACTAGCTGCGGGAAGCCCTGCATCACGAAATCGCGGCAGCGCACCCACAGCGATACCTGCTGCCCCACATACAAAAGCTGGTGCGCGCGTTCACACAGATATTGCAAATAATCGGTAAGGCCGCCGGAATAGCAGCGATCGGTGGCCACCGCCAAATGATGGCACACTGTGCGGTAGTCTTGCATAAACAAAGCCGTTTTCTGCGCACTCAGACTGCCGCGCCGTTTTTCCAGCTGTTGCAAATCCTGCTCAAACGTGCGCCAGAACGCCTGATGCTGTTCTTCAAAAAACAGTTGCCTCACGCCGCCTCCTTCTGCTGTTCACCCGCGTAGTATTTGGCCAAACCCAATATCAGCCGCTCAGCGCTGCGTTCGTCTTCCTGTTGGCCAAAAATCGCCCCCACCATCATTTGCGCCAACTCACCGGTACGCGCCGCGCTCAAATGGCGACGGCGCTCGACAAAGCTCAAAATCGCCTGCTGTTCCTCACGCGTGAGCGCCACGGGCGGGGTAATCGCTTCGATATTGCCCAAATCCATACGCTCGGCCTGCCCGCGTGTTTTATCCACATACACCACCACCGTGGATGCCATGATGTCACCCAAGCGGCGGCCGTAGGGATTACACAGGCCACAGATCATGCCAATACCATAGAAGAACGGCAGGCTGTCAAACACGCGCAGCAGGTTGCGCAGCAACGAAGCCGACCAGGAGATATGCGTGCCGTTGTCGTTGATCACGCGCAAGCCGAAGATTTTCTTGCCCGGCGTCTGCCCGTTCCAGCACACTTCAAACACCACAAAATACAACCACAGCGTGAAGAAAATATTAACAAACAGCATGAAGAAGAACAGGCCTTTAACGATATTGCCGTCATCACCGCCATTTGCACCAGAGAAGATAAATGCAAACAGCATAGTGGAGAGCATCAGCCAAATGCCACGGAGAATGAAATCAACAAACCAAGCGCGCGAACGGGCAAACACCGAAGCCGGACGCAGATAAATATCAATGGCTTCCGGTGTTTCAACTTTGAGCAGGGTATCCAGCCGCGAGAGAATGGGTTCAGACATAATGAATGGTTTGCCAAACGAGATAAAGGGTGGCCAAGAAAATGACGAACTTTGCCCGAAAGGCGGGGGTTTGGCAAGCCCCCAAAGGGTTGGGAAAACTGCTTATAGACAATTCTTATACGGGATGACTGTATGTGGGGATAGGATAGAAGAAAAGGCTACCTGAAACACAATAGCGCAATTTCTGCGCACCACTCTTCAGGTAACCTAAGCGCAGTTCAGGCTACCTGAAAATATCAGCTTCAATGTAGTCAAATCCTCGCCCTCAAAAGAAGCTGCGTTTCTTAAGAAGCTACAACACGCTTACAGCGCAAACCATATCTGCCCTGCATCAGCCGTTGGCATCCGCCACTTTACCACGCTTGGCTTTGGTTGCAGAGAAGGCAAGGGTGACTTTATCAGCCTTGGCATCGTAGCCGATGGTTACTTCGCCGCCTTTACTTAAGCGGCCAAAAAGCAGCTCGTCGGCGAGCAGGCGGCGGATTTTGTCTTGAATCAGCCGCTGCATAGGGCGGGCACCCATTTGCGGATCAAAGCCCTGCTCGGCCAGATAGCTGCGCAGGCCGGTGGTGAAATGGGCTTCCACATTTTTGGCCAAAAGCTGCTGCTCCAAGGCAAGCAGGAATTTGTCGGTTACCTTGGCGATTATTTCGGTGTCCAATGGAGCAAAGGAAATCACGGCATCCAAGCGGTTGCGGAATTCGGGGGTGAAGGCTTTTTTCAGCGCATCGCCCTCATCGCCGCTCATGCGCTGGCGCGTGAAGCCGAGCACGGGGCGGCTGAGGCTTTCCGCACCGGCATTGGTGGTCATGATCACAATGGTGTTGCGGAAATCGGTTTTGCGTCCGTTGTTGTCGGTGAGTGTGCCGTAGTCCATTATTTGCAGCAGGATATTGTGCACATCAGGGTGGGCTTTTTCGATTTCGTCCAGCAACAGCACGCAGAATGGCTGTTTGTTTACTGCTTCGGTGAGCAGACCGCTCTGCTCAAAGCCGACGTAACCGGGCGGCGCACCGATGAGGCGAGCCACGGCATGGCGTTCCATGTATTCGGACATATCGAAGCGTTGCAGCGGCACGCCCAAAATATAAGCAAGCTGGCGGGCGACTTCAGTTTTGCCCACGCCGGTGGGGCCAGAAAACAGGAAGCTGCCGATGGGTTTTTCCGCCGACCCTAGGCCGGAGCGAGACATCTTAATGGCGGCAGCCAACGCTTCGATAGCAGCATCTTGACCGAATACCATATTTTTTAGGTTGCGCTCCAAATGGCGCAACACTTCTTTGTCATCTTTGGAAACAGTCTGCTCGGGAATGCGGGCAATTTTGGCCACCACTTCTTCAATCTGCGCGGCTTCAATCACTTTGCGCCGTTTATCGCCGGGCAAAATGCGCTGGGCGGCAGCAGCTTCATCAATCAAATCGATGGCCTTATCGGGCAGGAAGCGGTCGTTCAGGTAGCGTACCGAAAGCTCGGCGGCAGCACTCAAGGCGTGCTGGGAAAAGCGGATTTGGTGGAAGCCCTCGAGTGTGGGCTGCAGTCCTTTGAGAATTTCCACGGTTTCAGCCACACTGGGCTCGGCTACGTCGATTTTCTGGAAACGACGGCTTAAGGCATGGTCCTTGGCGAAAATAGTGCGGTATTCGTCATAGGTGGTGGCGCCGATACAGCGCAGATGACCTTTAGAGAGAGCCGGTTTGAGCAAATTGGAAGCATCCATGGTGCTGCCGGTGGTGCTGCCTGCGCCGATGATGGTATGGATTTCGTCGATAAACAGGATGGAATGCTCGATTTTGGCCAGCTCTTTGAGTACAGCCTTGATGCGGGCTTCAAAATCTCCGCGATATTTGGTGCCGGCCAAGAGCGAGCCCATATCCAGCGCAAACACAGTGGCGCCGGCGAGTGTGTCAGGTACATCGCTGTGTTCTAAGCGGTAGGCTAAGCCTTCAGCCAACGCAGTTTTGCCCACACCGGCCTCACCCACCAAAAGCGGATTGTTTTTGCGTCGGCGACACAGGGTTTGCATGAGGCGTTCCAACTCCATGGTGCGGCCAACCAGCGGATCGATACGCCCTTCGCGTGCTTCAATATTAAGGTTAACGGTATATTTGGCTAGGGCATGACGGATAGGTTTGCCCTCTTCGCCACCTTCCTGCTCAACTTCATCGCCTTTATCTGTTTCCACTACGCGATCTGGCACGATGCCGTGCGCGATATAGTTGAGAATCTCGCTACGGCCAATCGACTGCAAAACCAGGAAATACACAGCATGGCTGTTTTTTTCCGACATAATTGCCACCAGTACGTCCACCGGCTGCACCTGCCGTTTGCCTGCCGACTGCACATGCACAATCGCACGCTGAATCACGCGCTGGAAGCCGAGCGTGGGCTGGGTTTCGCTGCCAGTTGGGGAGTCCTCGGGCAGCACCGGTGTGTTTTCTTCAATACTGATGGCCAGCTGTTCGGCCAAAACCGGAATGTTTGCACCGCAGCTTTTTAACACCGCCCGTACCTCGTCGCTCTCCTGCACCAGTGAGAGTAATAAGTGTTCGATGCCGATAAATTCATAACGCTGCATACGCGCATCGGCATAGATCACCTGCAAAATGCTTTCCAGCTCTTTCGACAACATGGCTCACACCTCCTCAACCATACTCAGCAGTGGATGACCGGCCTGCCGGGCAAGGTTTTGCACTTGCTGATGCTTGGTATCAGCAATATCTTTTTGGTAAATACCGCACAAGCCTTTACCTTCATGATGCACTTGCAACATCACCGCCTCTGCCCGGTTTTCAGGTAGCCTGAAAATATCAGTAAGTAAACCAACTACAAAATCCATCGGTGTGTAATCATCATTCAGCAAAAATACACCGTATTTCTTGGGTGGCGGCGCGTTTTCCCGGACGACTTCTGGTCGGAGCGCCTGTTCGGTATCAGACATAACTTTAATTCTTCACAACATATTGCCACTGGCTAAAGGCATTTCTCCTTAGCCAGCAGCAAAATAAACTCTTGCTACAATTAGGAAACCTACAGATTTAACTGAATCAGTTTTGAATTGTAAATCACCCTGATTTGTTGGTTGTCATTTTTTACACAAACTAGCCGCAGGATAATGCCAGCAAATTATATTCAACCACACGATGAAATACAAAATAAGGGTAAAAACTCGGATTTCTGTCTTTTTTTTGCGATTTTTAACATTATTATTCAAACATTACTTGACTGTTAATCCCGGCTGCGCGAAACTTATCTCCGCAAGCGCGGCAGGCTGGATAAATTGCTCCGGCTCGGCAGCTGAACAAACCGTTTTACCCAACACAGTCGTTTTCCTGCTTTGCCAACCCTGCTTTTTCCGATATTTTGTTTTTTTAGATAGGATGTATTGTATGGCAACTGGTACTGTTAAATGGTTTAACGATGCTAAAGGTTTTGGTTTCATCACTCCCGATGAGGGTGGCGAAGATTTGTTTGCCCACTTCTCGGCCATCAACATGAACGGTTTCAAGACCCTGAAAGAAGGTCAGAAAGTTTCTTTCGAAGTAACCACTGGCCCGAAAGGCAAACAAGCATCCAATATCCAGCCGGCCTAAGTAGCCGCTTATAAAAAGACAGGTAACGGCCTGTCTTTTTGTGCTTTCAGACATACCCTTCCGACTTAATGCTACCTGAAAACACGGTTTCAACAAGGTTACGGTCTAGCATAGCAAGTTTTCACACAACTAAATCTTCACACTCCAAGCACATCCCGCAAAAACAAGGCATTCCAGCCTGGCATAGCTAAATAAATTCTTTAGTTATACAATGCTTCCCTTGCCTGCCAATACAATATTGTTGCCACCATGCCAAACACCACCCGCCCCATCTTTTCCATCCTGCTTGCCCTGATGCTCTTAGGCGGATGCGGCAAAGAAGAAGCCTCTACTGACGATTCCTCATTTGTCCGAACCGTGAGCGCACCCGCAGGCGGTGCTGATATGCTGTTGCCTGACTTCACCAAATTAGTTGCGCAAGAGGGCGGCGCTGTGGTCAATATTCAAGCCAGCCGCACCAATGAAAACACTACTCAGGCCGGTGGCGAAGACAATATCGATCAGCTACCTGAAAACGATCCCTTCTCCGAATTTTTCAAACGCCTGCAGCCCAACCAAGCTGATTTAGTCGAGCCCGGCGACGACGAATACAACTTCGGTTCCGGCTTCCTCATTAGCTCCGACGGCTACATCCTCACCAATACCCACGTCCTCAGCGGCATGAACAGCATCAAAGTCGTGCTCAACAACCGCCGCGAATACACCGCCCACCTAGTCGGCTTCGATACCCAAACCGACATCGCCCTCTTGAAAATTGACGCGCAAGGCCTGCCCACCGTCAAAATCGGCGACCCCAAAACCTTGCGTGTAGGCGAATGGGTAGCTGCCATCGGCGCACCTTTCGGCTTCGACAACAGCGTTACCGCCGGCATCGTTTCCGCTAAAGGCCGCAGCCTGCCCAACGAAAACTACACCCCTTTCATCCAAACCGACGTGGCCATCAACCCCGGCAACTCCGGCGGCCCGCTGTTCAACCTGCGTGGGCAGGTGGTGGGCGTAAATTCCCAAATCTACAGCCAATCTGGCGGCTTTATGGGCATCTCCTTCGCCATCCCCATTGATGTGGCCATGAATGTGGCCGACCAGCTGCGCCGTAACGGCAAAGTTGAACGCGGCCGCATCGGCGTGGTAATTCAAGAAGTAAGCTATGACCTGGCCAAATCCTTCGGCCTCGAAGCCGCCAATGGCGCGCTGATTTCTCAGGTAACCCCTAGCGGCCCCGCCGACAAAGCCGGCATCCAACCCGGCGACATCGTGCAAAGCGTGAATGGTGAAAACGTGAAAGCCTCCAGCGACTTGCCCGTGCTCGTCGGCATGATGCCGCCCGGTACCCAACTCACCCTCGGCATCTGGCGCAACGGCAAGCGCGAAGACGTGCAGGTAACCCTTGGATCCGGCAGCACCAACAGCGCCGATGCCGGCAGCCAATCCGGCGGCGGTGCCAATGCCGATAACAGCAACGGCTTCACCTCCGACCTCACCGGACTGCAATTGCGCAGCCAAGGGCAAGGCCTATTGGTGTTGCAGGTTGAAGGTGCAGCCCAGCAGGCCGGCCTGCGGCGCGGCGACATCATCCTGATGATAAACCGTACAGCCGTGAGCGACGAAAACAGCTTCAACCAAGCCCTCAACCACGCCGACCGCACTGTTGCCCTACTCATCCAGCGCGGCAACAGCAAACTGTTTTTGGCATTGGCATTACACCGTTAGCCGAACCACACAGCAAAGGCTACCTGAAAAATATTTTTCAGGTAGCCTCTTCATCTAAAAAATTCAGATTCCCACATATCAAACAATATGATAGAAATCAACCGCCTCACCCTGCAACGCGGCAATAAAGTCCTGCTCGAACAAGCCTCCGCCCGTATCGCCCCCGGCCGCCGGGTCGGCCTTATCGGCAAAAACGGCAGCGGCAAATCCAGCCTGTTTGCCCTGATTAAAGGCGAAATCGGTGCCGACGCCGGCGACATCCACCTGCCCCCACATTGGAAGCTCGCCGCCGTGGCACAAGAAACCCCCGCTCTGGAAATCAGCGCACTGGATTACGTGTTGCAAGGCGATGCCGAACTGCAAACTTTTCAGGTAGCCCTAAAGCAGGCCGAAGCACAAAACGACGGGCACGCCATTGCCGAATGCCACGCCAAGCTTGAAGAAATCGACGCCTACAGCGCGCCCGCCCGCGCAGCCAAACTACTGAACGGGCTTGGGTTTAGCCAATCCGAACACAGCCGGCCCGTTAAAGCCTTTTCCGGCGGCTGGCGCATGCGCCTCAACCTTGCCCAAGCCCTCATGTGCCGCGCCGACCTGCTCTTGCTCGACGAACCCACCAACCACCTCGACCTCGAAACCGTGTTGTGGCTGGAAAGCCACCTCGCGGCCCTGCCCTGTACCCAAATCATCATCTCCCACGACCGAGACTTCCTCAACGCCGCCACCAACCACACCATCGAGCTCGCTCAGCGCCAACTGCACAGCTACAGCGGTAACTACGACTTCTACCAGCAGCAACGCGCCCAACGCCTTGCCAACCAACAGGCTGCCTACGTTAAACAGCAGGCACACATCCAACACCTCCAATCCTTCATCGACCGCTTCAAAGCCAAAGCCACCAAGGCCAAACAAGCCCAAAGCCGCGTTAAAGCCCTAGCCAAACTCGAGCTTGTCGCCCCTGCCCATCTCGACAGCAGCTTCAGCTTCTCCTTTCCCCCGCCCGAACACCTGCCAAACCCCCTGCTCAAGCTCGAACAAGTCGATCTCGGGTACAGCGGCCACACCATCCTGCACCAAATCACCCTCTCGCTCGAGAGCGGCGCCCGCCTCGGCCTGCTCGGCGTCAACGGCAGCGGCAAATCCACCCTCATCAAAGCCCTTTCAGGTAGCCTTGAGCCACAAAGCGGCCAAATTATCCGTGCCGACAAACTCAAAATCGGCTACTTCGCCCAACATCAGCTCGACACCCTGCGCGCAGACCAAAGCCCACTCTGGCACATTCAGCGTCTCAGCCCCGAAGCCAAAGAGCAAGACATCCGCAACTTCCTCGGCGGCTTCGACTTCGCCGGCGATATGGCCATCCAGCCCATCACCGGCTTTTCCGGCGGCGAAAAAGCCCGCCTCGCGCTGGCCGTTATCGTATGGCAGCAACCTAACCTGCTCCTGCTCGACGAGCCCACCAACCATCTCGACCTCGATATGCGCCACGCACTCACCGTGGCCCTGCAAAGCTTCCAAGGCGCGCTCATCGTCGTTTCCCACGACAGAAGTCTGCTCGAAGCCACCACCGACAGCTTCCTGCTCATCGACCAAGGCTACCTGAAAACTTTCGAAGGCGACTTCAACGACTACCGCCGCCTGCGCCTGGCCCAAAGCAACCCAGAAGCCGCCCCGCCTCCTTCTGCCGCCGGACAAAACCGCAAAGACGAAAAACGCCTCGCCGCCCAAATCCGCCAGCAACGCGCCCAGCGCGGCAAACCCATTCAGCAGAAAATCGAGAAAGCCGAACAGCTCATGGCCAAACTCAGCGCCGAGCAAGCCGAATGCGAAGCCTTCCTCGCCGACGAAGAAGCATATAAGGAACACAATAAAGCCAAATTGCACCAATACTTAGCCAAAACAGCCGAAGTCAAAGTACAATTAGCACAAATAGAAGAAGACTGGCTCGCCCTGCAAGAGCAACTTGAAGCCGTGTATCAAGCCGTCGAACAGGAATTTTCCAGCCAGCAATCGTTAGAAAAGGGAAAATAAAATGCAGAAAACTACGCTACTTACCATTTTCGCCCTAAGCTGCCTCAGCGCAGCCGCCGGTCCCGTTTATTCCTGCGGCAACGGCAGCTACAGCAGTAAACCAGGCCCTGGCTGCCACCGCGCCGACCTACCGACCATCGGCCGCTATAGTGCCGCCCGCCCGCGCCCCACTCCCGCACCCGTTCCGCAGCGTACTGCCTCCGCCAGCAGCCAGCAGGCGGCTGTATATCGTGCTCCCGCCCCGCAGCCTGTGGCCGCAGCCGCCTCTTCTAGCCGCACCAACAGCGGCCGGCGCATGATTCTCGAGCAAGAGCTGGCCAACGAACGCCGTGCCCTGGCCACCGCGCAAAGAGCCCTCACCGAAAGCCGCACCATGCCTAAAGGCGACGGTGCGGCCTACCAGGCGCACCAAGCCCGAGTGAGCAGCCTGCAAAGCGACGTGCTCGACCGCCAGCAAAACATCCAAGCCCTGCAGCGCGAACTCAGCCGCATGTAGGCACAGCGGCAATCCCAGCCGCATTTGCTATAATCCTTTTCAGGTAGCCTCTATCGCTTGAGGCTACCTGAAAATTATAGTGGATCAAAATAAGAATGGGACAAGGTGGCGAGCCGCAGACAGTACACATGTACGGCAAGGCCAGCCAACGCTGTAGCATTCTTAATTTTAATTCGCTATATTTGAAAGAGCCCACATGAAACCATCAGTTCTAGACAAACTTCAATCCCTCTCCGAGCGGCTCGAAGAAGTAACCGCCCTGCTCAGCACCCCCGAGGCCACGGCTGACATCAACCGCTTCCGCCAGCTCAACCAAGAGCACGCCGAGCTCACCCCGGTAGTGGAAACCTACCGCCAATACCGCCAAGCCGAAAGTGACCTTGCCGACGCTGAAGACATGCTTGCCGACCCCGAAATGAAAGACTTCGCTGCCGAAGAAATCGAGGCCGCCAAAGCCAAAATCGAAACGCTGGATACCGAGCTGCAAAAACTCCTGTTACCCAAAGACGAAGACGACGGCAAAAACATCTTCCTCGAAGTCCGTGCCGGCACCGGCGGCGACGAAGCCGCCCTGTTTGCCGCCGATTTGCTGCGCATGTACACCCGCTATGCCGAGCGCAACCGCTGGCAGGTCGAAATCGTTTCCGCCAACGAAAGCGATTTGGGCGGCTACAAAGAAGTCATCGCCCGCATCGCCGGCATCGGCGCCTATGGCCGGCTCAAATTTGAGAGCGGCGGCCACCGAGTGCAACGCGTGCCCACCACCGAAAGCCAAGGCCGCATCCACACCTCCGCCTGCACCGTAGCCGTGATGCCCGAAGCCGACGAGCTCGAAGAAATCCAGCTCAACCCCGCCGAACTGCGCATCGATACCTTCCGCGCATCCGGCGCCGGCGGCCAGCACATCAACAAAACCGACTCCGCCATCCGCATCACCCACCTGCCCACCGGCATGGTGGTGGAATGCCAAGACGGCCGCAGCCAGCACGCCAATAAAGCCCAAGCCATGAAAGTGCTCGCCGCCCGCCTGAACGACAAGCAAAAACGCGAAGCCCAGGCCAAAGAAGCCGCCGAACGCAAATCCCTCATCGGCAGCGGCGATCGCAGCGAACGCATCCGTACCTACAACTACCCGCAAGGCCGCGTAACCGACCACCGCATCAACCTCACCCTGCACAAGCTCGACTTCGTGATGGACGGCGACATGGAAGAAATCACCAACGCCCTCATCGCTGAGCATCAGGCCGAACTCTTGGCCGCCATGGGCGAATAGGGTTCCGCTCCACTGAAGATTAAATTTTCAGGTAGCCTTAAACACCAAACAGGCTACCTAAAGCCGATATACAGCTTTTCAAGCAGCCTCTGCATACCGCCCCAAAGGTCACCTGAATCTCACCAAAAGAAAGCCCACATGAACACACTCGGTATCATCGGCGGCATGTCGCCCGAAAGCACCGCCACCTACTACACCCAAATCAACCGCCTTATCAACCGGCAAAAAGGCGGCAACCACAGCGCACCCATCCTGCTCGCCAGCATGGAATTTCAAGAAATCGTGGATTGTCAGCAGCGCGGCGATTGGCTCAAAGCCGGCGAAATCCTCGCCCAAGCCGCCCGCAATCTGGAGCAGGCCGGCGCAGACGCCGTCCTCCTGGCCACCAACACCATGCACAAAGTTGCTGCCCCAATACAGGCCGCCATCGGCGTGCCCTTCCTGCATATTTTAGACAGCGTGTCCGAACGTATCCGCGCACAAGGCATCCGCACCGTTGGCTTGCTCGGCACACGCTTTACCATGCAGGACGCATTCTACCGCAAAGGTCTGGCCGAACGCGGCATCCAAGCCATTGTACCGGACGAGGACACGCAGGCCGAAATACACCGCATCATTTTTGAAGAGCTCTGCGTGGGCAAGTTTGCTGAAGGCAGCCACCGCTTTTATGTGCAAACTATCGGGCAGCTGGCTGCCCAAGGCGCACAGGGCATCATCCTCGGCTGCACTGAAATCGGCCTGCTGGTGCGCCCCGAAGACACTGCCGTGCCGTTGTTCGACACCACCGAAATCCATGTGCAGTCCGCCACCAAATTTATCTTGCAAACAGCCTGAAGCGGATACTGATTTTCAGGTAGCCTGTTACAGAAATATATCCTTCATACGAGGCCAAACAACTGTGCGAATTGCTTGCATAAGAACGCCCGTCCATCTTACCAACATCGGAGATTAGCCATGATCCTCCCTTCTCTCACCACTCTCCCCCAGCAGTTCCAATCCGCCCGCGTGCTGGTGGTGGGCGACACCATGCTCGACCGCTACTGGTTTGGCGAGGTAGAGCGCATTTCCCCCGAAGCCCCTGTGCCTGTAGCCAAAATCGAGCGCATGGATCAGCGGGCCGGCGGCGCCGGCAACGTGGCGCGCAACATCGCAGCCCTAGGCGGACAGGTAGCCCTGCTGTCGGTAGTTGGCCAGGACGAAGCTGCCAATGAGCTAGAAAAAATCGTTCAAAGCAACGGTGTACAAACCTTTTTAGAACACGATGAAACCATCGCCACCACCGTGAAATTGCGCGTACTCTCGCGCAATCAGCAGCTTTTACGTATTGATTTTGAAGAAAAACCCAGCCAAGATGTGCTGGACCGGCTCAACCATCGTTTCCGCAGCCTGCTGCCAGACTATGATGCCGTTATCCTTTCCGACTACGGCAAAGGCTGCCTGTTTCAGGTAGCCGATATGATTGATTTCGCCCGAGAGCACAACAAACCCGTGCTGATCGATCCCAAAGGCGACGACTACGAAAAATACGCCGGTGCCTACCTCATCACCCCCAACCGCAACGAACTGCGCCAAGTGGTCGGCTCGTGGGGCAACGAAGTTGAGCTCACCGAAAAAGCCGAAGCCCTGCGCCGCCACCTGCAATTAAACGCCATTCTGCTCACCCGCAGCGAAGAAGGCATGAGCCTGTATGAGCCCGACCACATCAGCCATCAGCCCACTCGCGCCCAAGAGGTGTTCGACGTATCCGGCGCCGGCGATACAGTAATCGCTACCGTAGGCCTCGGCCTGGCCGCCAAACTGGATTTGCGCCAAGCCATGCACATCGCCAATGCCGCCGCCGGCGTGGTGGTGGCCAAACTGGGCACCGCTGTGTGCAGCCAGGCCGAACTGCTCGCCGCTTTGCAGCAAGATGTCGAGGCAAGCTAAAGCCCAGCCCAATTCCCAACACAGGCTACCTGAAATTTTGTTCCACTCGTTTTCAGGTAGCCTGTTTCTTGTAGGTTGGGAACAGGTTGATAGCCATAAATCGCCAATCCCGATATGTTAAAATAATCTGGATTTAAAACGTGAACACACCCATGACCAAGCAATACTCAGAAAGCAGCATCAAAGTCCTCAAAGGCCTGGAGCCGGTTAAAGAACGCCCCGGCATGTACACCCGTACCGACAGCCCCACCCACATCTGCCAGGAAGCCATCGACAACGCTGCCGACGAAGCCCTCGGCGGCTTCGCCAGCCGCATCGATGTGGAAATCCACGAAGACGGCTCGCTTTCCGTGTCCGACAACGGGCGCGGCATCCCCGTGGGGCTGCATCCCGAAGAAAACGTGCCTGTAGTCGAGCTGGTGTTCACCCGCCTGCATGCCGGCGGCAAATTCAACAAAACCAGCGGCGACGGCGCTTATGCCTTCTCCGGCGGCCTGCACGGCGTGGGCGTATCAGTAACCAACGCCCTCTCCCGCCGCCTCGAAGTGGCCGTGCGCCGTGAAGGGCGCGAATACCGCATCGCCTTTGCCGGCGGCGACGTGGTTGAGCCTTTGGCTGAAACCGGCAAATGCCCCGCCAAAGACAGCGGCACCACCCTGCGCATCTGGCCCGATGCCCGATACTTCGAAAGCCCCAACTACGACATCGCCGAAATCGAACGCCTGCTGCGCGCCAAAGCCGTGCTGCTGCCCGGCGTAACCGTTACCCTCACCCGCCGGCGCAACGGCCTGCCCGAAACCCAAACCTGGCACTACCCCGACGGCCTAGAAGGCTACCTGAAAACCCTGCTGGCCGAGCAGGAAAACACCCTGCCCCTGCTTACGTTGCAAAACCATGTTTCAGGTAGCCACCACGGCGATTTTGCCGACGGCGAAGGCGTATCCTGCGCCCTCACCTGGCTGGAAGAAGGCCGCATCACCACCGAAAGCTATGTCAACCTCATCCCCACCCCCGCCGGCGGCACCCACGAAGCCGGGCTCAAACAAGCCCTGTTCAACGCCGTATCCAACTTCATCACCCACCACAATCTTTTGCCGCGCGGCGTGAAAATCCAAAGTGACGACGTATTCAACCGCGTTGCCTTCGTGCTTTCCGTGCGCATGCTCGACCCGCAATTCCAAGGCCAAACCAAAGACAAACTTACCAACCGCGACGCGCTCAAACTCGTGGCCGCCCTCGCCGGCGACCCCGTCGAATTGTGGCTCAACCAAAACCTCGAAGCCGGCAAGAAAATTGCCGAGCTCGCCATCAAACAAGCCCAAGAACGCATGCGTTCGGTGAAGAAAATCGAAAAACGCAAAGGCAGTGGCATTTCCGTGCTGCCCGGCAAGCTCACCGACTGCGAAAGCGAAGACATCCGCGAAAACGAGCTTTTCCTTGTGGAAGGCGATTCCGCCGGCGGCTCCGCCAAACTCGCCCGCGACCGCAACACTCAAGCCATCCTGCCCCTGCGCGGCAAAGTGCTCAACAGCTTCGAAGTGCACCGCGACCAACTCTTCGCCAACACCGAAATCCACGATATTTCCGTGGCCATCGGCGTAGACCCACATGGCGAAGGCGATAATCCCGACCTCTCCGGCCTGCGCTACGGCAAAATCGCCATCCTCTCCGATGCCGACGTTGACGGCTCGCACATCCAAGTGCTGCTGCTTACCCTTTTCTACCGCCACTTCCCCGAACTCATCTGGCGCGGCCACATCTACGTTGCCCAGCCGCCGCTGTTCCGCGTGGACGTCGCCGCCCAAGGCAGGAAAAAAACCGCCCGCAAATTCTACGCCCTAGATCAAGCCGAGCTTGAAGGCATTCTGGAGAAGCTGCGCAAAGAAGGCCTGCGCGAAAACCAATATTCCATCAGCCGCTTCAAAGGCCTAGGCGAGATGAACCCCGACCAGCTCAAAGACACCACCATGCACCCCGACACCCGCCGCCTGCTACGCGTGCACATCCCAGAACACAGCAGCGAACCCACCCGTGAAGTGTTCGTCAAACTCATGGGCAAAGGCGAATCCGCCCAGCGCCGCAGCTGGATGGAAGCCGAGGGCGACAAAGCCGAGCTGGATATTTAGAACCATAAGTAAAGGCTACCTGAAACATTACTTGCTTTTCAGGTAGCCTTCATTCTTGCCGTCAATTTGAATAAATATATAAATATCATTAAGTTACACAGATTTCCTAGCCATAAAACCGCCGGCAGGCTATAATTACGCTGCCAGCATATGCCGGCAGCCTTGCCAAGCCGGCGAAACCATTTAGGGAGAATACAGTTATGATGGTCTTATACTCAGGCATCACCTGCCCGTTCAGCCACCGCTGCCGCTTCGTGCTATATGAAAAAGGCATGGATTTCGAAATCAAAGACGTAGATATCTTCAATAAACCCGAAGACCTCTCCGTGATGAACCCCTACAACCAAGTTCCCGTATTGGTTGAACGCGACCTCATCTTGTTTGAGTCCAACATCATCAACGAATACATCGACGAACGCTTTCCCCACCCGCAGCTCATGCCTGGCGATCCCGTGATGCGCGGCCGTGGCCGCTTAGTCTTGTTCCGCATGGAAAAAGAGCTGTTCAGCCACGTGCAGAAACTCGAAAACCCTGATACATCAGCCAAAGAGCAGGCCAAAGCGCGCGAAGCCATCAGCCAAGGCCTTACCCTGCTCGCTCCCGCCTTCTCTAAAAACAAATATGTACTGGGCGACGACTTCTCCGTGATCGACGTGGCCATCGCCCCCCTGCTGTGGCGGCTCGACCACTACGGCATCAAACTGGGCAAATCTGCCGCCCCCATCCTGAAATACGCCGAGCGCATTTTCCAGCGTGAATCCTTTATCGCCGCGCTCACTGCCGCCGAAAAAGCCATGCGCCGCTAGGCATATAGCTGAAATAATTATTTTTTCATACAAGGCGGCAAGCCGCAGACGGTACAGGTAGTATGGCAAGGCGAGCCAACGCAGTAGGAAGAAATAAGTATTTTAGCTATATGTTTTTCAGGTAGCCCTTCGCCACACAGGAATCTTGCTCATGAACCCCACCCTTAAACCCTACCTTGTCCGCGCCCTGCATGAATGGTGCAGCGACCAAGGACACACTCCCTACATACAAGTATGGGTGAACGAACACACCCGTGTGCCCATGCAGTTTGTGAAAGACAACCAAATCATCCTCAATATCGGCGCCACCGCCTGTGCCGGCCTCTCCATCGATAACGACTGGGTCAGCTTCACCGCCCGCTTCGGCGGCGTGGCGCATGACATTTGGATTCCAGTCAGCCATATCGGCACCCTCTATGCCCGCGAAACCGGCGAAGGCATGAATTTCGATATCACTCCCTACGAACCCGGCACTCCACCCGAACCCGAAGCTGGCGGCAGCAGAAAAGACAGCAAACCCACCGGCAAACACAAAGGCCTGAAGCTGGTGAAATAACGCCATCACGGTCAAACTAAAGGCTACCTGAAAACTGAAAATCGGTTTTCAGGTAGCCTTTAGTATATATCGCCTATTTCCCTTTACGCCGTTCAGCCTGCCGCTGGGCACGTTTGGCTTGCAGGTGAGCTTCTTCTTCGCGGGCGGCAGCGAGCCAGGCTTGCCATTGCTCAGGGGTTTCGAGGGTAATGCGGCCGATTTGGCCGTCGCGAAAATCGGTGAGGGTGTTTTCGGCGGCTTTTTGGTAGTTGATGCGACCGCCACCAAGCAGGGCGCCGCGCCGACGGCCGATCCATTCGAGCCAGTCGGTGTCTGGCCAGCTTTGGCTTTCTTCCGGGTCGGCTTGATAACGTGCTTGCAGTTGGGGCAGGTAGTGTTGGCGCAGATAATTGAGCAGCTCGAGGGCAACGGTTTCTTCATCCAGCGCATTGCGGCCTACGGCGCCGCTGGCGGCGAGGTTGTAGCCACTTTGCGGAACGATGATTTTCGGCCAAAGCATGCCTGGGGTGTCGTAGAGCCAGAAGTCGTCGGCGAGAAGCAGTCGTTGTTCGGTTTTAGTGATGCCGGGTTCGTTGCCGGTTTTAGCAGATTTTTTACCGATCATGCCGTTGATAAGGGTGGACTTGCCCACATTGGGAATGCCGCAGATAAGCACACGCAAGGGGCGATCGATTCCTTGTCGGTGAGGGACGAGAGCACGGCAGGCGGCAGTGATCTTTTGGGCGGCCTGGCGTTCGGAAGCATCAAGGGCAATGGCACTGGTGTTGGACCGGTTTTGCAATTCAGCAAGCCATATGCGGGTAAGCTCGGGGTCGGCAATGTCTTGTTTGTTTAGTAGATAAAGTTTAGGTTTGCCGCGTGAGAGTTGGGCAAGCAGGGGATTTTGGCTGGAGGCAGGCAGACGGGCATCCAGCATTTCGATGACCATATCGGTGCTTCTCAGCCGCTCAATGAGGGCTTTTTTGGTTTTGTACATATGGCCGGGAAACCATTGGATGCTCATGATGTTTTCTTTCTGTGGGTTTCAGGTAGCCTGTTTGATGTTTTAGTCTACCTGAAAACTCAAACCTTAACAGAACCAATCCTTTGTTTTTACACATGGTGAGCAGCGGTGGCGGGAAGCTGGCGATGGCGCACCCACACGGGGTAGTCGCGCAAGCGTTCGGCCACGGCTTCGGCCACGAATACAGAGCGGTGCTGGCCGCCGGTGCAGCCGATGCCGACCACAAGCATATGCACGCAGGTTTGGCGGGCGTATTCTGGCAGCCAGCGGTTTAGGTAGCCGCTGATGTCGGCCACCATCTGCTGCACGATTTTGAATTGAGCAAAATAGGCACGCACGGCTTCATCGCGGCCGGTTAGCGGGCGCAGGTTTTCATCGTAATACGGGTTGGGTAAGGCTCGGGTGTCGAAAAGGAAATCCAAATCCAGCGGTGTGCCGTATTTGAAACCGAATGATTCAATCACCACCTGCAAACCACCGTGGCTGAGGGCGAGCCATTCTTGGATGCGGAATTTCAAATCACCGATGCCGTCGTGGGAATTGTTGATACAAAAGGCGAAACTCTGCCACGGCTGGAGCATCTGCCGCTCAGCTGCTATGCTTTCGCCCAGGGTGAGGGTGTTGGCGGCAAGGGGATGACGGCGGCCATGACGGTCGAGCCGGCGGATGAGGGTGGCGGTGTCGGTATCGAGAAACAACAGGCGTAGGGGATGGCCTTGGCGGCGTATGGCGCGCAGGCAATTTTGGATGTAGTCTTGAGGATAAGGCAGGCGGATATCGAGGCTGATGGCCAGCTTACTGATTTGGCTGGCGGCAGATTGGGCTACCAATTGGGGCAGGAGCGAGGGCGGAATGTTGTCCACGCAAGTGAAGCCCATGTCATTGAGCAGTTTTAAGGCAACTGTTTTTCCCGAGCCGGTGAGCCCGCTAATCAGCACTATTCTCATGGATGCGTTCGTTTTCCCTCAGCATGGCGGTATGGCGTTCTAAAAATTCTTTGGTACTGTCTTTGCCACGCGCCTGCAGAATATAGTTGCGCACCGCTGCTTCCACTAGCACGGCGAGGTTGCGACCGACAGCCACTGGCAGAGTAACCGAACGCACGGCCACGTTGAGGACGGTTTCGGTTTCGCTCTGGATGGAAAGGCGGTCGAGCGTTTTCATGTAGTTGTCGTCGGCCAGCGTAAGATTGATGATGAGTTTGAGCTGTTTGGAGGGCAGCACGGCGGGTTCACCGAAGATGGTACGGATATTGAGCACGCCCAAGCCGCGTACTTCGAGAAAATCGCGCAACACGGCCGGGCAGCGGCCTTCCAGCGTTTCCGGGCCGGTGCGGTAAAGTTCCACCGAGTCGTCGGCCACCAGGCCGTGTCCGCGCGAAATCAGCTCCAAGGCCAGCTCACTCTTGCCCAAGCCGGACGCGCCCATCAGCAGTACGCCGATTTCAAACACATCAAGAAACACACCGTGCTTCACGGTAGAGGTAGCCAATACGCGTTGTAGGTAAATCCGCAGCACGTCCATCAAAAATGGGCTTTCGGTTTTAGAAGTAAGCAACGGCACGTTGTGCGTGTGGCAATAATCGCGCAGCATGAAGGGCACAGGCAAATCATTGGCCACAATCACCAGAGCGATGCTTAAATCGAAGAGTTCGTCCAAACTCTCTCTCACTTCGCCGCCGGCCATCTTATCCAAATAAGCCACTTCGGCCACACCCAACACCTGCACCTGATTGGGGTGGATAAAATTCAAATGCCCCACCAGCGCCAGCACGGGTTTATCGGCATCCACGCTGATGCGGTTGTCTGCGCCCGCCGTGCCGGCCGACCAAGCCAAACTCAGCTTGGCCTGGTTGTCTTGATAGAGCTTGCGCACAGAGATACTTGGCATAGGTGTCCTGTTGGTTATGCGGTGAGGATGCGGTGGGCGGCTTCGGCGTTTTCGGCAGCCAAAAGCTGCTCGAGCACGGCTTTATCCGAAAGCCTGATGGCTAAAGCAGACAACACTTCCAAATGCTCGCCAGAAGCGTTTTCCGGCACCAGCAGCACAAACACCAGCGACACCGGCTTGCCGTCGGGCGCATCGAAATCCACAGCTTCTTTCAAGCGGATAAACGCGCCGGTGGCCGCTTGCACTTCGGCATGCCGGCCATGCGGGATGGCCACGCCGTGCCCCAGCGCGGTGGTGCCGAACTTTTCGCGCGCAAACAGGCATTCAAACACAGCGGCGCGGCTCAGGCCGGATTCGCTTTCCAGCAGCAGGCCGGCTTCTTCAAACAGGCGTTTTTTGCTGCTCACTTCCAAATCCAGCACAATATGCGATACGGGCAGGATATTGCCGATTAGGCTCATGGTTACTTCTCTCGCATAAAAATACATTCAAAGTTGGAATTGTACCTGTGCTGCCACCGAAGGGCAATTTTGTGCCCGGCGGCCAAGTTTTCAGGCAGTCTTTTAGCCGCCGCTGTAATGTGCCAGCAAACCAAGCTACAAAGCTCAGCTGATTCGGTTGCTGGATTAAGGATACTTTAAAACAGGCTTCCCAGTTGCGGCTACGGATGGCGCGGTATTGGCCGCATTGGTGCCACATCACATAAACAAGCGCGAACCAATACGGCCAGCGGGCGTGAATGGCACAGCCAGTAGTGGCATCAGCAGCACAAACAACGTGTGGCATAGCCTGCAGGTATAGGCGGGCAGCTACCGCACAAGGCCAGTACTAAGAGTAGCGCTTTGCGTGTGCTCACTTTGCCGGTGGCAAATGGGCAGTTTTTGGTGCGCGCCACCGTACCGTCGAAATTACGATCGGCAAAATCATTAATCACACAGCCGGCTCTGAGTATCAGAAATGTGCCGAGCACGAAGACAAGGAATGCCGAAATCAGGCAGCCACCGGCGGCCACCCACAGAGCCCACAAGGCGGCCACGGCAAAAGCAACGTGCCAATGGGCCTTGTCGGCACGCATCACTATAAGTAAACAGCCAAGCGGGCGGCTTGGTGCAGAGTAAGAAAGGAAAGGCACAAGGGTCCTTGGGAGCATTATTTCAGGTAGCCTCTTCCACAGCCAAAAGGCTACCTGAAATAACGTCTGCTGCAACGTACTGCCCTACTCTGCCAAAAAGCGCACCAATTCCGGCACAAACCCTTCAGTCAGCACCATCTTTTCGCTGTTCAAATCGAATATCGAACGGCGCAGGCAAACGGCTTGAGCAGCTTGTCCCTGCTGCACGGGCGGCACGGCGGCGAAGGCGAGCGGGCTGCGTTCGGTGGCCAGGCGGCCACCAAATAGGCGTTTGCCCAAAGGCTGCGTGCCACAGGCCAGGATGCTTTGCCACGCCCCCTCTAAAGGGCACACGCTGCGGCCCACACCACCGGCGTATCATCCAGCAGCAGCCACACCTGGCGCACATGAAACACGTCACCGGCCACCTCTTCACCCGGCCACAGTTGCGCCCTTTCGCCCTGAAAGGCTACCTGAACGCGGAAATCCGCACCGGTGGCCTGCAAGGCCAGGGTGAGCGAGGGTGCCTGTATCAAGCGGCGAAGGGCGGCGGAAATGGCGGGAGGTTCGTGCTGCCAAATCAGCGGCGGCAGGGTGTGTGGAAAGGCTGTCATTTGTTTGTGTTATTGAAACCATGTTTTTCAGGTAGCCTCTTCGGCTGCCAGGCATTAAGATGCGAATTGTATCAGAGAATAAGGAAGGCAAGATGAACCTGATTTTATGGCGGCACGCCGAAGCTGAAGATGGCGTACCTGATTTGGAACGCGGCCTCACCGACAAGGGCCGGCAGCAGGCTGATGCGGCTGCCAAGTGGCTGAGGCTGTATCTGAACGGCCGTGTAGAAGTGTGGGCTTCGCAGGCACTGCGCAGCCGGCAAACCGCTGAAGCGCTCGGCCTGCCCTATACCGTGAAACCCGAGCTTAATCCGATTAACCGTGTGGAAGAGCTGCCCGCGCTGATTGCTGCGCATAAAAGGGCTGATTATTTGATACTGGTGGGGCACCAGCCCTGGCTGGGGCAACTGTGCGGCTATCTGCTCAACGGCAGCTGGCTAAGCGGCCAATATTGGTCGGTGAAAAAATCCGGCATTTGGTGGTTTGGTGTGAAGGTTGATGAAGTCGGCAGGCTCTGTGCCAAACTGAAAGCCGCAATGACCCCGCAGCTGCTATTGCCGGAAGATTAAACTTGAAACCTGCCGCTGTTGCGCCTATTTGTGCCGTATCCAACGCAAAGAGTTTGCTATGAACCAAGACAACCCTGTCCGCCCCGAAGATTTCGTGCCAGAATTCCGCCGTCGCCGTTTCGAGCCGGATGGCTTTTTGCGCAAGCTGCGCCGTTTCGCACTGCGGCTGGGGCGGCCGGTGGTGGAACAGCTGTATGCGCTGTATTTCCTGTTTCAATCGCCCGCCGTGCCCAAACGCGCCAAGCTGATTATCGTGGGCGCGCTGGTGTATTTCGTCAGCCCCATCGACAGCATCCCCGACCTGCTCGGCCCACTGGGCTTCAGCGACGACATCGCCGTGATCACGCTGGTATACGCGCAGATGAAGGATTATCTAACGGAGGAAATCAAAATCCGTGCCCGTGCTGCGGCGGAGCGGCTGGTGCGGAAGTAGGCTTGCCTATACCCGGAAAGGCTACCTGAAAACCCATTTTAGGATTTTCAGGTAGCCTGCTTCATATCTGGCATATTTTTCAGGTAGCCCTCTCATGCTCAGTCTACCTGAAATTTTGAAGCACATAAGCCGCATTACATAAATACAAACAAGCCATCCACGCTCTATGCTGTACCCCATAATGAAGGCTACCTACAACTCCACCACCTGTTTTTCAGGTAGCCTCTCCCAGCATGGCGGAGTATACTGCGCCGCATTTTATTGATAGGGCAAACCAGCCATGAAAATTATCCATACCATTCAAGAACTGCGCGACTGGCGCCGCGAAGCCGGCAGCGTGGCATTCGTGCCCACCATGGGCAACCTGCATGAAGGGCATCTGGCCTTGGTGCGCGAAGCGGCCAAACGGGCAGACAAGGTGGTGGTAAGCATTTTTGTCAACCGCCTGCAATTCGGCCATGGCGAGGATTTCGACCGCTACCCGCGCACGCTGGAGCAGGATGCCGCCAAACTGACTGGCGAAGGCGTAGCCGTACTCTTCGCACCGAGCGAACAAGAGCTGTATCCGCACGTGGCTCAGCAATACAACGTGGAGCCGCCCCATCTGCAAAACGAGCTGTGCGGCGCATTCCGCCCGGGGCATTTCCGCGGCGTAGCCACCGTGGTGACCAAGCTGTTCAATATCGTTGAACCCGATTACGCCTGCTTCGGCAAAAAAGACTACCAACAGCTGGCCATCCTGCAAGGCATGGCTGCCGATTTGAATTTTCGGGTGGAAATCGTGCCAGTGGACATCGGCCGCGCTGCCGACGGCCTGGCGCTCTCCAGCCGCAATCAATACCTGAACGAAGCCGAACGAAAACAGGCTCCGCAGCTCTACCGCGAATTGCAGGCCATTGCCCGCGCGGTGGAAAACGGCAATCGCGACTACGCCGCGCTGGAACAACAGGCAGCAACAAACCTGAAACAGACCGGCTGGCAAGTGGACTATGTGGAAATCCGCCACGCAGGCAATCTTCAGGTAGCCCATGTTGGCGATAGCGAACTGGTGGTGTTGGCCGCCGCACGTTTAGGCAACACACGCCTCATCGACAATATCGAAATCCACCTTTGATATTCCAAAGAAGTAAACCGTTTGGTTATCCCCCTCCGCCCGCAATATGCGGGCGGAGATCTTTGTAAAGCCTTAGATTTGAGCAACAATCAAAGTGCCAGCATCACAGAACGCGCAAACATATCATACAGATAGGCAGGCCATCGGGAAGCACATCACGCAGAAATGCGCCAAAGTCGAGTTTTTACCCAGGCCACAAGGTTTAATTTCGGCGGGAAACACGTTAAAATACCTACCTTTGCGCCAAATTCGGGAGCCGCTGTTTATGTTTTTAGTTTTTCTGCTGATTCTGTTGTTGGCCGGCATCGCCGTGCTCTTGTGGTGGCGTGCGCGTGAAGAGCGCGAATGGCTGCTGGAGTTTACCTATCTCAACCGGCACCAAAACAACAAGCAATCCACTGATACCGAAGCGGAAAACGCCCCGCAGCAGCAGCCTGCCCGCCCCAATGTGCTGCCGCAGCGTACACAAACCCAAGTGAAGCTGCACTATCAAAAAGTGCAAGACGAATTGCAGCGCAAAATCGAGTTGCTTGCCGGCGGCGTAAAGAAAAAAGCGCGTCGCCGCAACGTGAGCGAAAACCAAGAAGAGCTGCCGATTTTCAGTCCCACCGAAGAAGAAACAGCCGCCGCGGAAGCTGCCTTGCTGGCAGAAACCGCCGTTGATGCGACTCCTGAACAGGTTGACAACACTGATAGCTCCCACACAGCCGAAACCGAAACCAATACCGCCGCCGAGCCGGAAATCCACGATTTATCCGCTCCCGATGACGATTTGCCGGTAATTACCGAAGCCGAAGCCACCCGCCACAGGCTACCTGAAAGCATCGAACACGAAGAAAGCCAACCCGAGCCGAGCATCATTTCCCTTTCCGAAGCCACGCGTATGCTGCACAAAAACGAAGTAGCCGAAGCCAAACCGCTGGAACCCGTGGTGCTGAACTGGCCGATTAAAGCCCCCTCCCCCACCGCCGAGCCGCGCGAAGAAATCACGTCGGCCGATCCCGCTGTGCAGTATGTGCGCGAAAAAATCCAAGCCCATCTGCCACCCGTGGCCGAGCCTGTGCCTGAAAAACCTGCCGAAGAGCGGCACACCATCAGCCCCGACGACATCCGCAACAACCTTCTGCGCCAGCGACTGCGTGCGCGCCGGCAGCCCCAGCCCGCCCCCCAACCGGCCATTGCCCCGCAGCAGCCCGATTTGCCGGTAATCAATGAAGAAGAAATCTTGGCTAATCTGGCTAAAACCGATGCCCCGGCCAATCGCCAGCGCAGCCGCTTCAAACGCCAAACCGTGCGCGAGAGCGTGATTCCCGCCGCTGCGCGCGTGAACCACAGCCAGGGCGCACAAGTGCCGACGGCTATGCCGCCCCAGCAGGCTCAGCCGCTGCCAATATCCACCCGCTTTACCCCTTTCAATCATGGCGCTGCGCCCGAAAGCCCTGACGCCCCGCCCGCTGAGGAGGAGTCGGCGCTGCCCGCCGAACAACCGCCGATTTTTTTCCCGCAAAGCACCGTTGAAGACAGCCCGCCTTGGAGCTTAACTGAAACTGTGAGCGACGATACCGCTGAAACGTATTCAGACACCGCCGACCAAGTCGGTATCCAGCATCACTTCCGCCCCGACCTCTCGCTCACCGAACAAGCACCGGCTGCCGAACCCGCCATCGAATTCGATAACGGCAACGAATGGCAGCAGGTCTTGGAGCAAGGTGCAGCCGAAACTCAGGCGCAAGCCGCGTGGGCAAACCCTACTCCCACTGCCGCGCCCGGCATCCCTCCCCTGCCCGACCTGCCGCCGCAGCCCACGCCGATTTCGGCCGTTTCCGCCATATCGTATGCCGATTTCGGCCACTATCATGTGCCGATGAACGAGCTGCTCCTGCCGCCGCAATACGATAATGAAGCCACTCTCAGCGAAGAGCAGCTGCTGGACAACAGCATCAAAATCGAAGAAAAACTGGCCGAGTTCCGCGTGAAAGTAAACGTGGTGGATGCTTATGCCGGCCCGGTGATTACCCGCTACGAAATCGAGCCCGATGTAGGCGTGCGTGGCAACTCGGTGATTAACCTGGAAAAAGACCTTGCCCGCTCGCTCGGCGTGGCTGCCATCCGCGTAGTGGAAACCATCCCGGGCAAAACTTGTATGGGCTTAGAGCTGCCTAATCCCAAACGGCAGATGATTCGCCTAAGCGAAGTATTCAACTCACCGGTGTTTGCCAAAAGCAAATCTAAGCTCACCCTCGCGCTGGGTCAGGACATCACCGGCCAGCCGGTGGTAACCGACCTCGCCAAAGCCCCGCACCTCTTGGTAGCCGGCACCACCGGCTCGGGCAAATCCGTGGGCGTGAACGCCATGATTTTATCGCTGCTGTTCAAGGCCACACCCGACGAAGTGCGCATGATCATGATCGATCCGAAAATGCTCGAGCTCTCCGTGTACGAAGGCATCCCGCACCTGCTCGCGCCGGTGGTAACCGACATGAAACTTGCTGCCAACGCGCTCACCTGGTGCGTGAACGAAATGGAAAAGCGCTACCGCCTGATGAGCCATGTGGGCGTGCGCAACCTCGCCGGCTACAACCAGAAAATCAAAGATGTCACCGTCCGCGGCGAACGGCTGGCCAACCCCTTCAGCCTCACCCCCGACAACCCCGAGCCGCTCGTCCGCCTGCCGCACATCGTCGTGATCGTGGACGAATTTGCCGACCTGATGATGACTTCCGGCAAAAAAATCGAAGAGCTGATCGCCCGCCTCGCCCAAAAAGCCCGCGCTGCCGGCATCCACCTCATCCTTGCCACCCAGCGCCCCAGCGTAGACGTGATTACCGGCCTGATTAAGGCCAACATCCCCACACGCATCGCTTTTCAGGTAGCCTCCAAAGTGGATAGCCGCACCATCATCGACCAAATGGGCGCAGAAAACCTGCTCGGTCAAGGTGATATGCTCTTCCTACCGCCCGGCACCGGCTACCCGCAGCGCGTACACGGTGCCTTCGTGGCCGACAGTGAAGTGCAGCGCGTGACCGAATACCTCAAAGGTTTCGGTGCGCCCGATTATGTGGAAGACATCCTTACCTCCGGCGTGGGCAGCGACGATTTGTTCAGCAATGCCAACAGCGGCAGCGGCAACAGCGGCCAAGACCCCCTGTTTGACGAAGCTGTCGCCATCGTTTTGCGTACGCAAAAAGCCACCATTTCCTCCATCCAACGCCACCTGCGCATCGGCTACAACAAAGCCGCCACCCTGGTGGATCAAATGGAAGCCGAAGGCATCGTCTCCCCTGCCGATACAAATGGTAAACGCACCATCCTCGCTCGGCCGGATCATTTAGACGACGGTGCATAGGGTTGAATAAGCTGAATAAAGGCTACCTGAAGTTTCAGGTAGCCTTTTTCATGTTGCGTTGAATAGATTACTTAACAATCAGCCTTTAAAACGAATAGCGGGCGTTGAAGAAGAAGTGGTTCATTGTAGGTACCGGCGGCGCGCAGGATGGTTTTATTGAACAAGTTGTTCACCCCGGCACACAGGCTGACAGTATCTCTCCAGTTGTAGCCGACGTTGAGCCCGAACACGTCGTAGCTGTCCAATTCGTGTTCCTTCAGCTTGCTGCCGCCGTTTTCGTAGTACACGTCGATGAATAGGGTGGGCCGAGAGCCGATTTTTTGGCGACTGTAGTGGGTGTAGGTGGCGTTTAAGTCCCATTCGGGAGTAATTTGCCAGTTGAGCGCGCTGTTGATGGTGTATTTGGGCACGATCGATACGGGATTACCGTAGAACTTCTCTTCATTACGCTGGAAATAGGTAAAGTTGGTGCTGAAGTTCAGCTTGTCGGCGCTGAGCGGCGGGGTTACGTTGCCTTCGAAGCCGGCGAGTACTACCTTGCCACGGTTGCCCCATTGCTGCACATCGGTGTAAGTAGATAAATGGTTTGCAGGTAGCCTTCTGTGCACTATGAGTGCTACCTGAAAATTCTGCGCTATCTTGCTTGCTGTGTTACAGCCACAGCCATGCCCATACTCGGCGGCCTTCGCTTTGCAGCAAAAGATAGGTGCGCACGACGGCGGCGGTGGGCATGCATTCCACGCCGATGCCGCTTGCAGCAGCGGCAATGCGTGGGTGTAAAAACTGTTGCCGCTCGCCGGTGCCGATGAGGATCACTTCGGGCTGGCTTGCGGCGGCGCGGGCAAGGTCTGCGGCTTGCAGTTCGGCTGCGGAGGGAAGGTTGACGGTTTGCACGCTGCCGCTGCCGTCAAGCAATACGGCTTGGCGGTAGATGTGGCCATCGATTTCGATTTGGCCGCGTTGATAGTGGCCGATGTGGCAGGCGGAAGCGGGCTGGTGTTCTTGAATCAGCATAATTTGTTTGTGTTTGAATGGGTTGGAGGCTACCTGAAAGCATAGGCTGCAAGGAGATTGAAACGCTTGGCTTTGAGGCAGTGTGGTTAAAAGTGTAAGTGTTTCTATTAAAAGGTGTAAAAAGCGGGGTTTTCAGCTAAGATAGCGGCTTTCTGTCCGCTTTCGGATTTTATTGTTTATCAGCTTGGCTGCCCGTATGGTAGGCCGGCATGTTCAGAGCAAAACGGCAAATTGGCACTCGGCACAGCCGTAATCATAACAAGGAATCAGCATGCAACCAGTCAGAATCGGCATCTTAGGGATGGGCACCGTCGGCAGTGGTACGGTCAAACTGTTGGCAGAAAACGTGCAGGAAATCACGCGTCGCCTGGGGCGGGAGGTGCGTATCAGCATGGCCGCCAGCCGCAACACTGGCTGCATCCGCAAATTATGTCCGCCAGATACCATAGTGTCAGACGATGTGTTTCAGGTAGCCCGCAGTGCGGATGTGGATATTGTGGTAGAGTTGATTGGCGGAACGGATACGGCACGCGAAGTGGTGCTGTGTGCCATCGAAAACGGCAAACACGTGGTTACCGCCAACAAAAAACTGCTGGCTGAATACGGCAATGAAATTTTCGCACTGGCGGCGGGAAAAAACGTGATGGTAATGTTTGAAGCAGCAGTGGCCGGCGGCATCCCGATTATCAAAGCCCTGCGAGAAGGCCTGGCCGCCAACCGTATCAAATCGGTGGTTGGCATCATCAACGGTACTAGTAACTTCATTCTGAGCAATATGCGCGCCCACGGCAGCCCGTTTGCCGAAGTGCTCAAACAGGCACAGGAGCTGGGCTACGCCGAAGCCGACCCGACTTTCGACATCGGAGGCCACGATGCGGCGCACAAGTTGAGCATTATGTCTGCGCTGACCTTCGGCACGCCGATTAATTTCCAACACTGCTACTTGGAAGGCATTAACAAGCTGGAAAGCCAAGACATCCGCTACGCCGAAGAGCTGGGCTACCGCATCAAGCTCTTGGCCATCACCCGCAAAACCGAAGAAGGCATTGAATTGCGTGTACATCCCACACTCGTGCCCGAATGCCGTCTGCTGGCACAGGTGGAAGGTGTGATGAATGCTGTACTAGTGCAATCAAACATGGTGGGTGAGACCCTGTATTACGGCGCTGGCGCTGGTGCAGCCCCCACCGCCAGCGCCGTGGTGGCCGACATCATTGATACCGCCCGCCTAATTCACGCTGCCAACGAACAGCGTGTGCCGCCTTTAGCCTTCCGCAACAACGAAGAGCTGTCCGTGCTGCCGATAAACGAAATCACCAGTAACTACTACCTGCGTGTATCGGCACAAGACAGACCTGGCGTGGTGGCCGATATCGGCCGCATCCTTGCCGAACAGGGCATCTCTATCGAAGCTCTTCTACAAAAAGGTGTAATCAATCACGAAAATGCCGAAATCGTGATTCTCACCCACCAGTCTAAAGAAAAGCACATCAAGGCCGCTATCGCCAAAATCGAAGCGCTAGAGCACGTTTTCCAGCCCGTGATGATGCTGCGCATGGAAAGCCTGCATGGCTGAGATTCAAGCCGATGAATCCGACCGCCACAAACGCTGCCCCCTCATCGGTTGGAATGTGGTAACGGTGGTGTTGACACTCACCTTTGCCCTCATACTGCGCTTCTATGCGCCGGATAAGGACGGCATCAGCTGCCGCATCGTGGAAGCCTGTCCAAAATATACCCGCCGTACCGCAATGGCAAGCCAACTTGGCCAAAACGGCCTTGCCGGCCAAAGCGAGCGCGTGCTTGAACCCTACTGCTGCTGCCTGTGGGAAGAGTCGGTGCAAAAACTCAGCACGGAAGATCTCCGCAGCCTGCCGAAGCTTTCACCGAAACAGCAGTTGGACAAACTCGGCGGCAGCGAAGTCTTCCTGCAACGGCAAGAACAATGCCTGGTTATGCATACCGGGCGTTGAAAATGAGAGCTTGGCCAGATTAAAGGCTACCTAGAAGATTCAAGTAACTTTTTTAAGACGGCAAGCTGCCCTTATAAAAATGTGTTCTTAACTACAGCAGAAGGCTACCTGAAATTTTTCAGGTAGCCTTCTTACCACAAACACCCTGCACTCTACCCATCTAAAATGCAGGCTGCTTTTCCTTACATCAAAATCAACTAAACAACAATCTTACCCACAGCCCCCGCATTTCCCACATCCACTGCTGCAATCGTGTTTCGTTTTTTTCGGTTTGAACACAAACTTCCGCAGCAGGAAGAACGCGCTGGCAAGCATGATGAGGGCGACGATAATATATTGAAGCATCACAAAATCCTTGAACTAATTTGGTAAACAACGAAGGCGGCGAGGTAGGCGAGCGCGAACATATAGCCGGCGATGATGGCGGTTTGTTTCAGCGATTTGGTTTCGCGCCTAATCACGGCCAAAGTGGCGGCGCACATGGGAGCATAGACATACCAGGCCAGGAAGGCGAAGGCGGTAGGCAGGCCCCAGTTGCTGTGGACAATGGGAATCAGCGCGTTCTGCACTGCGTCTTCGGACGACGCGCCCACGGCATACACCGTGCCCAGCGCGGCGACGACCACTTCGCGTGCGGCGATGCCCGGAATCATGGCGATGCACATTTCCCAAGTGAAGCCCAGCGGTGCGAACAGCGGCTGGATGGCGTGGCCGATCATACCGGCCAGGCTGTAATCGATTGCCGCGCCGGTTGCGCCTTCGGGCGGCGCAGGCCAGCTCACCAAGCCCCACAGAATCACGGTCAGCGCGAAAATAATCGTACCCGCGCGTTTCAGGAAGGCTTTCACCCTGTCCCACAGGCTGGTCAGGATGTGTTTGAAGTTGGGTGTACGGAAGGTGGGCAGCTCCATCAAGAGCGGGAATTGCTGTACGTTGCCCTTAATCCGCGCCAGCCGTTTCATGAGGTAGGCGGCGAGTGCGGCGGACAGGATGCCTGCAATATAGAGGACGAACAGCGTCAGCCCTTGCAGATTGAATATGCCGAACACGGTTTGATTGGGGATGACGGCGGCGATAATCAGCGCATACACGGGCAGCCGCGCGGAGCAGGTGAGCAGCGGGGCGACGGCGATGGTGACCAGCCGTTCGCGCGGGTCGTGGATGGTGCGGGCGGACATCACGGCGGGCACGGCGCAGGCGAAGCTGGACAGCAGCGGGATGAACGAACGGCCGGACAAGCCGCTTTTCGCCATCACGTTATCCAGCAAAAACGCGGCGCGCGGCAGGTAGCCCGAGTCTTCCAGCAGAAGGATGAAGGCGAACAGGATGGTAATCTGCGGCAGGAACACCAGCACGCTGCCCGTGCCGGCAATCACGCCGTTCACGATTAAATCGTTCAAAATGCCCGGCTGCATATTGGCGGCCACCCATTCGCCCAGCCAACCGAAGCCGCCTTCGATGGCTTCCATAATCGGCGCGGCCCAGGTGTACACCGCTTGGAACACCATAAACAGGATAACCATCAGCAAAACCACGCCCCACACGGGGTGCAGCACGATTTCGTCCAATTTTTTGTGCCAGGCGGGCAGGGTCATTTCCGTGCGCACCACTTGCGCCAAAATGGATTCGACTTCGTGATAAAGCGCGTCGCTGTCCAATTCGTCCAACGTGCGTTCGGCGGAAGCGGGGTTGGCGGGAAACGAGCGTTTGCGCGGCAACTGCGCCACGGCTTCGCGCACCGCCTGCACGCCCGACGCGCTCACGGCCACGGTTTCCAACACGGGCACGCCCAAAAGTTCGCTCAATTTGGCCGCGTCGATATTCAACCCGCGCCGTTGCGCCACATCGCTCATGTTCAGCGACACCACCATCGGCAGTTTCAGCGTTTTCAGTTCCAAAATCATGCGCAGCGTCATGCGCAGATTGGTCGCGTCGGCCACGGCAATGATGGCATCGGGCGGAATGCCGAGTTTGCCCACGGCCACGTCTTTCGCCACCGCTTCGTCGGGGCTGGTGGTGCGCAGGCTGTATGTGCCGGGCAAATCGACAATACGCACGGCTTCGTCGTCCAAAAACGCGCCTTCGCGCTTGTCCACCGTTACGCCCGGATAGTTGGCCACTTTGGCGTGCGCGCCGGTCAGCCCGTTGAACAACACGGTTTTGCCGCAGTTCGGCGCACCGATGAGGGCGAAATAGCTCAGTTCCATCGTATTTCCTTTTTGATTTTCTCGATTTTTCTTCTGTCTGCCGCGTGCAGGCTGCTTTTTCATAGCGGATGAAAATAAAAATGAGGCAAGGCGGCAACGGTTGCCGTGTACGGAGAGTACATAAAAGCGTTGGCAACGCCGTATCATGGCAATTTTAATCCGCTATATTTTCAGGTAGCCTTCAAGGTGCAGGCTGTTTTTGTTCCGCATCGACCAAATGGCACATAATCTTCCCTGCCTCATCGTGCCGCAGCGAAAACTGCGACTGGTTGCCCAGGCGCACCGCAAACGGCCCGCGCCCGAAGCCGCCCACGGCAATCACCTGCAAAGGCATGCCGCCGGAAAAACCCAAATCCGCCAAACGGCGCGATACCAAGGCATCGAGTTCGCCGAACACGGGATTGGGGACAATGGAATCAATATGCGCAACCGCGCCTTTGCGCAGCTGGGAGAGTGGAGTGGTGGACATAGTTGGGCTTTCTGGAGTGGAGTTAGGAGGCCTAGAAAGAAATTGTTTTGATTATTCCTTGCCTAGGTTTACTGTGATAATAAATCTTAATTAATATAGAACTCAAATTGGAAACTGCTATCATTCTAGTTTTATTAAGTAAATTATTGTGCCAAATCAAAAAAGAATGATTTTCCTGGTCAAGGCAAGATGATTTGATATGAAAGGCAAAGCAAAAAGGCTTCCTGAAAACGCAATGCAGCAAAATTTCTGCGAAGCTAAATTTTCAGGTAGCCTTTTTCCTATTCAAATTCCGGCTATGCTTATATCGGTTTTTTCTTCCGATAATACCGCCGATACACTATCCAGCCATACCCCACCAGCACTGGCAGCGCCGCGAAGATCAGCTTAAACGTCCAGCCCGCATACCAAGGCAGGGCTGAAACCGCAGCCGCTGCATCCTGCTGCAACAAGCCCACCGGCAGCGATTGCTCGCCGCGGGCATCGAAATACGGCCACCAGCAAGCTGCCAGCAGGCCGAGGAGGCAGGGCCACAGCCAAGCTGCGCGGTTGCGTTGCCACAGCAAAAACGCCGGCAGCAGCACAATCAGCGTGAGCACCGCCACCAGCAGCGCGGTTTGCCCCTGTGCGCCGAAATAGGATGCTGCCGCATAAGTCAGCACCACGAACAGCGCACCCAGCACTGCCATAATCACTTCTTCCGGCCTTTTCAATATCGACATGGTGTGTTCTCCGTAACAAAATCAATTTAAGCAAAATATACTGCAAAGCTGGTACAGCCGCCAGTTTCTTGCCGCGTGAATACCTTTTTTTCAATCATCAAACGGCATTTTCGCTTTATTCAAGCTTGGCGTTCAGAGCCGTATCGGCTTAATCAAAGGCTACCTGAAAATTTATGCCGAACCTCTTTCAGGTAGCCTGCCGCCCTATTCTTCTCCTTCTTTGGCCGCCAAATGCCAGCGCACGCCCGCGTCGTCCAGTTTTTTGCACAGGCTGGCGCTGGGCGGCTCGTCAGTAAACAGGGCGTGAAATTCGGTTACGTCGCCTATGCGCACCAAGGCGTTGCGGCCGAATTTGCTGTGGTCTACGGCCAGGTAGCAGTGGCGGGCGTTGGCCATCATGGCCTGCATCACGCTCACTTCTTTGTAGTCGAAATCGAGCAGCGAGCCGTCGGCTTCGATGCCGGAGGCGCCAAGGATGGCGTAATCCACTTTGAATTGATTGATGAAATCGATGGTGGCTACGCCGGTGATGCCGCCGTCCACCGGCCGCACCACGCCGGAGGTGATGATGACGGTGTAGTCCGGCCGGCCGGACACGATAGAGGCAACGTGGATATTGTTGGTGATGATGCAGAGGTTTTTATGGTTTTTCACCAGCGCCAGCGCCACGGCTTCGATGGTGGTGCCGATGCTCATAAACAGGGAAACGTTGTCGGGGATGTGCTCGGCAATCAGGTCGGCAATGTGGGCTTTTTCGCTTTGCAGCTTGTTTTTGCGCGTGTCGTAGTCTTCGTTTTGCACGCTGCTGCCGGGCGCGGCGCCACCGTGGTAGCGGCGCAGGATATTGTGTTCACACAAAACGTTGATATCGCGGCGGATGGTTTGCGGGGTCACGTTTAGGCTGCGCGCCAGCTCTTCCACCGACATAAAGCCGTGGTCGTGCACAAGCCGGGCAATTTTCTGCCGGCGGGGGTGCGGTGCAGCATGGTTGCTCTATCTTCTTTGTTGATTAAAAATTGGAATGGTTTGGCTAAGGTTTTCAGGTAGCCTTTTGGCTCAATCGCGAGGCTACCTGAAAATAATAACAAGACAATCCGAATTCAGCTTGGCAAAAGCGGCGCTGCGCTTTCAGGTAGCCTCACTTTATTTAGCCTGCCTCAAGCTGCAAAGGTATGCTCTGGCGCGGGATAGGTTTTCTCCTTCACTTCGCGCACATAAGCCGATACCGCCGCCTGAATGCTATCCCGCCCCTGCATGAAGTTTTTCACAAACTTCGCCGTTTGGCCGGGGAACACGCCGAGCATATCGTGCATCACCAGCACTTGCCCGTCGCAGTCCACTCCCGCGCCAATACCGATGGTGGGGCAGGCCAGCGTTTCGGTAATTTGTTTGCCCAAAGCAGCGGGCACGCACTCCATCAGCACCACTGCCGCGCCGGCTTTCTCGTGCGCCAGCGCATCGTTCAGCAGCGCCTGCGCCGCCACATCGCCCTTGCCCTGCACCTTATAGCCGCCAAACACATGCACCGACTGCGGCGTGAGCCCGATGTGCGCGCACACCGGAATGCCGCGCAGCTGCAGAAACTCGGTGGTTTCCGCCATCCAGGCGCCGCCTTCCAGCTTCACCATATGCGCCCCTGCCGCCATCAATTCGGCCGCAGCGGCAAAAGCCTGCTCCTTACTCTGCTGGTAGGCACCAAACGGCAAATCGCTCACGATCAGTGCATTGCTGCTGCCGCGCGCCACCGCCGCCGTGTGGTAGCACATATCGGCAAGGCTCACCGGCAGGGTGGATTTCTGCCCCTGCACCGTCATGCCCAGCGAATCGCCCACCAGCAGCATATCCACCCCCGCCGCATCCATCAGCGCGGCAAAGCTGGCTTCGTAGCAGGTGAGCATGGCGATTTTCTCGCCCTCGCGCTTCATTTTGCGCAAAGTGTTCACAGTAATCACGGCATTTCCTTTTCACGATCAGATGGCGCGCAAGGCTACCTGAAAACCTTGGCGCAGGCAAACCCGAAGTGTTTTCAGGTAGCCTTCGGCATAGCTGTTCCCTATAATCACCCTGCCCCAACCAACAGGAAAACGCTTATGAAAACAACCGCCCTCCTCCTGCCCGCGCTGCTGGCCGGACTCAGCCTGGCTCCCGCGATAGCCGAACCGCTCAACTACAACCTGCTCAAATTCAGCGAAACCGCCAGCCGCACCGTGCCCAACAACTGGATGACCGTGCGCCTGAAAGTTTCCTTCACCCACGCCAATCCCGCCCAGGCTGCCGCCGAAACCACACGCCGCTTAAACATCCTGCAAAGCCGCGCCCGCCGCCTCTCCGGCGCAGAAGTGAAGCTGGAAGGCCGCCACGCCTACCAAAGCTACCGCAACGGCGCACGCCCTTGGGAAGACATCGCCATCTTGCGCGTTTCCGGCAGCGATTTCCAAGCCATCGGCAAGCTGATTGCCGAAAGCAGCAACGAAGCCGCCATCAACGGCATCGGCTTCTCGCTCAAGCCGGAAAGCCGCCGCCAAATTGAAGAAAGCCTCGCCATCGAAGCCCTGCAAAACTTCCGCAAACGCGCCGACACCCTCAGCCGCAGCATGGGCGGTAGCGGCTACCGCGTGGTGGAAGTATCGTTGCAGCAAAACGAACAATCCCTGGCCGTTCCCGCGATGGCACGCGCCGCTGCCTATGAAAAAGCAGGCAGCCCCGAGCCCGTGTTCGACAGCCCGGGCAGCAGCACCGTGCAGCAAACCGCTAACGGCACGATTCAGTATTAAATACCAATAGACCCTAGCCAGCGTGTGCCTAAAACGATCAGGCTACCTGAAAACCAAACCGCACCGTATTGCCACGGTGCGGTTTGCTTTATCCGGCTCGGTTTCACAACGGCCACTGCAAGCCGCCGTGTTGTTCCACCAGGGTTTTGAACTGCGCCTGTATCCGCGCCAGCGCGGCCGGGTTGTCACCCTCGAAGCGCAACACCAACACCGGCGTGGTGTTGGAAGCGCGCAGCAGGCCGAAACCGTCAGCAAATTCGGCGCGCAGGCCGTCGATGGTAATCAGCTCTTGCAGGCCGTCGAACCGGGCGGCCTGAGCCAAATCGGCAATCAATGCGTGGCCATCAGCGCCTTCGGGCAGGGCGATATTCAATTCGGGGGTGGACACGCCTTCCGGCAAGGCTTCCAGCACGGCGCTGGGATTGGGGCTGGCTGAAAGGATTTCCAGCAGGCGCGCACCAGCGTAGAGGCCGTCGTCGAAGCCGAACCAGCGTTCTTTGAAAAACACATGCCCGCTCATTTCGCCCGCCAAAAGCGCGCCGTGTTGCTTGATGGCGGCTTTGATGAAGCTGTGGCCGGTTTTGCTCATCACCGCTTCGCCGCCGTGCTGCTTAATCCACGGCGCCAGCAGGCGAGTGGATTTCACGTCGTAAATCACTTTAGCGCCGGGGTTGCGCCCGAGCACGTCTTGCGCAAACAGCATCAGCTGGCGGTCGGGATAGATGATGCTGCCGCTGCGGGTAACCACGCCGAGGCGGTCGCCGTCGCCGTCGAAAGCAAGGCCGACTTCGGCTGCACCGGCCTGCACGGCACGGATAAGGTCTTGCAGATTGGCGGGCTTGGCGGGGTCGGGATGGTGGCTGGGGAAATGGCCGTCCACTTCGCAAAACAGCTCCTCCACTTCGCAACCCAGCGCACGATACAGCCGCCCGGCAAACGCTCCGGCCACGCCATTGCCGGCATCGACGGCGACTTTCATCGGCCGCTGCAGTCGGATATGGCCGGCGATGTGCTGGATATATTCGTCTGCCACATCCAAACGGCGCACGCTGCCTTGCGGGCTACCTAAAACAAAATCCTGCGCTTGAATGATGCCGCGCAACTCTTGAATGCTTTCCCCGGCCAGGGTATTGCCGCCAAGCATCATTTTGAAGCCGTTGTAATCGGGCGGGTTGTGGCTGCCGGTAATCATCACGCCACTGCCGGAGCAATGCTGCACGGCGGCGAAATACAGCATGGGCGTGGCCACCATGCCCACATCGGCCACCTCCAGCCCGCCAGCGGTGAGCCCGCGCATCAGCGCCGCTTGCAATGCCGGGCCGCTGAGCCGGCCGTCACACCCTACGGCAATCTGCCGCAGGCCTTGCCTGGCAGCACGCGTGGCGATGGCGCGGCCGATTTGCTCGGCAGTCTCTTCGGTGAGGGTTTGGCCAACGATACCGCGGATGTCGTATGCTTTGAAAATGTTTGGGGAAATGGGCATGGGGGTTCCTTTGGGGTTGGAGTAAGAGGCTACCTGAAAATATAGGAGCAAACAGAAAATCGCCCTACAACATGCTTGCAGGGCATGAGTATTCAACCTACCAGTTTTAATTTTCAGGTAGCCTTTCCAACCAGGCAAAGGCTACCTGAAACCTTACTGCGGCTTGCTGCTCAGCTGTTGTGCTTTTTCAATCAGCTGTACAAACTGGCGGCGCAGGCCGTGGCGGTCGGGGGATTGGGCGTTGCGAGCGAGCTCAAGGGTTTGCGGCCAGCCGAAGTTGCCGCTGTATTTGCCGCCGCGCAAGAGTTCGCCGAAGGCGGCTGCAGCCACGGCTTGGCGGGTGGCGTTGCTGCCTTGGGCGAGCGGTTTGCTGCCCACGACCACGGGGCGGTTGATGAGGATGCTGTTGCTTTGGCCGGGCAGTTTGTAGCGCAGGTTGATGAAGGCGTATTCGCTGGCGGCTTTATCGTTGGCGGCGGGCGCGGCTTGGTAGCGGCTTTCCGGCAGCCAGCCGGTTTGCCCGGCGGGGATGATTTCATACAACGCGGTAACGTTGTGGCCGGCGCCGATGTCGCCTGCGTCCACTTGGTCGTTATTGAAGTCTTCGCGGGCGAGCATGCGGTTTTCATAGCCGATCAGGCGGTATTCCTTCACAGTGGCGGGGTTGAATTCCACTTGGATTTTCACATCTTGCGCCACGGTGGCAAGCGTGGAGGAGAGCTGGCGGTGCAGCACTTTCTGCGCTTCTTCGGGGCTGTCGATGTAGCTATAGTTGCCGTCGCCGGCATCGGCCAGCTGTTCCATCAGCCGTTCGTTGTAGTTGCCGCTGCCGAAGCCGAGCGTGGTAAGCGAAATGCCGCTTTTGCGTTTTTCAGCCACCATGCTGCGCAGGGTGCTGAAATCGGTGATGCCCACGTTGAAATCGCCGTCGGTGGCGAGCAGGATGCGGTTGATGCCGTTGCGGATATAGGCGCGCTGGGCGGCTTGGTAGGCCTGTTGGATGGCATTTTCGCCGGCGGTGGAGCCGCCTGCCTTCAGGCTGTCGAGCGCGGCGAGGATTTTCTGCCGCTGGTTGCCCGGGGTGGGCGGCAGCACGACTTTGTTGCCGTCGGCATAGGTAACGAGAGTGATGCGGTCTTGGGCGCGGGTTTGGTGCGCGAGGGTGCAGAGGGTGTATTTCACCATCGGCAGTTTGTCGCGGCTATACATGGAACCGGACACGTCCACCAGGAACACAAGATTGGCCGGCGGCAATGCAGCTTGGCTCACCTCTTTGGCCTGAATGCCGATGCGGATCAGCTTGGCGCCGCTGCGGAAGGGGGAATCCACGGTTTCGGTGTGCACGGCGAAAGGTTTGCCGTCGGCAGGCTTGGCGTAGCCGTAGTCGAAATAGTTGATGATTTCTTCAATGCGCACGGCATCGGCGGGCGGCAGGCGGCCGCTTTGGGTGAGGAAGCGGCGGATGTTGGCGTAGCTGCCGGTGTCCACATCAATGCTGAAGGTGGAAACGGGCTGCTCGGCCACGGCGTGCACGGGGTTGGGCTCATAATGGCCGTAGCGCTCGGTGTTTTGGCGTGACGGGGCAGCCGCGCCCGCATTCACCATCCTCTTCTCGCTATTAATTATGCTATATGAGCCTTCGGAGCCTAAATCGGCTGTCGCCTGCACTGCGGGCGCAGCTGAAGGCGCTGCTTCATATGAAGTCACAGAATGGTTCTTCACCGCTGCCTGCGGCATGGCGCGTAAGCTGAAGCGGGCACTTCGGGATTCATAATAATCCGGCTGTTCGTCCAAATAACGCGAACAGGTCTGATGAAGGCGCTGGGCATTGTCTGCCAGCGCGGGCAGGGCGGATACGGATAATAAGGCGAGCAAAATGGTGCGGGCAAACGGCGGTTTGTGCATGGCAACCTCCTTAAGTAAGCAGACATAGAAAACAGCTGCCATTATATAGACGCCCACGCCGCCTGCAAACCAAGTGCTGTGCCCTGCCGCCGCTCTATTTTCAGGTAGCCTCCAAGCTGTTTGAGCCCAGCATTCAGGCGTGGAATTTGGTATCATTCCCCTGTGAGCGGCTACCTGAAACCGGCTTGCCTAAGCTTAACGGAGGAGAAAATCATGTCTTTCAGAGAAATGAAGCACGCAAACCAGCAGCTATCCAACAAAGAAGCCATCGCCATTTTGCAGCGCGGCAAATCCGGCGTACTTGCGCTGCACGGCGACAACGGTTATCCCTATGCCGTGCCGATCAGCTATGTTTACCACGAAGGCAAAATTATCCTGCACGGCGCGCCCGCAGGCCATAAACACGAACTGCTTGCGCACGACAACCACGTTTCCTTCTGCGTGGTGGATCTCAACGACATCGTGCCGCAGGAATTCACCACTTATTTCCGCAGCGCCATCGTGTTCGGCACGGTACGCACCGTTACCGACCCCGCCGAAAAACAGGCCGCACTCGAAGCCGTGGGGCACAAATACTCCCCCGACCAAAACGGCCTCCTACCCTATATCGGCAAACATTTTGATTACGTGAAAGTGATGGTTTTAGAAATCGACCACCTCACTGCCAAAGAATCCATCGAGCTCGTCCGAGCCAAACCAAACCATTCATAATCAAGGAAAACCATGTCAAACCAAGCCCCCTTCCCCACCCTTGCCCCCGGCCTGTTTGTTTCTCCGCAAATCAGCCGCCAAGACATTCTCGCCGCCGCTGCCGCCGGCGTGCAAACCATCATCTGCAACCGCCCCGACGGCGAAGAGCCCGGCCAGCCCAGCTTTGATCAAATCCGCCACTGGGCGGCCGAAGCCGGTATCCGGCACGTTATTCACCAGCCCATGCTGATGCCGCAAATCGATGCCGCCGCTGCCGCACAGTTTGCCAAACACCTGGCCGACCACCCCGCGCCTGCCCTCGCCTACTGCCGCAGCGGCACCCGCAGCAGCTTCTTGTGGGCCATGGGGCAAGCCGCCCAAGGCGCAGACCCGCGCCAACTGGTGCAAACCGCCGCCGCTGCCGGCATCGACCTTACTGCCGCCCTGCCCCGTTTGCAGGAAGTACAGGCATAGGCTGAGCTGGTCTGTACAATATTAACTTCGGTGCAGCTGAGCTTTTCAGGTAGCCTTACCAACCATCCAAAGGCTACCCGAAACGAGTGAAACAGCGTTTCTACAAAGCCAACGCCTCTGCTTCAACGAAAAGTTGAAACCCGGCCAAAAGTAATAAAAACTTTGAGCAGGCCGTTTTCAGGTAGCCTCATCCGGCAGGCTAAAGGCTACCTGAAACTACCTTAAACAATGTCTTGGTATAGCCCAAGCAGAGTTTCAGCAAAGCTCAAGCCCCAACCACACAAGAAAGGAGCAGCTCATGCGCTATTGGTATTGGTTTATCGCCGCAGCCGCCCTGTTCGTTCTCGAAATGTTCAGCGGCACGTTCTACCTGCTGGTGGCCAGCATCGCCCTGCTCGGCGCAGGCGTGGCCGCCTGGTTCGGCGCGGGCAGCGGCGTATCGCTGCTGGTGGCCGTGCTGCTTTCCGCGGCCGGTATCGCCGCCGTATACCGCATCCGGCGCAACCGCCGCGCCCACGCCGCCGATGCTGAAGGCGATTTGGACATCGGCAACACCGTGCTGCTGCACCAGCCCCAATCCGGCAGCCTGTGGCTCGTGCAATATCGCGGCACCTATTGGCAGGCCGAAGCCCCCTTCCCTGCGCAGGCCGGGCAAGCCGCGCGCATCGCCGGGAAATCCGGCAATATCTTGATTTTGCAACCTCTGGAGGAAAACTGATGGATATCGTTACCCTGGCAATCCTATTTGCCGTTATCGTTGTATTCGGCTTTAAAGCCTTCACCGTCGTGCCGCAGCAGGAAGCCTATGTGGTGGAGCGGCTCGGCCGCTTCCATGCCGTGCTCAACCCCGGCCTCAACTTCCTCATCCCCTTCCTCGACCGTGTGGCCTACAAACACCTGCTCAAAGAAATCCCGCTCGATGTGCCCAGCCAGGTGTGTATCACCCGCGACAACACCCAGCTCACCGTAGACGGCATCATCTACTTCCAAGTAACCGACGCCAAACTCGCCTCCTACGGCTCCAGCAACTACATCACCGCCATCACCCAGCTTGCCCAAACCACCCTGCGCTCCGTCATCGGCCGAATGGAACTGGACAAGACCTTTGAAGAGCGCGACGACATCAACCGCACCGTGGTCGCCTCGCTCGACGAAGCCGCCGTATCTTGGGGCGTGAAAGTATTGCGCTACGAAATCAAAGATCTCGTGCCGCCGCAGGAAATCCTGCGCGCCATGCAGGCGCAAATCACCGCCGAACGCGAAAAACGCGCCCGCATCGCCCAATCCGAAGGCTTGAAAATCGAGCAAATCAACCTTGCTTCGGGCGAGCGCGAAGCCGAAATCAAAAAATCCGAAGGTGAAGCCCAAGCCGCCGTCAACGCCTCGCAAGGCGAAAAAGTGGCCCGCATCAACCGCGCCCAAGGCGAAGCCGAAGCCCTGAAACTGGTGGCGCAAGCCAGCGCCGACGCCATCCGCCTGGTGGCCGACGCCATCAACCAGCCCGGCGGCAACGAAGCGGTTAATCTGAAAGTGGCCGAACAATACGTAGACGCCTTCGCCAAACTGGCCAAAGAAGGCAACACCCTGATTATGCCCGCCAACGTGGCCGACATCGGCAGCCTCGTCTCCGCCGGCATGAGCATCATCAAAGGCCAACAAGGCAAAACGCCTGCGGCTTGATTGGTACGGAATGTACAAAGGCTACCTGAAATAGTTTTAGGTAGCCTTTGTTTGCAGAATAAAGTTGCTCGGTATTAGCTTTGGTAAGCCTCCAAACCATCCAGACATAGTTTCAGGTAGCCTGTATTCACTTCCGCGCAGGCAATATGTTATTCAAGCTACACGCTACCTGAAACCCAAAAGGCTACCTGAAACCCAAAAGGCTACCTGAAACCCAAAAGGCTACCTGAAACCCAAAAGGCTACCTGAAACCCAAAAGGCTACCTGAAACCCAAAAGGCTACCTGAAACCCAAAAGGCTACCTGAAACCCAAAAGGCTACCTGAAACCCAAAAGGCTACCTGAAACCCAAAAGGCTACCTGAAACCCAAAAGGCTACCTGAAACCCAAAAGGCTACCTGAAACCCAAAAGGCTACCTGAAAAAACGGCTGTTGCCGGCGATGGGTTTTCCATCCGCCGGCAACAGCCGTTATGGGCTTTGGCCTGCCTTAGTTCAGCTGGTCGATTTTCAGCTGTATGAACTCGCGCCCTTGGTCGTCTTGGGGCAGTTTGTCCATCGCCTGTTTGTAGGCGGCGGCGGCTTCGCTGCGTTTGCCTTGGGCGGCGTAAACATCGCCTTTGGTTTCCAACAAGATACCAGCGTAGGCTTCATCGGTATTCATGCCGAGGGTGGCGATGGCTGCGTCGTATTTCTGCTGTTGCAGCTGAACGGTGGCCAGGCGCTGGATGGCCATGGCGCGGATGAGCGGTTCTTGGTGGTATTTGAGCACCCAGTTCAGGTGGCCGGCGGCTTCGTCGTATTTGCCTTGGTCGAAGGCGGCACCGGCCTGCATCAGGGTGGCTTGGGCGGAGGAAACGCTGGTCGGATATTGGCTTTGCAGTTGAGTGAGCAGTTTGGCGGCTTCGGCAGGTTTGCCGGCCTGCTGATTTTCTGCCCACTGGTCAAACACGGCCACAGCTTCGTTGCTCACGTTGCGCTGGTGGCTGCGGTACATCACCCAGCCAAAGTAGCCGATGGCGGCCACCACGAGCAGGGCAAACAGCCAGCGCCCCCAGCTGCGCCAGAAATATTTGAAGTTTTCAATTTCTTCTTGGTCTTTTAAATCGTAAACAGCCATTTAGCGTATCCATTCGTTTAATTGTTGAAGCAAATCGGCAGCAAGCACGCTCACTTGGCCGCGCCCTTGCTGCATATCTTTGAGGCTGGCTTTGCCTTCGGCCAGCTCGCCTTCGCCCACGATCAGCGCCACTTTGGCGCCGAAGGCGTCGGCTTTTTTCATTTGGGCGGCCAGTTTCTGACTGCCGGAATGTTGCAGCACGCTGAAGCCGGCGGCGCGGGCAGCGGCGGCATACTGCATGCTGGGCAGCAAGGTATCGCCGCCTTGGTGTATCACATAAATATCGGGTGCGGCATCGGCTTGCAGACTGCCGTATTCGTGTACCAACAGCAGCAGCCGCTCCACGCCCATGGCAAAGCCGATGGAGGGGGCGGGTTTGCCGCCGAGCTCTTCAATCAGGCCGTCGTAGCGGCCGCCGCCGCACACGGTGGCTTGGGCGCCGAGTTTGTCGGTGGTCCATTCGAACACGGTTTGGTTGTAGTAGTCCAGCCCGCGCACGAGGCGGTGGTTTTCCACATAGGCAATGCCCAAACCGTCGAGCAGGGCTTTGAAACCGGCGTAGTGGGCGCGGGAGGCTTCGCCGAGATAATCGGCCAAGCGCGGGGCGGCATTGCAGATTTCCTGCAAATCGGGGTTTTTGCTGTCCAGCACGCGCAACGGATTGGTGTGCATACGGCGGCGGCTGTCTTCATCCAGCGCGGCTTCGTGCTGTTTCAGGTAGCCTACCAAGGCGGCGCGGTGGGCGGCGCGTTCTTCGCGGTTGCCCAGGCTGTTGATTTCCAAAGTCAGATATTGGCTGATGCCGAGCTCGCGCCACAAATCGGCGCACATGGCGATGATTTCGGCATCGATATCGGGGCCTTCAAAGCCCAGCGCTTCCACACCCACTTGGTGGAATTGGCGGTAGCGCCCCTTCTGCGGGCGTTCGCGGCGGAACATGGGGCCCATATACCACAGCTTCTGGCCGCCGTTGTACAGCAGATTGTGCTCCACCACGGCGCGCAGGCAGGAGGCGGTGCCTTCGGGGCGCAGGCTGAGGCTGAGGGTGTCGTTGGAGTCGGCAAAGGTATACATTTCTTTGTCCACCACATCGGTGTCTTCACCAATGGAGCGCACGAAAAGGCCGGTTTGCTCCACGATCGGGGTGCGGATTTGGCGGTAGCCGAAGCGGTGCGCCCATTGGCCGATGCGGTTTTCAAAGGCCTGCCAGAAGGCGGCGGTGAGCTTGAAATCTTTCTGCTCCACCGGCAAGAGGTCGTTCATGCCTTTTACGGCTTGGATTTTTTGTCCCATGATTCGGTTTGGGGAGAGGGGTAAACGAAAATGCGGATTATAGCGGATATGTGGGGGTTCGGGCTAAAGCTGTGTGCAAGGCTACCTGAAAAATGCTGCGAACGGTTTTCAGGTAGCCTCTGCCAACACCGTCCATTCCGCCTCGGGGAAATGCTGCTGCAGATAATCACGCAAATAGCGTTCGGTTTCCGCGCCGATTACGGGGTCGGGCGCGGGATAGCAGTTGTACACCAGCCGGTGCACCGGCAGGCCGGCATGGCGGGCAGCGGCAAGGCTGAGCAGGGTGTGGTTGATGCTGCCCAGGCGGCCGGATGTAACCAACACCAGCGGATAGCCGCGTTCGGCGGCAAAATCGAGCAGGGTTTGCTCGCGGTTTAGCGGCACCATCAGCCCGCCCGCCCCTTCGAGCAGCACGGTGTCGTAGCTTTGCAGCAGGGTTTGGGTGGCTGCATCGATGGTTTTCAAATCAATGGGGCGCTGTTCCTGCTCGGCAGCCAAGTGCGGCGAGCAGGGGTAGGCAAACACATAGGGGCAGGTGCTGCCGTTGCGGTCGTGTTCGGTGAGCCCGATGCCTTGCAGGCGGCGGTGGGTTTGGATGTCTTCGGCGATGCCTTGACAGCCGGTTTGCACGATTTTTTGGGTAATCACACGGCGGCCGGCAGCGGCCAGCTCTTTGGCATACAGGCCGGTGGCGATGCTTTTGCCGATGCCGGTGTCGATGCCGCTAACAAAATAAACCAGTTTCTGCATACTGTTCTCCTCTCTGCAAACAGGCTACCTGAAAATTTCAGGTAGCCTTCAGTGCGTGTAGCATTATTCGGACTGCGGCCATGCTTCGCCGTATTCCTCCGCCACTGCCGCCAAGGTCTGTTCGGCCAAGAAATCCAATTCCTGCTGGCTGATCACAAACGGCGGCATCAGATATACCAGCCGCCCGAACGGCCGCACCCACACGCCCTTTTCCACCAGCTGCGGCTGCAGGGAAGCCGTGTTGACCGGCTGCGCCATCTCCAACACCCCAATCGCGCCAAGCGCCCGCACTTCGCGCACGCAACGCCATTGCGCCGCCGCAGCCAGCTTACGCCGCAGCGTTTGCTCGATATTGGCCACCCGCTGCCGCCACGGGCTTTCCCGCAGCATCGCTACGCTCTCTGCCGCCACCGCGCAGGCCAGCGGGTTGGCCATAAAGGTGGGGCCGTGCATAAATGCGCCCGCTTGGCCCCGGCTGATGGCCGCGGAAATTTCCTCGGTGCACACCGCCGCCGACAAGGTGAGATACCCGCCGGTGAGCCCCTTGCCCAGCAAGATAATGTCCGGCACCACGTCGGCATGCTCCAAAGCAAACATTTCGCCGCTGCGGCCAAAGCCGGTGGCGATTTCGTCAAAAATCAGCAGCACGCCGTATCGGCTGCACAATGCCCGCGCCTGCCGCAGGTATTCGGGATGGTAGAAATACATTCCGCCCGCCCCCTGCACCACCGGCTCTAAAATCAGCGCCGCCAATTCATCATGTTTTTCTGCCAACAAGTTTTCCAACGGGCGGATACTTTCCGGCTGCCATTTGCCGTGGAACGGGCTGGCCGGTTGCGGCAGGAAGTACTGCACCGGCAGGCTGCTCGAAAACAGGCCGTGCATGCCTTCTTCCGGATCGCATACCGACATGGCATGCCAGGTGTCGCCGTGATAACCGGCGCGGATGGTGGCGAAACGGCAGCGTTTACCCCGCCCCACGGCCTGCTGGTATTGCAGCGCCATCTTCATCGCCACTTCCACCGCCACCGAACCGCTGTCGGCATAAAATACTTGGTTGAGGGCCGTCGGCAACAATTCCAGCAGCAACTGCGTGAGCCGCACCGCCGGCTCGTGGGTGAGCCCGCCGAACATCACATGGCTCATCTTCGCCAATTGTGCGACGGCCGCAGCGTTGAGGCGCGGGTGGTTGTAGCCGTGCAGCGCCGCCCACCAAGAAGAGGTGCCGTCCACCAGCCGTTTGCCATCGGCCAGCTCGATGCTGCAACCTTCCGCCCGTGCCACGGCGTACACCGGCTGGGTGTTGGGCATGGCGGCGTAGGGATGCCAAATGTGGCGGCGGTCGATTTGCGTGAGGGTTTCCCAATTCATGATGAGGCTACCTGAAAAATATCGGGCTGGCTTGCCCGCTTATGACATCGAATCAAATCCTTCAAACACGGCCTGGCGCGGCGCGGCACGCAGGGCGGCGGTGGCAGCGGATTCGCGGGTGAGGTTGAACCAGACTTCGTCTAGCGAGCGGCCGATTAAGAAGGGCTCTTCCCTGAAATCGAAAGCATAAATATCGAATTCGTCTTGGCTCGGTCGGCTTTCAATATCCCAAAACAGATAAGTGCCGGATTCGCTTTTGGCAAAAAACTCCATCCTGGCCATCAGGCAAACGTGCTGCGCGGAGAAAAAGCCTTCGTATTCGTCTAAATCAGCGATATAGGTAGATTTCACGGCTGCACTGGCCTGCTGCCAGGAATCGCAATATTGCGGATTGGCTGGAATGTGGACGAGATAGTTGCCCAGCGAACGACCCCAGCCATATTGCGTGGCAAAGCGCTGGTAGGATGCGGAGAAGCCCCGGCCGTTGGCAAAGCGGAAGTTGGCCAACTCGTTGGGATCGCCGAATATTTTGGCCGGTTTTAACACCAGCAGCTTGGTTTCCATACCCTATCTCCGTTTTCGCCATGATTGAGGCTACCTGAAAGTATTCAGCTTCTACATTCTCACGGCATTGAAGCGGATACTTTCAGGTAGCCTTATATTGCCCGACAGTCTAGCCCAGCACCTTCCGTGCCGTAGCAAACATCCGATACCAGCCGGCCAATTCGCTGTCGCGCCACTCTTCCGGCAGCCAGCTCATTTGCGCGCTGCGGTACACCCGCTCCGGATGCGGCATCATGATGGTTACGCGGCCGTCGGCGGTGGTGACGGCGGCGATGGCATCGGGCGAGCCGTTGGGGTTGAGTGGGTAGGTTTGGGTGGGCTTGCCCTGGCCATCGATATATTGCATGGCGGTTTTCAGGCTGCCTGAAACTTGGTTTTCAGCTCGCCCCAAGTGGGCGAAATCGGCGCGGCCTTCGCCGTGGCTAACCACCACCGGCAGGCTGCTGCCCATCATATCGGCCAAAATCAGCGAGGGCGATTGCGGCACGCGCACCATGCTCAGGCGTGCTTCAAACTGTTCGGATTCGTTGCGGCGGAACTTCGGCCAACCCTCCGCGCCTGGGATGATTTCGGCCAAGTTCGCCATCATCTGGCAGCCGTTGCACACGCCGAGTGAGAGTGTGTCCGGCCTAGCGAAGAATTCGGCAAACTGGTCGCGCAGTTTGCTGTGGAACAGGATAGATTTCGCCCAGCCTTCGCCCGCGCCCAGCACGTCGCCGTAGCTGAACCCGCCGCAGGCGGCCAGCATTTGGAAGGTTTCCAGCTTCACGCGGCCTGCCATCATGTCGGACATATGCACATCGTAGGCATCAAAACCGGCGCGGGTGAAGGCGGCGGCCATTTCCACTTGGCCGTTCACGCCCTGTTCTCGCAGGATGGCGATTTTGGGTTTTGCCCCGCTGTTGATAAACGGTGCGGCAATATCCTGTTTCACATCAAAGCTTAAATCGGCAAACAGCCGGCTGCGTTCTTTATCGGCCAGCAAGGCGAATTCGCTGTCGGCGCAGGCGGGGTTGTCTCGCAGGCGCTGGATTTGGTGGGAGGTGGACTGCCAGGCGCGTTGCAGGTCTAAGCTGTTTTCACGGAAGAGCTCATCATTTTGGCAAGTAATGATGATATTTTGATGCTGGGTGCTAAAACCGATTTCTGCAATCATGTGTTGCACCAAAGCAATACCACATTCAGGGCTGTATCGGGTTACCTTTCCTAAACCTTGCTCTTCAAACAATTCATACAAATAAGCTTTATCTTGTGTACGCACTTGCAGCACTGCACCCAACTCTTCATTGAACAACAATTTGTTTACCAAGCAAGCAAACTCGTCGTCAGGCATAGTATCCTGCTGTTTATCCAACCAATTCAGCATTTGTTCAGACTGGTAAGCAAGCTCGCCTATATCAATATCCAATCCGCACCGCCCCGCAAACGCCATTTCCGCCAGTGTGGCAAACAGGCCGCCGTCGCTGCGGTCGTGGTAGGCAAGCAGTTTGCCTTCCTGCACCAGCCGCTGAATCACATCGTAAAACTTTTTCAGGCGGCCTGCTTCGATGTCGGGCGTTTCGCCGCCCAATTCGCCACACACCTGCGTTAAGGCCGAGCCGCCCATGCGGGCTTTGCCCTGCCCCAAATCCACCAGCAGCAGCACGCTGTCCGCCACCTGCTTGATGTCGGGCGTAACCGTTTTGCGCACGTCCTGCACAGGGGCGAAGGCGGTGGCAATCAGGCTCAACGGCGACACCACGGATTTTTTCTCCGCGCCGTCCTGCCACACGGTTTTCATGGAAAGGCTGTCTTTGCCCACGGGGATGCTCACGCCGATTTCCCGGCACATCTGCGACACGGCTTCCACCGTGCGGTAGAGTTTCTCGTCTTCGCCCGTATTGCCGCAGGCGGCCATCCAGTTGGCGGAGAATTTGATGTTGCCGATATCGCCGATATTAACCGCCGCGATATTGGTAATGGCTTCGCCGATACACATCCTGCCCGAAGCGGGCGCGTCAAACAGCGCAACGGCAGGTTTTTCACCCATGGCCATCGCTTCGCCGCGATGCGTATCGAAGCCCATGATGGTCACGGCGCAGTCGGCCACGGGGGTTTGCCAGCGGCCGACCATCTGGTCGCGGTGGGTCAAGCCGCCCACACTGCGGTCGCCGATATTGATAAGGAAGTTTTTCGCGGCCACGGCCGGCAGTTGCAACACGCGGTAGGCGGCTTCCTTCAAATCGATATGGCTACCTGAAAACGGTTTTTCAGGCTGCTGTTGCGTTTTATCGGTGCGCGTGGTTTTGGGCGGTTTGCCGAGCAATACGTTCAGCGGCAAATCCACGGGCTTGTTGGCAAACAAATCGTCGCGCACCTGCAAATGCCCGTCGTCGGTAGCCGTGCCGACCACGGCAAACGGGCAGCGCTCGCGTTCGCAAATGGCGCGGAAAGTGTCCAAATCTTTTTCCAGAATCGACAACACATAACGCTCCTGCGCCTCGTTGCACCAGATTTGCAGCGGCGTCAGGCCGTGCTCTTCCAGCGGCACATCGCGCAGCTTAAATACCGCGCCGCGCCCCGCATCGTTGACCAATTCGGGAAAAGCGTTGGACAGGCCGCCCGCGCCCACGTCGTGAATAGCGATAATCGGGTTGGCCGCACCGAGCTGCCAGCAGCGGTCGATCACTTCTTGCGCGCGCCGTTCGATTTCGGGATTGCCGCGCTGCACAGAGTTGAAATCGAGCGAAGCATCGTTCGCACCTGTGTCCATCGACGAAGCGGCGCCGCCGCCCAAGCCGATGAGCATGCCCGGCCCGCCGAGCTGCACCAACAGCGCGCCTTCGGGGATTTCGTGTTTATGCGTTTGTTCTGCCTGAATATTACCCAAACCGCCGGCAATCATAATCGGCTTGTGGTAGCCGCGCATTTGGCCGTCGAACTCGGCTTCGAAGGTGCGGAAATAGCCCAGCAGGTTCGGGCGGCCGAATTCGTTGTTGAACGCCGCGCCGCCGATGGGGGCTTCAATCATGATGTCGAGCGGGGAGGCAATGTGGGCGGGCTTGCCGTAGCCGCCTTCCCAAGGCTGTTTCAAATCGGGGATATTGAGGTTGGAAACCGTATAGCCGGTGAGGCCGGCTTTGGGGCGAGCGCCGCGTCCCGTTGCGCCTTCGTCGCGGATTTCGCCGCCCGCACCGGTGGCCGCACCGGCAAACGGTGCAATCGCCGTGGGGTGGTTGTGCGTTTCCACCTTCATCAGGATATGCGTATCTTCTTCGTGGAAACGGTAGCCCTGATTGGCCGCCGCATCGGGATAAAAACGGGCGATTTTCGCGCCTTCGATTACCGAGGCGTTGTCCTTATACGCCACCACCGTGCCGGCCGGCGCGGCTTCGTGCGTGTCGCGAATCATGCGGAACAGCGATTTGGGCTGCTTTTCTCCATTTAAGATGAAATCGGCATTGAAGATTTTGTGGCGGCAGTGTTCACTGTTGGCCTGCGCGAACATCATCAGTTCCACATCAGACGGATTGCGTTTTAAAGTCTGATAATTATCCAGCAGATAATCGATTTCGTCGGGTGAGAGTGCCAAGCCTAAGTCGGTATTGGCTTTTTCTAGTGCAGCACGGCCGCCGGAGAGCACATCCACCGTATCGAAGGTGTGCGCTTCGGGGTGGGTGAACAATTTGGCGGCTACCTGAAAATCGGGCAACACAGATTCGGTCATGCGGTCGTGCAGCAAAGCTGCCCATTGCTGTTTCTGCGCTTCGGAAAGGCTACCTGAAAGCCACACTGCCATGCCGCGTTCGATGCGCTGGATTTGGGTGAAGCCGCAGTTTTTCGCAATTTCTGTGGCTTTGGAAGCCCAAGGCGAAATCGTGCCGATACGCGGTGTGATGAGAAACAGATGCAGGCTACCTGAAGACTGCGGCAACTCTGATGCCACTTGCCCCGCCAGCAAGGCTTCCAACTTTTCCGCATCTGCTACATTCAAGCCTTCGGCACAATCGGCAAAATACCAATACTCACTGCGGATTTCAGCTTCAGGTAGCCCCAAAGCAGCAGCTTTTTGCAGCAGTTTTTCAACACGGAAACCAGACAGGGCGCGCTCGCCGCGCAGGAAGAGGATAGGCATGAGCAGACTCGCATGAGAGAGGGTTGGGGAGGCGTAATTATACGCCAAGTCTGCCCTAATCTGTCGGAGGAGTAAGCCGATTGAAAGCACTGCTGCCTTGTGGTAGCGTTACAGCTAAACCACTTATTTCTTCATACTGCGTTGGCTCGCCTTGCCGCACTACTACTGTCTGCGGCTTACCGCCTGGTATGAAGAAATAATTGTTTCAGCTATAAACCCATCCAGACCTTAATATACCAACCCACCCGAGGAACCCATGAAAAAAATCGAAGCCATCATCAAACCATTCAAACTCGACGATGTGCGCGACGCGCTCACCGATATCGGTGTAAATGGCATGACCGTAACCGAAGTGAAAGGCTTCGGTCGCCAAAAAGGCCACACCGAAATCTATCGCGGTGCGGAATACGCGGTGGATTTCCTGCCCAAAATCCGGCTGGAAATCGTGCTGGAAGACAGCATGGTCGAGCAGGCGGTGGAAGCCATCGTGCAGGCGGCCAACTCCGGCAAAATCGGCGACGGCAAAATCTTCATCCTGCCGGTGGAAGGCGTGGTGCGCATCCGCACCGGCGAGCGGGACGAAGCCGCGCTGTAGGCTTGGCAACATCTAAACACGCTGTTTCCTTCCAGCCAGCTGCCGCGTAAACTGCAATCAAACAGTATGCCGGCCGTGCCAGCCAAGGCTACCTGAAAATATCGGCTGGCACGAAACTGCTATTTTTCAGGTAGCCTCATCCGGCCAAATAGTTTTTCTCCCATCATGTTCCGCCTGTGCAAACATTATTTCGACGGCATTGATGCTGCCGGCAACGCATTGATTGCCTATGCGGCCGAGCTGCATTACCACGGCATCAAGCTGCCCTATTCCGCCCTGATTTTCAGCCCGGCCCACGGCTGCACCATCGAACGCAGCTGCCTGAGCGCATCGCAACTATCCCCCAACAGCATCCGACAACCCAAGCTTGGCCTCGAAGGCCGCTGGCAGGCTTTGTCCGACGGTGTCCGGCTTACCTTGCCGGCCGGCGGCAAACATCGGCTCGTTTGGCATGCCCACACGCCCAATGCCCGTTTTCAGGTAGCCTTAAACGGGCAGGAATACGGCGGCTTGGGTTATGCCGAAACGCTGGAAATGGATTTTTGGCCGCAACAGCTGCCGTTATGCAAGCTGTATTGGGGGCGTTTCGTATCGGAGCAGCACTATGTGGTGTGGATCGAATGGCGCGGCGAAGTGCCGCTAAAACGTTTGTACTACAACGGCGTGCTAACTGAAGATTTCGTGCTGGAAGCCGGTGGGCTGAAAGCGCCGGCATTCGGCCTGCATCTGGCGTTTGCTGCACCGGAAACGATAAAAGACGAGCCGCTGCTGGCTATTGCAGCACGCAACCCATTGTTGCGGCTACTATTCAGCCGCAGATTTTTATCCAGCCGCGAACAAAAATGGAAAAGCCGCGCCACCTTAAGGCTACCTGAAAATATTGCCGTGGAAGGCTGGGCCTTATACGAGAGGGTGTTATGGCAAAAATAAGCGTTACCCTGCAAAAAATTGTTTATGCCTTGGTGTTCTGCCTGCTGCTGCCGCTAGTGCTGCAATATTGGGCACGGCACACTTCGGATGTGGTGCAGCTGCCGGTACCGCCCTACCCGCTGGCCGGCGCGCTGCTGGCGGCGGCCGGGCTGGCATTAATCCTGTGGGCGATGCACAACCTGTGGTACCGCGGCGGCGGCCTGCCAATGAATGCGTTTCCGCCGCAGCATTTTGTAGCTTCCGGCGCCTACCACCTGTGCCGCCACCCGATTTATACCGGCGCCGTCATGCTTTGCACGGGCACGGCACTGTATGCGCAGTCGCCCGGCGGGCTGTGGCTGGTATCGCCGCTGTTTGCATTGCTCATTGTGGCTTATGTGGCTGGCTTCGAGCGCGAGGTGATGGCCAAGCAGTTTGGCGCCCGGCCGATGCTGCACTACGGTCTGTTCAGCCTGCCGCCGGATAACGGGCATGAGGCGGCTTTCTCCAGGCGGCTGTTGCTCGGACTGAAGGTTTGGCTGGTATGGCTGCTGCTGTATGAAGTGTTTGTGTGGCCGGGGGTGCCGCCCGATGCGTGGTATAGCAACGGCGCTTGGGATAAGGCCGTGCCGCTGTGGGGCTTCAGTGTGGTGTTTTATGTACTGCTTTACCCGTGGGCCGGGCTGCTGCCGCTGTGGTTGCGGCAAAACCGCCAGCTGCGCGGCTTTACCCTAGACGCATTCTGGGGCATGGCACTGATTTTCTATTGTTATCTGATTATTCCGGCTGCCGTGCGCTACGGCAGACTACCTGAAAATACGTTGTGGCTACGTTGGATTGCCCTGGGGCGGGAGTATGATAGCGCCGCCGCAGCGCTGCCTTCGTTTCATGTATTTTGGGCGCTATTGGCTGCACGATATTCTTGCCTATGCCGCCCGCAGTGGCGTATGGTATGGGCTTTGTTGGCGGTGCTGGTGATTGTCAGCTGTCTGACCACGCAACCATACCTTGGCCGATGTGTTGGCCGGGATGGCCGCTTATTGGGCAATCCGACACCGGCAACCGATCTACCGCGCTCTGTTGCGTGCCGCCGAATATATTGCCAACTCGTGGCACGAATGGCGCTTCGGCCGCCTGCGGCTGATTAACCACGGCTTCTATGCCGCATTGGGCGGCGTGTGCGGTTTTCTGGTGTTGGCTTATCTGCTGCCGCAGTATTTGTGGGTAGTGTGGCTGCTGGGAGTTGCCGGATTTATTGGCGCGGGCTTATGGGCGCAATGGGTGGAAGGCTCATCGGCGCTGCTGCGCCCGTTTGGCTACTACGGCAGCGTGTTCGGCATCGTGCTGGTCGGCTGTCTGATTGCTGCCGGTTCGAATTTGGGCAGTTGGACGCTGTTGGGCGCGGCCGCGCTGGCTGCCTGCCCCATCCAGCTGTTTGGCCGCTGCCGCTGCCTGATTCAGGGCTGCTGCCACGGTATCCCCACCGATATGCCGGGTATCCGCTTTTTCCATGATAAATCGCGTGTGTGCAAACTGGCTGGCTGGCAGGGGAAAAATCTGCACCCCACCCAGTTTTATTCCATCGCCGCCAATTTTCTGAGCTTTTTTCTGCTGTGGCGCTTATACCGGCTGCAAATGCCTGCTTCGTTTATCGCCGGTATGTATTTGATTCTCAGCGGTGCGTTCCGCTTTGTGGAAGAATCGCTGCGTGGCGAACCACAAACGCCGTATTTTCTCGGCATGCGCGTATACCAATGGCTGGCTCTGGCATCGGTGCTGGCGGGCATCTTGTTTACCTGTCTACCTTCGGCTCCGCTGTTTTCAGGTAGCCTTCCTGCCAACTGGCCGCTGCATGCCATTTCCTATTTCGTATTGATCTGGTGCGTGTACGGCTTGGATTACCCAAACAGTACATTGCGTTTTTCCCGGCTAACCCAAGAATAACCCTCTGCAAAGGAATACCCCATGATGTCCGAACCTTCCGGCCAACACCCCTATAAAGACGCGCCGCTCTTCGACGACGTTGCCTTCCTCACCGGCGCGCTGCAAACCGTGCTAGCCGAGCAAACCGACTGCCCCGTGCAGGAAGCCGTGGCCGCGCTGCTGGGCGGCGAAGCACCGCAAGACGTGGTAACGCGCAGCCTGCCGCAGCTCAACGACCAACAGCTGGAAGACCTCATCCGCGCCTGCGGCCTGTTTGCACAAATCCTCAATATTGCCGAAGATGCACATCACCAACGCCGCCGCCTGGCACACAGCCAAACCCGCGACAACGCCAAATCCACCTTCGGCCACACCCTTGATTTGCTGCAACAGCAAGGCGTAAGCGCCGAAGCCTTACAGCAGCAGCTGAATCACACCGAAGTGGCCGCCGTGCTCACCGCGCACCCCACCGAAGTGCAGCGCCAAACCACCCTCACCCTGCACCGCCAAATCCGCAACCTGCTCGACCAACGCGCCAACCTGGCCGGGCAGAACGAAGAACGCTTGCAGCAGCAGGTGCAAACCATGCTATGGACGCTGTGGCAAACCAATGAAAACCGTCATTTCAAAATCACCGTGGCCGACGAAATCAGCAACGGCATCATGTATTTCCCGCTCAGCTTCTTCAGCGCCGTGCCCGGCGTATACCGCAAGCTGGAGGCCGCCCTTCAGGTAGCCTTCCCACACACCCGCCTGTCCAATGTGTTGCACATCGGCGGCTGGATCGGCGGCGACCGCGACGGCAACCCTTTCGTTTCCGCCGACACCCTGCGCACAGCTTTCTCCCAGCAGGCCAGCGCCGTGTTCCGCTTCTACCGCAGCCAGCTCTACAAACTGTATGAAGAGCTGCCGATGTCGGTCCGGCGCGTGAACGTGAGCCCAGAGGTGCTGGCTTTGTCAGCCCAATCACCCGACACCGAACGCGCCCACGAAGAAGAGCCCTATCGCCGCGCCCTGGCCTATATTCTCGCCCGCACCGTGGCCACCGCCCACCGTTTCGGCAGCGGCTTGGGCAGCCAGTTTGGCCTGCTCGAACCGTATGACACGGTGGAAGAATTTTTAGCCGACCTGCACACCGTGCACACTTCCTTATGCGCCAACGGCAGCCGCCTGCTGGCCGACGGCCGCTTGGCCGACCTGATCCGTGCCGCTTCCGTGTTCCGCTTTTATCTGATGCCGCTAGATTTGCGCCAACACGCCCAAAAGCATATCGACGTGGTAGCCGAGCTCTTTGCCGCTGCCGGCTTGGAAAACTTCGCCGCGCTGAACGAAGCCGAGCGCGAACGTGTGCTGCTGCGCGAACTGTCTTCCCCGCGCCCGCTCCACAGCCCGTTTGCCCAATACAGCGAAGATACCGAACACGAGCTGGCTATCTTCCGTGCCGCTGCCGAAATTAAAGCCAGCTTCGGCGAGGAAGCTATCCGCCAAAGCATCATTTCCAATGCCGAAAACGTGAGCGAAATGCTTGCCTTGGCCTTGATTATGAAAGAAACCGGCCTGTTGCTCCTGAATGCCGAAGGGCTACCTGAAAGCCGGCTCAATATCGTGCCACTGTTTGAAACCATCGAAGCGCTGCAAGACTGCATCGGCGTGATGGATCATCTTTTCTCCCTGCCTTGGTACCGCCACCTGCTCGCCGGCCGCAGCAATATTCAGGAAATCATGCTCGGCTATTCCGACAGCAACAAAGACGGCGGCTATGTAACCAGCCAATGGGTGCTGTATCAGGCCGAGCAGGCTTTGGTGAAACTGTTTGCCAAACATCAAGTGCGCCTGCGCCTGTTCCACGGGCGCGGCGGCAGCGTGGGGCGCGGCGGCGGCCCCTCCTACGAAGCCGTGCTGGCCCAACCCGCCGGCAGCGTGGCCGGGCAAATCCGCATCACCGAGCAAGGCGAAGTCATCACCGCCAAATACGCCGATGCCGACAACGCCGAGCGCAACCTCGAAACCTTGGTGGCCGCCGCGCTGGAAGCCAGCCTGCTGCCGCACCGCACCGAAGAGCCCGATGCCGCGCTGATGCAGTCGCTCTCCGATGCCGCCTTCGCCTACTACCGCGAACTCATCACCCACCCCGATTTCGTGGGCTACTTCCTGCAAACCAGCCCAATCAACGAAATCGCCAGCCTCAACATCGGCAGCCGCCCTGCCAGCCGCAAAACCCTGGCGCGGATACAGGATTTGCGCGCCATTCCCTGGGTGTTCTCTTGGACGCAAAACCGCCTGATGCTGCCTGCTTGGTACGGCTTCGGCAGCGCGGTCGAGCAGCTCTTGCGCGACAACCCCGCCAACCTCGAGCGCCTGCGCCATATGGTGCGGCACAGCGCCTTCTTCCAAGCCATGCTCTCCAATATGGAACAAGTGATGGCTAAAGCGGATTTGGATATCGCCCGTGCTTACGTTGGCCTGGCCGCCCAGCCGCAGGCCGCCCAAGCCATGTTTGAGCGCATTGCAGGCGAGTTCGAACGCAGCCGCCGCGCCCTGTTGCAGTTAATCGAGCAAGACCACCTGCTCACCGACAACCGCAGTCTCGCCCGCTCCCTGGCCCTACGCATTCCCTACTTGAACGCGCTCAACTGGCTTCAGGTAGCCCTGCTCGCCCGCTTGCGCCAGCACCCGGGCAACCCGCAGCTCATCCACCTGATCCACCTCACCATCAACGGCGTGGCACAAGGCTTGCGCAATACGGGCTAACCCCCCCTTTCCTGCAAACGGCAGGCAAGAAAAAGGCTACCTGAAAATTTCAGGTAGCCTTTTCGTCATGGCCCCGCCGACAGGAATCGAACCTGTATTTTACGCTTAGGAGGCATACGTTCTATCCGTTGAACTACGGCGAGAAATAATCAAACTTTCCAATCGAGCTTTTCCGACAATAAGCGACAAAATCCCCGCGGCAATCAGCGGCCCCACCGGGATGCCGCCCAAAAACGCCACGCCGATAATCGTGCCCAACAGCAGGCCGGTTACCAACACTGGCCGCTCGCTCATCAGCGGCACGCTGCGCCTGGCCAGCCAAGCCACCAATATGCCCACCAAAACCGCCGCCAGCATTTTCCAGCTCATCAAACCGGCCAAACCGGGAAACTGGATTCTGCCCGACACCAGCGGACTGAGCACGCCGATGGTGAGCAGAATAATGCCGGCTTGAATGCCGTATTGTTCGGCCAGCGGAATATAGCGCACCAGCACAGTTTACTGCATCAGGAGCAACACGGTGGCCGAGATGGTGATGGATTGGTTGTTGCTGAGCACGCCCAGCAAAATCAGCAGCACCAAAAATAACGGGATAACATTCAGATGCAATTATATATTCCCGAAAAAAGGCCGCTAGGATACACGCGCCAGCGATTCTTCGGCAAGCTGCCGCATGGCCTGCGACACCTCGTTGTCCGGCAACGCGACCAAGCATGACAAGGCCTCGTCCACTGCTTTACGCGCCTCGTTCACGCAATAGGCCAGTGCATCGAATTGCGCCACATAGGCATGAATTTGCTTGAAGTAGCTCCGGTCCGAGTGCTCTAGTGCGTAGCGCACAGCTTCGGCCACCGGTTGCTCAGCGTTTTGCATCAGGTAAATCAGCGGCAGGGTTGACTTGCCTTCGGCCAAATCATCGCCCACGTTTTTGCCGGTTTCTTCGATGTTGCCGGAATAATCCAGTACGTCGTCAATAATCTGGAAGGCGGTGCCGATATGGCAGCCGTAGCATTTCAGCGCAATTTCCTGCTCGGGCGTGGCGCCGGCCAAAATCGCGCCCACTTGTGCGGCGGCTTCAAACAGTTTGGCGGTTTTATATTGGATCACCTGCGCATATTCGGCTTCGGTGATGTTGGTGTTGCCGATATTCATCAGCTGCAACACTTCACCCTCGGCGATGATGTTGGTGGCATCGGCCATCACGTCTAAAATCTTCAGGCTGCCTGAAGACACCATCAGCTGGAAGGCACGGGTGTAGAGGAAATCACCCACCAGCACGGCAGCGGCGTTGCCGAACATATTGTTTGCCGTTTTCCGGCCGCGCCGCAGCTCGCTTTCATCCACCACATCGTCGTGTAGCAGAGTGGAGGTGTGGATGAATTCCACCATCGCCGCCAGCGCGTAGAGCGGGTCTTCATCGTAGTCCAGCACCTTGCCGGAAAGAATGGTAAGTACCGGCCGCAGCCGCTTGCCGCCGGCGCTGATGATGTAGCGCCCGATTTGCGAAATCAGCGCCACTTCCGATTGCACCGCGCGCTCAATCACCGCATTAACGCGGCTCAAATCGCGGGGCAGATGTTGCTGGAAATAAGGCAGGTGTTCAAGCATGGTGATGTGCAGCTTTTTTGTATGGTTATCAGCATAACACTAAAGCACTTATTCCTTCCTAGCTGCGTGAAGAAATAACCGCTTTAGCTATACAGCCGGCCAAACAGGGGCGGCATTATAGCAGCCTTATGGGCAAACTGCCTATTTCCGCCCTACCCCGCAGGCTACCTGAAAACGCAGCTTCAACAAAGTGTCACAATATTTTGGCTCAGCCGAAGCCGTGCTTCTGCCCGGCTACCATCCCGTGCTGCCGTTTTCAGCCCGCTTCAAATCGCCTATTAGGCTACCTGAAACCCCAAACCGCAGCTTTCAGGTAGCCTTCTATGTTAAAATCCGCCGATTTTAATCTAACGGCATTTAAGGAACACACATGAGCATGAAATGCGGCATCGTCGGCCTGCCCAACGTCGGCAAATCCACCCTCTTTAACGCGCTGACCCAATCGGGCATCGAAGCGGCGAACTATCCCTTCTGCACCATCGAGCCCAACGTCGGCATCGTCGAAGTGCCCGACCCGCGCATGGCGGAGCTGGCGAAAATCGTTAATCCGCAAAAAATGCAGCCCGCCATTGTGGAATTTGTGGACATCGCAGGTTTGGTCGCCGGCGCAAGCAAAGGCGAAGGCTTGGGCAACCAGTTCCTCGCCAACATCCGCGAAACCGACGCCATCGTGAACGTCGTACGCTGTTTCGACGACGATAACATCGTGCACGTTTCCGGCAAAGTCGATCCGATTGCCGACATCGAAACCATCGGCACCGAACTAGCGCTTGCCGACCTCGCCAGCGTCGAAAAAGCCATCGTCCGCGAAGAAAAACGCGCCCGCTCAGGCGACAAAGACGCACAAAAACTGGTGGAACTGTGCAAAAAAATCCTGCCGCACCTCAACGAAGGCAAACCCGTGCGCTCCTTCGGCTTAGACGCAGACGAGCTCGCCATGCTCAAACCGCTGTTCCTGCTCACCGCCAAGCCCGCCATGTATGTCGGCAACGTTGCCGAAGACGGTTTTGAAAACAATCCGCACCTCGACCGCCTGAAAGAATTGGCTGAAAAAGAAAACGCCCCTGTTGTTGCCGTTTGCGCCGCGATGGAGAGCGAAATCGCCGAATTGGAAGACGACGAAAAAGCCGAATTCCTCGCCGAAATGGGCTTGGAAGAACCCGGCCTGAACCGCCTGATTCGCGCGGGCTACGACCTCTTGGGCCTGCAAACCTACTTCACCGCCGGCGTCAAAGAAGTCCGCGCCTGGACCATCCACAAAGGCGACACTGCGCCGCAAGCCGCTGGCGTGATCCACACCGACTTCGAACGCGGCTTCATCCGCGCCCAAGTGATTTCCTACAACGATTTCGTGTCGCTCGGCGGCGAAGCCAAAGCCAAAGAAGCCGGCAAAATGCGCGTGGAAGGCAAGGAATACGTGGTACAGGATGGCGATGTGATGCACTTCTTGTTTAACGTGTAAACCGCTAGGCTACCTGAAAAATATGTTTCAGGTAGCCTCATCACCTGTTTGAATTTAGCCTAGCTATATGATTATGCGAAAACTGTTTTTCCCCATCCTGCTTTTAGCGGCCGTCGGCAGCTTCGCACAAACATTGCCGCAAGTAAAAACATTCTCCTCATACCGCAGGTTTATCAAAGCTGCACCCCAACCGCAAACGCCACAACAAATTGTGCAGCGCTACTATCGGCAATATTCGCAGCAACACCGTTGCTACCGTGTCGATATCGATGCGTTAAACGTAACCGAAACCAGCTTCGGCGGCGAATACTGTATGCGCCAAATCAAAAGCGAAATCCGCCAAACCGCGCAAGGCAAGCTGATGTATCTGCTCTACACCGGCGACAACTTTGATTTTAATCGGGGCGAAAGCATCGGAGGCCGGGTTCAATCGGGTTTGGCGGGCATATTCGTGTTGAAACAGGTATCCGGAGGCTGGCAACCGCTGGCAGTGCGCGCCTACAATCAAATTGGCACATACGGCTATGCCCCTGAGGCTAAATATTGGTCGTTCCTCCGCTTCGGCAAAGACCGTTGGGGCTTCATGACGCCTATGTCGTATCTAAGTGACGGTTACAGCAGCTCGGAATATATACTTTTCACCCACAACGGCGCAGGGAAGATTGGTCGAAGCACTATCACAAGCAATACAACCAACGGATATGGTTTAAATAATTGCCAAACCAATCCTGATTCGGGTAAGCCGCTTACCGCCGCCGAACGCCGCGAATGCCGCGCGAAGTGGTATCGATTAACCACTTCTTCTTTCCGCATCCTAACCCACGCCCGCCCCAATGCAGGCTTCTACCCCCTGCGGCTGAGTGTGTCGGGCTTTAACGGCTTCAAACACTACCGCAACCAAGCTTTTATCATCCACTATGATGCCGCTGCAGGAGAATACACCATGCCAACCGATTATCCGCTGGCCAATAAATAAAACTTTTCAACCCAGAGGCTACCTGAAAACTTTCAGCTAGCATTCCCACCATCCATTTTTAGAGAGCAAATATGAAAATCAGCAGCTTCGGCGAAGTATTGTGGGACGACTTCCCCGGCGGCAAAGCGCTCGGCGGCGCGCCGCTCAATGTGTTGGTGCGCCTGGCCTCGTTTGGCGCGGACTGCAGCATCATCAGCCGGCGCGGCCGCGATGCCGACGGCGAAGAACTGCTGCGCCAGATTGCCGCGCGCAACGTAGCTGCCGATTTGGTGCAAACCGATGAAGAACACGCCACCAGCCTGGTGAAAGTGCTGCTCAAGCCCGACGGCAGCGCCAGCTACGACATCGTCTACCCCTGCGCCTGGGATAAAATCAGCGCAACCGATGCAGCACTCGCGCGCGTGGCCGAATCCGACGTGCTCGTGTATGGCAGCCTCTCCGGCCGAGATCCCGTATCCCGTGCCGCGTTGGAGCAAATCCTGCCCGCCGCCCGTTTCCGCGTGCTCGATGTCAATCTGCGCAAGCCGCATTACGAGCCCGAACGCGTGCTCAGCCTCATGCGCCATGCCGACCTCATCAAGCTCAACGACGAGGAACTCTACGAACTCTCCGCCGCCTTCGGCTCGCCCTACCACAGCCTCGAACAAAACCTGCGCTACCTCGCCGGCCACACCGACACCGCCCACATCTGCATTACCCTCGGCCAGCATGGTGCAGTGTATTTCCGCCACGGCAAAATCCTCGCCCACCACGGCTTCCGCGTGAGCATGGCCGATTCCGTGGGCGCAGGCGACAGCTTCCTTGCCGGTTTCCTGTTCCAAATGCTCTCCGGCGCCAGCCCCGAAGACACACTGGCCTTCGCCTGCGCCATCGGTGCGCTCAACGTTACCCGCCACGGCGCCGTGCCCGATATTTCCCTAGCTGAAATCCAGGCACTGATGCACCCGGAATAAGGCGGCACAGGCAACAGCCTGGGTTTGTGCCTTACCTGCACCAGCTTTGACAAATCAGGCTGAAGCCCTCCTTCCATACCCGGCAGCAATATGGCCGTATGAAATGAAGTGCTTCAGCCCGGTCTTTTTTCAGGTAGCCTCACATAAACATGAATACGACCCGCCCCAAAACCATATTCGTAGATGTTGACGACACCCTCGTCCGTAGCGTTGGCCAAACGCGCATCCCCATGGCCGCCGTAATCGCCCACATCCGCCGCCTGCACGATGCCGGCCACCTGCTCTACTTGTGGAGCAGCGGCGGTGCCGACTACACCCGCGCCAGTGCCGAAGAGCTGGGGATAGCCCACTGTTTTCAAGCCTTCCTGCCCAAACCGCAAGCCTATATCGACGACCAAGCCGTTGCCGACTGGCGTTTCTGCCGCCATATCCTGCCTGCCAACAGCGGGGAAATCGAATAATTTGCTGCTTTCCTCGCCATTCAGCCACAATTAACAAAATTTATCCGTAACCTACAAGACGGCGACGGCTAAAACCATTATCATGCCGCCGTTCTTAACCATTCAAGGAAACTCACATGGCATTACGTGACGAATTCAAAGCCTTCATCATGCGCGGTAACGTGATTGACCTTGCCGTCGGTATGGTAGTCGGCACCGCCTTCTCCGGCATCGTCAAATCATTGGTGGACGACGTGATCATGCCCCCTATCGGCCTGATTTTGGGCGGCGTGGACTTCTCCAACCTGTTCATCACCCTGAAAGCAGGTGCAGATGCCCCTGCCAACGGTTACGCCACCCTGGCCGCCGCCCAAGCCGCCGGCGCGGTTACCCTGAATATCGGCCTGTTTATCAACACCGTGATCAGCTTCCTAATTATCGCCACCGCTATCTTCGCCGTGATCAAAAGTATCAGCAAACTGCAAAAAACCGCTCCGGAAGAAGCTCCTGCCGAGCCATCCGAAGAAATCTTGCTGTTGCGCGAAATCCGTGATTCGCTGAAGAAATAATCGCCGCACAGCACAAAAGGCTATCTGAAAACAGCTTCAGGTAGCCTTTTCTCTTGCTGTATCGCCAAACCATGTAAATCCTTCCCATAACCAAAAAGCTAGCTAAAAAATTTTAGTTAGCAGCAACTTGCCGTGCTGTGTTTTCAGCTAGCTTTTTTCTTATCCAACCCCATCACAACAGCACAATATCAAACTGCTCCTGCATGTAGCTGTTTTCCACCATCAGGGAAATGGGTTTGCCGATGAAGTCGATCAGCAGCGCGAGCGATTGCGATTCTTCATCCAAAAACAAATCGATAACGGCCGGTGCGGCGAGGATGCGGAATTCGCGAGCATCGAAGCGGCGGGATTCGCGCACGATTTCGCGTTGGATTTCGTAGCACACGGTTTGCGGGGTTTTCAGGTAGCCCCTGCCCTGGCAGGTGGGGCAGGGTTCGCACAGGATGTGGTTAAGGTTTTCGCGCGAACGTTTGCGGGTGAGCTCCACCAGCCCCAGGCTGGTGAAGCCGTTGAGGGTAACGCGGGTGCGGTCGAAGCGCAGGGCTTTGGCCATCTCGCCCAATACGGCCTGGCGGTGCTCTTCGCTCACCATATCGATGAAATCCACAATAATCATGCCGCCGAGGTTGCGCAGGCGCAGCTCGCGGGCGATGGCGTGGCAGGCATCGAGGTTGGTTTTGAAGATGGTTTCGTCGAAATTGCGTGCGCCCACGAAGCCGCCGGTGTTCACGTCGATAGTGGTCATGGCTTCGGTGCTCTCGATAATCAGGTAGCCGCCGAAGTTTAAATCCACACGCGGCTTGAGCGACTGGTTAATTTCCTGCTCCACATGATGGAGCTCGAACAAGGGTTTTTCGCCCTGATAGTGTTGGATACGTTCCACCGCGCCCTGCACGTATTGCCGGGCAAATTCCTGCATCAGGCGGTAATTATTGGCGGAATCGACGAAGATTTTCTGGGTGTTGCCGTTGAACATATCGCGCAGCACGCGCAGGCTCAGGGGCAAATCCTGATACAGCATGGTTTCGGCCGGGCTGGTTTTGGAGCGGGCGAGGATGTCTTGCCACAACTTGGACAGGTAATCGATGTCAGCCTGCAATTCTTCGTCGCGGGCGTTTTCGGCGCTGGTGCGGATGATGTAGCCGCCGGCGTTTTCGGGCAGCAAGGCTTTGAGGCGGGCACGCAATTCGTTGCGCTCTTCTTCGTCTTCAATGCGCTGGGAAATGCCGATGTGGTCGTCTTGCGGCAGATACACGAGAAAGCGGCCGGCCAGGGAGATTTGGGTGGAAAGGCGCGCGCCTTTGCTGTTAATCGGGTCTTTAATCACCTGCACCAAGATGGTTTGCCCTTCAAACAGCATATGCTCGATGCGCTGGGTTTCCTCCGGCTTCTGCCGCTGTTCGAGCACGTCCACAATGTGCAAAAAGGCGGCGCGCTCCAAGCCGATGTCGATAAAGGCGCTCTGCATGCCGGGCAGCACGCGTTTGACCACGCCCAAATAAATATTGCCCACCAGCCCGTGGCCGCTGTTGCGGTCGATGTGCAGCTCGCACACTTTGTTTTCTTCCAACAGCGCCACGCGTGTTTCCTGCGGCGTTACGTTCACCAAAATGGTTTCCGGCGGGCGGCCTGAATTATCGGCCAGCCGGATTGGGTTGATTGCCTGTAGCATGTTCAGCTTTCTGATTTCAATTAGATTTTGCAGAACAGGCTGATGGCCTGCCTGTTCTGCAAAATCTACTGTCTGCCGGCTGGCCAGAGGCAGAATCATACGATGAAAACAACCTTGCCGACAACCTGAACAGCAGCCGGAAAAGCGGTTTCAGGTAGCCTTTATCCAAGGAAAATAAGCTGTGTTTTCAAAGCGCAAACCTAAAAATAAGGCTACCTGAAAATCCGGCCGGAGCAGCTGGGTTTTCAGGTAGCCTTTAGTTATCATTCAACTCATTGCCACACCAAAAGCGCGTGGTTACGTTTGCCGCGGCGGAGGATGGTGTATTTGCCGAAGCGTTTGTGCGCGTCGGCCAGCAGATAGGCATCGTCGGGGCGTTCGGCGGCATGGTTCGGATTGTTCAATTCGGCGGCTTGGCCATTGAGCAATACCGCTTTGCTGTTCACAAAACCGCGCGCTTCTTTGTTGGACGAAGCCAAACCGGTTTTCACCAAGGCTTCCACCACATTGAGGCTACCTGAAACTTCAAATGCGGGCAGGCCGTCGAGGGCGAGCTGTTCGAAGTCGCTTTCTGTCAGGCTGCTTTGATCTTCGGCAAACAGGCTCTCAGTAATGCGCTGCGCGGCTTGCAGGGCGGTTTCGCCGTGAATCAGACGTATCATTTCTTCGGCGAGGATGCGTTGCGCTTCGGGCTTAGTGCCGCTGGCTTGGTCTTTCGCTTCGATGGCGTCGATTTCTTCGATAGACAGGAAGGTAAAGTATTTCAGGAATTTATACACATCGGCATCGGCCACTTTCAGCCAGAATTGGTAGAACTGATACGGTGAAGTTTTCTTCGCGTTCAGCCATACCGCGCCGCCTTCGGTTTTGCCGAATTTGGTGCCGTCGGATTTGGTGACCAGCGGCAGGGTCAGACCGAATACTTGTTTTTGGTTCAGGCGGCGGGTCAGGTCGATACCGGCGGTGATGTTGCCCCATTGGTCGGAGCCGCCGATTTCCAAAACCGCGCCGTGGCGTTTGTTCAATTCGGCAAAGTCGTAGCCTTGCAAGAGGGCGTAGGAAAATTCGGTAAACGAAATGCCCACGTCGTCGCGCTCGATGCGCTGTTTGACGGATTCCTTGTTCAGCATGGCATTTACAGAGAAATGCTTGCCGATGTCGCGCAGGAAGTCGAGGCAGTTCATGCTGCCGAACCAATCGGCGTTGTTCGCCATAATGGCGGCGTTTTCGCCTTCAAAGCTCAAAAACGGTTTCAGTTGGTTACGGATGCTTTCTACCCAGCCGGCAACGGTTTCGGCGGAATTCAAGCTGCGTTCCACCGCTTTGAAGCTGGGGTCGCCAATCATGCCGGTTGCGCCGCCCACCAAAGCAATCGGCGTATGCCCCACCTGTTGGAAACGGCGCAAGGCCAACACGGGCAGCAAGTGGCCGATATGCAGGCTGTCGGCAGTCGGGTCGAAGCCGCAGTAGAGGGCGATTTTCTGTTCGTTCAACAACGTGCTCAAAGCTTCAATGTCGGTGGTTTGCGCGATCAGGCCGCGCGCTTGCAGATCTTGGATAAGGGAGGCAGTCATAACAGATTTCTTTGCAAATAACTGGATGGAATAGAAAATAGTCAGCCTGGCCGAAACCTAAGTTTCAGGTAGCCTTTAAAACCGAGAGTGGCGCAGCGTTTGTGCCGCACCAAAACAAAAAGACTTGGCAGCACCAAGTCTTTTTGAAAAGCTGGTCGGAATGAGAGGATTCGAACCTCCGACCCCTTCGTCCCGAACGAAGTGCGCTACCAGACTGCGCTACATTCCGAAAGAAGGCGCATTATAAGCCCGGGAGCGGCGTTTAGCAAGCATCATCTCAACACTTTTCGCCCAAGCCCGCCCGCTTCTCGGCGCGCGCCGCCTGCACCTGCGCGGCAAAATACAGCGCTGCCGCCGCACCGGCCATATCTGCCGCCGCATCACGCCAATCGGCCTGCCGTGATGCCGTGAGCGCGCCTTGCGCCCACTCGCTGCCCGCAGCCAATACCAGTGCCGCCAGCAGCAAAGCTTTCCACGGCACAGGCCGCCGCCGCAGCAAAAACACTTTAGCCAGCAGCCAAAACTGGCCGAAAAACAAAGCCGCGTGCACCACTTTATCGAAATGGGCAAACGGCAGCGGCGCGTTGCTGCCCTGATGCAGCAGCAGCGCATACATCATGCCCGCAAACCACAAAACGCTCAGCCACAGCCAGCGGTTCACGCCCGGTGCTCCTCAAGCCAGTCGGCACACATCATCGCCAGCCGCACAAACCGCCCGCCGCGCTCATCCAGCACCGCCTGCCACTGCGCCACTTCCTCTGCCGAAGGCGCTTCGTCCAAACTGCATTCGTTGAGCCAAAAATCCAGCGTTTCCGCCGCCGCACCCACGGTTTCAGTGCGGAAAAATTCCAAGAGTTCAGACATTTCACTCTCCAGCTGTTTGATTTATTGATGCGGCGGATTGTACTTGCCTTTCATTCTGCACGCCATCGGGTTTCAGGTAGCCTTTGTCGCTCAACAGGCTACCTGAAAGTTTATAGCCGTCTCCATGAAGGATATGGCATTGTCTTATTCTGATTTTGAAACACCTATGCCTTCTCTGCCCTGTCCCATATTTTTCAGGTAGCCTCCACTCCCGCCCAAGCCCTCCCATAATCTTCTATAATACCCGCCTCTTTCCAGCCACCACCTCCATGCTCACTGATTTAGAAAAAGACGCCATCCGCCGCCACTACCAGGCCATCAGCGAAAATCTGCCCCATTTCCGCCCACGCAAAGCACAGCGCGAAATGCTGGCTGCCGTGGCCAACACCCTGTCGCGTACGCTGGAAAAAGCCGACGGCGAAGAGCCGCCCAAGCGCGAGGGCGAGAGCATTGCCGTGATTGAAGGCCCCACTGGCGTAGGCAAAAGCCTGGCCTATCTTTTAGCCGGCGGCATCATGGCGCAAACGCGCGGCAAGCGGCTGGTGGTATCCAGCGCCACCGTGGCCCTGCAAGAGCAACTGGTGGGGCGCGATTTGCCGTTCTTGGTGGAAAAAAGCGGGCTCGAGCTCACCTTTGCCCTGGCCAAAGGGCGCGGCCGCTATCTCTGCCCCTACAAGCTCTACCAGCTCACCCAAAGCCAGGCGCAGCAAAGCCTGGCCGGCTTCGACACCCCGCAAATCCTGTGGGACAGCAAACCCAAGCCCGAAGAAATCCAAACCCTGCGCGAGCTGGCCGACGCCTTCGCCGAACGCCGCTTCAACGGCGACCGCGACACCTGGCCGGAGAAAATCGACGATACACTCTGGCTCAAGGTAAACAACGACAACTACGGCTGCCTCAAAGCCGCCTGTCCCAACCGCCCCGAATGCCCCTTCTACCTTGCCCGCGATACGCTCGAAACCGTGGATGTAGTAGTGAGCAACCACGATTTGCTCACGGTGGACATCGGCATGGGCGGCGGCGTGATCCTGCCCGCGCCCGAACACAGCTTCTACTGCATCGACGAAGCGCACCACCTGCCCAAAAAAGCGCTCAACCAGTTTGCCGCCGAGCATTCGTTGAACCAAGCCGTGTGGGCGCTGGAAAAACTGCCGCAAATCACCGACAAAATCGCCGCCGTGGCCGACAAAGCCGAGCTGGCCAACCTGGCCGACGAAGCCGCCGCCCTGCTCGACAGCCTCTACGAATGGCAGTTCCACCTCGGCGACACCCCCGAGCTCGCCTACAACGACAGCGGCCGTGATCCGCAATGGCTGTGGCAAGACGGCCAAATCCCCGAAGGGCTCGCCCTGCTCGTATCCAACACCGCCGCCGCCGCGCAAAGCCTCTACAAACACGCCAACGGCCTCAACGACGCCCTCGCCGCCGCCCGCCGCGAAAAAGACAGTGACAGCGCCCAAATCGACCGTCTCAGCAGCGAATTCGGCATTTTCCGCGCCCGCATCGAGCAAATCAGCGCCGTGTGGGACTTGCTCGCCACCGAGCCCGTGGGCGACGCTCCGCCGCTGGCCAAATGGATCGAATGCAGCCACAACAGCGACAAAACCGACTACTCCTTCCATGCCTCCCCCGTGAGCGCCGCCGCCATGCTTGCCGCAGGCCTGTGGCGCCGCGCTGCCGGTGCCATCCTCACCTCCGCCACCCTGCAATCACTCGGCAGCTTTCAACACCTATTGCAGCAAACCGGCCTGCAATGGCTACCTGAAACCACCACCCTCGCGCTGGAAAGCCCCTTCAACTTCCCCGCCCAAGGCGAGCTCTACATCCCGCCCGTGGCCGCCAGCCCCAAGCAGGCCGATGCCCACACCGCCGAAATCGCCGAATGGCTGCCCAAGCTCATCAGCCCCGAAGAAGCCGTCGGCACCCTCGTTTTGTTCTCCTCGCGCAAACAGATGCAAGACGTAGCCTTAAGGCTACCTGAAAGCCACCTGCCCTTATTACTCATCCAAGGCGACGTGCCTAAAGCCATCCTGCTCGAACGCCACCGCCAAGCCATCGCCGAAGGCCGCGCCAGCATCCTGTTCGGGCTCGACAGCTTCGCCGAAGGCCTCGACCTGCCCGGCAGTGACTGCGCCCACGTCATCATCGCCAAACTGCCCTTCACCATGCCCGACCACCCCATCGAAAAAACCCGCAGCCGCTGGATCGAGCGGCGCGGCGGCAATCCCTTCATGGAAATCACCGTGCCCGAAGCCGGCATCAAACTCACCCAGGCTGTAGGCCGCCTCATCCGCACCGAACACGACTACGGCCGCATTACCATCCTCGACAACCGCATCCTCACCGCCCGCTACGGCAAACAACTCCTCGCCTGCCTGCCTCCATTCAAACGTATCGGCTGAGCTTGGGGTAAAAGGCTACCTGAAACTGATTAAGAGGTCATAAAGAGGCTACCTGAAAGGGCAGCTTCAACGAAATTAAACCCCCATATCCTTCCAATACCTAGGAACACTACCCTACGCCAGCCTGCCCAAATGGCAACACCGTCAATGCCGTACCGCCATCAGCTGCTTCCACAAGCTCGGCGACGTGCTCGACTTCCAACAATTCACCTACACCGCCGCCCATGGTGAAGCCGAACGCCACAAATACCATTTGCATATCGCCAACCACACTCTGCACACTGTTATCGCCAAACGTAATGAACAGGCTGTGCAGCGCGCAGCCCGATACCAAGTGCCTCCCTCGCTCGACTTATCCAACATTTCAGCCTGCAAGCCTATACAGGGCACAAAATCAGTGTGGCGGAGTTCTACGGTAACCAGCTCGATTTGCAGCAAAACCACCTCATCGTGCGCGACAGACAGAACAAAATGCCGGTGTGGCAACGTCTACCTACCCACAATCCAACATTACCGCACCCTACTACCCAAACAAAAGGCTGCTTGAACAATTTCAGGTAGCCTTTCTCGCATCAATCAAGCCATATCAAGACCCGCTAAACAGGCTCTTAAACCACAGCACGATGCTGTCCCACAGGCGGCCGAAGAAGCCGGCTTCAGCCACGTCGTTGAGCGCCACCACGTCTTTCTGTGCCACCACGCGGTTTTGCGCATCCATAAATTTCACCGTGCCGAGTACTTGGCCTTTGCTAATCGGCGCAAGCACGGGCTGCACGGTTTCTAGCACGGGCTGAAGCTGGGCGGCTTGGCCGTGCGGCACGGTGATGTAGGTGGTGTCGATAAAGCCCACGTTCACGGCGTTTTCTGTACCTTTATACACTTTCACCTGTGAAATGGCGGTCTCGGCATCATACAGCTTGGGCGTATCATAAGATTGCAGCGCCCAATTGAGCAATTTGCTGCTCTCGGCGGCGCGCGCCTGCATGCTTTCAGTGCCCACCACTACAGAAATCACGCGGCGGCCGTTACGTTTGCTGGAGGCAACTAGATTGTAGCCGGCGCTGTCGGTGTGGCCGGTTTTCATGCCATCCACATCAGGGTCGCGGTAAAGCAGCAGGTTGCGGTTGGGCTGGGTGATGTTGTTGTAGCTGTAAGACTGGATGGCGTAGAGCCGATAGTATTGCGGATAGTCGTGAATGATAGCGGCGGAAAGGGTGATGAGGTCTTGCACCGAGGTGTAGTGCTGCGCGCCGGGCAGGCCGGTGCTATTTTCAAAATGGGTGTCGTTCATGCTGAGCCGTTTGGCTTCGGCGTTCATCAGCTGCACAAACTGTGCTTCGCTGCCGGCCACAGCTTCGGCCAGGGTAATGGAGGCATCGTTGCCAGACTGCACAATCACCCCTTTGAGCAAATCATCCACGCGAGCAGGGGTTTTCGGATCGAGAAACATGCGCGATCCTTCTACTTTCCAGCCTTGCTCGGAAACGGTAAAGGTTTGATCTGGCTTGAGCTTGCCTTCTTCTAGGGCTTTGAACACCAAATAGGCGGTCATCAGTTTGGTGAGGGAAGCGGGCTCGATGTGTTCGTTTAATTTGTGCGATGCAAGTATCTGGCCGCTTTGCGCGTCATACACAGCATAGGCTGAAGCTTTGATTTCAGGTAGCCCCACGGCAGCCACGGGCTGAGTGGCGGCAGAACTGGCGGAAACAACCGAAAGAGAAGCAGCGGGAGCAGAGGCTTGGCGGGGGGAAGAAGCAGCTTGTGGCGCAGCCTGCACCTGCCAGCCGGCCACTAAAAGGGATAAGGTGAGGAGGGTGAGTTTTTGTTTCATTGCGTTGTCTGTTTGATTTGGTTGAATGGTTTGCCGGCAACAACGTTTGGTTTGAGTCTATCTGAAACTGAAACCTTTTCAGATAGACTGCTGCCAAATGCCAATCATGCAGCAAAATCGCACTAATTATAGCCATTCAAACCCGCTTTGCTAAGCGTTTAACCTGATTTTTCTTGCCAGCGGCGGCGCAAACAGAGTATCTTGCTTTTTAGTCTCGTTCAAAACACCCTATCATGCCACTGCCCTACACCGACTACCTCACCCGCATCCTCACTGCCTCCGTTTACGACTTGGCTGTTGAAACGCCACTAGATTTCGCTCGCAACCTTTCCGCGCACACCGGCAACTGCATTCTGCTCAAGCGCGAGGACCTACAACCGGTTTTCTCCTTCAAAATCAGAGGGGCATACAATAAAATGGCTAAGCTTCCACCAAAAATGCTGCAAAAAGGTGTGATTGCCGCCAGCGCCGGCAACCATGCGCAGGGCGTGGCGCTTTCCGCGCAGAAGCTCGGCTGCGAAGCCACCATCGTGATGCCTGAAACCGCGCCGCAAATTAAGGTGGACGCAGTACGCTCGCGCGGCGGCAAAGTGGTGCTCAAAGGCGTGTCGTTCAACGATGCCTACGACCACGCCATGCAGCTTGCTGACGCCAGCGGTCAAACCTATATCCCGCCGTTTGACGATCCTGATGTGATTGCCGGCCAGGGTACCATCGGGCTGGAAATCGTGCGCCAGCACTCCAAACCGATTGATGCCGTGTTCGTACCTATCGGCGGCGGTGGGCTGGCGGCCGGCGTGGCCGTGTTCATCAAGCAGGTGCGCCCTGAAATCAAGGTAATCGGCGTGCAAACCCACGATTCCTGCGCCATGAAAACCTCCATCGAACACGGTCGGCTGGTCGAGCTCAAAGACGTCGGCCTGTTTTCAGACGGCACGGCAGTAAAACTGGTGGGAAAGGAGACCTTTCGCCTGTGCCGCGAATTCTTGGATGAAATCATCACAGTCGATACCGATGCCATCTGCGGCGCACTCAAAGACATTTTCGACGACACTCGTAGCATCTGTGAGCCCGCCGGCGCGCTGGCCTTAGCCGGCCTCAAAGCCTACATCGCCCGTGAGCAGGTGCAGAGGCAAACCTTGATTGCCGTAACCAGCGGCGCCAATATCAATTTCCACAGCTTGCGTCATGTTTCCGAGCGCAGCGAGCTGGACGAGAGCAACGAAAGTATTTTTGCCGTATCGATCCCCGAGCAGCCTGGTAGTTTCTTAAAATTCATCAACATATTGGGTAACCGAAACATCACCGAGTTCAATTACCGCTACAGCGACAACTCCACCGCCCACATCTTTATGGGTATCCAAAGTAAAGGCGCAGCCGACCTGGCCGCAGTCAGTGCCGCGCTCGCCGCCGCCGGCCTGCCCAACACCAACCTTACCAAAAATGAAACCGCCAAAATTCACATTCGCTACATGGTGGGTGGGCATACCGGCAAAGTAGCGCACGAACGTTTGTTCAGTTTTGAATTTCCCAAACGCCCCGGTGCGTTGGCCTATTTCCTCGACCGCATGCATAGCGGTTGGAACATTACCCTGTTCCACTACCTCAGCCACAGTTCGGATTATGACCGTGTGCTGGTGGGTATCGACATACCACCCGCTGACAACCAAGCCTTTGCCACCTTCCTGCAAGAGCTGGGCTATGTGCACACCGAACAAACCGACAACACCGCCTACCGTCTGTTCCTTGGCTAGGCCTAGAGCATTACCTGCCACTAGTTTTCAGGTAGCCCTCAAACCCATTCAGGCTACCTGAAACTTGCAGTGGATTAAGTTTAAATCAGGACAAGGCGGTGAGCTGCAGATAGTATAGTAGTACAGCAAGGCAAGCCAACGCTGTCTTGCTTTAAAATTAATTTACTATGAATCTCATTCACAAACTAAAAAACTATGCTAACTCCACAACACCTACTCTGGATAAACGGCCCTGCCGGCCGCCTGCACACCATCTACCTGCCGCCCGAAGCCCCCGAGCGCGGCGTGGCCATCATCAACCACCCCAACCCCCTGCACGGCGGCACGTTTACCAACAAAGTGATCCAAACCGCCGCCAAAGCCTATGCCCGTCTAGGCTTCCACTGCTACCTGCCCAACCTGCGCGGCGTGGGCGAAAGCGAAGGCCAACACGACTACGGGCGCGGCGAAACCGACGACTGCCTCGCCGTAATCGACTACGCCCAGAGCCAACACCCCCATGCCGCCCAATTCATCATTTCCGGCTTCTCCTTCGGCGGCTACGTGAGCCTGTTTGCCGCCCAACAGCGCCGACCCGATGCCCTCGTGCTACTCGGCCCCGCCGTGGGCATGTATGAAGTGCCCGCTGCCCAAGCCGCCGACCCGGCGCACACTTTGGTGATCCACGGCGAAATTGATGAAGTGGTGCCGCTGGCCAACGCCCTCAGCTGGGCCGCCCCGCAAGACATCCCCGTGGTTGTGCTGCCCCAATCCTCCCACTTCTTCCACGGCAAACTCATTCCCCTGCGCGACACCCTGCTGCGCTTCGTGCCCGGCCTGTTGGAAAAATAAGCCGACCGGTTTCAGGTAGCCTTTGAATTGGAAAGGCTACCTGAAACCCTATCTTCTCCTTACCACCATGTCCGCCTGCCAACCCGCCATCGTCCTCACCACCTGCCCCAGCCAAACCGAAGCCGAACGCATCGGCGGCCTCCTGCTGCAACATCAATTCGCCGCCTGCGTGCAATACGAAACCATTCAAAGCCAATACATCTGGCAGGGCAAACTCTGCTGCGACAATGAAATCCGCCTCACCATCAAAACCGCCACTCGGCACTATCCCGCCGTTGAACGCCTCATCCTCGAACACCACAGCTACGATTGCCCGCAAATCCTGCTGCTGCCCGTATCCGACGGCGTGGAAGTCTACCTGAAATGGCTGCAAGACAACCTCGCACCGTAATTCGGCAAACGTTCATCACTCAATCTTCTCCCTATATCTTGCCACCCGTTAAAAAGCTGCCTAAAAATTTCAGGTAGCCTTTCTCTCCGCCCTCTGCATATAGCTGAAGCAATTATTTTTGGAGCTGTCCTAGATAATTAGGAATACTCAGATTTGATTAAAGCATTCCCATGAGGGAAGTCGCCTCAGCCAGCCCGTTCAAAACAAACTGATCGAATTGTTCGTTACAGGAGCAACCGCCCGTACTGCCGCTGAATTGGCCGGAGTCAATAAAACCACCGCTGCCTACTACTTTCACCGTTTGAGTTTGCTTTTTTCATAGTTACGAGCACTTGGAACGATTTGATAGCGAAGTAGAAGCAGATGAAAGTTATTTGGACGGCTGCCGCAAAGGCAAACGCAGTCGCGGAACAGCCGGCAAAGTTATGGTATTCTGGCTGTTAAAGCGTAACGGCAAGGTTTATACCGTTACCGTAGCCAATATTAGCGGCTACCCTACTGCCGATTATCCGGGAGCAGATAAGGCCGGACAGCGTAGCTTATACCGATTGTCACAGTATCCCAATGTATTGGATGTTAGCGAGTTTAGCCGCTTGCACATTAATTACCGCACTCGTTTTGCAGGCAGGCAAAACCACATTAACGGGATTGAGAATTTCTAGAACCGGGCCAAACGTCATTTACGCAAGTTCAACAGTATTCCGAAAAAAGTATTTCGAGCTGTATTTGAAAGAGTGCGAATGGCGATTTAACAACAATGAAATGAAGTCTCAGATTGCCATGTTGAAACAAATGGTAAGAGATAGTCTGTCCTGGCTATCTAGGTCAGGCTATAATATTTTCATACAAGGCGGCGAGACCACTGATACAGTACAGCACACAGTACAAGTAGTACCGTAAAGCAAGCCAACGCAGTAAGAAGCAAGTAAGTACCTTAACTATAACCACCGAATTCAGCTACAATACAGCGCATTAGAGTTAAATAAACTCCTCCCCTTCTTTACCCAACGAACTGCAAATAATGCAAGTAGCACGGTTGGGGGCAAGAGAAGGTCTGTTCAGCTTATCCCCCCCGACACCACCAGCGTCCTACCATTGCCTTTACTAAAGGAGATCCAAGCATGTTTTCCCGCAGCATCACCATCGAACAATATGACCCCGAACTCGCCGCTGCTATTACCGCTGAAGAGCACCGCCAACAAGACCACGTTGAGCTGATTGCCTCCGAGAACTACGTCAGCTGCGCCGTGATGGAAGCCCAGGGCAGCCAGCTTACCAACAAATACGCCGAAGGCTACCCCGGCAAACGCTACTACGGCGGCTGCGAACACGTGGATGTGGCCGAAGAGCTTGCCCTCGAACGCGTGAAAAAACTGTTCGGCGCCACCTATGCCAACGTACAACCCCACTCCGGCTCGCAAGCCAACCAAGCCGTGTATGCCTCCGTATTGAACCCCGGCGACACCATCCTCGGCATGAGCCTCGCCCACGGCGGCCACCTCACCCACGGTGCATCGGTAAACATTTCCGGCAAGCTCTACAACGCCATCACCTACGGCCTGGACGAAAACGAAGTGCTCGACTACGCCGAAGTGGAACGCCTCGCGCTTGAGCACAAACCCAAAATGATTGTGGCCGGCGCCTCCGCCTACGCTTTGGAAATCGACTGGGCGAAATTCCGCGAAATCGCCGATAAAGTAGGCGCGTACCTGTTTGTGGATATGGCGCACTACGCCGGCCTGATTGCTGCCGGCGAATACCCCAACCCCGTGCCGCACGCCGACTTCGTTACCACCACCACCCACAAAACCCTGCGCGGCCCGCGCGGCGGCGTGATTCTGTGCCGCGACAACACCCACGAAAAAGCGCTCAACTCCGCTATTTTCCCCAGCCTGCAAGGCGGCCCGCTGATGCATGTGATTGCCGCTAAAGCCGTGGCCTTCAAAGAAGCCCTGTCGCCTGAATTCAAGCAATACGCCAAACAGGTGAAAATCAATGCTGCTGCCATGGCCGAAGAGCTGGTAAAACGCGGCCTGCGCATCATTTCCGGCCGCACCGAAAGCCACGTTTTCCTGGTGGATCTGCGCCCGAAACACATCACCGGTAAAGCTGCTGAAGCTGCACTGGGCAAAGCGTTGATTACCATCAACAAAAACGCCATCCCGAACGACCCGGAAAAACCCTTCGTTACCTCCGGCATCCGTGTAGGCACCGCCGCCATTACCACCCGCGGCTTCGACGAAGCTGCCGCCCGCAAACTGGCGAATCTGGTAGCCGATGTGCTGGACAAACCCGAAGACGAAGCCAACCTGGCTCGCGTGGCTGGTGAAGTGAAAGCCTTGTGCGATGCCCATCCGGTATACGGCGCATAAGCAGATAGCTTGGATCGCTTCGCTTAAAATAAAACCAGCCGGCTGTTTCCAGCCGGCTTTTTTATGCCATTCAATATATAGCGGATTACAGATAAGGCGGCGAGTCACCGTCAGTATGAGTAATACGGCAAGGCAAGCCAACGCTGTAGCATTCTTGTTTAAAAGGCTACCTGAAACTTTCAGGTAGCCTTTCATTCATGCGATTGAATCAATCAAACCGAAAACGAAGAACCGCAGCCGCAGGTGGTTACGGCATTCGGGTTGCTGCGGATAACGAATTGCGAGCCTTGCAGGCCTTCGGTGTAGTCGATTTCCGCGCCGAGCAGGTATTGGTAGCTCATCGGGTCGATTAGGAAAACGAGGCCGCTTTTTTCGATTTGGAAGTCGTCGTCGTTCACGATTTCGTCGAAAGTGAAGCCGTATTGGAAGCCGGAGCAGCCGCCGCCGTTCACGAACACGCGCAGTTTCAAATCGGGGTTGTTTTCTTCAGCAATCAGCTCGGCTACCTTATTGCAGCAGCTTTCAGTGAAGATAATGGGATCGCTGTGATCAATATCAGACATGGTTTATTCCTTTTTCTGTGTTATGCGGGATGGGCTTATTGTGGCGCAAAGCGGGGTTTGTGGGCAAGTCGGCTTGGGTAAATTCTAAGCGGCAAATAAGGGCGGATACGGCGGGTTTAAAGTGCAGGCAGGCGGTGCCTGCGGCGAAATATTTTAAGGCAGGCGTTGCGTTTCGCCATCACTGCATATAAAGGCTACCTGAAAAACCGTTTGCCATTTTTCAGGTAGCCTTTTGATTTCAGGCAGCCCTAAGCCAATTCTTCCTGCCATTGCTCCAAGAGCTTCTGCCACTCGCCTTCGTTCTTATGGCCTTGGGCGATGGCGGCCTTGAGGTGGGAAATCGCTTCACCGGCGTTGGCGCGCACACCCCAGCCGTGGTAGTAGAGGCAGGCGAGGTTGTAGTGCGCCACGGGATCGTGCCGGAGGGCGGCTTTTTTAAACCAAGCAGCGGCTTTTTCGTAGTCTTTGCCCACAAATTCGCCAAGGAAAAACATCATGCCGAGATTGGTTTGCGCACGCGGCAGGCCGTATTCAGCGGCGGCTTTATAGAGCGAGAAAGCTTGGCCGATGTCTTGTGTGGCACCATTGAGGCCGAAATGGCAAACGAAGGCTTGCCGGTAGTGCTCTTCGGCCAACTGTTCTTCCGGGTCGGGCAAGTGGCACACTGGATCGGACGCACGGCGCTGGGGTTTCACCGGCTCGGCCAGCTTTTCTTTGGCTTCTTCATGCCCGTTGAGCACAGCCTGTTCATACCATTGCCGCGCCAGTTTGTCGTCTTTAGATACGCCCAAGCCGTAGCGGTACACATCGCCCATTTGATACATAGCATCAGCATTGCCCAAGCGCACAGCTTGCTCCAAGCAGCGCACGGCGGCATCGAAGTTTTGCTGGATGCCCTGCCCGGTGAGCAGCTGTTTGGCCAGCAGGTTCAACGCTTCCGAGTCGTTGGCGTTGGCAGCTTGGATAATCCATTGTACGGCGGCTTTGGGGTCGGCAGCACAACCGATGCCATTGAGCCGCATGTGCCCGGCCTTGCTTTGGGCAGCCACCACGCCTTTGGCGGCTACACGTTCATACCAATGCAAGGCTTTGGCTTTGTCCATGCCGCCGAAGCGGCCGGTTTCATACAGGCGGGCAAGCTGCCATTGCGCATCGCCGTAGTCGTGTTCGGCGGCGCGTTTGAGCCAGCTGATGCCTTGGCGCACATCGGTTTTGGTGCCCAATCCGTGCAGGAGGGCATAGGCCATATGATATTGTGCCTGCGGTTCGCCCAGCGCAGCGGCATGGGAGGCCCAGGCGAAGGCTTTTTGGTGCTGGCCGTGGGCGGCCGCATTTTCCATCAGCCACACGATAGCCGGCGGGAATTTTTGCGCAGCCAGATGCTGCATCACTTGGCTAGCGGCCAATACGTCTTGCTGCATGCCTTCGCCGTTGGCCTGCATCAAAGCCAGGCTGTAGGCGGCTTTCAGGTAGCCTGAAGCGGCAGCACGCTCCAGCCAATATAGTGCAGTAGCATGGTTTTGCGGCACATTTTGGCCTTGGCGGTTCCACTCGCCCAGCTCGTATTGCGCCTGCTGGTGCCCCATTTCGGCGGCTTGGAGCATATCGGCCACGGCTTTTTCGCGGGTGTCTTCTGCTTCCAGCAGCTGTTGGGCGCGGCGGTAGTAGGCTTCAGCATCAGGCAGATTATCCTGCCCCGTCCGATTTGTTTTCACAAGCTTAACGGCTTTGCGCCCGAGTGCAAATTTAATCATTCGTTCCAACCGTATTTAAATCTTTCTTTTGGCGGCTATTGCGGCCAGGCCGCATGCTGCCCCTCCCTAGTTAAGGCCGGTTGGCAAGGGCTATTCCCCTGCCCGCTAACTGTTCTGTTGCACGGCATCTTGTTAATATACAGACATTTTAGCATGCCGGCATACCCTGTGGCAGCCCGTTTAAGCTATTTGAGGCTACCTGAAAAGCCGGAACACACCGATAATTTGCTAACGGAGCCTCTTTTACGCATAAATTGCCAAACTTTCGGGCTATGAATTGTCGTTCATTTGATTTTGGTCAATATTTCTCCCAGCCATTATCTTTATAATCCCTCCAAGTTGAAAGGATTTAGTGCCCGGCTGGCAAGCAAAGCCGGTTGGTTGAAATAGAGATGCTCCTGTTTCTTGCAACATTGGATTCATTTTCCTCTTGATGTGTGTGTTTAGGTGTGGCCAACTGCCACACCTTTTTTTATCTGCAATATTCAGCCAAAGTAGCGAAAGCCGCCCTACCCGCTATAAAATGCCGCCTTTTCCAACTCAGCGCCATCTCATGCTCAGCTACCGCCACGCCTTCCATGCCGGCAACCATGCCGACATATTCAAACATTTTATCCTGTTTCTCACTCTCAGCTACTTCAACCGCAAAGACAAGCCCTATTGGTATATCGACACCCACAGCGGAGCCGGCTTATATCGCCTGACAGACGATGCCGCACAAAAAACCAGCGAACACCAACAAGGCATCAGTCGCCTGCCCGCCGCGCCCGCCCTGCCTGCCGAGCTGGAACAATTCCGCCAACACCTGAGCCATATCCTGCCTGCGCCCGATTTCTATTGCGGCTCGCCCCGCCTTGCCCAAAGCCTGCTGCGCGACAGCGACAAAATGCGCCTGTTTGAACTGCACCCCGCCGACTTCGCCCTGCTGCAGGAAAACACCCGCGCCGACCACCGCATCATCGCCAAACAAAGCGACGGCTACCAAGGCCTGATTTCCCTCCTGCCGCCCCCGACACGCCGCGCCCTGATCCTCATCGACCCGCCCTACGAACAAAAACAAGACTACCGCCAAGTCGTCAAAACCCTGCAGGCCGCCCTGCGCCGCTTCGCCACCGGCTGCTATTTGCTGTGGTATCCCTGCCTTTCGCGCGAAGAAAGCCGCCAACTTCCCGCTGAACTGCGCAAACTGCCCATTACCCATTGGCTGCAAGCCGAACTTCATGCCCATGCCCCGCGCAGCGACGGCTTCGGCATGCACGGCAGCGGCATGTTCGTTATCAACCCGCCCTACCTGCTGGCCGAACAGCTCGCCGCCAACCTGCCCGCCCTCGCCGAACTCTTGGCGCAAGACCGAGGCGCAAGATTTGTGCTGGAGCAAAAAAAGCGCTTAAGCATTTAAGTTTTCAGGTAGCCCTTTCCATGCAAAGGCTACCTGAAAAATACCACACCACGCCAAACCGGCAATCAATACACTAATTTGCCATACAGCTGCCCCGGCCGGCAGCGGTTTCTGATTTCCTCCGCCAATTCCAAAGCATTCCCCGCGCTGTTAAGCCACACCTGGTTTCCGGCTGCAGACGACGGCTTAATCCGATTTAAATTCAAACTGAGCGTTTGCGGCACTACGCCGGCCTGTTCCGGCATGCGGTATTGCAATAACAATTTGCTGGGAAAATTCCGCCCCACAAATTCACAAATTGCAACCATTCATAAGCCACAAAACCTTCGCCCGCACCCGATAAACAATAACGGATACCCTCTTCCTCCAAACGCACAAATTCGCGTGGCCCGGTACGTTTGCCATGCCACTGCCACCACACCAGCCTGCATACCGCCACTGCAATCAGCAGCAATATACCCAGGTGCAATACTGTTATTCGATATTGCCCAGACAGCAAAGCTATCTGGGCAAGAATAGTGAGCAAAGCCGCGGCACCAAATACAGTAGCCCATCCATTCAACAAACCTCTGCCAAACTCCCACTCCCGTATCTCTTTGCGACAGGAAAGATAATCATGATTTTCCATCGTTTTATTTCCTGAAAAAGCTATCTGAAAATACCATAAAGCAATAATGCAAAACCTTGCAGCATCATCTCTCCTTTGTTTGGCAACATCAATTTTCAGGCAGCCTGCTCCCTCTTGCCCCATCCTAACCGGCAGGCTACAATCCGCGCCCGTTTTAATACAAAACAAAAGGAAAGCCCTATGGCACACCAACTCAATAAAGGCAAAATCCGCGATAATGCACTCAAAGCGCTGGTACGTTCCAATCTGTTCCGGCACAAAACGGAACGTAACAAGAAAGGCAAAGGCAGCTACAACAGGCAGGCAGCCAAAAAATGGCGGGACGGTTTTGAACAACCGTCCCGTTTCATTTGCACTATGCATAACCAAAGTGCTGCATACAGCCTTGACCTGAAAACTGCTTTACCGATTTTCAGGTAGTCTCATGCTTGGGCAGATTCCAAGCCTGCGCTATGGTTTGTTCCCAAACAATACCCCATAACCGAATGCAAGCAACAACAACACTACTATCAGCCAAGTAAGAGGCGATTCATTCAGCTCCTTGTAACGCAGCCCGATTGCCTTACAAGCCCGATAGCGCAGGAAAAACGGCAAAAGAGCGTAGACAAGCATCACACCCACCGCCAGCCAAAATAGGATTTACCCCGCCAGCGGCGACAATGAATCCAACACACCCACCATCCAAACAAACAAGGCAAGCAGAGCGGGAATCCCGAGTGTGTACGCCCATATCCGCCGAGCCTGACCCCAATGCACCGGCTGCTTGATAATTTGATAATTCGTGCCGGAGAGCATGGTCGGTTCCACCAACAAAATCCGTGCGCTATACAGCGGAATCAGCAGTATCCATAAAGCCACAATCCATGCCGTGGTGATGTAAGTGCCGTCCGGCTCGTAATCGCATTCGCCAACAAATGTGGTGCCAAACCCATTGAGTGTAAACATACTTTCCCTTTCTTACTTATATTTTTATTTGAACCATCTGCAAAAGGCTACCTGAAAATTGATTTCTCTTTCAGGTAGCCTTTTGGGGTTACACCAAGCCTTTCTTGGCTAAGTAACCTTCGTAATCGCCCAGATAATATTCATAGCCGCCTTTGCCGTCGAGCTCGATAATCTGCGTGGCGAGCGAGGATACAAACTGGCGGTCGTGCGACACGAAAATCAGCGTGCCTTTGTATTTTTCCAGCGCCATGTTCAGCGATTCGATGCTTTCCATGTCCATGTGGTTGGTCGGTTCGTCCATAATCAGCACGTTGGGGCGCAGCAGCAGCAGTTTGCCGTAGAGCATGCGGCCTTTTTCGCCGCCGGAGAGCACTTTCACTTTTTTCACCACGTCGTTGCTGCCGAACAGCAGGCGGCCGAGCGTGCCGCGAATCACTTGTTCGTCGTCGCCTTCCTGCCCCCATTGGCGCATCCATTCTGTCAGGTCCATGTCCACGTCGAAGTCGTTTTCGTGGTCTTGCGGGTAGTAGCCGACGGTGGCTTTTTCCGCCCATTTGATGCAGCCTGCATCGGGTTTGACATCGGAAAGTTTTTCGTCAAACGCGCCGGCCAAGAGTTTCAGCAGGGTGGATTTACCCGCGCCGTTCGGACCGATGATGGCGAGGCGTTGCCCTGCTTCCAAAATATAAGACAATTTTTCAAACAGGGTTTTGTCGAACGATTTGGCCAGGTTTTCCACTTCTACGGCTTGGCGGTGCAGCTTGTTTTTCTCGTCCGTTTCAAAACGGATATACGGGTTTTGGCGGGTGGAGGGTTTCACTTCCACTATTTCGGCTTTGATTTTGTCGGCCTGTTTCAAGCGGCTGGTCGCTTGGCGGGCTTTGGATTTATTAGCAGAGAAGCGTGCCACAAATTCTTGCAGTTCCTGCAATTTTTCTTTGGCTTTGGCGTTGTCTTTCAGCGCACGCTCGCGGGATTGGGCGCTGGCCAGCATATAGTCGTCGTAATTGCCGGGATAAACGGTGATGGTGTTGTAGTCCAAATCCGCCATGTGGGTGCAGACTTCGTTCAGGAAGTGGCGGTCGTGGCTGATGATAATCATGGTGGAATCGTATTGGTTCAGCACGCCTTCCAGCCAGCGGATAGTGTTGATGTCCAAGTTGTTGGTCGGCTCGTCCAACAGCAACACGTCGGGTTTGGAGAACAGGGCTTGCGCCAGCAGCACGCGCAGCTTGAAGCCCGGGGCAACTTCCGCCATGGTGGCGTTGTGCAGTTCTTCGGCAATGCCTACGCCGCTCAATAATTCGGCGGCGCGCGCTTCGGCGGTATAGCCGTCGTATTCGGCGAACTTGGCTTCCAGTTCGGCCGCGTGCATATAGTCTTCTTCGGTGGCTTCGGGGTTGGCGTAAATCGCGTCGCGTTCGGTCATCGCCGCCCACATTTCGGTGTGCCCCATCAGCACCACGTCCAGCACGCGCATGTCTTCGTAGGCAAACTGGTCTTGGCGCAGCTTGCCCAAACGCACGCCGTGTTCAATCGCCACTTCGCCGCTGGTCTGCTCCAAATCGCCGCCCAAAATCTTCATGAAGGTGGATTTGCCCGAACCGTTCGCGCCGATGAGGCCGTAGCGGTTGCCTTCGCCGAATTTGACGGAGACGTTTTCAAACAGCGGCTTCGCGCCAAACTGCATGGTGATGCCGGAAGTGGAAATCATGGGTGTGCCTTTGCGGAAAATTAGAATGTAAAAAGCGGGCGATTTTAACACAATCAATGAGTTCTGTATTGCAAACAACTCTCCCCACCATAACCGGCATTCTATGGCAGTGAAAGCCTTTCTTTCTTCTTGCCAGGCGAGGGCTGCAAACAGCATGAGCAATACCGCAACGCCAGCTAACGCGGCCGGCAGAAATACTTTAGCCATGCTTGCAAAATTTTCAGGTAGCCTTTACCCTAACGCCTTTATTCATTTCCATATCTTAACCAATATCATGAACAAACCGTTCCGCACACTCATCCTGGCCGCCACACTCGGCTGCTCCGCCCTCGCCGCCCATGCCGAAACCCGCGTGTTGCTTGAAACCAGCCAAGGCAATATTGAGCTTTCCTTGGATGAAACCCGCGCACCGAAAACCGTGGAAAACTTCCTCGCCTACGCCTGCAGCGGCTTTTACAACGGCACCATCTTCCACCGAGTAATCCCCGGCTTCATGATTCAAGGCGGCGGCCTCACCGCCCAAATGGCCGAAAAAGCCCCCATACGTCGCGCCCTCGATAACGAAGCCGCCAACGGCCTGAAAAACAACCGCTACACCATCGCCATGGCGCGCACTGCCCAGCCGCACTCCGCCACCAGCCAGTTTTTCATCAACCTGAAAGACAACGAATTCCTCAACCATACCGCCCCCACTGCACGTGGCTATGGCTATGCCGTGTTCGGCAAAGTAACCGCCGGGCAGGAAGTGGTGGACAAAATCGCCGGTATTCCCACCGGCACAGTGGATATGTATCAAGACGTGCCGCGCACGCCCATCGTTATCCGCCAAGTGCGCGTTCTTTCGCAATAATCCCAACATAAAAAGGCTACCTGAAACCCCAAACTGTTTTTTAGGTAACCTCTTCCCTTTCCTCCAACCCATTACAGGACGGCAAACATGATCAAACTCCATACCAACTTCGGCACTATCGGCATCGAGCTCGACCACGAAAAAGCCCCCGAAACCGCTGCCAACTTCGAACAATACGTGAAAGACAGCTTCTACGACGGCCTTATTTTCCACCGCGTGATCAAAGGTTTCATGATTCAGGGCGGAGGCATGGACGAAAACATGCAGGAAAAGCCCTCCCGCGCCCCGATTAAAAATGAAGCACAAAACGGCCTGAAAAACAATAAATACACCCTCGCCATGGCGCGTACCCAGGCCCCGCACAGTGCCTCCTCTCAATTCTTTATCAATACCAAAGACAACGACTTCCTCAACCACACCTCCCCCAGCCTGCACGGCTGGGGCTACGCCGTATTCGGCAAAGTGGTGGAAGGCCAAGATGTAGTTGATGCTATCGAAGGTGTTGCCACCAAACGCCACGGCTACCACGACGATGTGCCGGTTGAGCCCGTAGTGATCACCAAAGCCGAAATCGTATAAGCCAAACCAGCCGAGCCGGCCGCAACGTGCTGGCTCGGCTTTCACACATAACCATATAAGTACAAAGAGAAATCGCCATGATCTTCATCTGGGGCAGTAAAGGCTATTTTGACGACCTCGGCGAAAGCTGCCTCTGCGGCAACTGCAACAACCGCGTTAATCTACACATCACCAATGCCTACACCAAATTCACCTTCTTCTTCATCCCCCTATTCCGCATAGAATCAAAATACTACCTCACCTGCCTCGTTTACTCCCACGGCTGGAAGCTCAAACGCCAGGAAGCCAAACAACTGATACAACCCTGCTAAACCGCCATGCCCATCGATCTCGGCATCTACCACCGCCGCCTGCACAAACTCGCCTACTACACCCGCCACAGCCCATTCGGCCTGTTGCCACACCGCTTACTCGCCAAATCCATCGAGCCCGTATTGGCCGAGTTTGCCCGCCTCCCCAGCGAAACCCAGCAGCAAATCCGGCAGCGCGTGGACTACTGCAACCGGCAAAACCAGCCGTTTACCCTTTCAGCTAGCCTCACCCCGGTAGGCCAAGCCGGCAACTTCAAACGCGGCAGCCACACCTCCGCCTACTACTACGACCTCGCCACCCTCCTGCGCTACTTCCCGGCAGAAGCCCGCTTCGCCTACGAATTCGGCGATGTCACCCACATCTCCGCCCAGCCCGCCTTCGTGAAAAGCCGCCCTATCCGGAGCGACAACCAATACTCCGTTTTACTCAAGCTCGACAGCGTGCGCCATTTCTACATCTACCCCGACCGCACCCCATTTGCCGCCAAACGCAACCAACTCGTCTGGCGCGGCGCCGCCTTCCAAGAACAACGCCTGCACTTCTTGCGCCAATACCACAACCACCCTCTGTGCGACGTCGGCTGCGTACACAAACAATCCATCGGCCAGCCCTACCACCGCAGCTTCATGAGCGTAGGCCAACAGCTGCAATACAAATACATCCTCAGCATCGAAGGCAACGACGTCGCCACCAACCTCAAATGGATACTCGCCTCCCGCTCCCTCTGTTTCATGACCCCCCCCGCCTACGAAACCTGGCTGCTGGAGGGCCTGCTGCAGCCTGAAGTCCACTACGTCCACCTCCAGCCCGACTACAGCGATTTCGAAGAAAAACTCGCCTTCTACCAACAACACCCCGATGCCGCCGAACGCATCATCCGCAACGCCAACGCCTATATGCAGCCCTTCTTCAATAGCAGGCAAGAACTGATCACCAGCCTGTTGGTGATGCAGAAATATTTTGAATTGGCCACAAGCTAATTGATCAGCCTGGTTTGCCCGGCCACAACAAAAGGCTACCTGAAAATCAAAAAACCACTTCAGGTAGCCTCTATACCGCCCGCCATCACAATGATGACACCAAGCTCACTCCTGCGGAATCTCCCAATCGCTCACCGCCACAAAATCCGGCTGGTGTAAATCCTGCTCAAACACCGAGCCGGTGGAGCTGTGCAGCAATTTGGCGATCGCCGGCTGGTAGTTAGCCATGCGTTGCAGGCTGTAGAGGTGGAAGTTGGCCGCATTTTCGGCATAATCATCGTCTTCAAAACTGGAAAACATCCGCCAGCCGCTATCGGGCGGGAAGGCCGAATCAGGCTCTTCCCGATACAGGAAACGGATCGGCATGCCTTCTTTGGCAACCTGGTCGGAAACGATGGCATAGCCCTGCGGCACGTCTTTTACCAGCAGCTCTTCTTCCGGCAGGCTGAAAATTTTCGGGTTTAACATAGGTATCCTCCTTAAAACGCCTCGCCCACTTTCACCCCGCCGGCCAAATCTTGCGGCGAGGAAAGTGCGGCGGTGAAGGCTTGGGCGGCTTGGAATTCGGGCTGCTGCATTACTGCGGCGTAATCACTTGGTGTGCCGCGCCCAGCCATGTATTGCCAGCGGTCGGCTAATTGCGGGTTTTCAGGTAGCCTGAAACCTTCGAGCAGTTCGTCTACCCAATCGGGGCGGTTGCACACCAACACGATATCGCAACCGGCCGCGAAAGATTGCGCTGCCCGCTCGCGGATGCCGCCGGCCATGCTGGCGCCTTCCATGGTGAGGTCGTCGGAAAAAATCACGCCGTTGAAGCCCAAATCCTGGCGCAAAATTTGCTTCAACCAGATGCTCGAAAAACCGGCAGGTTGTTTGTCTACCTGCGGGTACACCACATGCGCGGGCATCACGGCGGCCATGCCTTCGGCAGCCAAAGCACGGAAAGGCTGAATATCTGCCTCCATCAGTTCGGCCAGGCTGCGCGGGTCTTCTGGCAACACATGGTGGCTGTCGCCGACAACAAAGCCGTGGCCGGGGAAGTGTTTGCCGCAGCTTTGCATGCCGCCACGGTTGAGCCCGCGTTGCAGCGCCAGTGCCAGCGTGGTAACGGTGTCGGCTTGGCAGTGGAAACTGCGGTTACCGATCACGGCGCACTGCCCCCAATCCAAATCCAACACCGGCGTAAACGATAAGTCCACCCCGCAAGCGCGCAATTCTGTCGCCAACACCCAACCCACCTGTTCCGCCGCCGCTTCTGCCGCTGCTTGGCCTTGCTTTTCCCAAATGCCGCCCAGCGTGCTCATGGCCGGTAGGCGGGTGAAGCCTTCGATAAAGCGCTGCACGCGCCCGCCCTCATGATCCACGGCAATCACCAACTCCGGCGTACGCAAAGCCTTGATTTCGGCACACAAAGCCTGAAGCTGGCTGCGGTTTTGGTAATTGCGGCGAAACAAAATCACGCCACCCACGGCGGGGTGCAGCAGGCGTTGTTTTTCTTCCTCGCTCAGGCGGTGGGCGGCAACATCGGCCATAATCGGGCCGCGCGGCAGGCAAACGGGTTGCATAACAAATCTTTCAGTGTATTCGGTAGAAAGGCGGGATTTCATCACTTCCGCCGCGAAAAAACAAGCCGAGGCCTTTTAATTCAGGTAAAACCGATTGAAACAGCACGGCGGAAATGATGTAATGCCCGCTGTTGTTTCTTTTCATTCACATTAGGGAGTTTTATGCAAACCAACACATTCCGCACCTGCCTGCTGGCCGCCGCCGTGGTATTCGCCCTGGCCGCCTGTAACCAACAGCCCACTTCCAGCAACGCCTCTGCTCCGACCTCATCAGCCCCTGCCGCCGCTTCAGCTGCCTCCGGCCCCGCTGCCGCTTCAGGCCCTGCCGCTGCCTCCGACGTATTGGCCGGCATGACCGATCAGCAAAAAGCCAGCTACCTCATCGGCTACCTCCAAGGCCAACAGCTGGGCGACGCCAACACCATCTTGGATTTCGACCAAGCTACCCTGATTAAAGGCCTGCAGGCCGGTATGGCCAGCCAGCCGCTGCCTGTAAGCGATGAAGAAGCCAACAACATCCTGCAGCAATACCACACTGCCCAGATGGGCAAACTGGCCACCCGCCAGCAGGAAGAAGGCAAAGCCTTCCTCGAAGCCAACAAAGCCAAAGAAGGCGTGAAAACTACGCCCTCCGGCCTGCAATACAGCGTGAAAACCGAAGGCACCGGCAAACAGCCCACTGCCAAGAGCACTGTAACCGTACACTACGAAGGCAGATTGCTCGACGGTACCGTGTTCGACAGCTCCATCAAGCGCGGCGAACCGGCCACCTTCAAACTTGACGGCGTGATCAAAGGCTGGACCGAAGGCCTGCAGCTGATGAAAGAAGGCGGCGAATACACCCTCTACATCCCCGCCGAACTCGCTTACGGCGACAAAGGCAACCCCAGCATTCCGCCCAACTCCGTGCTGGTATTCGATGTTAAACTGATTAAAGTTCAGTAACTCCATCAGCTAACTAAAAGGCTACCTGAAAAGCAAAAAACTTTTCAGGTAGCCTTTAATCCATTCCCTCAATCACACCAAGGCTACCTGAAAAAGAAACTCCAATCCCCCTACCCCAACTTTTCAGCTAGCCCCTATAATCCCATATCCCATTTCCAGTAAAACATCCCGCCATGCAAAAAATCTTCGTCCTCTACACCGGCGGCACCATTGGCATGAAGCCCAGCCCCACCGGCCTTGTGCCCGATGCCGAGCTCGCCGAACAAGCCCTGCAGCCCTATGCCGAACAAGCCGTTTTTCACTGGCACATCTGCCAGCCCCTGATCGACAGCTCCAACATCACCCCACAACATTGGGCAGAATGGCTCGCCATCCTGCAAACCGCCCTGCCCGAGCACGACGGCATCCTCATCTTACACGGCACCGACACCCTCGCCTACACCGCAAATTTCCTCGCCCTTGCACTCGACAGCGGCGGCAAACCCATCGTCCTCACCGGCGCGCAAAAGCCCTACCACGCCGCCAACAGCGATGCCCCGGCCAACCTCCACACCGCCATTGCCGCCCTGCAAAATCCCCAACTGCACGGCACCGTTATCGCCTTCGGCGGCCAGCTCTATCCCGCTATCGGCAGCAGTAAATGCAGCACCGAGCTCGACCAAGGCTTCGACAACGCCCACTTCAACACCTGGCAGCCAAACACCCCGCTCCGCCGCCTCAGCGGCCTGCCCACCCGTTTCAACCCCGCCGCCCGTGTGTGCAGCCACCTGCTCACCCCCGGCAGCAGCCCCGAGCAAATCGCCCACAGCCTGCGCCACTTCCCCCAAGAAGCCTCCATCCTGCTTTCCTACGGCCAAGGCCACGCCCCCGCCAGCCCCGAATTGCTCGCCGCCGTGCAACACTTCAGCCAAAACGGCGGCCTGTTACTCAACATCAGCCAAGCTCACCACGGCCGCACCGGCACCGCCTACGCCCAAGGCAACGCCCTGCGCCAGGCCGGCGCGGTGGGCGGCGGCAAATGCAATATCGAAACCGCCACCGCCCTCATGACCCTCGCTGCCAGCAACCACTGGACGGCCGACCAGCTGCAACGGGCTTTAGCGCAATTGGATTTGCTCTGATACCTTCCTCTGCTACAAAAAGACTACCTGAAACCGTATAAACCGTTTTCAGGTAGCCTTTAACCTTTAGCAGCCTAACGCACCAAAAACCGCCCCTGCCACACCAAATACAACGTTCCCGCCAACAACAGTGCTACCCCAGCCGAGCCACTTACCGCCAGCACCGTGCCCAGCCACACCAACCTGCCCGCCTCCAGCAGATGCAACCCGCAGCCGCACATGGCCGCCAAGCCGAACGAGAAGCCCCACCAGCTCATGCTAAACCCGCCCTCGGCAAACCAGCCCAGCAGGCGCAGCAACAGCAGAAACTGCAAACAGCCGTATCCCATCAAGGCCAGCGCAAAAATGTCGATTGCGCCGCCGTTCACCGCAAAATACGCCCCACAGCCCACAAAGGCCGGCGCAAGCTGGATGCCCACTATCCCGCGCACTTGCGGTGCAACCGCCACCGCCGTGCGCAGCCTGCCTAAAATCGCCGCCTCCAGGCTAAACCAAGACAGCAGCCCCGCACCGAAAAACAACACCGCATAATCATGCCTCCCCAGCACATCTAGCGCCGTGGCACTCACGAAATTAGCGGCCACCGTAGGCAGATAAATCACCGGCGTAGTGGCTGCCAAGCTGTGCAGCCCGCGCCACAGCCCGGCAGCACGATACATGGCAAACGCCAGCTGCCCAGAAATGCCGGCATACACCAGCACGCGTGCCGCCCCGGCGGCATACGGCAGTCCAGCAATGCCTGCCAAGGTGGTGGTAATCGGAATGGCACTGAGAAAACAGCATTGCACCAAATCAGTTAAGTCGCTTAAAAAATCATCGCGATAAGCCAATATCTTGCAAACGTAAGCCGCCACCAGCACCAACCACACCACAAACGCCGCTGCCAGCAGCCATTCACTCGGCCAAGCCGGCATCAGGCCTGCCGCTGCGCCATAGCGCCACGACAAACCCAACGCGAATAGGCCGATGGTGGTGCTGAAATAACTGAGCGGAATCGGAAATTTGCGGCGTGCGCCCATGATGTGTTCCTTATTGCTTGGATAATTTAAAACAGGTGGCATCATACTGGCATTCCTCTGCTCCAAACTATCCGATTTTGCTCAATCTGCCGCCATTTTGTCTCGTGCAATCATGGGACAAAGGCTACCTGAACCTGCGAAAGGCAGCAGCCAGGGCAAACATTCGGTATAAAAAAGCCACCTGATTGTTCAGGTAGCCTTTTCATTCTGCCTTACAGCGAGTAATACATTTCAAATTCCAGCGGGTGCGGCGCCATGCGGATGCGGCGCACGTCTTCTTCTTTGAAGGCGATGTAGCTGTTGATCCAGTCTTGGCTGAACACGCCGCCGCGCAGGAGGAATTCGTGGTCGGCTTTGAGGGCGAACAAGGCTTCTTCCAAAGAGGCACACACGGTCGGCACCAATGCATCCTCTTCCGGCGGCAGGTCGTAGAGGTTTTTGTCGGCCGGATCACCGGGATGGATTTTGTTTTGGATACCATCCAGCCCAGCCATCAACAGCGCGGCGAACATCAAATAGGGGTTCGCGGTAGGATCCGGGAAACGCACTTCAACGCGGCGGGCTTTCACGCTGTGCACGGTGGGAATGCGGATGGAAGCGGAGCGGTTTTTGGCGGAATAAGCCAGCTTGGTGGGCGCTTCAAAATGCGGCACGAGACGTTTGTAGGAGTTGGTGGAGGGGTTGGCGATGGCATTCAGCGCTTTGGCGTGCTTGATGATGCCGCCGATATAGTAAAGGGCGGTGTCGCTCAAGCCGGCATAGCCGTCGCCGGCGAAGAGGTTTTGGCCGTTTTTCCAAATGGATTGATGCACGTGCATACCGCTGCCGTTGTCGCCCATCAAAGGTTTGGGCATGAAGGTGGCGGTTTTGCCGAAGTTGTGCGCCACGTTGTGGATCACGTATTTCATGTCTTGGGTTTGGTCAGCACGGTGTACCAAGGTACTGAATTTAGTACCGATTTCCATCTGGCTGCCGGTGCCCACTTCGCCATGGTGCACTTCCACTTCAATGCCGATTTCCTGCAAGGTATTGACCATGGCGGAGCGCAAATCCTGCCCGGCATCCACCGGCGCAACGGGGGCGTAGCCACCTTTCACCATCGGGCGGTGGCCAGTATTTTGGCCGTCCAAATGCAGGCCGCTCGACCACGCGGCGCTTTCGGAGCTGATTTCGAAGCGGGCTTTGTGCATATGGGTTTCAAACTCAATGCCATCGAACACGAAAAATTCAGGCTCGGGGCCGAAATAGGCCGTATCGCCCACGCCGCTGGCTTTCAAATAGGCTTCGGCTCGGCGGGCGATGGAGCGCGGGTCGCGGTCGTAGCCCTGGCCGCTGGCCGGGTCGATCACGTCGCAAGTGAGCACCACAGTGGCATCGTCGTAGAAGGGGTCGATGAAGGCAGTGGCCGGATCGGGGCGCAGCAGCATATCGGAGGCCTGAACGCCCTTCCAGCCACCGATAGACGAACCATCGAACGGATGGCCGTTTTCAAACCATTCTTCCGGATCGTCCAGCACCACTGCGGCAGGCACGGTGAAATGGTGCTGTTTGCCTTTAGTGTCGGTGAATCGCAAATCAACGAAACGGACATCGTTCTCTTCAATCATGCGAACTACATTGCTGATGGACATGGTGGCACTCCTTAAAATATACAGAAATAAAATCAAGCAGGCATTTTGCCATAGCCGTCGCCCGGGCGTATAGCTTTGATTGCAGTTTTTCTCAAACCAACTGCAGGAACAAGCGAAGAACACGGCATACACGTTACCTGAAATCACAACACCTGTCCAAAATGAATACACTAAAGGCTACCTGAAACTCCAACTTCGCAAAAACTCTGCCGTGCCGTATTTTCAGGTAGCCTTTAGCATATTCATAGTGGATTAAAATAAGAATGAGACAAGGCGGCGAGCCGCGGACACAGTATAGGTAGTACAGCTAGGCGAGACAACACTGTAGCATTCTTATTTTAATCCGCTATCTTCCCAATCAAAACCGCTCGTGCGGCGCCAGATAGCGCCACTGCCCCGGCGGCAGTGCACCGAGTTTCACCTTGCCGATGCGGATGCGCTTGAGCCCCACCACGCGCAGCCCCACCAGCTCGCACATACGGCGGATTTGGCGTTTTTTGCCCTGTTTCAGCACAAAGCGCAGCTGGTCTTGGTTTTGCCACGACACCTTGGCCGGCCGCAACGCTTCACCGTCCAGCTTCAGGCCGTGGTTCAGCAGGCGCAGGCCTTCTTCGGAAAGTTTGCCCTTCACGCGCACCAGGTATTCTTTTTCCACACCGCTGTTTTCACCGATCAGGCTTTTGGCCACGCGTCCATCTTGCGTGAGCACCAGCAGCCCGACCGAGTCGATATCCAGCCGGCCGGCGGGAGCGAGGCCGTGGCGATGTGCCGCTTTAAACTTTTGCGGGCTGCGGTCTTCCGGCCAATGGTTGGCTTCGGTAATCAGCTCGGCGGCGCTGCGGTAGCCTTTTTCGGCCTGCCCGCTCACGAAGCCCACCGGCTTGTGCAGCAGGATGGTCACCCGCCCGGCCTGTTCTTCGTGCGCAGCGCGGTGCAGCTCGATGCGGTCGTCCGCGCCCACCTTTTGGCCGAGCACGGCTTTCTCGCCGTTCACGCTCACCCAGCCGCGCTCGATATAGGCATCGGCTTCGCGGCGCGAACAGAGGCCGAGCTCGGCCATGCGTTTGGAAAGGCGGACGGTGTTGTCGGGTGTGGTCATATTCGTTTCTTTGTTAGACAGATTTTGATTTCAGGTAGCCTGCTTGGCATGAGAAGGCTACCTAAAAAACAGCATCAGGCTTGGCCGCACCGCCACTTCACGGCGCCATATTGGGCGGGCTGCCTGAAATGGCCGACGATTTCGTGGCGGAACAGGATGTCCTCTTCACGCGTGCCTGCGCCGATATTGTGGATAATCAGCGGTGTATCACCCTGTTTGCGGTCGGATACGATGCCGATGTGCGGCAGCCCGCTGCCCGCCAGCCGCCAAGTAACGATGTCGCCCGCACGGTATCCGTCTTGCGCCGCCCAGCCGTGCCGCGCGAAATAAACCTCCAGATTCGGCACGCGGCGGTGGTCGATATTCGGGTCGGGGCGTTTTAGCCCCCAGCGGTTCGGGTAGGCGGAAAAATTCGCTTTCATGTCTTGGTGAACCAGCTGCTGCAAGTCTATGCCCTGCTGCCGCAGTGCGCGAATCACCACATCGGTGCACACTCCTTTTGCTATCGGCACATCGCCCATCGGATAATCTAGCGCAGTATAGGCGGGGTCATAGCGCACGGTTTGGCCGATTTGGCTGCGGGCGGCGCGGACGATGGGCGGCGCCTTATCCGCGTTGCCGACCTGTGCCGATGCGGGCGGCGGCATGGTTTCAGGCAGCCGAACAGCTTTGGCGCGGGCAGCGGGATTTTGCGGCGGGCGGGTGGTGTTCGCAAAATAAGCGGCAGAGAGGGCAACAGCAATCAGGAGAGCGGAGAAACCAACGCGGCGGAGCAAACGCATAACTCAACTCCTTAAAATCGGTCGTTCAAGGCGAAGGCAAGCCGTTTCGGGGAACAGGCTACCTGAAAGCGAAGCTTCAGCGAAATCAAAATTATAGGCTTTGCTCGGCCGGGCGATTTGTTTTCAGGTAGCCTCTTCGGGATGCCGGGCAAACCAATCGCGCACGCGCTGTAAATCTTCGGCGGTGTCCACCCCGGCGGCGGGGGCGTTGTCGCACACGGTTACAGCGATTTTGCCGCCGTGCCACAACACGCGCAGCTGCTCGAGCGATTCGATACCCTCCAGCGGCGAGGGCGGCAGGCCGACGTATTGGTGCAAAAAACCCACGCGGTAGGCATATAGGCCGATGTGGCGCAACGGGGCAAAGCCTTCGGGCAGCACGGCTTGCGTTTCGGCGAAGGCATCGCGCGGCCAGGCGATGGGGGCGCGGCTGAAATAGAGGGCGTTGCGCCGCTGGTCGAGCACCACTTTCACGCAGTTGGGGTTGAGAAACTCGGCCGCGTCGGCAATCGGGTGGGCGGCGGTGGCCATTTGCGCACTGCTGCTGCCGAGCAATTCGGCGGTGCGGTTGATGAGGGCGGGATCAATCAGCGGCTCGTCGCCCTGCACGTTTACGGCGATGTCGCTATCGGCCATGCCCAGCAGCAGTGCGGCTTCGGCCAGGCGGGCGGTGCCGCTGGTGTGCTGTTTGCCGGTGAGCACGGCTTCAATGCCGTATTCGGAGCAGGCGGCGGCAATGGCGGTGTGGTCGGTGGCCACGACGATGCGCTGCGCCTCGCTCAGCTTGGCGCGCTCGGCCACGCGCACCACCATGGGTTTGCCGGCAATATCGGCCAAGGCTTTTTCAGGTAGCCTGCTGGAGGCCAGGCGGGCGGGGATGATAACGGTAAACGGGGTGCTCATGCGCGCAGCTCTTCTTCGGTGAGGGGGCGGGCTTCGTTTTCCAGCATGATGGGAATGCCGTCGCGGATGGGGAAGGCCAGCTTGGCTTGGCGGCTCCACAATTCTTGGCGGCCGGCATGGTATTCGAGTGCGCCTTTGGTGAGCGGGCAAACGAGGAGGTCGAGGTATTTTTTGTCCATGGTTTGGGGTCTCCTGTGTTGTTTTGGTTGAAGCTTAGGTTTTGGCTTCGCAGAAATTCCGCTTGCTGCGGCAACTTCGTTTCAACTTGTGTGTTAACTGCGTTGAAGCTTCGCTTTCAGGCAGCCTGTTCCTTATCCGGCAGGCAGCGGCGGATTACGGCCTGCACTAAGGCTTCCGGCAGTTCGGCGCGCACGGGCAATACCCATACTTCCTGCGCGGTGTCGGCGGCGAGCTTCACTGCGTCTTTTTCAGTGACGATGTAGCAATCGGCTGCGGGCAAATCGGCAATCTGCCAGGCAGCGTGGTCAGGCAGTGCCATTTGCCGTTCGGTTTCGATGCCAAGCCGCGCCAGTTCGGCAAAAAAACGTTCTGGCTTGGCGATGGCGGCGGCGGCGATAACGCGGCGCTGTTTCAGGTAGCCTTCGGGCAAGGGTTCGTGCGGGCGGTGCAGACGGTAAATCTGCCCGCATTGCAGGCGGCTGCGGCAAAGCAGCACGTTATCCGGCAGCGCCCAATCCGGCTCGGGGCTGTCGGGCGTGCTGTTGGCGAGCAGCACGGCGTTTACGCTTTCCAGGCGCTGCAAAGGCTCGCGCAAATTGCCGTTGGGCAGCAAATCCAGCGGCCGCCCCACATCGGCGGCGGGGAACACGGCCAGCTCGAAATCACGTTGCAGGGCGTAGTGTTGCAAGCCATCGTCGGCAACGATGATTTGCACTTCGGGATGCGCGGCCAAAAGCGCCCTGCCCGCTTCGGCACGGCGGCTGCCCACGGCGGCGGGGGCACCGGTGCTGCGGTGCAGCAGCAGCGGCTCGTCGCCGGCCTGCGCGGCGGTGCTTTGGCTGTTTAACACGTGCACGCCCTGCCCGCTGCGGCCATAGCCACGGCTGATGATGCCGGGGCGGATGCCGCGCTCCTGCAAGGCGCGCACTAAGGCCTGCGCCACAGGGGTTTTGCCGCTGCCGCCGGCCTGCACATTGCCTACCACCACCACCGGCACGGGCAGCTTTTCGCTGTGCCGCCGGCCTTTCAGGTAGCCTTCACGCCGCCGCGCTGCCAACAAGCCGAACAGCCGCGCCAACGGCCATAAAATCGGCGTGAGCAGCGGCTTGGGCGTTTGCCAATGGCGTTCGATCAGGCGGTGCAGCATTTTTCAGATAGCCTCAATCTTTCAGGTAGCCTGCCGGGCGCGGCGGTAGTGCACGAAATCGAAGCGGATGCCGTTGGCGGCAGCGGTGTGGCTGCTGCGTTCAACCTCCTGCCATTCGGCGGGGGCAAAGGCTGGGAAAAAGGCGTCGCCGTCGATATCCAACCGCACTTCGGTGAGGCGCAAATCGGTGGCCAGCGGCAGGGCCTGGGCATAAATCTGCGCACCGCCCATGATGATGATCTCGGGCACGTCGGCCAGCATGGCCAGCGCGGCATCTAAGCTGTCGGCACGTTCTGCGCCTTCGGCCTGCCAGAGCGGCTGGCGGGTAATCACGATATTGCGGCGACCGGGCAAGGGTTTCTTGGGCAGCGAATCCCAAGTTTTGCGCCCCATCACCACGGGTTTGCCCAAGGTGTAGCGTTTGAAAAAGGCGAAATCTTCGGCAATATGCCAGGGCATGGCGTTGCCGCTGCCGATGCAGCGGTTATCCGCCACGGCGGCGATAAGAGTGATGGTTGGCATGGAAGGCTACCTGAAAAGTGGAGCAAAACGCCGCCATTGTAACGCAAGCCATCTTCCTTCACAGCCCCAAAACGTGCGCTTTGGTGTAAAATCCGCTTTCTTTGCGGCGCATGCCGCTTTTGCTTATTTCACTACAACGGAGCAGCGGACATGACCATCATCCCCCCCAACCACGACGGCGCAGGCCTGAATATCGGCATTGTACAAGCCCGTTTTTCCAACGAAATCGGCAGCGCCATGCTTGAAGTGTGCACCAAAAAACTGGTGGAAATGGGCGTGCCCGACGGCAACATCACCGTAGCCACCGTGCCCGGCGCGCTGGAAGTACCGCTGGCGCTGCAAAATATGGCACAGTCACACAGCTTTGATGCACTGGTAGCCTTGGGCGCGGTGATTCGCGGCGAAACCTACCATTTCGAATTGGTGTCAAACGAATCCGCCGCCGGCATCAGCCGCGTGGGGCTGGATTTCAACATCCCGATTGCCAACGCCATCCTCACCACCGAAAACGACGAACAAGCCCACGCGCGCATCCAAAGCAAAGCCGCCGAAGCCGCCGTGGTGGCGGTGGAATGCGCCAACCTGCTGCGCCGCCTCAATCCGGCCGGCAACAACCTGCCCGATGCCCTCGTGTAGACATTGATTTCAGAAAGCCAAGTAATGAAACCGAAAAACCGCACCCCGCGCCGCCGCGCGCGCGAATTTGCCGTGCAGGCGCTGTATCAGGCCGCGCTCAACCAGCTGCCCGATACCGAAGTGGCCAAAAATATCCGCGAAAACGAATACTTCGCCAAGGCCGACAACGAGCTCTTCACCGCCATTTTCTTCGGCGTTCAGGCCAAACGCCGCGAGCTGATGCAGATTATCCGCCCGCTGCTCGACCGTGACGAAAAAGACCTCAGCCCCATCGAATGCGCCGTGCTCCTAGCCGCTGCTTTCGAGCTGCGCGATATGCCGGAAACGCCCTACCCCGTGATCATTAACGAAGCGATTGAAGTCACCAAAACCTTCGGCGGCATCGACGGCCACAAATTCGTCAACGGCATTTTGGATAAACTGGCGGCCGAACTGCGGCCCAATGACCCGAAACGCACTTATAGCTAAAGCACTTATTTCTTATATACGACGTTAGCTTGTCTTGCCATACTTTTACCTATACTGTCTGCGGCTCGCTGCCTTGTATGAAGAAATAAGTGCTTTAGCTATGACCCACGCTCATTTGCTCATGCCGCAAGCTACCTGAAACCGCTGTATCCGTTTTCAGGTAGCCTCAACCGCCATCACAACACCCCGTTAAAACAAGTAAAATACATCCTTTTCCACAGGCCACCTAAGCCACACCATGTACTACAAACTCGCTCCCATCATCCACATCTTCTCCCGCCTTGGCTTCGTATTTTCGCTATTGCTCTTGGCGCCCACCATCGTGTCGTATCTCTACCAAGATGCTGCTTTCTGGATATTTGCTGACACCGCCGCTGGCACCATCTTCGTTTCCGGCATCATCTGGCTCATCACCCGCCGCCACCACCGCGAGCTGCGCGCCCGCGACGGCTTCACCCTCGTCTTCCTTTTATGGGTAGGCTTTGCCATGGTCGCCTCCCTGCCATTCTACTGGCATTTGCCCGGTATCAGCTACACCGACGCCTTTTTTGAAGCCATATCCGGCCTTACCACCACCGGCGCCACCGTCTTCACCAACCTCGACAGCTTCCCCCCCTCACTTAACTTCTGGCGCCATCTGCTCAACTGGGTAGGCGGAATGGGCATCATCGTGTTAGCCGTGGCCATCCTGCCCATGATCGGCGTGGGCGGCACCCAGCTCTTTAAAGTCGAAATCCCTGGCATCCACAAAGACAGCAAACTTTCCCCTCGCATCTCCCAAACCGCCAAAAACCTTTGGTTAATCTACGTTTTTTTCACACTCCTTATCTGCCTTGCCCTGCGCCTGGCCGGTATGAGTTGGCTCGATGCCGTGTGCCATGCCATGTCCTGCCTCGGCCTAGGCGGTTTCTCCACCCACGACCAAAACATCGCCTATTTCAATTCTCCACTCATCGAAATCATCATCACCATTGGCAGTGTTATGGCCGCTATCAACTTTACCAACCATTATTACGCCTTCCGCCAATGCAGCCTCAATGCCTATCGCTGCGACAGTGAAGTGCGCGTGATGATTACCACCCTAATTGCCAGCATTATCGTATGCTCCCTCTATTTGTGGCACAAAGATTTTTACGCCGACTGGCCGCACGCCCTGCGTTACGTCGGTTTCAACTTCGTCTCCATCGGCCTGGCCAACGGCTACGCCAACACTGACTTCGCCACCTGGCCGCTGCCCGTATCCCTGTGGATGTTTTTCCTCGCCAACATCCTCGCCAACGCCGGTAGCGCCGGTGGTGGGCTCAAAACCATCCGCGCCATCGTATTGTTCAAATTCAGTCTGCGTGAAATGATGCTGCTCTTGCACCCCAACGCCGTGCACACCGTAAAAATCAATGGTATGCACATCGCAGAGCGTACCGCCATGACCGTGCTCGTGTTCACTGCCGTTTATTTCCTCACCATCATCTTCGCTACCTTCGCCCTCATGGCCACCGGCCTCGACTTCGTAACCGCCCTCACTGCCACCACCGCCTGCATTACCAACGCTGGTCCCGGCCTCGGCAGCGTGGGCCCCGCCGGCAGCTACGCCAACCTAGCCGACGCCCAAAAATGGCTGTGCTCTATCGTCATGCTACTCGGCCGCTTGGAAATCTTTACCGTGTTCATGCTTTTTACCCCTGCCTATTGGCGCAAATAGCGTTTGATGATTTCAGGTAGTCTCAAACGGGAAGAGGGCTACCTGAAATAAAGCTGTTGAAAAGCTGAAGATAGGTAGGCCAAGCTCTCGAATCCGACAGCCGCTTACCCCGCCACAATGGTGGCTACCTGAAAGGCAATAGCAAGAGCAGCTTGTTTGGGTGAAGCAGCCCCAAACACAAAAGGCTACCTGAAAATTTCAGGGTAGCCTGAGACCTTTGCAAAATCCCGTTTTCGGCATATTTCCTCTCGGTACGTTTCTCGAATGCTTGAAAATATTTCCATATTATCTGTGCCCAATAAAGCCAAATGATTTGCGATGCTGCTGCTTTGAACCGCACTCAAATCCGTGGTTTTGAAAAGGTCTCGGTCTTCATCATCCAAGCATTCCTCAGCCGCCCAGTTTCTCTAGCAGTTCCATCAACCCATCGGTGCATTCCTCCGCCTGCGCCCGGATTTCTCGCGGCTGTAGAGCGCGGCTGAGGCATTTTAGTTTTCAGGTAGCCTCCTTTATCAGGCTACCGGAAAATCTTTTCCTGCGTAAAAAGCAGTAAAACCCGCCGTCTGTTCGCGCCTGCCGCTTCATTGCCCCACCGCTTTCAGGTAGCCTTAGGCCATTCCGAATTATCCAAGCCGACATCAAGCATGAAAAAAACCGTATATCAACACAGTCTCCCCCTCCTCGCCGCCGGCCTACTCGCCGCCTGCTCCAGCCAAACCGAAACCCCGGTCGAGCCCATCAATGCCGACAGCAGCGCCGCCGTCCAGCTGCCCGGCGTCCGCCGCAGCGATTCCGAAGACAAAGTGCTGGCCGACTACCAGCTCTTTCAATCTGCCCAAGCCACGCTCAAACAGGGCTATGCCGGCCAAGCCGCCCAATTCCTCGCCCAAGCCCAGCCCAGCGCCATGGCCAACAGCCTGCGCAACCAGTGGCTCAAACAGCTCGGCCGCAACGGCCAATGGCAAGAATTTGTTCGGCAATACGCCTACCTGAAACCCGCCGACCGCGATAAAGAAACCCGCTGCTATGCCGCGCTGGCCGGGCAGGAAAACCAAAACGCCGCCCAAGAAGTGCTGACCGAACTCGGCCGCCAGCCCGAAGGCTGCAACCGCCTGCTCGAACAGCTCGCCGCCCAAGGCAAACTGCCCGCCGATGCCGCTTGGCGGCGCGTGCGCGGCTTGCTGGCCAACAACCAAATCAGCGATGCCCGCCGCTTGGCCGCCGCCTTGGGCTCACCCCTGCCCGAGCCGCTCACCAGCGCCACGCCCGACAGCCAAGGCGGCCGTGAAGCCATGCTGCACAGCGTAATCGGCCAAAATGCCCGCAAACAGGCCGATACCGCCCAACGCCTGCAAAGCCTCTCCACCAGCCTCAGCCCGGCTCAAACCGGCTTTGCCTGGGCCGTGCTCGGCCACCACTACGCGTTGAACCAACGCTTCTCCGCCGCGCTCGATGCCTTCAATCGCGCCGACCGCGGCCAGCTGGGCAAAGAACACTGGGAATGGTATGCCCGCAGCGCCCTGCGCCTCGGCCGCTGGAACGAGCTGCAGAACATCATCGAAGCCATGCCCGACACCCTGCGGGCCGACCCCACCTGGCAATACTGGCTTGCCCGCAGCCTGGCCGCCAGCGGCGATTCCACCCGAGCCCAGCAGCACTACCGCCAAGCCGCTGCCTCCGGCCGCAATTTCTACGCCCTGCTCGCCACTGAAGCCCTCGGCGGCGAAGTGAACACCCGCAACACTGCTGCCGAACCTGGCAGTAGCCAAACCAGCCAAGTGGCCGCTGATGGTGCAGTTTCCCGTGCACTCAACTTATTCCGCGCCTCTCAGCGCAGCGGAGATTGGGATATGCGCAAGCAAGCCCAAGCCGAGTGGCGCTATGCCATGGATGGCTTTAACGAACCAGCCCTGCTCGCAGCCTCCAAGCTCGCACACGATGCCGGCTTCTACGAGATGGGCATTTATGCCGCCGACAAAACCAACAGCCAAATCAACTACAACCTGCGCTATATCTCCCCCTTCCGTGACAGCGTGGATCGCTACGCCGCCCAAGCCAATATCGACCCCGCCTGGGCCTACGGCATCATCCGCCAAGAGAGCCGCTTCATGATCGGCGTGCGCTCCCGCGTGGGCGCCACCGGCCTGATGCAGGTGATGCCCGCCACTGCCCGCGAGATCGCCAGCAAAATCAGTATGGATCCTGCCGAATTGCATACTGTTGAAGGCAACATCCGCATGGGCACTTGGTATCTAGGTGATGCCCGCAACCGGCTGGGCAACGAAGTGCTCGCCACTGCCGGCTACAACGCCGGCCCCGGCCGTGCCCGCAACTGGCAAGCCGCCACAGCGCTCGAAGGCGCGGTGTATGCCGAAACCATCCCGTTTGACGAAACCCGCGACTACGTCAAACGCGTGATGACCAACGCCACCTATTACGCCAGCCTGTTCAACGAGCCGCACACCTCCCTCACCCGCCGCATGGGTACTATTCCTGCGCGGTAATGCCGGCCAGTTGAACTATTTTGCTACCGACACAGTTATAACAGATTAATTAATTTTTAATACAAAGCAGCAAACTGCAGACAGTACAGAGCACGGTAAGGTAAGCTAATGCTGTATCGGAAGTTAAGTTAATCTGCTATAAACCAAAGGCTACCTGGGACTTTTCAGGTAGCCTTTTTGTATCGAAAATCGATTAATAAAAATAAAACTGTTGTTTGAATTGCGAAATATCGGCGTGGCAACGTTGACATTTTGTTATGCCTATCCTCCTGAACCTTCAGGTAGCCTTCAACCGAATAGCATGGGCAATTCATTGACCACACAAAAGTTTCTACTATCCCCTGCATAATAACGAATTTTGTGCTTTAAATCCGTCAAATCTACCCTCCTCCATATCAACGGTGTCTGGCATTAGCCCTAATTTCACAAGCATCTTGACCATCTAAAAGCATATCGCTTAAAGTAATATGGATTTTCCGTTGGGTAAGACTTGCATCGGCTTCTCTAAATTATTAAGAAATAAGAAGCATATTATGAACGCCAACCAAACCACCACACACAGTGGCGGCAAGCCTGCCGAAGTTTAATTTTTCGGCTCTGCCTTTTGGACTTGATACTGCGAAGAGGCGTTCAATGTAGCCAAAGCCCAGCTCGCTTTATTCACCGAAAACTACTCATCATTATGCTTTCCGGCTCTTGCGGCAGTATGATGAAGCACCATTGGCCCAAATTATTTAAAGGCAGCGAATACGAACAGCTCGCCAACGAATTGGCCAGCCGTGCGTTGAGTTCACCAATTTTCTGGTGGGCATCGGCTACGAGTCTAAAGACGTGGGCGAGCCAGTGAAAGTGGCGGCGCATACTTCCTGTACGGCACGCCGCGAAATGGGCGTGCACATCACAGGCTGGAAGCTGATTGAAGCCTGCAAAACGTGGAGTGTATCGTGCACGACCACGAAAGCGAATGCTGCGGCTTCGGCGGCACATTCTCCGTTAAATAATCCGACATTTCTGGCGACATAATGAACGATAAAGTGACCATACTGAAAGAAACACAGGTCACGGAAATCGTGAGTAACGCACGCGAAGCCCTTACCGACAAACCTTTGTGCAAAAAAATCCTGTGCACGGCAATGAATATGCTGATGACCAAGCGCAAAATTGTGTTGTCGGACGAACAGGAATTGCAGATGCTGTGCACCCTTTGCAAGCACATTCGCCAGCGTTCGCTGTCCAAACACCTGATTTGCTGGAACAGCTGGAAAGCAATCTCACCAAACTGGGTGTGAGAGTGCATTGGGTGGAAATACCCAAAGAAGTCTGCTGCATTATCCACAGTATCGTGATGCACCACCAAGGCAAATCGATGGTGAGAGAAGAGATCGAGCTGAACCATTATCTTGCCGAATGCGGCATTAAAGCGGTGAAAATCGATTAGGGCAAATATATTGCGTAAATGGCCGGCGAAAGCCGCCCCCACATTGTGATGCCCGCCATCCACAAAACTAAAAAGCAATTGAACGAACTGCTCCACAAAAACATCGGCACGGAGCTGACCGACGATATGGACAAACTCACTGGCTTTGTCTGCATGATATTGTGCAACATTTACTACACCGCCGATATCGGCTTGAGCAGTGTGAACTTTGCCGTGACCGAAACCGGCACACTGTGTCTAATGGGAGGCGATGGTAAAGGCCGATGCGGGTAATGCGCGCGTCGCCATTGAAAAAGTGGTGGCCAAATTGTCGGATGTTCCGACACTCTACAACCTGATACCGCACAACGGTATCGGGCAAAGTATCACCACCTAAGAACAGATGCATAAGAACAGATGCACCGCACGCTGCAATGTATATGCTGTAGCGCCTACATGAACCACTGCCCGGTGTATACCATATCGGCGGTTCGGCACATGGCACCGCTTACCTCGGACCAATTGGCAAAATCCTGTTACCGCATCTGCTGGGATCGGAAACCACCCACGACCTGCCTACCGCCTGCACCATGTATGACACGTCTTGGAAGGCTGCCCCGTGAAAATCCTGATTACCTAGCAGATATAGCGCCTGTGCAAAGAAGCACAACACACGCCCGATGAAGCTGTGCCCTATCTAAATTAAAAACTAAGGAGCTTTGTACACTTTTGAGCAAATAACTGGCTTGATGCGGATTTGACGGCATTTTATTCAGCAAAACTGCCTACCGCGTGTTCGGCATAATGACCACCAAATTCCGCAGGCTGCCCCTCTGGCGAGCAGCTCAGCTGGACAGACAGCCATGTACCGATGAAACCTGCGCCCAAATCGCTGCACCAGTTGTTGAAAGCAAAACAACAAAAATTCCGGCTAAACCGAATGCAGGCTGCTTTGGCAGCAATTAAACAATGGCACGCGGACATTTCCATCTGCATTTTTTGTAGAGCAAAAACTGTTTTCGGGTAGCCTGTAGTTCCTACAAAGCTAAAGACTACAATTTGGCGTTTGCCCTGTTACGAACCAGAACGCTCACGCTCCAAGTTTTAATCAGCTACACACCCCAAACAACACCTGTACCTCATGCCCCCAGTCTTTACGGCGTTTCATTGACATATAACGGAGACATCATGAGTATCGCCCTTTCTGTCTTTCCAATCTTATTTCTAATTATTTCGATGATTGGCTTCAAAATGCGCGGCGATCACAGCGCAATATTAGCAGCATTGTCCGCTGTTTTGATTGCCATTTTCGCCGTTCCCAATATCAGCGGATTTACGCCACCGGAAGGCTACAGTGTCAGATACATCGGCTGGGCATTTGCCGAAGGTATCTTGAAAGCCATTTTCCCTATTCTAATTGTGATTCTGATGGCATTGTTCAGTTACAACGTGCTACTGGAAAGCAAACAAATTGAATTGATTAAACAGCAATTTATAAATATTTCTAGCGACAAGCGCATTCAGGTGCTGCTGATTGTTTGGGGCTTCGGCGGCCTGTTGGAAGGCATGGCTGGCTTCGGCACGGCAGTGGCAATTCCAGCCGCTATCTTAATCGGTTTGGGCTTCACACCGCGCTTTGCGGCACTCGTATCGTTGATTGGCAACAGCGTAGCCACCGGTTTCGGTGGGGTTGGCATCCCCGTGATTACGCTAGCAAAAGAAGTGTTCGGTTCTGCGGTTACTTCCGAGCAAACCCATGCTATCGCCAGCGACGTGGTGATTCAATTGGGATTCTTAATGTTCTTGGTGCCATTTGTCATCTTAATGCTGACCGACACCTCTAAAAAATACATCGTTCCTAATATTATCCTATCTACCGTGGTAGGCGGATTGTCGCTAGGCGTACAGTTTGTCGCCGCTTATTTCATCGGCGCGGAAACGCCTGCCATTTTGGGCAGCATCGCCTGCATCGTCTTCATCGTGTTGTATGCAAAAATGACCGAGAAAAAAGATACGCCTGCCGATAAAGCCATCAGCATGGGGCAAATGGCGAAAGCATGGGCGGTGTACGGTTTCATCTTGTTCTTCATCATCATGGCCAGCCCCTTGTCCGGCCCCATCAGCGCGTTTTTGAAATCCACTCTGGTGAGCAAAATCCACCTGCCGATTTATGCGGAAGGCAAATATTTCGCCTTCGGCTGGTTGTCTAACGCCGGCCTGATGCTGTTTTTGGGCGCATTTATCGGCGGCTTGGTGCAAGGCGTTTCCGCCAGCAAACTGTTCCAGATTTTGGGCCAGACTTTGGTGAAAATGAAGGCTTCGGGCATTACCGTCATCTGCCTGGTGGCCATGAGCGCGATTATGAGCCACAGCAGCATGATTGCCGTGATTGCCAAAGGCTTGGTGGACGCCACCGGCACATTCTATCCGCTGGTTGCACCGCTGGTGGGCGCCATCGGCACATTCGCCACCGGCAGCGACACCTCTTCCAACATCTTGTTCGGCAAACTGCAAGCCTCCGTGGCCGACCAGCTGAATATGGATAAATCATGGCTGGCTGCCGCCAACACGGCCGGCGCTACCGGCGGCAAAATCATTTCGCCGCAAAGTATCGCCATCGCCACCGCCGCCTGCGAACAGCAAGGCCAAGAAGGCGCCTTCCTGCGCTCCGCCATGCCTTATGCGATTGTGTATGTGATTATTGCCGGCATTACCGTGTATTGTTTCACCGCATTTGCACTGTAACGCCGTCGGCATCAAAACAGCCTGCACTCTAGTTTGAAGAGTGTAGGCTGTTTGTATGGAAAGGCTACCTGAAAGTTTGCTGGATTAGTTTTTAAATCTGATCAGTCAAATAAGGCTGCAATAATTTGTATTGTGAAGATGGTAGGAATTGCGGTTGGGTGGACAGCCGAACAACTATTTTCAGGTAGCCTGTTGTATGAGCAGGGAGGAGGGAATATTTGGACAGATCGCACTGCTACAGGCTATCTGAAAATTTATGTAGGTAGGGAATGCAAAATACAGCTTGCTATGCTACGTAAACTTTCCCCCCTAGAGAAGCGTTTACTCATGCTGCAAAATATTCACCAGTCGCCGAAACGGATCACGCACAAAAAAGCGGCGCACGCCCCAAGGCTCAGTGGCCAGCCCGTATTCAGGCGTGAAACCAGCATGCTGTATTCGTGCTAATAATTCGTCTAGATTGTCCACCTCAATAGACAAATCAGGCACAGGCATGCCAGAACCGCCTTCACTGGCAAAACTAACCTGCACAGACATGGTCGTATCCTATCTGTAGGTCTGTATCCACCCATGATCCATCAGCAATTCCAGCCCAAGCAAGTCATGGTAGAAAGCCTTTGCTGCGGCGGGTTGGGTTGCGTTTATATTAGCCACAATGCGTTTAACGCCCATGCTCGGTCCTTATTTTAAAATGGCTGAATGATTAGGCATAAATGTTCGATCTATGGGTTTTAGGCTACCTGAAACGTGTAACATAAGGAGTGTGTAGCACAGCCTGTACATATTGATGAAAAACTTAGGGTATAGCTTACTAAATATTTTTCCAAATAACACATATTTATTAAAAATCGTTATAATACTATTATGTATATTATTAATGGTGCTAGGGGATATATATGGAAAACGAAAATTGTGTGGGATATTTAAAATTCTATGGAGAAAATATTGAAAACGGAATTATTCAAGCAGACGTTGCTGGACAGGCACTGTTAGGTTTCGATGAGTGTATAAGGTTTTTTAATAAGAAACAATATCCAACAATTGTTTTATATGACTATAAGATACCTGTTAAGACGGAAAAAGGCTCCTGAGTTGTTTTGGTATTAGGTGGTTTGCTATGGGGAACTGGTGTATTTGGAACCGCTTATCTAAAAAAAGCTGGGGAAAAAATGGCTGAAAAAGATTTTCACGGTATTGGTCTTGCTGATGTTTTTAAAAAATCACTTACAGCCTTAAAAAATCTCATTGAGCTAATAAAATATAAAAAGGGAAAGATTGATTGGGAGAGTGAGGATTTTAAGCTTGAGCAGGTTGATGAACAATTCTTTGTTTCTATTAAAAATGAATTTGGAGATTTAATATTAATCCCTGTTGAACAATTAGAATGGTTCAAAAATATCCCTAAAACGTCGCTTGAGAAAATGGTACAGGGTGTAATGGTAGGACAAAGTCTATCTATTGGTGTAAGAAATGAAAAAGAACAATTTGATGTAGCAACTATTACAAATGCAGAAAAATCTTTATTTTTCTCCGAAGAGGATGAGGAAGATGAATTTATTTTCCCCGAGCTGATTCATGGTGAAGTAGCTGAATTACAGGGGAAGCTGATAAGAGGTAATGAAAAAACCAATTCTTTAGGATTTGAATATAAAGGAGTAATTTTGAATTGCCACCCTCAGAGAGGATCTATACGACAATATAAATCTTCTTTATTTTTGAAATGTAAAATTAGTTGTTATGTCAATAGACATGAAAAAAGTAACGCTCATTTTGACAAGAAACCTACCTTATATGTAGAAAAGGTAGAGCCACTAGAACACGATCAGTTCGAGCTATTTTAGGTTTATTTGTTAAAAATAAAGGCTACCTGAAAATTTCAGGTAGCCTTTATTTAGTTAAGCCAGTTTGCTATTAACCCAACCTTCCACGCTTCCCAGCATTTCAGGCAGTTTCGCAACATCTGTACCACCAGCCTGTGCCAAATCCGGCCTGCCGCCGCCTTTGCCGCCGACTTGTTCGGCTGCGAATTTGACCAAATCGCCGGCTTTCACTTTGTTTGTTAGCGGTTTGGATACGCCGGCGCACAAGGAGACTTTGCCGTCGTTTACGGCAGCGAGCAGGATGACGGCGTTGTCGGATTTGCCGGTTAAATCGGTAACGATTTCGCGCAGGGCGGCTGCGTCGGCTTCGATTTGGGCGGCGACGAGTTTGGCTGCGCCCAAGTCTTTTGCGTCGTCCAAGAGTTTTGCACCTGCGTGGACGGCGAGTTCAGCTTTGGCTTTTGTCAACTCTTTTTCCAAGGCTTTGGCGTTTGCGGCGTTGGCTTGGATTTTGGCGAGTACGTCTTTTTCGGTTTGGGCTTTGACTTCGGCGATGATGTTTTTCATCAGGCTTTCTTGGTTTTGCGCCCATACCAGCGCGGCAAGGCCGGTGATGGCTTCTACGCGGCGGATGCCTGCGGCAATGCCGCCTTCGCTGATGATTTTGAAGAAGCCGATGTCGCCGGTGTGGGCGACGTGCGTGCCGCCACACAATTCAATGGAGTAGTCGCCCATGGTAATCACTCGGACGAAGTCGCCGTATTTTTCGCCGAAGAGCATGACTGCGCCGGATTTTTGCGCGTCTTCAATGGACATGGTTTCGACTTTGACGGGCACGTTGGCGATAATCGCGGCGTTGACGCGGCGTTCGACTTCGGCGATTTCTTCCGCGCTGATGCCTTGCGGGTGGGAGATGTCGAAGCGGGTCAGCTCGGCGTTTTGCAGGCTGCCTTTTTGTTCGACGTGCGTGCCCAAAACATCGCGCAGGGCTTTGTGCATCAGGTGGGTAACGCTGTGGTTGCGCATGATGCTGTCGCGGATGTCGTTGTCGATTTCGGCGGATACGGCATCACCGACTTTCAGACGACCTGATACGACTGCGCCGAATTGTCCGTGTACCGCGGCTTTGATTTTCTGCGTGTCTTCAACGCGGAAGCGGTTTTCGCCCGCGAAGATAAAGCCTACGTCACCGACTTGGCCGCCGCTTTCGGCGTAGAACGGGGTTTGTTCCAAAACGACCACGCCTGCTTCGCCTGCTTGGAGTTCGTCCACGGCTTCGCTGCCTTTGTATAAGGCGATGATTTTGGTGTCTTGGCTGCGTTTTTCGTAACCTGTGAACTCGGTGTCCGCACCTGTGTAATCCAGTTGCGCGTTGGCTTTGAAGTTTTGCGCGGCACGGGCGCGGGCGCGCTGGGCTTCCATTTCGCGGTTGAAGCCTTCTTCGTCCAAATCAATGCCACGTTCACGACAAATATCGGCAGTTAAGTCATATGGAAATCCATATGTGTCATAGAGTTTAAAAATCACTAACCCATCAAGTACATTAAGGCTACCTGAATTAGTAGAAGACAACTGTTCAATGATGGTATCGTATGCTTTTTTAGAAAAAATAGTGCTATCTGGAAGTATAGTAGTGGTCTCCCCAGAAGCATTAGTTGATGAAATTGCAATAAATTTCTCACCTGATTTAACATTGACCGCTGCAAAACGGTAGCCATCCGCTAATAAACCATAGCTGCTATCAATATTAAGTTTTCCTTCTAAATTTTCCAATTCAATCTTGGGTAGTAATGACCAAGCCTCATTGAACATCAAAGTATTTTCTAATAAAGCCATACCTGTTTCTAATGTTTGAGCAAAGCGCATTTCTTCGCCACGCAACACTTCCATAATATGCGTTTGTTTTTCTTTCAACTCGGGATACGCGTCGCCCATCGCTTTCACCAAATCGGGCACGAGTTTGTAGAAAAACGCCTGTTTCTGACCGAGTTTGTAACCGTGGCGTACGGCGCGGCGGATGATGCGGCGCAGTACATAGCCGCGGCCTTCGTTGGACGGCATCACGCCGTCGGCAATCAGGAAGGAGCAGGAACGGATGTGGTCGGCAATCACTTTTAGGCTCGGCTCGTCCATGCTGAACGGCGCGCCGGTTTCGCGGGCAACGGCTTTGAGCAGGTCTTGGAACAGGTCGATTTCGTAGTTGCTGTGGACGTGTTGCATCACGGCCGCCATGCGCTCCAAGCCCATGCCGGTATCGACGGACGGCTTGGGCAGCGGGTTCATATTGCCTTGCTCGTCGCGGTTGAACTGCATGAAAACGCAGTTCCAAATTTCAATCCAGCGGTCGCCGTCTTCTTCAGGGCTGCCGGGAATGCCGCCCCAGATTTCCTCGCCGTGGTCGTAGAAAATTTCAGAGCAGGGGCCGCAGGGGCCGGTGTCGCCCATCTGCCAGAAGTTGTCGGACGCGTATTTCGCGCCTTTGTTGTCGCCGATGCGGACGATGCGCTCGGCAGGCATACCGATTTCGTTCAGCCAAATGTTGTAGGCTTCGTCGTCTTCGGCATACACGGTCGCCAAGAGTTTTTCTTTGGGGATGTTTAGCCATTCGGGGGAAGTGAGGAACTCCCAAGCGAAGTGGATGGCGTCGCGTTTGAAGTAGTCGCCGAAGGAGAAGTTGCCCATCATTTCAAAAAAGGTGTGGTGGCGGGCGGTGTAGCCGACGTTTTCCAAGTCGTTGTGCTTGCCGCCTGCGCGCACGCATTTTTGCGCGGTGGTGGCGCGGTTGTAGGCGCGTTTGTCGAAGCCGAGGAACACGTCTTTAAACTGGTTCATCCCGGCGTTGGTAAACAGCAGCGTCGGGTCGTCGTGTGGCACGAGCGATGAGGAGCGGACGATGGTATGGCCTTTGGATTCGAAGAATTTTAGGAATTTTTGACGTAGTTCGGAGGTTTTCATGGCTTTTTGGTATCTTTCAAAAAGTGATTTGGGCGGTTTGTGCGCTTAACAAAAATTGAGCATGATTTTACTGCATATTGCAGGAAGCTGCCTACTTAAATACCAAGGGAGAATCGGCGACTTCAGCCATATCCGAATCGGGTAGGCAGAAGTTTTCAGGTAGCCTTATCTATATCTATTTGCGCAAAGGCTACCTGAAAGAGACTGCTTGAAAATACCCACCCAGCGATGTTGATTTAAATCAGTGCCAAACCGCCATCTAGCTCATAGCCCGTCGAGCACAGCAGCATCCCCGAACTCGCCTGCCTCGCCGGCAGCCTGCCTTCCCTGAAAACCGCCGTGGACAACGGCACGGACACGGTTTACACGGAGCCGAAAAACACGACTAACGTGCGCGACTTCCCTGGCCTGAATTTCGATCAAAAATTCATCATCGAAGGCATACGCTACATCCATGAGTGCAGGCGGCATGTGTTAATAGCCATCAGCACCTATGCGCAAGCGGGACAAGTGGAATACTGGGGCAGCGCGCGTAGACACGGCGGCTGCCAACCCTGCGCGCTACTGTATAACACCCGTATGGGATGCGGCTTCGAGTAAGGCATCGGAAGGCAGCCAAAGCACACTGGGGCCATATAGCCAGCCTTGAAAGTAGGTTTCAGGTAGCCTTTCTACAGGAGGGAAACTATTATGAAACAAGAATGGAAGAAGGTTAACTAAAGATTCATACGGTATTAAGGTGTCGCTTGTATTGCTGGATGTACTGCCGCAATCGTTCATTATGATAAACGGCGAAGGCAACCCCCAATGCTGCGATGCTGCTAATTTTTCCGAACGCATGAGCGCTCTGTACAACTTGACGTATGCCGTGAAGATAAATTACAAAATCCACTGCCAGGCAGGCTGTTGACGATTTTTCCGTGTAGCCGCTGGAAGGCGTTTAGCAGCAAAAAACGGCGGGAGAGGATAAGTTGGATAAAGGCAATTTGGTCTACGCCATTATGATCGCCCAGTCTGATTTCATCACGCCTGAAATGTGACAAGATGCGCAGGCCAAAACACGCATTAAGAAACCTGTATAAAGAAGTATGCTTTGAACGCATGGCTAATAGCAAATGCGTGAGCATTCTACATGTTGGCAGGTTTGATGACGAACTCACTTCGTTCGCCAAAATGGACAAGTTCTGCCAAGAACACGGCCTACAACGCAGCAGCGCTACGAACTGCGAAATTTATCTGAACAACGCCAACCGCACCGGAAAAGCTCAAAACTATTTTGTGCTATGCCGTAGAATGATTTCAGGCAGCTTCAAGGCCGTCTGAAAGGCTACCTGAAACAAAGGAATGCCATGAAACTATCACCACCATCAGCAGCGAAACCAAAATAACCCATGCATGTTATTGGCAATACACAGGCAAACTCTATGTACCAAGAATCCCGTACTGCTCTAAGCAGCAACCCTAACTACATCGTATAATATAATATTCCGGTAAACCTCAGCAGCAAAACTGTAGGCCGGCATGGCCATGTCGACACCGGCATAAGAAAATTTTCAGGTAGCCTTTGCTAGACTCATCGAAGACTGAATGAGAACAATCAACCAAATGATTTGAAACCTATTTAATTTAAAAAAGGAAGCTGTCATGGCACAATCCGTATTTGTGGAAAAAATTGAGCTAGCCTGCCGCAAAAAGGTGGGGTTGTTTGAGCGCAACAAGGCGAAGTATGCGCTGCGTTCGCTGATTGCCGGCATGCTGCTCACGCTCACGTCGGCCACGGGTGTGATTGCAGCGGATGTACTCAACACAGCGCATCCTTCACTGGGGCGTTTTGCCTTTCCGTTTTTCTTCTCTTGGGGGCTGGTGTATATCTTGTTTCTTAATGCGGAACTTACCACTTCCAATATGATGTACCTCACGGCCGGTACCTTCCTCAAAAAAATCAAATGGGAAAAGGCGCTGATTATTTTGCTCTACTGCACGGCATTTAATTTAATCGGCTCGATTTTCACCGCTTGGCTGTTCAACCAAACCAGCGCGTTTGCCCACATTTCGGCGGATGGCTATTTGGCCAATATGGTGGGGCACAAGCTGGAACGGCCGAACGGCCTAGTGCTGTCGGAGGGGATTTTCGCTAATCTGTTTGTAAACGTGGCGGTGTTATCCTATCTGCTGCTGAAGGAACAGGCGGCGAAGATTGCGGCAGTGTTTGCGGCGGTGTATATGTTTGTGTTTTTGGCCAACGAACACGTGGCGGCAAACTTTGCTTCGTTTGCGCTGGTGGGCTTCAATCAGATTGCCGATAGCGTGCCTCATTTTGAGGTGCTGAATATCCTGCGCCATTGCAGTGTGGCTTTTGTAGCGAATTGGATTGGCGGCGGGCTGCTGATTGGCGTGCCGTATGCGTTTTTGAATAAGGATGAGGGAGAATATGTGGATTAAGGTTTGATATAGCTAAAAATGCTTCACTTCCTGCGTTGGATATGGTGTTGGCTCGCCTCGCCGTACTCCTGTACTGTCTGCGGCTCGCCGCCTTGTATGAAAAAATAATTAAAAATTTCAGGTAGCCTATTTAACGGAAAACAGGCTACCTGAAATTTTGCACGCTCCTTAGGGCGAAAGTTATTGGGCAGCGGGCATTTGGAAGTGGCAGCGGGCCACGACGATGGGTTTGGCGGAATCAGACTGCCAGGCTTCCACGGCCACATTAGCAATGCGGCTGCCTTGGCGGGTGAGGGAGCAGCGGGCGTAGGTGGTTTCCGGCTTGCCGCTGCGCAGGTAGTCGAGCGAGAAATCGATCATTTTAGGCAACTCGGCGAGGCCGGCCTGGCGGTAGAGGAAGAGCACGGCGCAGCTTTCGATGAAGCCGCCGAGCATGCCACCGTGCAGGGCAGGCAGGAAAACGTTGCCGATATTTTCGCGTTTGTATGGTAAGGCAAACAGGGGATTTCCGTTGGATTCGCCGCATTGCAGGCCAATGAATCCGGTGTAGGGGATGAGGTCGGCGGCTTCTGCCGTGAGTTCTCTGGAAAGGGTGAATAGGGTGTTGTTCATGCTTGCAACATCTCCTGTAATTTAGCTTGTTCTTCTGGGGTGAGCGGGGTACGCATAAAAGTGGCCATGCCCAAAGCGAAGGGGTCGGCAGGGTCTTCTTGGTAGCAGCTGCTGCGCACGAAGGCCACTTGGCCGGCCAAGCGGTAGCATTCGGCACGGCCGTAGATGCGGTGGCCGGGAGTGGCGGGGTGCATATAGTCGATGCGCATATCGAGGGTGGCGAGGATTTCGGCACTGGGCAGCTGGGCGGTTACCGCGCAGGCGGAAACCATATCGACCAGGGTGGTGATGGTGCCGCCGTGGATGATCTGGGTGTCGTGGCGGCCAACAAGATGAGGCCGCCAATCGAAACTGAGCACGGGGCGGCGGGCACGGATACCTTCATAGCACAGGCCGATGGCGCGGGAGTGGGGGAGGTCGAGGTAGTGTTGGATGAGGATGCGATAGAGAGCGGAATTTGCAGGCATAGTGGTTTCTACTGTAAGACAATATGTTTTCAGGTAGCCTTTGGGAGGCGGAGGGGCGTTATTGTTTGACTGGCAGGAGGCTTTGTCAAGGCTACCTGAAAAATGGCAAACGGTTTTTCAGGTAGCCTTTCTATTTATTTTCATCTTCGCCTTCTCTTTGCAGCACGGCAGTTTCATCTGCCTCTCCGGGCAGGCTCACCAAAATATCGCCAAATGCGCCGTCTTCCTGCGTGAGGCGCACCAGCCCTTCTTTCACCAGCTCCAACAGGGCGATAAAACTCACCACCACTTGCGCCACACCGCTTTCCGGCTCAAACAATCGGCTAAAGCGGCAGCTGCCGTCTTGCAGACGGCGCAGGATGCGGCTCATGGTGGCGCGCACAGAAAGGGCTTCGTTTTCCTGCACCACTGTGTGGCTACGGCGTTGGCCGGCGCGGGAGAGGATAGCTAGCCAGGCTTGGGTGAGGTCGGCCAGCTGTACTTCTGGCAGCTTGGCGGCGGTGGCAATCTCCAGCGGCAGATACGCCCAGGCGAAATCGCGGCCGGCGCGGGGCAGTGCATCCAACCCCACAGCGGCGAGCCTCATCTGCTCGTAGGCCAAGAGGCGGCGTACCAATTCGGCGCGCGGGTCGGCAATGTCTTCGTCTGCGGCAGCGGGCGGCACGGGTAGCAACAGGCGCGATTTGATTTCAATCAGCACGGCCGCCATCAGCAGATATTCCGCGGCCAAATCCAGGTTTTGCTCATCCATTTGCGCGATATAGGCCAGATACTGCTCGGTAATTTTGAGCATGGGGATATCCAGCACGTCGATGTTTTGCTTGCGGATAAGGTACAGCAGCAGATCGAGCGGGCCTTCAAAGCTGTGCAGCACCACCTGCAGTGCATCGGGTGGGATAAAGAGGTCGGCGGGCAGGTCGGTAACCGGCTGGCCGAACAGCGTGGCGATGCCGGGGCTGCTCGGCGTATCGGGCGGGGAAACGGGCATTTTCAGGTAGCCTTTAGCGGGCAGAAAGCGGGGATTATATCGCCTTTACCGTATTGGCTTGCCAATCTGCTATTCGTATAATCTGCCTACTTTCGGACAAGATTGAGCTAGTAAGGAATATTAAGATGAAATTTATAGCAGACAAACAATTGTTTACCCAATTTCCTGGATTGCGTATTGGCATTAGTGTGGCACGCGGGGTAAACAATAAGGCAGATGTGGCTGCTTTCCTGCCGCAATTGCAGCAGGCGGCAAATAATGTAGTGGAAAATTGTGGAGGACAGCCTGTAGCACAATTGCCGAAAATTGCTGCCTGGCGCGAGGCATATCGACAATTTGGTGTGAAGGCCAAAGAATATCCAAGCTCGGTAGAAGCGCTATATAAACGCGTTTCTAAAGGAAAAGGTTTGGGCAGCATCAGCCCGTTGGTAGATATTTATAACTATATTTCGCTCAAATACACCGTGCCAGTGGGCGGAGAAGATTTGAATGCCATGCAGGGTAATTTGCAGCTAACCTACGCTGGAGCGGATGAAGTGCCGGTGGTTGTGTTGGACAAAGATGAGGCACAGGCGCCAGCAGAGGGTGAGATTCTCTATAAAGACAACGCCGGCGCCATTTGCCGACGCTGGAACTGGCGTGAAGTGGCACGCACCGTCATTAGCCCAGATACAACCAACTGTGTGTTTGTGATTGAAGCATTAGTTGAAGTGGGAGACGATGAACTACGTTCAGCACAGGAAGAGTTGGGCATACTGATCACACAATACTGCGGCGGTACAATTGTCCACCAAATTGTGCGTGCTGGTCAGGAAGAGGCAGAATTGCGCTGAGGCAGCCCGGCTTGAAAGCAGCAGCCAAGCGGCGCATACTGGCTGCATTTCCCACATCAGAATAAGGAGCGATTGATGAAACTCGTGATTGCCGCACCGGCCAACGGCGTTGAATTGAAAAACGCACTCAAAACGCATCTGCAAAACGACCCGCGTGTGTCGAGCTTGGTGGATTTATCGTCGCCAGATGGCAGCTATCCGCAGCTCTCTTTTGCCGCCGCGCAAGAAGTGGCCGCCGGCCGCGCCGCCCGTGCCATTCTGATTTTCGGCACGGGCGTGGGCACCGCGATTGCCGCCAACAAAGTGCGCGGCATCCGCGCCGCCACCGCCCACGACCTGCTCACCCTGCGCGGCTCGGTGGAAAACTACAACGCGCAAGTGCTGTGCATGGGGCAAAATGTCATCGCCGCCCCTGCCGCTTGGGCGCTGGTAAACATCTGGCTGGATTTGCGCCACGACACCTCCAGCGGCTATGCGCCGAAGGTGGGTGAGATTGAGGCCTTCGAACGCGGTGTTTGACAGGCTTGCAAACCGTAAACGCAAAAAAGGCTACCTGAAACTTTAGCTAAGCAGAAACTGTGCTGCGTTCGTTTTAGCTTCGCAGAAACTCACTACGTTCGTTTTCAGGTAGCCTTTTCTTCATTCACACCATCAACTCTTATTCAGCCTCACCCTCCTCTTGCGGCTGTGTCTGGTTCGCAGGAGCAGCGGGATTGAGGCTTTGCGTGAGGCCGTTGATGTCACCGCCGCTCAAGCCCAGCTCTTTGAGCAAACCGTCCACCAGCGGAGCCTGGGCGCGGTAACGCAGGGCGCTGTTCACCACCTGGTCGGACAAAGCCGCGTTGCCTTGGGCGCTGGGGCTAGCTGAAACACCGTCTGCGGCAGCGCCGCCGAAACCGCCCAAGCCGTTAACTTGCAGAATCTTGATGTCGTCGATGTTTTCCATCGGGCGCACGGATTCGCGGATGATGTCGGGCAGGTGTTTCAACAAGGCGAGGCGCACTTGCATTTCGACTTGCTCAACGCTCAACACGTTGGCGGCCTCATTCACGGCACGGGTACCTTCGGCATCGACTTTGTATTGCTGCTCTTGCGCTTGTGCCAGCAGGACTTTGGCATCGGCTTCACCTTTGGCTTGCAGGCGCTGTTTCTCAGCTTCGGCTTCGGCGGCGATGCGCACGGCTTCGGCGCGGTCTTGCGCGGCCTGTTTCTCGGCTTCGGCGGCGACGGTGAGCGAAATCGCGTCTTTTTGCGCGGCTTCTTCGGCGGCAATCAGTTCGACCGCTTTGGCACGTTCGGCGCGTTCGGTTTCGCGCACGGTAATCACGCTCTCTTCTTCACGCACGGCGGCGGCGCGGGCTTTGTCAGCTTCGGCTTTGGCTTCGGATTCGGCACGCGATTTCTCGGCAACGGCGATGGCGCGATCTTGTTCGGCCAGCTCGATGGCTTTGCGGCGCTCAACCTCCGCCTGCTCAACGGCTTGGGCTTTGCGGATGTCTTCGTTTTTAATGTCGCGTTCGGCGGCGATGCGTTTCAAATCCACTTCGCGTTCAGCGGCGATTTTGGCTTCTTCCGCCTCGCGTTTTTTCTGCGCTTCCTGCTCGGCGATACTGGCTTCCTGTTCGGCGCGGCGCACGGCGATTTCGCGTTCTTGTTCGAGTTTGGCGTATTCTTCTTCGCGCGAGATTTTCAAGCGTTGCTGCTCGGCTTCGAGGTTTTTGGTTTTAATCGCCAAATCGGTGTCTTGTTCGATTTCGTTGCGTTTTTTGCGGCGGCCTTCGATGGTTTCGGTCAGTTTGGTCAGACCTTCCGCGTCAAAAGCGTTTTGCGGGTTGAAAAACTCAAAGCTGGTTTGGTCGAGGCCGGTCAGGGAAACGGTTTCGAGTTCGAGGCCGTTTTTAAACAAATCTTCGCTCACGACTTGTTGCACTTTCTGAACGAAATCAACACGTTTTTCATGCAACTCTTCCATCGCCATTTCGGCGGCGACGGCGCGCAGGGCATCAACGAATTTACCTTCGACGAGGTCTTTCAATTCGTCGGGCGACATGGTTTTCATACCCAGCGTTTGCGCGGCGGTGGCGATGCTCTCGGCACTGGGTTTGACGCGGACGTAAAATTCCGCCATCACATCAACGCGCATCCGGTCGCGGGTAATCAACGCCTGCTGCGCGGCACGGCGCACTTCAAGGCGCAGCGTATTCATGTTCACCGGAATAATTTCGTGCAGCACGGGCAGCACCATCGCGCCGCCGTTCATGATGACTTTTTCACCGCCGAAACCGGTGCGAACAAAAGAAACCTCTTTGCTGGCGCGGCGGTACAGTCGGGTGAGGATGAGGCCGAGCACAAACAGCGCGACGAGTATCACGCCGGCAATAGTGGCAATGGAAATAAGGTTCATGGTTTTCCTTTCTTGAGTGGATTTCGGCAGCCTGGTGCTACCTGAAATGGTTAAACAAAACTGCAATCCCAAATTGAACAACACGAGCACAACTCAACACCAGTTCTCAGATAGCCGGCCAAATAGCAGAAAAGGCTACCTGAAAACCATAGAACTCCATTAAACAACATTCCCGCCATTTTCCCCTAAAACGCTTTTCAGGTAGCCTGTGGGTCTGCAAACCGCAGGCATTTTTCAATTGTCCGGCATAGCGTTTGTACCTGATTTGCAACAGTACTTGTCTTTTACACGGGAAGTTATATTTAAAAAACAAAAATCTAAATTAGGCATCATTTGGCACTGATTGCCAAAATTAGAGCAGGCATTAAAATGCAAATCGTTCTTAATATAGTTTACTAACCGATATGGCAGTAGGCTCATCCCAACTGCCTATTTTTAATGTTTAAGGGAAACATCCTCATGAAACAACCGCGCACACACCTCAAAGCCCTAATCCTCGCCCTGGCCGCCATCAGCAGCCCCGGCCTGCTTTATGCCGAAGGCACGAATGAAGCCCAGCCTGCCCAAGGGCAGGAGCAGCAGGCCGACAGCACCGAGCTCGAAGCCATCGAAATCACCGCCCGCCGCCGCTATGCCAGCGGCTACCAGCCCATTTCCGCCGATGTCATCGGCGGTGGCAACACCCCGCTGCTCGAAGTACCCCGTAGCGTAAACATCGTTACCCCCGCCGTGCTGGAAGACCGCCGCCCCGGCTCGCTGGACGAAGCCCTGCTCACCGTGAGCGGCATCCGCCAGGCCAACACCTTGGCCGGCACGCTCGAGGCCGTGGTGAAACGCGGCTTCGGCGATAACCGCGACAACTCCGTGCTGCGCAACGGCATGCAGATGACCCAAACCCACGTATTCAGCCCCACCGCCGAGCGCGTGGAAGTGCTCAAAGGCCCGGCCTCCACACTCTACGGCGTGCAAGACCCCGGCGGCGTGGTGAATGTGGTAACCAAACAGCCGCAGCTCAAACCTGCCCGCTCCGTGAGCACCAGCTTCGGCAGCCACAGCGCCCGCCAAGTGGGTGTGGATTTCACCGGCCCCATCGGCTCCAGCCAAAGCTGGGCTTACCGCTTCATCGCCGACTACCGCCAAAGCGACTACTGGCGCAATTTCGGCGAAATCAAGCAAACCACCATCGCCCCCTCGATCAAATGGATTGGTGAAAACACCACCATCACCGCCGCCTACGAATACTTAGACTACACCGTGCCATTCGACCGCGGCACTTTCCTCGACTCCACCCGTGGCGCAAACTACGGCAAACCCCTCGCTATTCCCGCCGAACGCCGCTTGGACGAGCCTTTCAGCGAGCAGAGTGGCAAAAACCATATGTTCCAGTTCACGCTCGACCAATATTTGAGCGAACAGTGGAAAATGCGCCTGAACTACGGCTTCACCTACCATACCTACGACGACTGGAAAGCCCGTATTGCCAACACCGCCGCCGGTATCAACACCACCACCGGCACGGTGCGCCGCCGCATCGACGGCACGCAGGATGCCCGCTTGCGTGTGCACAACCTGGCCTTAAGCTTCAAAGGCGACGTGCATACCGGCAGCGTACGGCACAAACTCGGCTTCGGCCTCGAAGCCATGCACAACGACCGCCTGCTGGGCAAAATCTACCAAAGCCCCGCCAACAACTACACCATCAATATGTACAACCCGGTGTATGGCCGCATTAGCCCGCAGCCCGGCGTGAACACCATCGACGGCCAAGGCAACAACACTCAGCAAACTGAAATCCTCAAAACCTTCGCCCTGTATGCCAATGACGATATTCATCTCGGCGAAAAATGGATTGTGTCTGCCGGCCTGCGCGCCGAGTATTTCGACCAATACGCCGGTCGCGCCAACCGCAATTTCGTATTCAAAGCCAATACCGACAACCACGGCTGGAACTTCTCGCCCTCGCTCGGCGTAACCTACCGCCTCACCCCGCAGTGGTCGCTCTATGGCAGCTACGCCACTTCGTTCCGCCCACAGGTTTCCGTGGCCAACGAAATCCCTGGTGATGCCCAGCCTGAAAAAGGTCGAGCCTTTGAAATCGGTGCCAAATTTGCCGGCGATCGTCTCTCTGCCGCAGTAGCCCTATTCCATATCGAAAAAGAAAATGTGCGCTACAGCGTAACCTCTGGCGGCCAAACTGAAACCCGCTTTGCCGGCCGCGCCCGCTCCATGGGCTTTGAAGCCGAAATGGGCGGCCAGATTACCGAACGCCTCGGTGTGAACGCCAACTATGCCTACACCGAAACCAAGGTGCTGGAAGCCGAAGCCGCCGCCCAAGGCCTGCCGCTGAACAATACCCCGCGCAACCAGTTCGGCCTATATCTGACTTATGATTTCGGCAACGCGCTGGGCGGCAACTGGCGCGCCGGCATCGGAGCCAAATACAACGGCGCATGGTATATCGGCAAAAATGCCGCCAGCGGCGACCGTCTGTGGAAAATTCCTGCAGCCACCGTAGCTGATGCCTTTGTCTCCTACGACACCAAAATCGGGGATAACAAGCTCAACGTGCGGCTCAACGGCAAAAACCTGACCAACCGCCTGTACTACACCTCCACCGTAGGCTCTTCGGCGCAATACCCGATGATCGCCATCGGCAATCCGCGCGAAATCAGCGTTTCCGCCAAGTTTGAGTTTTAAGCATTTGGCCACAGCATAACGCCCCATAGAGGCTACCTGAAAAATGTCATCCCGCTTTTCAGGTAGCCTTCCGCGCTGTTTGGCCTGCCTGTTTCAACCCCGTCTTATAGTGGATTAAATTTAAATCAGGACAAGGCGGCGAGCCGCAGACAGTACAGAAGTACGGCAAGGCGAACCAACGCGGCAGCGAAAGTTAAATTGGTTTGCCATACCTGAAAAATAAAGTTATCCAACCAAACACCACATATGAAACAAGAACAATGGAAAATCGAGCTCCTGGACAGCCCGCTGTGGCTGGTGCAGAGCTTTTTCGGCGTATTGCTGTTTTGCCTGATCGCCGCCTTCCTACTGCGCCGTACTACTTTCGGCCAGCGCTTCGAGCGCATCCTGCGCCCCTGTTTAGCAAGCAGCAACCATATCCGAGTGTACCTGCTCTTGGCTGCGCTGCTCTTGATGGTGCTGCTCGAAGTGCGCATCAGCGTGCTCAATTCCTTTTTCTACAAAGGCCTCTACGATTCCCTGCAAGACCGCGCCGCAGCCGCCTTCTGGTTTTTCGCCGGTATCAACAGCGCCTTAATGGTGTTCAAAATCATCCATGCCCTGGCCGACGAGCTGCTCGAACAAGTCTTTATGATCCGCTGGCTGGAAAAACTCAACGCCGCGCTCACCCAAAGCTGGCTCGCCCATAAAAACTACTACCGCCTGCACATGCGCCGCCACGCGCCCGACAACATCGACCAACGTATCCAGCAAGACGCGCAAGATTTCATCGCCTCCACCGCCGAACTCGTGCACGGCCTGATCAGCGCCATCGTTTCCACCATCGAATTCACCGTCATCCTCTGGAATCTCTCCGGCGTGCTCAGCGTATTGGGGCTGGAAATCCCGCGCGGCATGGTGATGTTTATCTACCTCTTCATCCTCTTTGCCACCGCCACTTCCGTGTGGATCGGCCTCCCCTTGGTGAAGCTCAATTTCCAAAACGAACACTTCAACGGCAACTACCGCTACACCCTCGTGCGCGTGCGCGACCACGCTGAGAGCATCGCCTTCTACAACGGCGAAGCCGCCGAAGGGCGCAACCTGCGCCGCCACTTTGCCCACATCATCCGCAACCGCTGGCAGATTGTGTTCCGCAGCCTCGGCCTCAACGGCTTCAACACCGGCATCACCCAAATTTCCAACCTGCTGCCCCTCATGCTGCAAGCCCCGCGCTTTTTCGCCGGTCAAGTGAAAATCGGCGATATGCACCAAACCGTGCAAGCCTTCAACCGCCTGCAACGTGCCCTATCCTTCTTCCGCAACTCCTACAAAGACTTCACCGCTTATCAAGCCCGGCTCGAACGTCTCGACGGCTTCTTCCAAAGCATGCAAGACCACCTGCCCTATCGACAGCCGCAACACGAAGCTGAAAACTGCATCCTGCAGGCCGACAAGCTCACCTTGTACCGTAACAACGGCAACATCCTGCTCTCCGACGTCTCCTTCCGCGCCCAAAGCGGCGATTCCCTACTCATCCGCGGCCCCTCCGGCTGCGGCAAAACCTCATTGCTGCGCGCCCTGGCCGGCCTCTGGCCCTTCGGCAGCAGCGGCCACATCATCGGCCCCGCCCGTGAACACATCCTCTTCGTGCCCCAGCGCCCCTACACCCCGCAAGGCAGCCTGCGCCGCGCCATCTGCTACCCCAACATCCGCCCCGACGAACACCAGCTTACCGCCGCCCTCGAAGCCTGCCGCCTGGGCTACCTGAAAGAACTGCTCGACACCGAAGACGACTGGCAGCACAAACTTTCCCCCGGCGAACTGCAGCGCATCGCCTTCGTGCGCATCCTCATCACCCGCCCCCGCCTCGTGCTGCTCGATGAGGCCACCGCCGCGCTCGACGAAGAAACCGAAGCCGCCCTCTACCGCCTGATCCGCCAAGAGCTGCCCGACAGCATCATCGTGAGCATCGGCCACCGCAGCACCCTCAACGCCTTCCACAACCAAATCATCTGCGTGGGCGAAACCCTGATCGACTGCGGCACAAGCAAGATTTGAAATACCGGATTGTTAAAGAACAATTTGCCCTAAAGCAAACAATTTTCTTAAATTTGAAGCGATTATGGCGGTTTAAAAATGGATGCGCTATGATGGGGATGCAGCATTCCTTTTCACAAATTTACTTAAAAGGAGCACGCTATGCACCCCGTCAAACGCCTGTTTACCGGCCTAACCGCCCTACTGCTGGCCGGATTATTCTGCATTCAAACCGCCAGTGCACAAAACCTGCCGGGCATCGTCGATATGCGTGATGCCAGTTTGCAAACCGGCAGCCCGGAAGAAGTGGCCGCTGCCGAAAGCAGCTTGCTGGGCAAGCATATGTTTTCCCTGCAATGGATAAGCTGGGAGCGTTTCGGCACCGCTACCATCCGCCGGGGCAGCAACGGCCTAGAAATCAATGCCTACCAATCCTTAAACGGCGATTTCGTGAAACTCGACGGCCTAATCGAAGTCATCGACCGGCGCCATTTCTACTTCACCGGCAACGTAAGCACCCGCGTATATCACATCAACAACGGTCAAACCTGCGAACGCAGCGGCACTTTCCTGTTTCAAGCCAAAGACTCACGCCAATATTGGCGCATGCAGCCGATACAAAACCCCTGTGACAACGCAACCGACTACATCGATATTTTCTTCAAACGCTGATGTCGGTTTTCAGGTAGCCCGAGTAACCAATTGGGCTACCTGAAAGCTTCGTCTTTTTCCCAACCAGCGCTTCAGCCGGCTCCTTCCCGATCTTCACTCACATACTCCAGCAGCGGCAGCCCGGTAGCTCGGCTGATTTGTTTGGCCGTTTTCTCTGCCGTTTGCCGGTTATCCCACATTATCGAATCCGCCTCCAGCAGCCGTACGTTTTTGCCACCTTCTTTGCCTGCCAACCAGATTTCGCTCAAACCTACGCTCACACCATTGCGCCGCACGCGGCTGTAAATGCCGCAAAATTCCGATAGCGCATAGCGTTTTTCAGGTAGCCACTTGAAACTGTGCAGGCGGTACACAATCAATTCGTCTCCCAGCACGCTGTAGCGTACCTTGCGCAAGGTATGCCAACGGTGCGCCAGCCGCCCGGCGATAGACAGCAGCGCCACCAGCCAAAACAGCCGCCAGCCGACCCCTCCCTCAATCCACACCATCCCAAAAGCAAACAGCAAGAACAGTAGGCGCGAGAGCAAAGTGCCAACCGAATACACGGCAAATTCCGTCCCGTCCGCAAGTTTCGGCGCGGCACGTTCCGGCAGCTTCGGCTGCGGCTCGTGTTCCACCTGCCTGGCCGCTGCCAGCGCAGCTTTGATTTCGGAGGGCTGCCGCCAAGCCATTTGTGTTTGCGGCGTTTTCCGGCCGCGCCGCGCACGAAACACCCCGCGCACATCCGACACCGCCACTGCCAGCAGCCCGAGCGCCAGCAGCCCCGCGCCGAAATACAGCGGCTTGGGCAGGCTGCCGCTTTGCCAATCCGCCGCCAAACGCAGCAACCAGACCGCCAGCCAAGTCCACAACCCGGCCGCCGCCAGATTCACCGCCTGCCGCCACGCAGGCAGCGTTTTCGCTTGCAAAGGCTGCAACTGTGCCGGATTGGCTGCCGTTTCCTCCGCCGCACGGATTACTGTGTTGATTACCGGCCGTTTGGCCAAACCCGTTGCCTTAGCGATATGGTTCTGAATCCTGTCTAATTCGTGCAGCGAGCCCTTATGCGGCAGGAAATCTTCCTCTAATACCAAATCATTCCGCCCATCTGCTGATTCCAGCCACAAGCGCCCGTAGTAGCCACGGTAATCATTCTGCACCTTCTCCGCCGCCACCGCCGCAAACATCGAGAGCGGATATTCCCGCTGCGCCTGCCAGCCCCAACGCCAGCGACCGTGCAGTAATATTCCTCGCGCTGTGTCCAGCCGCAGGAAGTTTTTGCCAGTTAGTTTATGCCACCAGTCATACAGCAGCTCGCCAGCCAGTATCATGATTAAGCCGACCATCAGCACCCGCAACACCACTAACACAAATTCAAACCAAAATCCGTTACCCAACCAGCCGCCAGTCGTATCTATCAGCACATACATTGTCCACAATACGAACCCCCACACAAAAGCCGTCTGCCAGGCCAGCATTTGTCCGGAATACGGATACAGCATCACGATTTTGCTTTTATTCTGTTGCATGGCTTCCTCTTCATATACGGCAGGCTACCTGAAAATGTTGTGGCATCTGTTTTGGATACTGCAGAAATTCTGCTGCTATTTTCAGGTAGCCTCACCGGATTCCAGCACAGGCAGCCCTGTGGCTTGGCTCAAATCTGTCAAACCGGCCGCAAAGCGTTTTTGCAGTGCGCCCGTGCCTAAAAATATCCTGTCCAGCAGCACATCCTGCCCGCCGTTTTTGCCCACCAGCCACACTTCGGCAATCGAGCCCTTGCCGCCGCGATACAGCCCGATAAATCCGTCCAACGGATAACGAGCTGCCAACTGCCAGCTGCGCAGCGACGCGGCATATACCAGCAGGCAATCCTCCGCCGCGCGGTAACGGATTTTGCGCATCCGCTGCCAAAACCGACTCAAGAAAAAACCGCTCAGCAGCAAACCGCTGATCTGCTGCAGCTGCAGCGCGCTATTCGCCGACCCCATCAGACAAGAGAGGGCAATCAGCAGCCACCCCAACGATGCCGCCGTCAGCAACCCCAACTGCCGGAACACCAGCTCCGTATCATACCGGCTGGAAGGCTCGGCTCTGGGTGGTAAATCTGGCATGGTATGAGCCATGTTGTCTCTCCTAGTTAGCTTGCCGCTTTAACTCCGTTGACGCTCCGCTTTCAGGTAGCCTCAATCCACCAAACTCCCGTTTGGATTCAAAATCGCCTTAAACGTGTTCCCCTCCAGCGACACCAAAAGCACCGCCTCGCCCTGTTTCAGCACACCTTCGCCGTCGGGCTCGGCCATCACATAATGCTGCTGCCCGTAGCTGTCTTTCACCCGCACCTGCACCGGGCTGCCCTGCCGCGCCTCACCCAGCACCACCGTACCCACGCGCCCGATCAGGCTTTCTTGCGAAACGGCGGTGGTTTCGTCTTTGGGCATGATTTTGTAGAGCCCGCCCGCCGTGAGGCGCACCAGGGGCAGCGCGAGAAACAGCGCCGCAGCCGCAGCCGGCCAAGCGTTCAGGTAGCTGCCAAACAGCCCGGCACACACGGATTGCAGCACATAGCCCGCGAGCCCGAACACGGCGAGAAACACCACCAGCAGCATCATCAGCGGCACACGCCCCACATACAGCCAATCCAAAAAGCGCACCAATGCGCCCGCCCCTTCGATGCCGCCGTGCAAATCGCCATCCAAATCCGCTTCCACCAGGCTGTCGGGCAACAGGTTATCGAGCCAGTCGGTGAAGCCGCCGGCCAAGAGCGAGAGCAACTCGAGCAGGCCGAGCATCAACATCAGGGCGATGGCGATGCCGAAAATTTCGGTTTCGGGGGCGTTGATTAAATTCCACATGGCGGGGTCTTTCACGGGTTGTCGGTTAATCGGGTTTCGCTTTCAGGTAGCCTTAAGGTGGAGGAAAGAGGCTACCTGAAACCATATTTCTATTTCATTTAATCTCTTGCAATGGCACGCGCTGCCGCCCCTGTTCGTCAAAATTCTCTTCGGCCAGCCAACACTGCATCCGCCGCTTAATCTGCGGCCATTCCGTATCCAACATGGCAAACCAGGCAGTATCACGGTTGCGGCCTTTATACACCACCGCCTGCCGGAAAATGCCTTCGAAACGGAAGCCCAATCGCTCGGCGGCGCGGCGTGAGGCCTGGTTCAGCGCATCGCACTTCCATTCATAGCGACGGTAGCGCAGGGTTTCAAACACATATTGCGCCAGCAAAAACTGCGCTTCGGTGGCGATGCGGCTGCGTTTGAGCCGTTCGGAATAAATCACCCAGCCCACCTCGATTACGCGGTTGGCGGTATCCGCGCGTTGCAGCGCCATGGTGCCGACCGCCCGGCCGTCGGCCTGATCGACGATGGCGAAGTAATATGGGTCGGCCGACTGCTCCAGCCGTTGCAGCAGCGCGTCCAGCTCGGCAACGCTCGCCACGGGGTTGAGCGAAAGATAGGTCCAATTTTGCGGCGGCGAAGCCGGGCCGTACACGGCATACAGATCCGCGCCGTGCCGCGCGGCGGAAAGTTTTTCCAAACGGCAGTAGCGGCCGGAGAGCAGCGTGGCTACAGGTCGATCGCCGAGCGTGTAACCGGGCAAGCTTTCGCCGACAGGTTGGTTGAATTCGTTGATGGGCATGGGTTTCTCCTTAGCTGTTTGTGGGCAGTAGGCTACCTGAAAATATAGGTTTTCACTTAACAAAAGTTTTCAGGTAGCCTTTTCATTTAAGGCTGGGTTTGTGGTGCTTGGTAGGGGATGAGGTTGTCTATACTGTCCAGCACGCTTTTTGTACCTTCGCGGCGGATGAGCACGTCTACATGAGCAACCTTGGCACGCAGATCGGCAGGCATTGCCCGCTCGAAGGTGCGGATTTTTTCGTCTATACCCAGCCCGACCAAAGCTTGGGCATCTTCCGGCGTTTGGTACACCCGAGTGCTTTGGAGCAGCAGATAGGCACTAAAGGCATTGTAGGGCTCGTGCTTGGGCACGCCTTGGTATTGTGCGTATTTGGAGGCCAGCAGATACATAGCCTGCGCATCATTCTTCAGCACGGCCTGGCGATACCAATACACCGCCCATTCGTAGCTCTGCGCCGTGCCTTCACCGGAATCGTACATCTGCCCCACCAGCCGCATGGCGCTGGGGCTGCCCTGCTCGGCGGCGGAAAGGTAGCTCTCGAAAGCATTTTGCGTTTTGCCGGTTTGATCGTTGCAAAGCGCCACGTTTTCCAAGCTGTCGCGGCTATTGAGTTGTTTGTGCGCCTGCTCGAACAGCCGACAGGCCTTCTCTTTATCCACCGCCACGCCGCGCCCCTCGGAATAGGCCACGCCGAGGTTGTTTTGCGCTTTGGCATGACCTTGCGCAGCGGCTTTTTCATACCACGGCACGGCTTCTTTCCAACGGTTGCCGCGCATATAGAGGCGGCCGGCTTCGTATTGCGCATCCACGCTGCCCATACGAGCTTTCAAAAGCAGCATGGGTGAAGGTTTACCCACTTCGCTCCGCCAGCCCGGCACAGGCATACCGGCATTCCCGGCCGCCGCCCACAACACCGCGCCGAGCACCAACACGCCCAACACCACCGGCACGGTGCCGACGCTTTTCTCTTCTGTCACACGCCTGTTGTTTCTCATGTTTTCATTTCCGATACTGTTGATTATTGAAGTTTTATTTTTTCAGGTAGCCTTTACGGCCTGAGAAAGGCTACCTGAAAACGAACGAAGCGGGTTTCTGCAAAACCAATGCGTAGCTCAAAGATAGGCATAAGCGCAAAGGAACAGCCACAGGCCGAGCGCGGGCAGCAGGATTTTCGGCCACGAAGGACTGGGCTTACCGAACAGGGTTTGCACAAACGATACCAGCGAATACACGGCGGCGAGAATCGTCCAGAAGATGGTGAACATAGCTACACGCGCGATGCCGTAAGACATGGTGCCGCCGGCGTTGGCTATGGCCGTCCACAGCGCGGGAATCAGCAGCCAGGCGGCGGCTAGGATGCCGATGTATTTGAGTTTGGCTGGAGTATCCAACTGCTCATTTGCTTGTTTCATCTTGTTTCCTTTATATTTTGGCAACCTAATTTTGAAACGGAGAGGCTACCTGAAAATTAGGTAGAACCCTCTGTTCGTTAACTGAAGTTAGCGTAAACCAGCATGCCGATCAGGGCGCTGATACCCAGCCACAGCGCGAGTTTGGTTTCCGCCCAATTGTCTTCCCAAAACTTGCCCCGAAACAGGCTGATGATGTCGGGGGTTAAATAGAATTTCACGCATTCGGCAAATTCTTCCCAGTCTTCAAACAGCAGGGTGTAAAGCAGCGCGGCGGTAACGAGCGCGGCGGCGATGGCGTATATCATGGGCTCTCCATGGGTGGGAATAAGCGGTGTTTTTCAAACAGCCTGCCTAGCAGGAAACCTTCTCTTTCAGGTAGCCTTATCAAAGCGTGGAAAGGCTACCTGAAATGTATGCTTATTCCTTGCTGTTGGCTTTCAACGCAGCCAGCCTTTCGGCAATGCGGTTGTTGCGGCTCAAATCTTCCAGTTCTTTCAGTTTGGCCAACTGCGCCGCATCGGTGCTGCTGTGGATGGCGTTTTGCCTGCCCATCACGCGGTCGAAGGCACTGCCGCTTTTTTCGGCATCACGGGCGATGCGGTTCATGTCGCTGCCACCTGCCGCTTTGCCTGCACCCGCGCCTTGCTGTGCGGCGCGCCAGTCTTGCAACTGCTGCTGCATCTCGCGTTTTTTCGCCTGCAGGGCGGCGATAAAGCCTTCCAGTTCTTTTTCCTGCGCGGCGCAATCGGCAATGGTGTTTTCCAACACGGGCAGGCGCGCTTCGATGTCCATCTGCTCGGCAATGCCCGCTTCGGCCAAGTCGTCGCGCCCGGCCGCCACGGCGGCTTGCAGGTTGGCGTCGATGGTTTCGTGGCGGTTGCTCTCGTCGGCCATTTTCTTGGCAGCAAGATGCTTCTGCGCCAGCACTTTGCCTAGCCTCGTTCATCACCGCCTCGGGCGCAAGGTTTTCCGCCGCATCAATCAGGGCATGAAAACCACCGCTTACCAGACGACCCACTCTGCGGGATAGGGTTTCGCTCATTTTTGATTTCCTTTCCATAAAATGTGTTTGATTCAAATTGGTGCGGGGCAGATATCAAACTTCGCCCGCCTGCTGCACAATCTTCGCTAATTTCAAAGTATTTTCAAGCTGTTGCAGCACGGTATCGTCGTAGGCTGCGCCTTTGCCGGTAACGGCCAGCTGCAGGATGCTGTCGGTGAGGCGGACGATGCGCCACATCAGCTCGCGCTCGTATTGCTTCAAATCGGCTTCCTGCGCGTTTTCCGGCAGGTCGGTGGCCAGCGTGGCGGCCAGGTCGGGCAGCTGCTCGAACAGCCGCGCCACAATGTGCGAATGGATGCCCCGTTCTTTCTCGGCGTGCAGCACGTCGCGCCGGGCTACCTGAAAAAACTGCTCCTGTGCAGCCAGTGCGGTGCCGTAATCGTGGGTTTGGCTGTGGGCAAGCCGCGCCTGTGTAAGCAGCTCACGAATTTTCTCTGAAGGCGTATTCGCGCCTTCTATTTTTAATTCAGCAATAAAATCTGCGTCTTCCTGCGATATTCGCACGCTAATCGGAATTCGGTTGGCAGCAGCCATATGCAATCACCTCTCTTTTTGTATTCATTTGTATTCAAATATATCTAAAATGATTTCTCTACGCAATATTTTTTGTACCATCTCTCAATAACAATAAACCAACACAATGATAATAAATATAAAAATATTACGAATACATTTGCATACATACCACATACAAATCCAACCGCCAGCCGTTAGCCGCATTCCCGGCCTTTGGTATAAAATAGTCGCTTGAACACGGAGGCAACTATGGCAGGCAAAAATTCACACGACGAACACCACATGCGGCTCGACAAATGGCTGTGGGCAGCACGTTTCTTCAAAACGCGCGGCATGGCGCAGAAACACATCGAGCTCGGGCGCGTGCTGGTGAACGGTGCGAAAGTGAAAAACAGCAAAAACATCGAGCCGGGCGACACCATCAACCTCACGCTCAACTCCCTGCCCTACAAAATCACCGTGCTCGCGCTCAACCACCAGCGCCGCCCCGCCCCCGAAGCACGCTCCCTCTACGCCGAAGACAGCGCCACCGCCGCCAAACGCGAAGCGCAAAAAGCGCTCGACCAGGCCAGCCGCATCAGCGCCGCCTACCCCGACGGCCGCCCCACCAAACGCGACCGCCGGGAGCTGGACAAACTCAAACGCGGCTGGCAGGAATAGCATCAAAGGCTACCTGAAAATCCGTCTATACCTTTTCAGGTAGCCTCCGCCGACTCTCTTCCACCAAGCGCAAAGGAAAGCATTATGTCCACAGAAAAAGCCCTCTCCGGCAGTGTTAAAGCCCTCGGTGCCCTACTCGCCATCGGCCTCGTGGCCGCAGCCTTCGTGTTGGGCGGCCAGTTTAAAAATTTCCGCCAGCCCGGCACGATCACCGTAAAAGGCCTGGCCGAACAAACCTTCCAGTCCGACCATGCCCGCTGGAACACCGCCGTGAGCGTACACGGCGCCAGCTATCAGGAAGTGCTCGACCGTCTGAACCAGCAACGCCCCAAACTCGAACAATTCCTGCGCAGCCAAGGCTTCGACGCAGCCGAAATCCAAACTGCCGCTCCCGAAATCAGCCCGGCCTTCTTGGTGGAACGCGATGCCCACGGCAACGAAATCCGCACCCCCAACGGCTACGACGGCAAGCAGCAGCTCACCGTGGCCAGCAGCAAACTCGACCGCATCCAAAGCGCCCACCAAAATATCCTCGCCCTGCGCGCCGGCAACGACGCTATCGATTTCGAAGCCCCGCAATACCTGCTCGGCAACCTCGAAACCATCAAACACAGTCTGATTAAACAGGCCACTGAAGATGCCCGCCGCCGCGCCGACGAATTCGCCTCCACCGGCGGCGGCAAAGTCGGCGCCATGCGCTCCGCTTCGCAAGGCTCGTTCAATATCTATGCTGACAGCGGCAGTAGCGGCGACGACGAATACGGCGGCAGCTACGACAAAACCACCGTTGGCAAACAAGTGCGATTAGTCGTAACCATCGAATACGCTATCGAATAAACCCCTGCCGCACACGCCAAGGCTACCTGAAAGCACCGGCTTCAACGAAGCTAAAACCAGCTAAGCAAGTTTCTGCAAAGCCAAAATCTCCGCATGCTTTTCAGGTAGCTTGTTATATAATCTGCCCAAACCACACCAACCCAAGGAATTCCAATATGAAACTCGGCAACCAACGCAGCAGCAGCAACATCGAAGATCGTCGCAGCCTTGGCGGCGGAGGTGGTGGCAAAATGGGCCTCGCCGGCCTAATTATCGTACTCATCGGTGCCTATTACGGCGTGGATTTGAGCGGCCTCACCGGCGGCAGCATGCAGATGCCGCAGATGCAACAACAGCAGCAACGCACCATCAGCCCCGAAGAAAAGCAATTGGCGCAATTTTCCTCGCAAATCCTCGCCACCACCGAAGACGCTTGGGGCGAATATTTCCGCAGCCAAGGCCGGCAATATGTGCAGCCGAAAATGGTGCTCTACCGCGGCAGCACCCCCACCGCTTGCGGCACCGGCCAATCCGCGATGGGTCCGTTCTACTGCCCAGCCGACCAAAAGGTTTACCTCGACCTCTCGTTCTATGACGACATGAAAAACCAGCTCGGCGCAGCGGGCGATGCGGCCTTTGCCTATGTGATTGCCCACGAAGTCGGCCACCATGTGCAAAACCTCGACGGCACCATGGAGCGCGTAAACCGTGCCCGCGCCCGCATGAGCGAGCGCGATGCCAACCGCCTCTCCGTGATGGTGGAGCTGCAGGCCGACTGTCTGGCCGGAGTATGGGCCAACCGCGCGCAAGCACGCCAGCTGTTTGAACAGGGCGACTTGGAAGAAGCCTTCAACGCCGCCGAAGCCGTGGGCGACGACCGCCTGCAACAACGCAGCCGCGGCTACGCCGTGCCCGACAGCTTCACCCACGGCACCTCCGCCCAACGCCTGCAATGGTTCCGCCGCGGCCTACAAAGCGGCGACCCGGCGCAATGCGACACCTTCTCTTCCCTGTAAGCGCCAGTCCAATACCAAAAGGCTACCTGAAACGATTTATTCCGATTTTCAGGTAGCCTTTTGCATAAGGGACGACGCGCTGAATACCGAAGCTTCTGAAACCGCTTCTATTGAGTGCTTATCCCCTACAAAGCCTTCACCTCAACATTCATCAGAGCAACACACCCCGCTTAACGCAATTTGCTATTAATCCCAAACCTGCGCCCCAATCCGGCAAACAGGCTACCTGAAAACCCGTCTGCGGAGCGTAAACGCCTTGATGGCGGGTTTGCTTTTCGCAGAAACCGTTGTTCAGGTAGCCTTCTTGGATGCAATTTTTGGCACAAAAGGCTTGTCAAACGCTTTGCTTCAAGAATATCTTTGACGCCTTAGCACAAATCACAAAGAAATATCATGGGAAAAGCAGTTCCTGCCGTTTTCGGCAGCGTTTTCCACCGCGAGATGCCGGTGTTGGTTTTTTCCGATGGCGCATGGCAGCCGATGCGCCGGCAGTCTTCCGATTCGCTCTCCCTGCCATCGGCCAAGCAGCCTGCACTACGGCAGTGAGTGCTTTGAAGGGCTGAAGGCCTTCCGCCAGTAAAATAATGGCTGTATCGTTATCTTCCATCTGGAAGTGAATATCGCCTGTATGCAGCAGAGTACGAAACTGTTGGAACTGCCTGTGCCGGATGCGCCCGCCGCCATGTATCTGCGCCCACGCTTATCGGCACCGACCCGGCAATCGGCAAGGCCGGCGTGGGCTCGTCTTCGGCCATGCTGTATATCTTGGCTTCGCCGGTGGGCGACTATTTCAAAGTGGGTTCGCCGATGAAGCTGTTAGTGGAAACCGAACACATCCACTGTGCACCGCACATGGGCCGGGTGAAATGCGGTAGCAACTATACCTCCGCACTGCAAAACGTGGTGCGCGCCCGAGAGCAATACGGCGCCAACCAAGCGTTGTTCTGCCCGAACGGCGACGTGCAGGAAACCGGCACGTCCAACTTTGCGCTGATTAATGGCAATGAAATCATCACCAAGCAGCCGCCCACCGAAGAATTCCTGCACGGTATAACCCGCGATTCCGTATTGCATGTAGCCGCCGATTTGGGCTACAAAGTGAGTGAGTGCAATTTCACCGTGGCCGAATTGCAAGCAGCGGCAGAAAACAGAGCAGAAGCCACCCTCACCGGAACGGTAGCCGTGGTGTCGCCGGTTACTTCCTTTGTTATCAATGGAAAGGAAATCGTGCTGCAAAGCCAAGAGCACGGCACAGCCATCCACAATGCGATTACTGACATCCAATACGGCTTGGCTGAAGACCGCTACGGCTGGCTTTGCCCGTACCCGAGCGCTGATTGGCCGTTTGTTTCACCTGCTTTTTGCATAGTTAAGCGGAGTGGAAATGCTTTTTCAGGTAGCCTTCTGCCCCTTTGTAAAGCCGCAGCCGCTTTGCCGGCTGTTCCCACCAACTGTCCTTTGTTCTCCCGCAGTCCAGATGGCGTTTACACCATGGCAGATTCAATTCGCTTTAGTTATATCCATGTTTCATGGTAATGAGGCTACCTGAAAACCATCATCCGTTTTTCAGGTAAACCCAAACTCCATCCCCTAAAGCGCGTATGATCCTATCATTCATATCTTGCCCATTCACAGCCATACCCTATTTCACCCTGTTTGACGATGCTGTGAGCGGCCGCGAAAAACTCTATCAAAATCATGTGGAAATCCGCCTTTTCCATCATAACGAACTGGATTCGCTGGATGATACGCTGCAAAAGGGCTGCATGCTGTGTTGTTTGCAGACTACGAATTCGGTTTGCCGCTAATGGGGATTGAGTCTGAACGCGGCGCAATCTTGCTCTACATTGGTTTGCCGCCTGCGCCAACCCGTTCTGTATGCCGTCTTGTCCCACCTGCCCGATACGGAGGGGAAATCTGCGTGAATGCTGTGTTTCTCGCCCGAACTCTTCCTCAAAATCGGTGCGGACGGCACCATCAGCACCGAACCGATGAAAGGCACCGCGCCGATTTTGGGCGACGGGCAAGACGAACGCCGCGCCGCCGAGTTGCAAAACGACCCAAAAAACCGCGCCGAAAACGTGATGATTGTCGATTTGCTGCGCAACGACCTCGGCAAAATCGCCCAAACTGGCAAAGTGCGCGTGCCCGAGCCGTTTAAAGTATCGCGTTTCGGCAGCGTCTGGCAGATGACCAGCACCATCCAAGCCCAAGCCCTGCCAAACACCTCGTTCGCCGACATCCTCCGCGCCGCCTTCCCCTACGGCAGCATCACCGGCGCACCCAAACTCATGAGCATGCAGATTATCGAATCGCTCGAAGCCGAACCGCGCGGCCTGTACACCGGCAGCATCGGCTACCTGAACCCCTGCGCGGGCGGGCTGGGATTTGAAGGCATATTCAACGTCGTCATCCGCACCCTGTCGCTCAAACCTGTTTCAGACCCGATTTCAGACGACCTCTATCAAGGGGTGTATGGCGTCGGTTCCGGCATCGTCATCGACAGCGACCCCGCCGCCGAATATCGGGAATGCGGCTGGAAAGCCCGTTTCCTCAACGAATTGCGCCCCGCCTTCGGCATCTTCGAAACCATGCGCGTGGAAAACAGGCAATGCCGCCTGCTCGACCTGCATTTAGGTCGTCTGAAAACCTCAGCCCAAGCCCTCAACCTGCCCCTGCCCGATGACTGCGAAACCCGAATCCGGCAATACATCGCCGACTTGCCCGACGGCCTGTTCCGCCTGAAAACCGAACTCGTTTCAGACGGCCTCATCCTCAGCCATGCCGCCACCGCTGAACTGCCTGCTTCCCAGCGCATCATCCCCGCCCCGCAACCCCTCCCGCGCCGCGACTACCTGCGCCGCTTCAAAACCACCCGCCGCGCCCTGTACGACCAAGCATGGCAAACCGCCGAAACGCAGGGCGCATTCGACAGCCTGTTTTTCAATTCAAACGGCCTCCTGCTCGAAGGCGGCAGAAGCAACGTGTTCGTCAAATACCAAGGACAATGGCTCACCCCGTCTCTGGATTTGGACATCCTAAACGGCGTCATGCGCCAAGCCGTGTTGCAGCAGCCGCAAACCTACTTGGGCACAAATACAGTCATCGAAACGCACATCACCCGCGACATGCTGGAACACGCCGAAGAAATCCGCCTCTCCAACGCCTCGCGCGGCGTGTTCCGGGCAGAATTGGCACAATAAACAAACGGCTTGGAATCTTGTTCCAAGCCGTTTGTTTCAGCACATCGAGTTTCAGGTAACCTTCCAGCCATATACACGAAGGCTACCTGAAAACATCAGCTCCAACGAAGCCAAATCTTTTCAGGTAGCCTTTGCACACAGCCAAGCTGTCTGCTTGCTTTCTTCACTCTGCACACATCATCGCCCAATGGTTTACCGGCCCGTGGCCATGGCCGATATTGATGGGCTGCGAGATGGCGGCGGTGATGCACTGTTTGGCGGTGCGGATGGCCGCTTCCACCGCTGCGCCTTTGGCCAGCTCGGCGGTGAGGCAGGCGGAGAAGGTGCAGCCGGTGCCGTGGGTGTGCGGGGTGGGGAAGCGCGGGCTTTCCAAAGTGAACTGCCCGTCGGGCATAAACACCCAGTCGCGGCAGATTTCGCTTTGCGATTCGCCGCTGTGGCCGCCTTTAATCACCACGGTTTGTACACCGGCTTCCTGCAAGATGTGGGCGGCGCGTTCGGCGTCGGCATCAGTTTGGATATCGATGCCGGTCAGCGCTTCGGCTTCGGGCAGGTTGGGCGTGAGCACGTCGGCCAGCGGCAGCAAATGCCGTTTGAGCGCGGCCACGGCGTTTTGCTGCAACAGCGGCGCACCGCCCTTGGCCACCATCACCGGATCAAGCACCAGCCGGCCAAACGGTTTGCCTGTCAGTTTTTCCGCCACACATTCAATCACTTCGGCCGTGCCGAGCATGCCGATTTTAAAAGCGGCTACCTGAAAACGAGCATCGCGAGTTTCTGCGAAGCTAAAATCGGCGGCGATGGAATCGATTTGTGCGCGGATAATATCGAGCGGCACGCCGTGGATGGCCTGCACGCCGAGAGTGTTTTGCGCGGTTACCGCCGCCAGCACGCTCATGCCGTACACGCCGCGCATTTGAAAGGTTTTCAAATCGGCCTGAATGCCGGCGCCGCCGCCGCTGTCGGAGCCGGCGATGGTAAGGGCTTGTGCAATTTGCGTCATCTGTTCTCTCCTAATTAAGCCGTTAAATCCATTCTACTTTCGCGCGTGCCGCTACTTCCTGTGCTGATACAGCGGCCAGGCTGTCGATCAGCTCCCATGCGAACGAGCCGCTCTGCGAAGGCTGCAAGCCCTGCGCCGCCAATTCGCCCGCCACGGCATACACGGTGCAGGCTTCGGCCACGGCGTGCAGATAGTCTTCCGGCGCGGCCACAGCGGCAAATGCGCCCACCACCGTGCTCAACAGGCAGCCGGAAGCGGTTACTTTGGGGAACAGCGGCGTGCCGTTATTCAATTTAGCGGTGCGGCTGCCGTTGGAAACGTAGTCAGTTTCGCCGCTGATGGCGGCAACGCAACCGTATTGCTGCGCAATGCGTTGGGCGATGCTGTGCAAATCGGCCGAGCCGCTGCCTGCATCTACGCCTTTGGCATGCCATTCCACCCCGGCAATGTGCGCCATTTCGCCCGCATTGCCGCGCACAGCAGCAAATCGGATTTCTGCCAACAGCTGCGCCGTGGTTTCGCGCCGCAGCTGGGTAAAGCCTGCGCCTACCGGATCAAGCACCACCGGCACGCCCGCACGGTTGGCCGACTTGCCCGCCACCAGCATGGCTTCCACCTTCTGCTTGTTCAGCGTGCCGATGTTCAGCACCACTACCGAACTCACCGCTGCCAGCTCCGCCATTTCGTCCACGCTGTCGGCCATAATCGGCGAAGCACCAATTGCAAGCAGGCCGTTGGCCGAGAAATGGGCCGCCACGATATTGGTGATATTGTGCACCAGCGGATTACGGGCACGAACTTGATCTAGATATTTGATTTCCATATTACTTTATTCCTATTGATTGGCGGCACGGGCAAGAAAAACGCCCGCTATTGGATCGGGCGAGAAATGGTGTTGTATCAAGAGAATATGGCGGGCTCTTCAGCTTCGCTTTCAGGTAGCCTGTTATCAAACTGTACTGTTTGATGCCTAGCCACCCACATAGTTTCCTACGCCAGTATTGGGGCTGTTGGCAATTACTTTTCCAAGTGGATTTTTGTTCCCAAGGCGGTAGATTCAAGGCGGAAACCACAGCAAGGTTGTACACCTTGCGAGGATTGCCAACGCGGAAGATGCTGCTTTGGAAACGAGAAGACGCGGAAACCAGTAATTGCCGGCAGACCCTAGCTGTATCAGGTACAACGGGTATTTTCTCAGCCGCCTCTGCGGCACCCCGACTAATGGCGGCAGATTATAGCCTGCAATATGATGAAAGGCTACCTGAAACTAGCCCATCATTTCGTTTCAGTCAATCTGCTAAATTTCAGGTAGCCTGCAACCTTGTAGGAATAAGTTTTATACCTGTCGGAACACTATCCAAGCATGGCCGTCATCTCTGCACCAGGCCGGCTAAAAACGGATGTTGTTTAAGCATGGCAACACCGCTTTACGCCAGCAAAAGGCTACCTGAAAATTTTCAGGTAGCCTTTCCCTACACGATATATCTGCCCTCTACTCTATCTTCACATAAGCTACAGACAACACTTCGATTTCCTCCCTGCCTTCCGGCCCGTGGAACACAATTTCATCGCCTTCGCGGGCTTTGAGCAAGGCGCGGGCGAGCGGGGAAGTCCAGGAAATTTTGTGGCGGGCGGTGTCGATTTCGTCCACGCCCACGATGCGCACGGTTTGCTCTTCGCCGTTGCCGCGCAGCAGTTCCACGGTGGCGCCGAAAAAGATTTGGTCGGTGGCTTCGCGGGTTTCGGGATCGACCACTTGCGCCGCTTCCAGCCGTTTGGTGAGGAAGCGGATGCGGCGGTCGATTTCGCGCATGCGGCGTTTGCCGTAGAGATAGTCGCCGTTTTCGCTGCGGTCGCCGTTGGAGGCGGCCCAGTTGACGATTTGCACGATTTCGGGGCGCTCTTTGTTCACCAGCTGATAGAGCTTGTCTTTCAATGCCTGCCAGCCGACTGGGGTAAGGTAGTTGGGGGTGGTATTGCTCATGATGGCTTTCAAATCTATTCAAATGTGCGGATGAAGGTTTCAGGTAGCCTTACGGTTTAAATGCCCGCCGTCGCCGGAATGCAGTTTGGCCAACAGCCACAGTAGCACCAGGCCGAAGGTAGCCAGCGACAGGTAGGTGTAACTGAAGGCCTGTTCCAGCAGCGCGCCGGTTTCGCCCACGGCGGCACGGTATGCGCCCAAAATCACGGCGGCCACGGCAATGCCGATGCCGATGCCCACCTGCTGCACCACGCTGAGCATGGTCGAGCCCGCGCTGGCTTCTTCGTTCGACAAATCGCCGATGGTAAGAGTGTTGATGGCGGTGAACATCAGGGATTGGCACAGGCCGAAGCAGGTGGCCAGCAGCATGTAAAACGTTATCGAGCTGTGCGAATCGAGCAGCGACAGCGCAGCCACCACGGCCGACATAGCCACGGCCACACCCAAGAGCGTACCTTTATAGCCGAAGCGCACCAGAATCGGCGCAGTAAACGGTTTCATCAAAATCGAGCTCAACGCCACCGGCGCGAGCATCCAGCCCGCCATTTCGGCATTGTAGCCGAAGGCTACCTGAAGCATCAGCGGCACCAGGAAGGGGATGCCGGAAGAGAGCACGCGGAACATCAGGTTCGCTGCCAGCCCGATACTGAAAGTATGCACCCGGAACAGCGAAAGCGGCAGCAGCGGATTTTTAGCACGCCGCGCATACGCGGCATACAGCCACATGGCCGCCGCACCCAGCCCGATAACTACTAGGGCGCGGCGGCCGTTGTGCAGGTTTTCCGCCGCCAGCTCCAGCCCGTAGGTAATCCCCACCAGGCCACCGGCAAACAGCAAAAAGCCCAGCCAATCCAAGGGCTGCACGGCGGCCCGCACATTGGGCATATAGCGTCCGGCAATGGCGATGCCGAACAGGCCGATGGGAATATTGATGAAGAAAATCCAGTGCCAAGAAAGGTTTACCGCCATACAACCGCCCAAAATCGGCCCGACGATGGGGCCGATGAGGCCGGTCATCGACATTAAATTCCACGCCGCCACCAATTCCGATTTGGGCACGGTGCGGATAATCGCCAGCCGCGCCACCGGCATCATCAGCGCGCCACCCACGCCCTGCAAAATCCGTGCCAGCACCAGCCAGTTTAAAGTGGGCGAGGCGGCGCAGGCCACCGAACCGAGCACGAACACCGCCACCGCCAGCCGGAACACGTTGAGCGTACCCAGCCGGTCGGCCAGCCAGCCCGATAGTGGAATCAGCGCGGCCACAGTAAGCGCATAGCTGATGATGGCCAGCTCCATTTGCAGCGGCGATTCGTGCAGGCTTGCCGACATCACCGGCAGCGCAGTATTCAAAATAGTGGCGTCCAGCAACTGCATAAACAGCGCCATCGCCGCCGTCCAGGCTAGGCCTTTTTGTTGCGAGGTCATCATGATTAAGAAAGGGTGTTTGGAATGGCGTTTGATTGGCCGGTAGATTGCAGGAGGCTACCTGAAAAATAAACAGAATGGATTTTCAGGTAGCCTCTGTCTGACTGGGCATCATCCCGGCCAATAGCCAGAAACATGCCAAAACCCTGTATCCTGTTTCAGATAACCGCCAATTTTACATGAAAATACAAGTTTTCCTTTATTTATCCTGCCATCTGTATTTACAATGAACTGTTTTTAGCAAAACTGCAAAAAAATTACTGAAAAGGGAGTTTCAAACGCCATGCAGATTACCGACCTACTCGCGTTCAGCGTGAAAAACAAAGCATCCGACTTGCACCTCTCCGCTGGCCTACCACCTATGATCCGCGTGCACGGCGACGTGCGCCGCATCAACCTGCCGGAAATGAGCGCCGAAGAAGTGGGCAACATGATCTCTTCCATCATGAACGACCACCAGCGCAAAGACTACCAACAACGGCTGGAAACCGACTTTTCCTTCGAACTGCCCAACATCGCCCGTTTCCGTGTGAACGCATTCAACACCGAACGCGGTCCGGCTGCCGTATTCCGTACTATTCCCAGCAAAGTACTCACACTGGAAGAATTGAACGCGCCCAAAGTATTCCAAAAAATTTCCGACCAGCCGCGCGGCCTGGTGCTGGTAACCGGCCCCACCGGTTCCGGTAAATCCACCACCCTGGCAGCGATGATCAACTACATCAACGAAAACCATCACCACCACATCCTCACTATCGAAGACCCGATCGAGTTTGTGCACCAGAGTAAACAATGCTTGGTGAACCAACGCGAACTACACCAACACACCCACAGCTTCGCCAACGCTCTGCGCTCCGCACTGCGTGAAGACCCGGATATCATCCTGGTGGGTGAGATGCGCGACCCGGAAACCATCGGTTTGGCGCTCACCGCCGCCGAAACCGGCCACCTAGTATTCGCCACCCTGCATACCACCGGTGCAGCCAAAACCGTGGACCGTATTATCGACGTGTTCCCCGCCGGCGAAAAAGAGATGGTGCGTTCCATGCTTTCCGAATCACTGCGCGCCGTGATTTCGCAAACCCTGCTCAAAACCAAAGACGGCAAAGGCCGCGTGGCCGCGCACGAAATCCTGATTTCCACCGCCGCCGTGCGCAACCTGATCCGCGAAAACAAAATCGCCCAAATCGGTTCTGCCCTGCAAACCGGCCAAGCACACGGTATGCAGACGCTCGACCAATCCCTGCAGGCCCTGCTCAAACGCGGCATTATCAGCATCGATGCCGCCCGCGCCAAAGCGCAGAACCCCGACCAACTCGTCTAAACCGACAATCGTACAAGGGAAAACATCATGTCAAACGATCAGCACAAACAAAACTTGGCCGAGCTGCTCTCCGAAATGGCCAACCAACGCGACGACCTACCGCCCGAACCCACTCCCGTTACTGCCGCCATGATGCCGAATGGCAATTTGGCTTCCATGGAAAGCCAGCTGGCCACTGGTACACTCGATATTCCGCCGCTGCCCGATTTGCCCGAAAGCACATTCGGCAAACCGGAATTGATTGAACCAGGTTTCGTGGCACAGCCCATTACGCCGCCTGCCCAACCAGTGCAGCCGCAAGCAGCACAACCGCAGCCGCAACTTAAATCTAAATACGCAGCAGCCCTTGCACCCCATGCCGCCCAACCAATGCAGACCCCAGCCAAACCGACTCTGGCTCAGACTGCCCCGCAGCAGCCTACCGCCCGTCCCGCACCAGCCGTGTCTAGCCATCCGCCGCTGCATGCCGCGCCGGCACAGCCTATTGGCCACGGCCCGAACCAGCACTTAACCCGCGAGCGCGCCAAACTGCACCCGCTACTGGAAAAAATGGCCGATGAATCGCTCAAACGCAACGCTTCCGATATCTTCATCAGCAGCAACTTCCCGCCTTCGTTCAAAATCGACGGTACGCTGGTGCCGATTCCGGTAAAACCGCTCGCCGAAGAAGAAGCCGCACAAATCGTTTACTCCACCTTCAACGACGAGCAGAAAGCCAAATTCCCGGTGGAATGGGAGCTGAACTACTCCCTGCAATCACAAAACGGTATCCGTTTCCGTGTGAACGCCTACCATGAACAAGGCCGCATCGGCTTGGTAATGCGCCGCATCACCACCAACATTCTCACCATAGACGACCTGCGCCTGCCGCAAGTGCTCAAAGAGCTCTCCATGCGCAAGCGCGGCCTGATTATTCTGGCCGGCCCCACCGGTTCCGGTAAATCCACTTCGCAGGCCGCGATGCTCGACTGGCGTAACAAACACTCCGCCGGCCACATCGTAACCATCGAAGACCCGATCGAGTATATTCACAGCCCGATCAAGAGCATCATCACCCAACGCGAAGTCGGCCTTGATACCCACAGCTGGGGTGCAGCCGTGCAAAGCGCCATGCGTCAGGCGCCCGATGTAGTCTGCGTGGGTGAGGTACGTAACGAACACTCCATGGAGTACGCCCTACAACTGGCGCAAACCGGCCACTTGTGCTTCTTCACCATCCACGCCACCAACGCCAGCCAAACCGTTGAGCGTATTATGAACTTGTACCCCGAAGAACGGCATCCGCAAATTCTGATGGACTTGGCGTTGAACCTAGTGGCCATTATCGGCCAGCGTTTGGTGCTGAAAAAAGGCGGCAAAGGCCGAAATGCCATCATCGACCTGCTTATCAACACCCCCGCTATGCAGGATCACGTATTCAAAAACCAGTTGCTTGAGGCTCGCGAGCTGATGGAACGCGCTGAGGACGACGGCATGCAAACCTTCGACCAAGACTTGTTCCGCCTCTACATCAACGGCGAAATCGACTACGACGAAGCCCTGCGCCAGGCCGAATCCGCCAACGACTTGCGCCTGCGCATCAAGCTCTACGAAGAAGGCCGCGAAAGTACGCACATCTTCGAGCGTGTAAGTGATTTGAACCTGATGTAACGGCCAAACGGCTGTATAGAGGCTATCTGAAACCGCCCGACGGATTTTCAGGTAGCCTCTACCGTTCTCGTGTAACCCAAACAAACTGGCTTATAGGTTTCGTTTGATTCGATAGCTAAACACTTATTTTTTCATGTAAGGTAGCAAGCGGCAGAGTACAAGTAATACAGCAAGGTGCATCCACACCGCATGAAAATATAAACACTTAAGCTATGGCCACGCTGAAGCCAACACTTCCAGGTAGTCTCTACACCATCCGCCAACACATCATGAATACCACCCACTCCACCGAATACCGCCGCGGCCTCTACTGCGTCATCGGCTGCTACCTGATTTGGGGCTTTTTCCCGCTCTACTGGCTGCCCCTAGTCGGCCAGCCCATCGGCGCCGGGCAACTGATGGCACACCGTATCGTATGGGCATCGCTGCTCGCCATCGGCGCGGTAGCCTGCTCACCTTCTGCCCGCACCCAACTCGTACAAGCCGTCAAAAGCCGCCAAACCCTCACCGCCTTCGCCATCTGTTCCACCCTATTGGCGGCAAACTGGCTGCTCTATTTGGCTGCCATCACCCAACGGCAGGTATTGCAAGCCAGCCTGGGCTACTTCATCGCACCCCTCGCCAGCATCTTCTGCGGCCGACTGTTTCTGCGCGAAGCCCTGCGCCCGCTGCAAATCGGCGCGATTCTTTTAGCCATCGTGGGCGTGGTGTGGCTTTCCGCATGGGGCGGGCAGATGCCTTGGATTGCACTGGGCATCGGTGTGAGCTGGAGCATATACGGCCTGTTGCGTAAACTTGCCCCGCTGCCAGCCCTGCCCGGCTTCACGCTGGAAACACTGATGTTGCTGCCCTTTGCCCTCCTGTATCTTGGCTGGCATTATTGGCACGGCAGCCTGGTCTTCACCCAATTGCCGCCCCTGCCCTTGGCCATTGTAATCGGCAGCGGTGCCGCCACCATGATTCCGCTGCTGCTGTTTGCCGCCGCCGCGCAACGCATCCGCCTCACCACCATCGGCATACTGCAATACCTCTCGCCCAGCCTGCAATTCCTACTCGGCCTCACCGCCTTCCACGAGCCGTTCAGCCGTATGCAGTTTACCGGTTATCTGTGGGTATGGGCGGGTGTGGCGCTGTTCGTGTGGGGCGCACGTAAAAAGCAGGCTCCCTGAAAGCTGATCAATACGATAAAGCAAGCTAACACTAGCTTAGTTTGATATCCACCCACTATAAAAGGCTACCTGAAATCTTTCAGGTAGCCTTCCAGCTTAACCAACTATCCTCACTCTGCCTCACCTTCCTCCAAACAATCTGCCCTGGTTGCCGCTGTGCCGTTTTTGCAGGCATCTTGAGCCGGCGCAGTCGAGCCTTCTTGTGCCCCTGATTCTGACCCCGCTTCTTTCGATAAGGCAGCCAGCACCCGGGCGTATTCGGGCGATTGGCGCATCAGCACGCGGGCGGCTTCTTTCAGGTTGTTGATGTCCTCACGCGGCAGGTAAAAGCTGGTGGAAATATTGAGCACGTTTTTGCGCAGGGTGGAGTCGGGCAAATCTCGCAAGCTTAGGCTCACGAAATGCAGGCTGATCGGCTGGCCTCGGCGGCTACCGGCCTGGCTGTTCCATTGGTCGGCCACAGCACGGATGCGGCGTAGCGACTCTTGCGAATTTTGGTCGATGGGCACGTTGATGATGGCGCCCAACACATCGTAGAGGCCGGGCACTTTGGCACTTTGGTCGATGGTACTGTCGAGCTGGTTTTGCGCGTTTACGCTGATCACGATGATTTTGCGCACGTTTTGGTTGGCCAGCTGGCGGTGCAGAATTTGGCTGGGATAGATTTCAGTGGCTTCCAGTAGGCCGCGCAAACCGAGGTTGTCGGTGAGACCGCCGTCGAGCAAATGGACATAAGGACGGTTTTTGCTGTCTTGATATAGCGCCAACTCTTGGCCAAACTCGCGGCGGGTTCGGGCTTGCTGCTGCTCGTCGCTACCGTGTTCCAGCGCGTTTTGCAGGCGCGGCGGCAGGGTGTAGCCGCAGTTGCCGCCGTTGTTGTTAATCGTAATCGGGCTGAACACCACGGGTACGGCGCTGGAGGCGGCCACAGCGCGCGCCAGGCGCAAATCGGAAAGGTTGAGGCACATCATGTCGAAAAATTCTTGCGTGAAATCAAAGCGCCGCCCTATCGACATATCGGTGGCCGACACCACGGCAAACGGGCCTTTGCGCCGACTGGCCAAATCACCGAAGGTGGCGTGGCCAAACAGGCTGGCTTCAAACTGCTCCTGCAGCAAATCGCCGCGCCCGAATTCAGGCGAGGTCAGGCGCGGCAGGTTGGCCAGCGAGAACACTTGCCGGCTTACCAGTTTTTGGAAATTCTGCTTCAAGAATTGCTGTTCAAATGCAGGGATGGTATCGCGCCCATGGAGCGAATAATAAGTAGCCAGCACCGAGCCGCCGGACACGCCGTACACCAAGTCCACGCTATCGAGCAGCGGTTTTTCCCGCCCTTCGATGTACACCGGCTGCTTGGCCAGCTCTTCGAGCACGCCGTAGCCCAAAGCCGCCGCGCGCGTGCCGCCGCCGGAAAACAGCAGCACCACGAATACATCGTCGTTTTGCTGCGCAATGCTCTGCTCCAGCCGGTAGCCCTGCGTGGTATCTACTTTCGAAATAGTAGCCACCGGCCGATAGTTCACCAGCGAGCAGGCTCCAAGCAGCGCCAACAACCCCGCCGCCACACCGCGTTTCAGCACAGCATTGCACGCACGAATCCGCATAAACCAACCTTTCACACTCAATCTAAACCATAACGCAGGCTACCTGAAAAATAGAAAACCAATTTTCAGGTAGCCTCAAGCGCATTATAACAAAGCCGCTTCCCCTAGAGGCGAGCTGAAATTCCGCAGCATAATGACACACTAGGCGCCGCAAGGTAAGATACACGCTTTCTATCCAACACAAGCAATATGACCATTCCCGCCAATATGCTGGCCGCGGTAGACCTCGGCTCCAACAGTTTCCGCCTGCAAATCTGCACCAACCACAACGGGCAGCTGCAAATCGTTGATTCCATCAAAGATATGGTGCGCTTTGCCGCCGGGCTGGACGAACACAAACAACTCGACCAAGCCGCCCAAGAGCGGGCACTAGCCTGTCTGGCCAAATTCCACGAGCGCCTACGCGGCTTTCCGCCCGAGCAGGTGCGCGCCGTGGCCACCAACACCTTCCGCGTGGCCAAAAATATCGCTCCCTTCATGCCCCGCGCCGAAGCCGCCTTGGGCTTTCCCATCGAAATCATCGCCGGGCGCGAAGAAGCCCGCCTTATCTACACCGGCGTCATCCACACCCTGCCACCCGGCAGCGGGCAGATGCTGGTGGTTGATATTGGCGGCGGCTCCACCGAATTCGTAATCGGCAGCCGCCTGCAGCCCGACATCACCGAAAGCCTCAATCTCGGCTGCGTAAGCTACAGCCTGCGTTTCTTCCCCAAAGGCAAAGTATCCGCCGAATCCTTCAAGCTAGCCGTCAACACCGCCCGCAGCGAAATCCAACGCATTGCCAAGCTGTTGAAAAGCACCGGCTGGCAGCTGGCCGTGGGCACTTCCGGCACCGCCCGCACCCTGCGCGACCTCATTGCCGCCGCCAATCCCGAAGACAACCGCATCACTCCCGCCGCCCTACAAAAAATTGCCACCCGTCTGATTGAAGCCGGCAGCACCAAAAAAGCCAAATTCGAAGGCATGAAAGCCGACCGCATCGAAGTATTCGCTGGTGGGCTGGCCATGATGAACGCCGTATTTGCCGAGCTCGATATCGACAGCATGACCGTAACCGACGCCGCCCTACGCGACGGCGTATTCTACGACCTCATCGGCCGCCAGCTCAACGAAGACATGCGTGAGCAAACCATCGCCCATTTCCAACAGCGCTACCACGTCAGCCAAAACCAAGCCCAACGCGTGGCCACCCTCGCCGCCCAGTTCTTCAACATGCTCGCCGAACGCGAATCCGAAAAAGAGCGCCACTATTGGCAACAATACCTGCGCTGGGCCGCCCTCGTGCACGAAATCGGCACCGACATTGCCTACACTGCCTATCATAAGCACTCCGCCTACATCCTCGAGCAAGCCGACATGCCCGGATTTTCCCGCCAAGAGCAGCAAATCCTCGCCACCCTGGTGCTCGGCCAGCGCGGCGATTTAAAAAAAATGGCCGAGCTGCCTATCAGCCCCACCATGTGGCTTGCCGTGGCCGCCCTGCGCCTGGCCGTACTGTTCTGCCGCGCCCGCCTGCCACACACCCTGCCCGCAGGCACCCGACTGAGCTACGAAAACAAAAACTACACCCTCGCCATTAGCCGTCAATGGCCGGAAGACAACCTCCTCACCGCCGGCGCACTGGCCGATGATGCCGCCCAATGGCGCAAAATCGGCATCCGCTTCAGGTTGCTGCTGCAATAGCACCAGCATGCCGCAAACTCTCAGGTAGCATTTACCGCCAAACCAAACACAGGCTACCTGAAAAACTACAGCTTCAGTTATAGCCAAGTAATGCTTCTCTCTACCAAGCAGCAAGCTGCCAACAGTATAAGTGGCAAGCCGCAGCAGCAGGAAGTAAAGTGCTTTCGCTGCAAAACCAAAATTTCCCGCCATCGCTCACCATGGCGGGTTAGAATACTGTTATCCATCTCCTAATCAAGGAATCCAAACATGAACCCCCTGATTAAACCCGTCCTCGCCCTCCTGATCGCTGCCTCGCTGGCTGCCTGCGGCAAAGAAGAAGCCAAACCGGCCGCCCTCAGCTGCCAAGCACCCGAAGCGCTCGAACAGCTCAAAGCCCAAATTCAGGCTACTGCCTTCCCGCCTAGCGACAGCGAACTGCCCGCCCCACAGGTTGGTGCCGCCGAAATCCAGGCCGCACTCGACCAGCTCGGCTTCGAAATCACCGACATCCGCACCACCCAAGCCGCTTCCGAAGACAACAAACAACTTGCCTGCGAAGCCACCCTGCGCTTTGCCCCCAAACCGGAAGCCCAAGCCCGCCTGAAACAAAGCATTTCCGACTACATGGAGATCAATGAAAGCGACGGCATCGAATACAACGAAATGATGACCGCCGGCGACCCCACCCTCAAACCCGACGGCCAAGGCGGCTACATTCGCCCGCTCAACTACACCGTCAGCCAAACCGACAGCGGCGACAAACTCGTTATCAACGTAGACAGCAAAACCGCCTCCTCCGGCCTGCAGCCGCCCCTGTCCTTCTACCTCACCGCCCCCGATTTGGCCAAACAAGTAGCCGAAATCCGCCAGAAATCCGCAGCCGAGGAAACCCGCCAGCAAGAGCTAAACACGCTCGACCAAAACCGTCTGCAAGCCCGTATCGAACTTTTGCGCACCGAAAACAAACAGGCGCAAGAAAACCTGAATAAGACTTGGCAAGCACTGCCCGACGCCGTCCAAACCGCGCTCAAAGACGCGCAAAGCCAATGGGCACGTCTGCGGGTGAGCCAATGTACCTACCAAAGCAAGGCCGATTCCACCGATCCGCTAGAGCAAGAAGCACTGCGTATCGAATGCGACACCCGCGAGCTGCAGCAGCGCATCCCCACCCTCAAGCAGGAAGCCGAAACTTTCACCGGCAACCAGCTCACTGAAGCCACCCAGCGTGCCCAAGCCGCCCAGCAGGAATTGCGCAATGTGTGGCAGAGCGTGCCTGCCGATGTGAAAGACATCATCGGTCAAGACTACCAATCCTGGGCCGCCAGCAGCGCAGCCAAATGTGCCCAAGCCGCCCAACAGGCCGGCGGCGGCAACAACGGCCAGCTCGCCCGCCTCGAATGCACCGCCACCGAGGCCCGCAACAAGGCCAAAGAACTGCGCGGCTACGTTTCCCAATAATCTGTTTCTAGAAAAGGCTACCTGAAAATTTCAGGTAGCCTCACCCCACTGCAATGAACCTCACCGAAACCCAACTCTCTTCCGAACCGATTTTCGACGGCAAATTCGTTACCATTGCCCGCGATACTGTGCGCCTGCCCAACGGCAACCAAAACTACCGCATTGTTATCCGCCACCCCGGCGCCGCCTGTGTGCTGGCCGTTACCGAAGCAGACGAAGTGGTGCTGGTGCGCCAATGGCGATATGCTACCGGCCAAGCCCTGCTCGAGCTGCCCGCCGGCAAGCTCGATGCCGGCGAGGATCCGGCCGTATGCGCCGCGCGCGAACTGGAAGAAGAAACCCCCTACCGCGCCCAATCCGTACGCCTACTGCATACCTTCTACACCGCCCCAGGCTTCTGCGACGAGAAAATGTATCTCTACCTCGCCGAAGGCATCACGCCCACCAGCACCCGCAAGCCCGACCAAGACGAATTTGTCGAAACCGTATTGCTCTCGCGCCAAGCCGTGCGGGAAGCCATTGCCAACAACCAGATTCAAGACGGCAAAACCTTGGTCGGCCTGCAATATTGGCTGCTCAACAGCAAATAACACACTCAACTAAGGCTACCTGAAATAAAAGGCTACCTGAAAATGCGCCAATTCACCCTCAGCACTCCCAACGGCACCCTGCTCGGTTTCCTCGTGCTCATTGCCGACAACGACGATGAGCCCATCTCCGGCAGCGCCATGATTCAAGCGCACGCAGCCGCGTTGCCGCCGGAAGATGCCGCGCCTGCCCGTGCATTGGAAGCCCTGGCCGGCCAGCTGCTGGTTTGGCAGCCGCATGGCGAGGGCATTGCCCTGTATGATGCCGAAGGCGGCCTGGCAGCCGATATCCGCCAGCAATACCTGCGCCTCGGCGGCCACACCCTGCTGCTCACCGATTTGGAAGGAAACCTTTGATGGACAGCGTGTTTATCTTGATTCCCATCAGCATCGTGCTAGCCTTCGTAATCGGCTATTTCTTTTGGTGGTCCGGCCACAACGGCCAGTTTGACGATTTGGAAGGCCCCGCCCACCGCATTCTGATGGACGACGATTCCGTCCATCCCGACTCCCCACCCCCGCAGGACAAACCATGAATCCAGGCTTCAAATTTGCCGTATCGCGCCGCTTTGCCCCGCTGTTCGGCACCCAATTCCTCGGCGCACTCAACGACAACCTGTTCAAAATCGCGCTGGCCACCATGATCAGCTTTTATGGTTTGGGCAAAAACGGCTTCATCGAGCCGGCACAAATGATTAACGTGAGTGCGCTTCTGTTTGTGTTGCCCTTCTTCCTGTTTTCCGCCCTCTCCGGCCAGCTGTGCAACAAGTTCGACCGCAGCCGCATGGCGGTGGCGGTGAAGGTGGCCGAAGTGCTGATTATGCTGCTGGCCACGGTGGGCTTCCTCAGCCAGTCGCTGCTGCTTTTGCTGCTCTGCATTTTCCTGATGGGCCTGCATTCCACGCTGTTCGGCCCGCTCAAATACGCCGTATTGCCCGATTATTTGGACGAACACGAGCTGATTGTGGGCAACAGCCTGGTGGAAGGCGGCACGTTTCTCGCCATCCTGTTCGGCCAGATTTTGGGCACTATTCTGGCCGGTATCGGCGGCACCACGGTATCCGTTTTCCTGCTCATCATTGCTGCCGGCGGTCTCGCCTCCAGCCTGTTTATGCCGCGCGTGACGCCGAAAACCCCGGAAGCAAAAATCGACTGGCACATTGTGCACAACTCCAAAGCCATTCTGAAACAAGCCTTTGCCAACCGCGAAATCTACGCCGCCATCATCGGCATTTCCTGGTTTTGGTTTATCGGCGCGGTGTACACCACCCAGCTGCCCACCTTCACCAAGCTGCACCTGGGCGGCAACGACAATGTGTTCAACCTGATGCTCACCCTGTTTTCCATCGGCATCGGCAGCGGCTCCGTGCTGTGCGCCAAACTCAGTCACCGCCGGCTCAATCTCGGCTGGGTGGCCGTGGGTACGGTGGGCATGGCCATATTCGGCCTGCTGCTCGTTTCCCTCGTGCATGGCACGCACTATCACGAATACAGCGGCATCGGCAGCTTCCTGTTGCGCGGCGATGCCTATGCCGTGATGCTCTGCATCGTGTTGCTCGGCTTCTGCGGCGGCTTTTTCTCCGTGCCGCTCTACACCTGGTTGCAAACCGCCAGCAGCGAAGAATTCCGTGCTCACGCCATCGCCGCCAACAACATCATCAACGGCCTCTTCATGGTGGCCGCCGCCCTGCTCTCCGCCATCCTTCTATGGCTGTTCGACAGCATCAACCTGCTTTACCTCATCGTGGCGGCAGGCAATATTGTGGTGTTGGTGTATCTGCTGAAAATCGCCCCACCAATCCGCGAAGGCTGGCAACGCTGGTTTGGTAAAGAAGAAGAGTAAAGTTCGGCCTGCAAACCGCAACAAGGCTACCTGAAAAACAAACAAAGCAGTTTCAGGTAGCCTTTGCCCGCCCTCCAAATCAACCGCGCCGCTTCGCATCCGCCCCGCCCTGGGCTATACTGCCGCCCTTTAATCGGCCACACCGAAACCCATGCTGAAAAAAATCCTCTATTCCCTGCTTGCCCTTATCCTGCTGGCCGCCGCCCTATTTGCCGGCCTGCTCTTCGCCCCCAAAGACACCCACAGCCAACGCCTGCGCGTGGAGCGTGGCAGCGGCATCGGCAGCGTGAGCCGCACGCTGGCCGCCAACGATGCCATCTACAGCCGCTGGGTGTTCGTAGCCGCCGCCTACCTCACCGGCACCCACAAACAGCTCCTGCCCGGCAACTACCGCCTCCAGCCCCGCGCCTCCTCCTGGCAAATCCTGCGCCACCTGAAAAACGGCCGCCCCGACACCATCACCGTACGCATTATCGAAGGCATGCGTTTTGCCCAAATGCGCCGTCTCATCAACCAAACCGCCGACATCCGCCACGACACCGCCGGCTGGAGCGACCGCCAACTCCTCGCCGCCATCGCCTCCGATGCCGACGTGCAACATCCCGAAGGCCGCTTCTTCCCCGACAGCTACGAAATCGACTACGACAGCAGCGATTTGCAAATCTACCGCCTTGCCTACCGCCGTATGCAAAGCCAGCTGCAATCCGCTTGGAGCGACCGTGCCGGCAATTTGCCGTATAAAAACCCCTACGAGCTGCTCACCATGGCCAGCATCATCGAAAAAGAAACCGCCCACGAAGAAGACCGCGCCAACGTGGCCGCCGTATTCGTCAACCGCCTCAACCAAGGCATGCGCCTGCAAACCGACCCCACCGTGATTTACGGCATGGGCAGCGCCTATAACGGCCGCATCCGCCGCGCCGACCTCCAGCGCGACACCCCCTACAACACCTACACCCGCGACGGCCTGCCCCCCACCCCCATCGCCCTGCCCGGCGAAGCCGCCCTCCAAGCCGCCGCCCACCCCAGCGGCGCCGACTACCTCTACTTCGTCTCCCGCATGGACAATACCGGCAAAAGCGAATTCAGCCGCACATTAGACGAACACAACGCCAACGTCCGCCGCTATATTTTGAAAAGACCGTAACATGACCGCCCTGCTCGACCTCCTCCCCCTCCTCGCCTTTTTCATCGCCTCCAAGAAATTCGGCCTCTTGGCCGGCGCTGCCGCCGTATTGGCCGCCACCCTGATTGTGTACGGCATCCACCTCGTGCGGCAAAAATGGCGGCTCACCAAACAGCAATGGGTGGTGCTCGTGCTCACCATCCTCTTCTGCGGCGCCACCATCCTCCTGCGCGACGACCTCTATCTGCGCTGGAAAACCCCCATCATCAACCTCAGCTTCGTCCTCGCCCTGGCCGTAAGCGCCCTTATCGGCAAACCCCTGATGCAGCCCGTGGCCAAAGACGTATTCCGCTTCAGCCCGCAAGGCTGGCAACGCCTCACCTACGCCTGGGCCGCCTTCTTCCTCCTGCTCGCCGCTCTGCACTACTGGTTCGGCCTCTACCACTACGACGCCTCCGAGCAGGCCAAAAACCTGTTTATCCACTTCAAAAGCTACGGCCAGCTCATCCTGATGGGTATCTTCCTCGCCGCCCAAGCCTTCGTATTGCGCAAACACCTCAATATCGAAAGCGAGGCAGCGCCTGAAAGTGAAACGCCCGATCAGCCAAACCAACAGCAACACTAAAGCAAAAGGCTACCTGAAAATGACCTCCGCCCATTTCATCACCCTCGACGGCATCGATGGCGCCGGCAAAACCACCCAACTGGCCGTAATCCGCGAATGGTTTGCCGCACAAGGGCGCCCCGTCTTGTTCACCCGCGAGCCCGGCGGCACACCCTTGGGCGAAGCCTTGCGCCGCCTGCTGCTCAGCCCGCAAACCCAGGCCTGCCTGCGTGCCGAAACCCTGCTCATGTTTGCCGCCCGCGCCCAGCATATCGAAAGTGTTATCCTGCCCGCTCTGGAGCGCGGCGTCTCCGTGGTGTCCGACCGCTTCACCGATGCCACCTTCGCCTACCAAGGCGGCGGCCGCGGCCTGCCAGAAGCCGATATTGCCCAGCTCGAACAATGGGTGCAGGGCAGCCTGCGCCCCAGCCTCACCATCCTGCTCGACGTGCCGTTGGAAATTTCCTTGGCACGCATCGAACGCAGCCGCCACAAAGACCGCTTCGAGCAGGAAAAATCCGATTTCTTCACCCGTGTGCGACAAAGCTACCTAGAGCGCGCCGCCGCCGCACCCGAGCGCTATGCGGTTATCAACAGCAACTGCAGCAAAGCCGTGGTGCGCCGCGATATTGAGGCCGCACTGGAAAAGCTGTTCGCCTGATGTTTTGAACGCACTGCGTAAAAGTGCGATAATTTGCGCCGTTTTCGCTTGCCGGGTAATTTTCAGGTAGCCTCATTACTCTATCTAAACCAATCATTTAGGAAACACTATGCCCTCCCAACTTGCCAACGCCATCCGCTTCCTCTCCGCCGATGCCATCCAGAAAGCCAACTCCGGCCACCCCGGCGCGCCTATGGGTATGGCGGAAATGGCTGAAGTATTGTGGACAAAATTCCTGCACCACAACCCTGCCAACCCCAAATTCTACAACCGCGACCGCTTCATCCTCTCCAACGGCCACGCGTCCATGCTGTTGTACAGCCTGCTGCACCTGACCGGCTACAACCTGAGCATCGAAGACCTAAAAAACTTCCGCCAACTGCACAGCAAAACCCCAGGCCACCCCGAATACGGCTACACCGACGGCGTGGAAACCACCACCGGCCCGCTGGGACAAGGCATTGCCAACGCAGTGGGCATGGCATTGGCCGAAAAAATCCTTGCCGCTGAGTTTAATAAAGACGGTTTGAACATCGTCGATCACTACACCTACGTCTTCATGGGCGACGGCTGCCTGATGGAAGGCGTATCGCACGAAGCCTGTTCGCTCGCCGGCACCCTGGGCTTGGGCAAACTGATTGTTTTATATGATGACAACAATATTTCCATCGACGGCAAAGTGGACGGCTGGTTTACCGAAAACATCCCGCAACGCTTTGAAAGCTACGGCTGGCACGTCGTTCCCAACGTAAACGGCCACGACACCGCCGCCATTCAAGCCGCCATCGAAGCCGCCCGCGCCGAAACCGGCAAACCGTCCCTCATCTGCTGCAAAACCTTAATCGGCAAAGGCAGCGCCAACAAAGAAGGCAGCCACAAAACCCACGGCGCACCTTTGGGCGCGGACGAAATCGAAGCCACGCGCAAACATCTGGGCTGGACTTATCCCGCCTTTGAAATCCCGCAAGAAATCTACGCCGCATGGAGCGCGAAAGAGCAAGGTGCGAAACTGGAAGCCGAATGGAACGAACTGTTCGCGCAATACCAAGCCCAATATCCCGCCGAAGCCGCAGAATTCGTGCGCCGCATGGAACACAGGCTACCTGAAAACTTCGATGCCTATATTCAGACGGCCTTGCAAGACGTGTGCGCCAAAGCCGAAACCATCGCCACCCGTAAAGCCAGCCAAAACAGCATTGAAATTTTGGCTAAAGAGTTGCCCGAACTGGTAGGCGGTTCTGCCGACCTGACCCCGTCCAACCTGACCGACTGGTCTAACAGCGTCTCCGTTACCCGCGACAAAGGCGGCAACTACATCCACTACGGCGTGCGCGAGTTCGGCATGGGCGCAATCATGAACGGCCTTGCCCTGCACGGCGGCATTAAACCGTTTGGCGCGACTTTCCTGATGTTCAGCGAATACGAGCGCAATGCCTTGCGTATGGCGGCGCTGATGAAAATCAACCCTGTCTTCGTCTTCACCCACGATTCCATCGGTCTCGGCGAAGACGGCCCGACCCACCAACCCATTGAGCAAACCGCCACCCTGCGCCTGATTCCGAATATAGACGTATGGCGCCCGTGCGACACCGCCGAATCCTTGGTCGCATGGGCGGAAGCGGTAAAAGCCGAAGACCACCCGTCCAGCCTGATTTTCAGCCGTCAAAACCTGAAATTCCAAGCGCGCAACGAACAACAACTGAACGACATCAAACGCGGCGGCTACGTCATCAGCGAAGCCCAAGGTAACGCCCAAGCCGTCATCATTGCCACAGGTTCCGAAGTCGGGCTGGCTCTGGAAGCGCAAAAAGCCCTCGCCGCGCAAAACATCGCTGTGCGTGTCGTCTCCATGCCGTCCACCAACGTGTTCGACCGCCAAGATGCCGCCTATAAAGCCGCCGTCCTGCCCGAAGACCTACCGCGCATTGCCGTAGAAGCCGGACACGCCGACGGCTGGTACAAATACGTCGGCCTGAACGGCGCAGTGGTCGGCATCAACCGCTTCGGCGAATCCGCTCCTGCCAATGTGCTATTTAAAGAATTCGGCTTTACCGTGGAAAATGTTGTCAATGCCGTGAAATCGGTGCTGTAAACGCCCGCTATTAATCAGGCTACCTGAAATTTTCAGGTAGCCTTTCTCTCTCTTGTCCGCATATAACCCTATCAAACAATTAGCCGGCATCTGCTGCTCTTTCTGCTCAAAATATCTCTTCTACTTTCCCCATCTCTACCATATATCCCTATATCCATATGTAAGTTTACGTTAAATATAAATTAACGCACAACAAGCATTTCCTGATTAATGATTTTTCATACCATGATATTATTTTATTATATATAATTAATTCAATCTATTATCAAAATATTTCAAATAATCATGTATAACTTCTTTTCTGTTATTTTTTAGTAAATTGTAAATAATTATTTACATTTGCTAATTTCCTATTGACATAATCGGAATATCGAAAAAAAATGCAACCTCATTCCAACCGAAGGTAAAGATTATGTCTATCTCAACTCACGACCCTTATGCCAACTACAGGGAGCTTACCCTGCGCGGCATGATATTGGGTGCATTGATCACAGTTGTGTTCACCGCTTCCAATATTTATTTGGGGCTGAAAGTTGGTCTCACTTTCGCCTCTTCTATTCCAGCTGCTGTGATTTCTATGGCAATTTTGAAGTTCGCCAAAGGCAGCAATATCCTTGAAAACAACATGGTGCAAACCCAGGCTTCTGCCGCGGGTACGCTCTCTTCCGTGATCTTCATCCTGCCCGGCCTCTTGATGAGCGGCTATTGGACAGGTTTCCCGTTTTGGCAAACCACTCTGCTGTGTATGGCCGGCGGTATTTTGGGGGTAATTTTCACCATCCCGCTGCGCTATGCCATGGTGGTGAAAAGCGATTTGCCCTATCCCGAAGGCGTGGCTGCGGCTGAGATTTTGAAAGTCGGCAGCGGCGACGGCGTGGTGGGCGAAGAAAATGCCGACACCGCGCAAAAGGCTGACAGTGGTATCGGCGAAATCGTTACCGGTGGCGTGATTTCCGGCATTTTCAGTTTCGCCAGCAACGGCCTGCGCGTAGTGGCCGACAGCGCCAGCCTGTGGTTCAAAGCCGGTGCATCTATTTTCCAAATCCCGATGGGCTTCTCCTTGGCGCTGCTCGGTGCTGGCTATTTGGTTGGTTTGGCCAGCGGTATTGCCATGCTGGTGGGCATTGCGATTGCCTGGGGCATCGCCATCCCCTATTTCTCTGCTACCAATCCGCAGCCAGCCGATATGGAAATGGTCGCTTTCGCCATGCAGCTGTGGAAAGAAAAAGTGCGCTTTATCGGCGCGGGCACCATCGGTATTGCTGCCATCTGGACACTGATTACCCTGCTCAAACCCACCCTCGAAGGCATGAAAATGTCATTCCGTGCCATCAGAGGCGGCGAGGGCGCTGCACTGGAACGCGTTGAGCAAGACTTGTCGCCCAAAGCCATGATTGCCTACGCACTGGGTATGATGCTGCTATTGGGCTTTTCCTTCTACCACTTCGTGGCTGATGCCAACCTGCCCACCGGCACGGCTTGGCTGCTGGTAGTGGTCTGCACCCTGCTGGCCTTCGTTATCGGTTTCCTGGTGGCAGCCGCCTGCGGCTATATGGCCGGCTTGGTAGGCTCTTCTTCCAGCCCGATTTCCGGCATCGGCATCATCTCCGTGGTGGCCATTTCACTGGTGTTGCTGGGTGTCGGTAGTGCCAACAACCTGTTTGCCGATGAAGGTACACGCAATTTCCTGGTGGCGCTCACCCTATTCTGCGGCTCCGCCGTAGTAGCCGTGGCCTCCATCTCCAACGATAACCTGCAAGACCTGAAAACCGGCTACCTGATTAAAGCCACCCCGTGGCGGCAGGAAGTGGCGCTGATTATCGGCTGTGTGGTGGGTGCATTTGTGGTATCTTCTGTGCTTGAGCTGCTTTACGCTGCCTACGGTTTCACCGGCGCCATGCCGCGCCCGGATATGGATCCGAGCCAAGCTCTGGCTGCCCCGCAGGCCACGCTGATGACCACCATCGCCAAAGCCATCTTCTCGCACTCGCTGCAATGGAACTACATCCTCACCGGTATCGGTATTGGTGTAGTACTCATCATCATCAACGAAATATTCAAACGCAGCGGCTCCAAACTGATGCTGCCCACCCTGGCCGTGGGCATGGGCATCTACCTGCCGCCGGCCATCAATATGCCGATTGCCATCGGTGCCATCATGGCTGCCTTCCTGAAACGCCATATCGGCAAAGATGAGGCCAAACAGAAAGATGCCGAACGCGTAGGCACCCTGTTTGCCGCCGGCCTGATTGTGGGCGAGAGCTTGATCGGCGTGATTATGGCTCTGATTATTGCCCTGTCTGTTACCAGCGGCGGCTCAGACTCCCCACTGGCGCTGAACCTCGAAAACTGGGACACCACAGGCGAATTCCTCGGCTTGGCCTTCTTCATTGGCGGTATGCTTATTTTCATCCGCCGCATTTTGAAAGTCAGCAAATAAGCCACAACAAAACAGCTAGAGAAGCAGCCGCCCGACACATTCAATCGGGCGGCTTTTTTTTTGCCGCAGCATTTTTCAGGTAGCCTCTTCCAACACAAACAGAGGCTACCTGAAAAATATATCTTCCCATTTTCAGGTAGCCCTTTGCCAACTAAAGGCAATAGCCAACACACAGAAAAATCGATACATGTGCAGGGTGGGCTTTAGCCACCCTGCAGAAAATGGCAGCCCGCAGATCGGGCATTGATGCCCGACACTTTACAGATACAAACACATAATCCGGCATCAATGCCCGACATGCCCCACTTTTCAGGTAGCCTTCAAGCAGCGGGATAGATGTTTACAATATCTTGTTTTTTGTTACAATCCAATTATCGGCAATACCCTTTTTCCCCTTTCCAAACAGGAGCGGCAAGATGAAGCAAACCATGATGAACACGGCAGCGGGCGCGTTGGCGGCAGTGCTATTGGGCGGCGCGGGCTTGGCATATGCCAACCCCTATCCGGTTGGCTCGCAGCAATGGCACAACTTTAATGGCATCATGCAGTCAGAAGCAGATCGGATACAACGCGAGCGCAATGCCGTACGGCAACAGCCGATCAACCGCGGCCCCACCGCCGCCGAAATACGCGCCTGGGAGCAGCGCGAGGCAAAGGTGCAAGCAGAAATCGCGGAACTGCGCCGCACGCCGTTTTATGGAGCGCTGGCCCTTGATTTATCTTCCAACAGTTTGGGCTGGAGTGGCGGATATTATTCCGAACAACGAGCAAGGGAGGAAGCGCTTAAAAACTGCTTGTCGTCCAACTGTAAAGTTGTAAGGGTGTTTAGCAATACCTGCGGTGTGTTGGTTCTTCCGGCAAGGGGAGCCAGATCCGAATCTGATGTGTTTGTCGGGATAGATAAAAATGACCGTCAGGCGGCAGCTAAGGCAAGGCAGGCTTGTGAGTCGAGAGAAGGAGCAGGGAACTGTCGCTTCTCTGCAGTGGAAACCCGACATGGCACGGCATTTTGCACGGGCTATGATTACAGTAGCTACAATCAGCGCTAAAACAGCTGCTTGAGGCTGAAAAGGCTACCTGAAATATTTTCAGGTAGCCTTTTCCATTACTTTGTCGCTCCTTCCGCCAACCGCGCTTCCTCTTCCCGCTGCAACTCCTCGCGCACGCGCTGGCGGAAACGACCTGCCGCGAAATGATAAAACGGCTGCGGGCAAAACTGGCGGGCAATCACCGAAGCCGCAATCGACGACACCAACATCCAAAACAGCAGCGACTGGCTGCCCGTCATTTCCATCACCACCACGCTGGCCGTAAGCGGTGCTTGCGTGGCCGCTGCTAAAAACGCAGCCATGCACAGCAAGGCCAAAATCGCCACCGGTGCTTCCGTGCCGGCAACTTGGGCAATGTGCACGCCCAAGAGCGCACCGATGGCCAGCGAAGGCGTGAAAATCCCGCCCGGAATGCCCGCCCAATAGGAAAACACCGTGGCTGCCCACTTCGCTCCGGCCAGGCCGTAGGCCAAATCCGTCTGCCCGTGCAGCGCGGCTGCCGCCACATCATAGCCCGTGCCGTAGGTTTTCCCGTTAAACAGCACGCCCAAGGCGGCCAGCATCAAGCCGAACACGCCCGCCAGCCAAATCGGGTGCCGGCGCATCCAGTTGCGCCATTTCGGCAGCGCCAGCCAGGTTGCACCCTTGCTTAAAAAACGCGCAAACAGCCCGCCTGCCACGCCGCACACCGCAGCACAAAGCAAGGCCCAGCGCAACATATGCTCTGCCGTTTGCCCGGCGTTAAAGCCTTGAAAATAGGTGCTGTTGCCCTCAATCGCCACCAAAAAAAAGCCCGAAGCCAGCACGCCGATAAAAATCTGCCGCTCCCAATGCAGCGACACCGAACGCCCCAGCTCTTCAATCGCAAAAATCACCCCGGCCAGCGGCGCATTGAATGCCGCCGCCAAACCGCCAGCCGCGCCTGCCGCCAGCAATTCCTTGTCCTGCAAGCGTTTGAATGCCAAATTGTAGCGTTTGCACCAAGAGCCCCATGCCAGCATTACCGCCGCCCCCACCTGCACCGAAGGCCCCTCGCGCCCAATGGAAGCCCCGGCCAACATGCCCAAAAACGTAAGCGGGATTTTCAAAGCCGTGCGCCCCAAAGCCACCAAGCGGTTGCTTCCTTTCACTTTCGGCATCGAAAGCGTGGCCAACACCTGCGGAATCCCGCTGCCCGCCGTATAAGGCGCATAACGGCGCGTGAACCACACAATCAGCATCATCGCTGCCGGCAACACTGCAAACGCTGCCATCGGATACTGCTGAGACCATTTGGCGTTCAGATGCAGCGCATAATCCGCCAATTTGGCAAAACCCAGCGACACCAGCGACACCAAGGCTGCCCCCATCAACAGCAAAATCACCGCCGCCGTTTTGCGCGACAGGCGCTGCGTTTGTTTGATTTTGTGCGACAGCGCCCTGCCGATACCGCTGCTCAGCTTAAAACCCAATCGTTTCATATTGATTTATCCGTTGCGGCTGAAAAATTTGCTTGTCGGCACAAGCCATTCCCAAACGCAGTAGTACGTTAAATGAACAAAACATTTCTTTGCACATTATAGCAAACAGCGATGAAGCGGTAAGCCATTGGTACATTTATGCTGCTTATCCGTTGCAAACTGCCTGCTATTCTGTCAGCTAAAAATCTTTACACTTCAAGTCTATCAAACCCAAGCACCCGCCCTGGGCACAAAATATCTTGCCTTTTAGGTACGCTTCCTATATTATCCGCCGTTCCGAACACGGAGTAGTGGCTGAGAGGCTGAAGGCACACCCCTGCTAAGGGTGCATATGGGCTAAAACCTGTATCGAGGGTTCGAATCCCTCCTACTCCGCCAGTATTAAAACTCCCCAACCGGCAAGGTTGGGGAGTTTGCTTTTGCCTGCTTGGTGTGTGAAGCTTCAGGTAGCCTGTTTGTTCAACCTAATTGGGTTTTGAAACCTATTGAACAGAACGTCGAACACTTAGTGGGTATGGTGCCGATATCAGCGAATAGCTATCTACTCTGTGTATAAGGAATATCGGCATAGTTCTGCCGAGCGGCGCCATGAAGGCTACTTGAAAATCAAATCGCCCAATCCGCTGCTTCCTGCCAAACTCATCAAAAAAAGGCTACCTGAAACTTACCGGCCGCTACATCTCGCCGTAATTCGGTCCTCCGCCGCCTTCAGGGCAGCTCCAAGTGATGTTGGCGGCGGGATCTTTGATGTCGCAAGTTTTGCAGTGGATACAGTCGGCAGCATGGATTTGCAGGCGCGGTTCACCGTTTTCCTGCACAATTTCATACACGCCGGCGGGGCAGTAGCGCGTTTCGGTAGCAGCGAAGCGGCGGTAACCCACCTCGATAGCAGTCTGTTCGCTGGCGAGCTTCAGGTGCGGCGGCTGGTTTTCTTCGTGATGGGTGTTGGCCAGATACACGCTGCTGGCGCGGTCGAACGACACTTGACCGTCCGGTTTGGGATATTCAATGGGGCGGCACGCATCGGCAGGCTTCAGGCTGGCACGGTCGCTGCCGTGATGGCCGATGGTCCACGGAGCGCGGCCGCGGAACAGATACACATCCAGCGCATTGAGCCCCATGGCCGGCCAGAAGCCCCATTTAAAGGCGGGGCGGATATTACGGGCGCGGTAGAGCTCGTCGTACAGCCAGGATTGGCGGAAGGCTTCAGCATAGGCCGCAGCTTCGGCGCCCTCTTCCGCCGCATTGTTTTGCAGTACGCCAAACACGGCTTCGGCGGCCAGCATGGCCGATTTCATGGCGGTATGCGCGCCCTTGATGCTGGGCACATTGAGGAAACCCGCCGCATCGCCCACCAGCACGCCGCCGGGGAAAGTGAGCTTGGGCAGGCTCTGCAAACCGCCCTCGGTGAGAGCGCGCGCGCCATAGGCAATACGCCGCCCGCCTTCAAACACGGGACGGATAGCGGGGTGGGTTTTAAACCGTTGAAACTCTTCAAACGGCGAGAGGTAGGGGTTTTGATAGTCCAGCCCCACCACGAAGCCGACGGCCACTTTATTATCGGCCAAGTGGTAGAGGAAGGAGCCGCCATAGGTGCGGGCATCCAGCGGCCAACCCACGGTGTGCATCACGTTGCCGGGCTGCGACTGTTCGGGCCGCACTTCCCAAATTTCCTTCACGCCCAGGCCGTAGGTTTGTGGCTGGCTGTGGCGGTCTAATTGGAACTTGGCAATCAGCTGTTCGGACAGCGAACCGCGGCAGCCTTCGGCAAACACCGTCTGCCGCCCCCACAGCTCCATGCCGGGCTGGTAGGCATCGGTGGGCTGGCCGTCTTTGCCAATGCCCATATCGCCGGTGGCAATGCCTTTCACGCTGCCGTTTGCCCGGTACAGCACTTCGGCAGCAGCAAAGCCGGGGTAAATCTCCACACCCAAACCTTCAGCCTGCTCCGCCAACCAGCGGCACAACACGCCCAAGCTGATGATGTAGTTGCCCTGATTGTGGAAACTGGGCGGCAGGGGCAGCCGCAGCGCGGATTGGCGCGTGAGGAAAAGCAGCCGCTCGCCTTTTACCGGCTGCTTGAGCGGCGCACCGCGCTCGCGCCAATCGGGCAGCAACTCGTTCAGCACCTTGGGAGTGAACACCGCGCCAGACAAAATATGCGCGCCCACTTCTGAGCCTTTTTCCACCACGCACACGCTGATGTCGCTGCCTGCCTCGGCCGAGAGCTGCTTGAGCCGTATCGCCGCCGACAGCCCGGCCACGCCCGCGCCCACGATCACCACGTCATATTGCATATTCTCGCGCGTTATTTGTTCTGTCATATCTGTCAAACTTTCCTGATTGCGGGCCGTTTTTGCCCGTTTCCATACTAAAAACCGAAGGCTGGATTTTACCACTTCGGTGCTGTTCCCGCCCTGCTTATCAGGCTACCTGAAAGGTTTCAGGTAGCCTTGATGCAGATTGGCCGAACTTAATGTCTACTTGCAGTGAGGCTACCTGAAAACTAAAAAAGGCTACCTGAACCTTTCAGGTAGCCTTTGTTCACAATCGGCTGCTTACTCCTGCCCGCTGCCGTGGTCTTCCGGCAGCCGCATGATCGACACAATCAAGCCACCCCAGATCACCACCAGCGCCACCACCATCATCACAATCGCAATCGTGCTCATTGTTCGTCTCCTTCGGTTTCAACAGGGGTTTCTTGCAGCTTGTCTTCGTGTTTCCACGGCAGGCGGGAAAGCAGGAAGGCAAACACCACCACCCCGATGGCCGTGCCCCAGCCGTAGATATTCACAAACCAAGCCGGGTAGCCGCCATAGCCTTCGGTGAGCAGCGAGCGCGTATCGGTGAAGAGCATGGTGCCCAGCACCAGCGGGGTGATGAAGCCCACAAACAGCAACCAGGTTTTGCCCACTTTCAGAGAAGAGGTTTTGTTGATGTGGCGGGAGAGCACGCCCAGATGACGGCTCAGCACCACGCACAACACATACAGGAAGCCGGCGGCTACGATGCCGTAGGTGTTCACAAATTTATCCAGCACATCCAGCACCGGCAGGCCAGTAGTGGTGCCGAACAGCAACACGGAAGCCGTCATCATCGGCACGCCCACCACCAAGGTAGCGGCCACGCGGCCTGTTTTCAGTTTGTCCTGCACTGCCGCAATCACCACTTCCAGCACGGAAATCAGCGAAGTGAGTCCGGCAAACACCAGCGAGCCGAAAAACAGCAGGCCGATCAGCGCGCCGGCCGGCGCCTGGTTGATGATGGTGGGAAACGCGATAAAGGCCAGTCCGATGCCGCCGGCGGCCACATCGCCCACCTGCTGCCCGCTGGCCGTGGCAATAAAGCCCAGCGCGGCAAACACGCCGATGCCGGCCAAAAGCTCGAAGCTGCTGTTGGCAAACGCCACCACCATGCCGGTGCCGGTTAAGTCTGAATCACGCTTCATGTAGGAAGAATAAGTAATCATGATGCCGAAGCACACCGAGAGCGAGAAGAAAATCTGCCCATAAGCCGCCACCCATACTTCCGAGCTGGCCAGCTTGCTCCAATCCGGGGTAAACAACACGTCCAAACCCTTGGCCGCGCCCGGCAAAAACAGCGCAATCCCCACCAAGAGCACAAACATCACCACCAACAGCGGCATAAAGAAAGTGGACGCGCGCGCCACGCCTTTTTGCACGCCGAAGGCCAAAATCAGCAGCGTAGCCAGCCACACCAACACCAGCGGCACGGTTACCTGCGCCACAAACTGCATCTGCGCCGACACATCCGAAGCCATCTGCAAATAGTCTTTGAAGAAGAAATCGGCAAGATTCGCGCACCAGGCCGCATTGAGCGAATAATAGGTATAGCTGGCCGCCCAACCCAAAATTACCGCGTAGTAAAGCCCGATGAGCACGTTTACCAACACATTCCACCAGCCGATGGTTTCAAACCGGCGGTCGAGGCGGCGGAAAGCCAAAGGCGGCGAGCCGCGATAGCGGTGGCCGACCGCATAATCGAGAAACAAAAGCGGGATGCCCGCCGTGAGCAGCGCCACCAAATACGGCAGGATAAATGCCCCGCCGCCGTTTTTATACGCCACATAGGGAAAGCGCCAGATATTGCCCAAACCCACCGCCGAGCCGATGGCGGCAAACATAAACGCCCGCCGGCTGGAGAAGGTTTCGCGCTTGGGATTTTGCGGATTAGACACGTTTGAATACCTCTTAAAATGTGAATGGCGGCCATTTGCCAAAGCTCAGCGGCCGCCGCAACTTACATCAACAACGATTTTGCAAGCAATCGTAAAGAATCGCCTCCGTTCGGTCAAGCACCGCATCGCCAAATATTGGCAATTTTATTTATTCAAACCAAAATTTAAAGCAATAAAACACTACACATACGCTATAAAACAAGGCTATCTGAAAACCAAATGCCACGCATCGGCAGGAATATAGCTTTAATTGGTCAAGCGGGTTTTACTTCGCAGAAACACGCCACATTCATTTTCAGGTAGCCTCAAGCCGTGTTTTTCTTCAGCGAACCCAAATAAATCGCCGCCAAAGTCAGTGCCGCGCCAACCCACTGCCAGCCGTTAATCGGCTTGCTCAGCAGAAAATAATCAATCAGCAGCGCCGCCACCGGCTCGGAAAGCAACAGCAGCCCGGTAAGCGAGAGCGACAGCAGCGGAATCGCATAAGCAATCAAACCCCAAGCAAAACACTGCATCACCACGCCATACACCAGCACCAGCCCCACATCGCGCCAGCCGGCCGGATACAGCGCCCCGCTGTCGAGCAATAGCACCGGCACCACCAATGCCAACGCCCCGCCCGCGCTGAGCACCATCATCATCGGAAACAGCGCCACCCGCTCCGCCTCATGCGTTTTGCGCACAAACACCATCGACAGCGCCAGCATCGCCCCCGAAGCCGTACCGCTCACAAACCCCCACACTGCCTTGCCGTTGTGCCCGAACTCCGGGCTGCCGATAAGCGCCACCCCGGCCACCGCCAACAGCAGGCTCGCCAGCTGCAACTTGCCCAAGCGTTCGCCGTAAAAAATCACGCCGATGGCCGACAAGAAAAAAATCTGCAAACTGTTGAGCAGCGTAGAAATGCCCGGCCCCACCGCATGGATGCTCTCGTGCCACAACGCCAAATCGATAGCCAGAAACACCCCCGCCAATGCAGCAAAGCGCAACGCCCGACGGCTCTGCGGCGGCTTCTGCCCGAAATGGCGCATCAGCAGCCAAAACACCACTGCCGCCACTGCTAGCCGCCAAAATGCCACCGCATACGAGCCCACCTGCACAAATTTCACAATCAGGCTGCCCAGCCCGAACACCACGCAGCCCAACACCAACAGCGGCGCGGCATAAGAAATAGTTTGTTGTTTCATCGAATTTTTCCAAAGATAAAGGCTACCTGAAAACTTAGCTTCGGTTTTCAGGTAGCCTTTATGGCAACCACCCGGCGCGCCTACACAATCCGCGCTTTGAGCAAATCGTGCATATTCAGCGCGCCCAACAGCCTGCCCGCCTCATCGCATACCGGCAAGCCGTTCACGCGGTTTTGCTGCATGGTTTTCAGCGCCTCGGTGGCCAGCCGATTCGGCGTGATGGTTTTCGGATGCTCACCCATCACAGCTTGGGCGGTGAGGCCGGAGAGGTCGCGCTGCTGCTGGAACAGGCGGCGCAAATCGCCGTCGGTAAAAATGCCTTTCAGGTAGCCTGCCTCGTCGGCCACGGCCACCATGCCCAAGCCTTTTTCACTCATGCACACAATCAGGTCGGCAAAAGGCGTATCCGGGCGCACCACAGGCAGTTCGTCGCCCGTGTGCATCACGTCGGCCACTTGCAGCAGCAGGCGTTTGCCCAGGCTGCCAGCAGGATGGCTGAGGGCGAAATCATCGGGCGTGAAAGAGCGGGCACGCAACAGCGCCACGGCCAATGCGTCGCCCAAAGCCAATGCAGCGGTGGTGCTGCTAGTGGGCGCGAGGCCGAGCGGGCAGGCTTCCTGCGGCACGGCCACGGGGAGGTGGATGTCGGCATGCCGCGCCAACGTGGATTCGGGGCGACCAGTCATACCGATCAGCGTGATGTTTTTACGCTTGAGCGCGGGCAGGATCACGGCGATTTCGTCGCTCTCACCAGAGTTGGAAATGGCCAGCACCACGTCGCCGTCCACAATCATGCCCAAATCACCGTGCGCGGCTTCGGCCGGATGCACAAAAAAGGCAGGCGTACCGGTAGAGGCCAGTGTGGCGGCGATTTTGCGCCCGATATGTCCGCTCTTGCCGATGCCGCTCACCACCACACGGCCTTCGCAGGCCAGCACGGCTTCGCAGGCGCGGGAAAAACTGCCGTCCAACGAGTCGGACAGGGCGCGCAGCGCATCGGCTTCTATCGCCAGCACTTCGCTGGCGTGGGCGAGATATTGTTGTTCACTCATCATTCTTCTTTCTTCATTCCGGCTTGCGGCGGCCGCCGGAATCAGGTAGTTTCCAAAATTTACACATTCAGCAGAGGCTCAAAATATGGCTATTTTGCAGGAAGTCAAACAGCTCGGCCAGCAAATTTGGCTCGACAACCTTTCCCGTTCGCTCGTGCACTCCGGCACGCTGGCTAAGTTGCAGCAAAGCGGCGTGAGCGGGGTTACCTCCAATCCGGCCATCTTCCGCCAAGCGCTGGCCGGCGATGCATTATACACAGCCGAAATCGCTCAATTAAAGCAGCAGCCGCTTTCTGCCAAGGCGCGCTACGAAACCCTGGCTGTGGCCGACGTACAGGCCGCCTGCGATGTGTTTGCCGCACAGTTTGCCGCCGAAGGCAACAGCGGGCTAGTGAGCATCGAATGCGATCCAGCGCTCTCGCACGACACCGAAGGCACCATTGCCGAAGCGCGCCGCCTGTGGAATCTGATCGGCCGCCCCAATGCCATGATTAAAATCCCCGCCACCGATGCCGGCCTCGCCGCCCTGCCCGACTTAGTAGCCGACGGCATCAACATCAACCTCACCCTGCTGTTCTCCCGCGCCCAAACCGTACGCGCCTACCAAGCCTATCAGCAAGGCTTGGCGCAACGCACAGGCCAGGCCGCGCCGCAACTGGTGGCCAGCTTTTTCATCTCCCGCATCGATACCGCGCTCGACCCGCAGCTGCCGCCGCACCTGCAAGGCAAAACCGCGCTGGCTCTGGCGCAGGCCGCCTATCGGGACTGGCAGCAATTCTTCGGCCAACCAAGCAGCACCGTACCCACCGCCCGCCTGCTCTGGGCCAGCACCGGCGTGAAAAACCCCGCCTACTCCGACACCCTGTATGTGGACAACCTGATTGCCCCGCACACCGTCAACACCCTGCCCGATGCCGTGCTGCACGCCTTTACCGACCACGGCCGCGCTGCCGATGCCCTTTCCCGCCCCGCTGCGCCCGCGCAGCCGATTCTGGACGAAATCGCCGCCCTCGGCATTGACCTCGAAGCCTTGGCCGCCAAGCTCCAGCAAGACGGCCTAGCCCAGTTTGAGCAGGCCTTTTCCCAAATGCTCGCCCAGCTGGCCGATTAGGCGAAAGACTACCTGAAACCGCTATGCCATTTTTCAGGTAGCCTCCTACCTCTGTATAGGCGTATATTCACACACGAGATTTCCTTTAACTGTAACTAGGAGCAAAACATGAGTATCGTCATCCGTAAAGCCGTAGAAAGCGATGCCCCGCAGCTGTGGGAGCTGATGAAAGGCTTGGCCGTATTCGAAAAATATATCAACGACTTCGCTATTACCCCGGAAGTGGTGGTGAACAGCGGCTTCCGCAAAAATCCGCCCGATTTCTACAGCTTTGTGGCCACCGACGGCGACAAGCTGGTCGGCATGATTGTGTACTACTTCCTACCCTACACCCTGCATAACCGCCCTGCTGTATATATCAAAGAACTGTATGTAGACGAAGCCTATCGCGGGCAGAACATCGGTGAAAAATTGATGCTTGTGCTAAAAGAGGAAGCCCAAAAGCACAACTGCGTGCAAATCAAATGGACGGTTGCCCCGTGGAACGAAGGCGGCCTGCGCTTCTATGCCCGCCTTGGCGCCAAGCAAGATAACGAATGGCTCAATTATGTGTGGAGCCTGTGATACCGCTTCCATCATACAAAACCGGTCTATATGGCCGGTTTGGTTTTTCAGGTAGCCTCCATTCCCAACAAAAGCTACCTGAAAATCATCCGCCCCCTCCTCCCGCGCCCCGCTGTTCAACACGCTACCTGAAAATGCTAAAATCACGCTTTGTCATCCCACCAGATAAACAAGGAAAGCAATATGGCCGGCCATAGCAAATGGGCGAATATCCAACACAAAAAAGCCCGCGTTGATGCCCAACGCGGCAAAATCTTCACCAAACTGATCAAAGAAATCACCGTAGCCGCCCGCCTCGGCGGCGGCGACCCCGCCTCCAACCCCCGCCTGCGCCTGGCCATGGACAAAGCCTGGGACGCCAACATGTCCAAAGACAACGTCCAACGCGCCATCGACAAAGGCACCGGCAACCTCGAAGGCGTGGAATACATCGAACTGCGCTACGAAGGCTACGGCATCGGCGGCGCCGCCCTGATGGTGGACTGCCTCACCGACAACAAAACCCGCACCGTGGCCGACGTGCGCCACGCCTTCAGCAAACACGGAGGTAACCTCGGCACCGACGGCTGCGTCGCCTTCAACTTCAAACACCAAGGCTACCTCCTGTTCGGCCCCGACACCGAAGAAGACGCCCTGATGGAAGCCGCCCTCGAAGCCGGTGCCGAAGACGTCGTTGCCCACGACGACGGCTCGTTTGAAGTGATCACCGCCCCCAACGACTGGGCCGGCATCAAAGCCGCGCTCGAAACCGCCGGCTTCAAAGCCGAAGACGGCGACGTAACCATGCGCGCCCAAAACGAAACCGTGCTCACCGGCGAAGATGCCACCAAAATGCAGCGCCTGATCGACGCCCTGGAAGCACTGGACGACGTACAAGACGTGTACACCTCCGCCGTGCTGGAGCTGGAGTAAATAGGCAAAGGCTACCTGAAAGCTGACAATCATTGCTTTCTGGTAGCCTTTAAAACAACTAGGCCTACCCTACTCTATCGTGCAGAAATCCACATAACCGAATTATTTGGAAAATTTTGCCATGGCCCAAGAACGTTATCAGGATTTGGCCGGCAACCTGCTTTTGCAAATCCGCAGTCTGGTAAACGGAAACCAGGCAACCGCCGAAGACGTTGTACCGCAAAATCATAGCGGCACGGATTTTATTATCCATGCCCTGGCCGATTGGCGGTTTTATGCCGACTCAGACGATCAAAAATCGGCGGGTAATGCTGCAGCAGAAATACATTTTGGTTCGGATACCGCTGCCTTCGAAGCCCACACCACACAGCTGGCGCACGAAGTGGCAAACAACCGCAATTTGCGTGCTGGCTTTACCAACAAATTGCACAAAGCAAACGGGCAGGGTCTGGCTTGGACAGACAACAAACACTCTTTTCACCGTTTTCCAAGCTATTCCGTGCGCGAATACTGCACCACCTGCCGCGGCAGCGGCAAAGTACGCTGCAAATCGTGCGGCGGCAGAGGGCATAACAGCTGTTCTTCGTGCGGAGGGTCGGGCCGACGCAGCGAACAGGTGCCGGAATATGACTACAAAGGCAATTATCGCGGCAACAAAACAGTGTACAAAAGCTGCTATGGCTGCCACGGCAGCGGGCATACCACCTGCAGCACCTGCTCGGGCCGCGGCAAGGTGCGCTGCCGCGAATGCAACGGACACGGTTTTTTCACCCGCATTCGCCACACTTATGCTGAAGCAGCCGCCAAACTGACGTTCAAATTTGAAAATGCAGACTCCATTCCTGCCTATAATGTGTTGTCTGACCTTTTGAGCCACTCCACCGCCAAATTTCTGACCGCCAAAATCCCCTTTGAAACCATATCTGCTGCCGAAACAGGTGCCAATGCCTTTCAGGTAGCCTATCGCGGTGAAAGCCCCGCTATCTGTTTGGATTTCTCCCTACACCAGCGGCAATACGCCTGCTATGCCTTTTCCAACCCGCCCTATCCCTACTTACGGCCGCATATTTTTGATGATTTATTCGCAGACGAGCTGGCATACTTAAACCAAAAAATCCCTACAAAAGGCCTTTTGAATAAAAGACGCGCCATTTTGTTTTTCAACCGCTATGCCGGGCAGCCCGTGCTGGACGAAGCCATGCGCCGCATTGCTGCCCATCGTACCGACACCGTACAAAACACCGGACGTATGGTACAGGAAGCCTGCCAATTCTTTATCAGCCGCGAAATGTCGGATGCACTGGCTGTCGCGCTCAACCGCATTATGGACAAAGTCTCGCCCGCTTATTCGGCAGGTGTTTGGCTGCTCTTTGGGGTACCCTTCCTGACACTGCAAACACTGTCCATGATTGCTTATATGCAAGATAACATGGCTCAGCACCCAATAGGCACAATAATTTTCAGCGCGTTGAACGTTGCCATATATACTGCCGTTGCAGGCATACTAATTAGCTTACCCAGCAGGTTGGCAGTGTGGTGGCAGCGGCGTAAAGTTCCCGCTGCCTACCATCAGCAGATACGCAATCGCGAAGCCTTCAGGCTGATGTCCCGTTGGGCAGGTGGCCTGTGGCTGGCAGCCTGCGCCTACGGCTGGGCCGCGTCAGCAGATTATGTGCCGAAAATCAACATCTCTTTTGGTAGTGCGGTAGAACAGATATGCCAAAGCGAAACCGCACAAACGTATGCTCCCTTCTGTCGACAGCCCGTACCGACCGAGGCAGACACCGCCTTATCGGAAGCCGAACAGGCACGGCAAATCCAGCAGTTCCTTGCCACACATGGTTATGCAATAAAGGCAGATAGCAAATTTGGTAGAAAAAGCCGCCACGCAGCGCAGCAATATCTGAAAGAATTAGGCATCAATATTGATGAGAATGCACCTGTAGCTGAATATTATCGAGCGGTATTCCCTGAGAAACAGTAAATTTTTCCAAAGACACGTTTCCGTTGACGACTCGATTTACCAAGCTAATGCTATCCGATCCGGCCTACTCAGCCAGGTCAGCTCCCAGCTTGCCGGATGCTGCATCAAACCATTTTTCAGGGTAACTTTCCTATTACTTCCAATCTTTTTCAGGTAGCCTCCCATGACCCAGCCCAATCTCCCCACCCTCCTGCGCACCCAATGCTACGTCAACGGCCAATGGCTCGATGCCGACAGCGGCCGCACCATCGCCGTCTCCAACCCCGCCACCGGCGAAATCGTCGGCAGCGTGCCGGATATGGGCGCGGCGGAAGCCGAACGCGCGGTGGCCGCTGCCCAGGCCGCCCTGCCCGCCTGGCGTGCGCTCACGGCCAAACAGCGCAGCCAAATCCTGCGCCGCTGGTTTGAGCTGATGATGGAAGCGCAAGAAGAACTCGCCACCCTGCTCACGCTGGAGCAAGGCAAGCCGCTGGCCGAGGCGCGCGGCGAAATTGCCTACGGCGCGTCCTACATCGAATGGTATGCCGAAGAGGCCAAACGCGTGTATGGCGACACCATCCCCGGCCCCGCGCCCGACAAGCGTATTTTGGTGCTCAAGCAGCCCGTCGGCGTGTGCGCCGCGATTACGCCGTGGAACTTCCCCAACGCCATGATTACGCGCAAAGCCGCGCCCGCGCTGGCTGCCGGCTGCACCTTCGTCATCCGTCCTGCCTCGCAAACGCCGTTTTCCGCGCTGGCCATTGCCGCTTTGGCTGAACGCGCCGGCATCCCGGCGGGCGTGTTCAATGTGATTACCGGCTCGTCGCGCGAAATCGGCCGCGTGTTCACCGAAAGCGATATGGTGAAAAAATTCAGCTTCACCGGCTCCACCGCCGTCGGCCGCCAGCTGCAGGCGCAATGCGCCTCCACCATCAAAAAAACCTCGATGGAGCTGGGCGGCAACGCGCCGTTTATCGTGTTCGACGATGCCGACATCGATGCTGCCGTCTCCGGCGCGATTGCCTGCAAATTCCGCAACGCCGGCCAAACCTGCGTGTGCGCCAACCGTATCTATGTGCAAAGCGGCGTGTATGATGAGTTTGTGCGCAAATTTGCCCAAGCGGCAGGCTACCTGAAAGTGGGCAACGGCTTAGAAAGCGGCACGGAATGCGGCCCGCTGATTGATGAGGCCGCACTGGCCAAAGTGGAAGAACACCTGGCCGACGCGCTCGCTCACGGCGGCGAAGTAGTTACCGGCGGTGCGCGCCACCCGGCAGGCAGACTCTTCTTCCAGCCCACCGTCATCCGCCACGCCCATGCCGGCATGAAAGTGGCACGCGAAGAAACCTTCGGCCCGCTCGCCCCCGTGTTCCGTTTCGAGAGCGAAGCAGACGTGTTGCAACAGGCCAACGCCACCGAATACGGCTTAGCCGCCTATTGCTACACCCGCAGCCTCGGCACGGCCACGCGCATGATGGAAGGCTTGGAATACGGCATGGTCGGCATCAACACCGGCATGATTTCCAACGAAGCCGCCCCATTCGGCGGCGTAAAGCAGTCGGGCATCGGTCGCGAAGGCGGCAAATACGGGCTGGAAGAATATTTGGCAACCAAATATGTGATGCTGGCCGTGTAAGACAGGCAAGGTTACCTGAAAGCAGCTTACAAATTTTCAGGTAGCCTTTGCGCCAGTCCTTTATAATGTTCGCATTTGCTCGGCGGGTTAAACTAAAATTCGGCGTACAGCCACACCAACCCCCTGCCGCAAGCAGCATCCCGATAACGAATTAAGATTTTCAGGTAGCCCCAAAGAGGCTACCTGAAAACGGAAAGCACATAAATGAAATTTATCGACGAAGCCAAAATCGAAGTTGCTGCCGGGCGCGGCGGCAACGGCGCTGTCAGCTTCCGCCGCGAAAAATACGTTCCGCGCGGCGGCCCAGACGGCGGCGACGGCGGGCGCGGCGGCAGCGTGTTTGCCCTGGCCAGCGAAAACGTAAATACCTTGGTGGAATACCGTTTTGTGAAACGCTATCAAGCGCAAAACGGCGAAAAAGGCCACGGCTCCGACCGCTACGGTGCCGGCGCCGACGATATCGAGCTGCAAATGCCGGTAGGCACGCTCATCCGAGATGCCGACACCGGCGAAATCGTGGCCGACCTCACGCGGCACGGCCAGCGCGTTTGCTTGGCGCGTGGCGGCAAAGGTGGCTTGGGTAATATCCATTTCAAATCTTCGGTAAACCGTGCGCCCAAACAGGCCACGCCCGGCGAACCCGGCGAAGCGCGCCGCCTGCTGTTGGAATTGAAAGTATTGGCCGACGTCGGCCTGTTAGGTATACCCAATGCCGGCAAATCCACCCTTATCCGCGCCGTGTCTGCCGCCCGCCCCAAAGTGGCCGACTACCCCTTCACCACGCTGCACCCCAACCTGGGCGTGGTGCGCGTGGACGAAGGCCAAAGCTTTGTGATGGCCGACATCCCCGGCCTGATTGAAGGTGCAGCCGAAGGCGCCGGGCTGGGACACCGCTTTTTGAAACACCTTTCGCGTACCGGCCTCCTTCTGCACGTGGTAGACTTAGCCCCGTTCGACGAAGCCGTCAGCCCCGCCGCCGAAGCGCTGGCCATCATCAACGAGCTGAAAAAATACGATGACGAACTGTTCGACAAACCTCGCTGGTTAGTACTGAACAAACTGGACATGCTCACGCCGGAAGAGGCTGCCGAACGCAAAGCCGAATTCCTCGAAGCCGTCGGCTGGGACTATCCTGCCCCCGACGAGCCTGGCTTCAATTGGCAAACCCCGCGCCTGTTTGAAATCAGCGCACTCGCCCATCAGGGCACGCAGGAATTGGTTCGGCAAATCGGGCAGTATTTGGCCGAGAAGAAACAACTGGCCGCAGCAGAGGCTGAAACTGATACTCCTCTGGAAACACCTATTACTACTGATATGTCGATTTTTAAAGCAGAATTAAGTTAATAAAATCAACTCATTTAAGGAGATATTTCTATGGACATTGGAAAACTCGTTAGCTGGCTCATCGTCGGGGCTATCGCCTACGGCGGCTACAATTACCTAAGCACCGGCGATATAACTATCACGCCCCCACCGCAGCAAACTGTCCTAAAACTGGCTAATGAGGCCAACCGCAACCTGCCTAAAGGCAGCCATTTAGCCACGGGCAAATCCTGCATCCGTACCGGTGGCGGTAAAGTTAAACGTGGAATTTATACATGTGAAATCAAAGTATTCACCGGCCTCTCTTCCTACGAAGACGCCAAAAACAGTTACAACATTCTCATTACCAAACGCGACGGTCGTTGGCAGCTTACCCGTTAGTTCGTCACAATGCCAAACCATCGAGAAAGGATTTAAGATGCAAACAAGATCCGCCCTCCCCCTTATCCTCCTGCTGGCTGCCTGTACCCCGCAAGACAATACCGCGCCGGCCTCTGTCCCGGCTGCTGCTTCCTCAACTGCTGCCTCCCAGCCTCCTGCCGCGCCTGCCGCATCAGCAGCTTCCACCTCCGCACGACCCGCCGCCCAATGGAGTGGCCGCTACTACGGCGTACTGCCATGTGCCTCTTGCGAAGGTATCGAAACCACCTTGGTATTAAAAGAAGACGGCAGCTACCAACTCACCGAAACCTATAAGCAGCGCCAGCCGTTTACCGAAGAAACTGCCGGCCGCTTCACTTGGCGCAAGCCGCAAGAAGTACTCCAACTCGACAAAGCCGGCGGCGAGCGGCTCTACCAAATCGGCCACGGCCAGATTTGGGCGCTGGATGCAGACGGCAAACAAGTGGAAGGCGAACTGGCCAACCTCTACATCCTGAAGCAGACCGCAAGTCAGCCTTAACCCGAAAAGAAACCCGGCCTTGGCCAGGCCAAACAATTTCAGGTAGCCTTTATGCCTGCCCGCGCATAATAAAGGCTACCTGAAATTTTCACTACACCAAACCAAACACCACACGCCATGCCCCAAATCACCACCCATAGCACCCGCTTCACCCTGCAGGAAGGCGAAACCCTACTCGAAGCCTTGGAGCGCACCGGACACGAAATCGAATACCAATGCCGCAGCGGCTATTGCGGCTCCTGCCGCGTCAAACTCCTATCTGGCAGTGTCGAATACCAAGAAAGCCCGCTGGCCATGCTTCTGCCCAACGAAATTCTCACCTGCTGCTGCACGGTGAAAGAAGACATCCGCATCGACTGCCGACAACAGCAAAGCGAACCGGATTTATTCGACCGCGATCTGTTTGCCGAAAACAGCAACTAACCGGCAATTCCTCTACGGCAAAGGCTACCTGAAAGTTTTTCAGGTAGCCTTTTGCTGCAAATAAACACAGAAATACTTGAGGCGCAAATGTTCAACGATAGCAAGCCAAATTGGCTTGCAATACAAGGCGGCAAGCCGCAGTGAAGTACGGTAGCAGGCCAACATTGCAGCGAAAGTTAAGTTGATCTGCAATGCAGCCCAATCACTTCGCACAGCCCTAACCATAGGCTACCTGAAAAACCCAAACCAAACCCGCCGCCTGTCCACTCGGAAACAGGCGGCGCGGGTTGTGGTATCGAGCTTGCCGTTTAAAATGGAATATCGTCATCGATATCGTCAATCGGTGCCGGAGCAGGTGCTGCGGCTTGGCGGCGGGGCGGAGCAGGCGGCTCGGCAGCGTAGGCCGGTTCATTATAGCTTTGGGCGGGTTGCTGGCGCGGGCTGCCGGGGGCGGCTGCGTATTGGTCGCCGCCTTCGTAGGGGCTGCTGCCGCTGTTGCGGCCGTCGAGCATTTTCATTTCGTTGGCCACAATGTCGTAGGCGGTGCGCTCGATACCGTCTTTACCGGTGTATTTGCGGCTTTGGATACGGCCTTCGATATACACTTTGCTGCCTTTTTTCAGATATTGGCCGGCAATTTCTGCCAAGCGGCCAAACATACTGATATTGTGCCATTCGGTGCGCTCCTGGCGTTGACCGTTGCGGTCTTTCCAGTTTTCGCTGGTAGCGATAGAAAAATTGGCCACGGCATCGCCGCTGGGCAGGTAGCGCACTTCGGGATCGCGCCCCAAGTTGCCGATAAGTATCACTTTATTCAACATGATTTCCTCCTAAAATAATCTGTTTGGCGGCGGCTTCATCAAAACCCTGCTGCCGCGCCTTGATGTAAACGGTTGAACGGTCGGCGCTGAGGCTGGCCGCCTCCACTCCTTCAAACTGCTGCAACACAGCCAAGAGCCGCTCTTCGCAACCCTGCCATACCCGGGGCGCCAGATTGCGCACGCCGATGGATTGCGCCATGTTGTACATGTGGCTATGTCTCTCAAATCCATCGGCGCCACTCTTGATACGATAGACAGCAGGCTGACTTCCAAAATATTGAAGCCGACAAAATACACCACCAGCGATACGCCAATGGCCAAGAGCAAAGCCTGGTCGGCATAAATTCCGCACAAAACCGCTGCAATCAGCATGATACTGGCTACAAACACCTGCTTGAGCCTGTTGCACGTTTCGCCCACCACAATCGACAGATTGGCAAAAATTTCCATTATCACCGCCTGCAGAACGAAAATACCGAAATTGAGCTGCATCAGACGTTTGTTGCGTAACACCTCGCTGATGCGGAAGTCTTCATTCCCATATCTTCATGAAAACGACCCTGCTACAGATTGGACATAATCCACACACCACACTACAGCCAACACACACAATGCACCGGTGAATGCAAACAAGCCGAAAATGTTGACGTAGCGGGTAAACAACGGCAAAACCATTATGCTAGCAGCAAAAGTGAAATCGATAAATGAACCCCATTGGAGCCATGGCACGGGTACGCACTTCTTCGCACGTTAAATCCGCCAAAAGCCCGGCAACCGCCACAATCACTAAACGCTGTACGCAGGCGTACTACTAGGCAGCTCCTTGGCAGGCAACACCAAAAACATACTCAGCATACGCAGCACATATACGCCAGAAAGCTATGTGCTGGCGCACCCCATTCTTTGGACAATAAGGTGGTGCAGGAGATTCAGGGCATGGTGTTCAAATGGAAGTAGTTAGGGAAAAATTCTAGTAATTATACCCGAAGCCTTGCGCCATCGGGAGCTTTTCGGCAAGGGTAGATGTTTGATTAGACTTTCAGGTAGCCTGTTCCACTAAGACCATTGCCAGCGGTTCTGCCACGCGCCGATCACTGCGTCGGGATAACGCCGGCTACCTAGGCTGCCGTTGTAGCGCGCCAATGCCCGCTCCATATTGCCGTTTTCTAGATTGCTGTAGTGGCGCAGGATGGTGCAGCCGTAGCGCAGGTTGGTGCGGATATCGAATAAGTTGTGTTCCGGCTTGCCGATGTAGCGCTGCCAAAACGGCATCACCTGCATCAGCCCGCGTGCGCCCACGCTGCTGATGGCATACTGCCGAAACGCGCTTTCCACCGTAATCAGTCCCAGAATCAACTGCGTATCCAGCCCGGCACGGGTGGTTTCGTATTGGATGTTGATGAGCAGGCGGCGGCGTTCCAGCGGGTCGGGCACAAAACGCGCCAGCCGCAGCGACATATCATTGAGCCAGCGCGGCGCGTTATACGGGTTTTCAAACACCAGGCGCGGCGGATTCACATTATTCACCGAATGGCGCATCACCGAAGTAACATCGTCCGACAGCGTCTCCTCGCGCTGCGCCCCGGCACGGGCGGCTTGAGGCAGGCAGGCAACGGTAGAAACGGCAGCCAGCGAAGCGAGCAGGCGGCGGCGCTCGGGCTGTTCGGGGGCAAACGGATACGGCATGACTAAAGTGCACCAATTAAGATGATAATGGCCCCTATTATAGTGGAGTTTCACCACACGGCGCAGATTGAGCCTGCCTGGGGTGCCAAAGCAGGCTATCTACAGTTCGAAAAACGAAACTACATTTCAGCTTCGCAGAAGCTGACGCTTTCAAGTAGCCTTACCCAATATAGCTGAAGTTATTACTTCTTCCCCAATGCGGTACGTAGACAGCATGAATAAGTCGGCACAGCACGCCCATGCGCTCAGAAGAAATGACGTGCTTTGGCTATATTCTGCAATAAACCTTTAGAATTTCCGCATATGGTTGTATGATGTGTTTCCCGAATGATGCGCACGGGGCGCAATCATTAATTAACATCCAAACCAATCCAGGAGAACCGACAATGAACATGAAAAAATGGCTGGCCACCGCCCTGGCCTGCTCCGCCATCGCCCTCAGCGGCTGCGGCAATTCCGGCGGCACCCAGCAAGCCTCGCAACCTGTCGATGCCAATGCCTCCGGCGCTTCCGCTCCCGGCAGCGAAAAAGTATTGCGCGTGGCCACCAATGCCGAATTCGCCCCCTTCGAATCTAAAAACCCTGACGGCAGCCTCAGCGGTTTCGATATCGACCTCATCAACGCCTTAGCCAAAGAAGCCGGCTACCGCGTGGAATTTAAAGACCAATCTTGGGACAGCCTCTTCAACAGCCTGCGCAACGGTGATGCCGACGTAGTAGTGGCTGCCGTAACCATCACCCCCGAACGCCAACAGAGCATGCTCTTCACCAATCCCTACTTTGAAATCACCCAAGTAGTGGCCGCGCCCGAAGGCAAACAGGTAGCCTCCGTAGAAGATTTGAAAAACCTCAACCGCGTGGGCGTGGTAACAGGCAACACCGGAGATTTGGCTGCCTCCAAACTCTTGGGTGCCACCAATCCCAAAGTAACCCGCTTCGAAAGCCTGCCACTCTTGCTGAAAGAATTGCAAAACGGCGGCGTGGACGCAGCCGTGAGCGACAGCTCCGTGGTGATGGAATTCATCAAACACAACGGCGACAAAGGCTTCACCATGATTAAAGTGCCCGATTTCGAAGCCGAACACTACGGTATCGCCCTGCGCCAAGACGACACCGAGCTGCGAGACACCCTCAATAAAGCCCTGGCCGCCATCAAAGCCAGCGGTGAATACGACCGCATCCACCAGCAATACTTCGGTACCGCCGCTGCCAAATAGCCGGTTCTGCCAATCTTGCACCAAAACTGCCTGCAATTGTTTGCAGGCAGTTTTTTATAGGAGGAAAGGCTACCTGAAAATGCTTTCCGGCACTTTCAGATAGCCTTTATCTATATCGCTAGATGCCCATATTTCTTTTTATTACATGAGCACTTTAATCTGCGTTTATTCCTGATAATCAATAAATCCTAACCGATTGCCCGACAGATCGACAATTTTCACCATCCATCTGGTACGGATGCGGAATGGCTCGCTTAGGAAACGGATATTTCTACCCTATAATGCGGCATATCTTGCCTGCACATCTTCCACTTCAATCCACACAGTAGGAGTCATACCGGGAAACTTTTTCCGTTCTTTGAGAATAATGGCAGCTTCTTCATCGCCTACCCGAAAAGCAACCATGCTGTTTTTAGAAAAAATCGAATTTAACGGGCAAATCCAACACATCTTGGTAAAAGCGGCAGCTCGTAGCAAGATCACTTACAGGAAAAAATTATCATACTTCATTATTTTCCTCCTTATCAAAAAGTTGTTATTACAGCCGTTCTTCCACAATTACGCCGTTAAGATCGTCTGAAACAACACTGTTTAGTAGTCGATTTTCAGGGTTTCTTCAGCCACGCCGGCTACGGCTGGGGAGCGGGTGATGGCGAGTTTTTCTTCGGCACTGAAGCCGATGGTTTCGCCGTCTTGCAGGGTGATGTTTTGCGAGATGAGGTAGTCGCTTATATTGCACAGAAAGGTATGTAGGTCAGTGGGCTCGTGCGTGTTGTTGAGAATTTCGAGCCCCATTTTATTGAATTGCTCCAGACCGATGATGTAGGCATTGCTGCCTTCTTCGCTGCCAGAGAGGCCGATAAATATCCAGGCGAGAATGGGCAGTCCGCCTTCGTGCAGAATGCTGCATACGTCACGGTAGAAATCGGGGCGAAGACGGCGGTGCCTGAGGTATAGATGCCGATGCTGTTTTCGTCGGCAAGGGCAACACTGGCAAGTTTGCTATAGAGGCTCATCACGTCAATTGGGGCGGCGTCGCTAATGGGCATCACGACAAGCAGGATGTGCGTCTTCTTCCACGGCTTCTGGCCAGTAGTAGTTGAAGACGGCGTTTTGCTCGGCTTCACCATCGGCCAGCAAGACGGGCATGAGTAAGAGGGCGCAGAGGAGGCTGTTTATATTGAAGTGAGGTTACCGTCTTCGTTGGTGATGTCTTCGCCTTCGTCTAGGCTGATGCCCCATTCGTGTTACAGGGTGTGCAGGAGGCAGGCAGAGTCGAAGCGTTTTTCTTTTAGGAGGACGAAGCCTTGAGCGTGGCTCATGGTGAGCCTTTCTGGAGTAAAAAAAAGGGGGGGGTGAAATGAACAGTATAAGGGATGTGTCGGTGGGGCTACCTGAAATTCTTGAATTATTGGAAGCTGATGCTTGCGGCAGGCTGCCGGAAAAATCGAAAACAGCTTTTCAGGTAGCCTTTTCACGAATGCTCACCGCCTCCAGCCTATATAGTAGGCATGGCAACTCTGCCCTAGCTTTCTGCCATATGGTAGAAAGCTACCTGAAATATGTTAGCCTCTTTTCAGGCAGCCTATTCGGGCGGGCTTATATGATGGTTTGTTTACCATAGCTTTCGATGATTTCCTTTATCCGCAGGACGGTTTCTTTGGGCGGGGGATGCACGCCTTTGAGCTTGTATTCGTCGCCGCACAGCTCCCATTTGTGGGCGCCTAGTTCGTGGTAGGGAAGGATTTCCACGGTGTCGGCGTTGGGCATATCGGCAATAAATTCGCCGAGCAAGTGGGCGGAACGGTCGTCGTCGGTGTAGCCGGGTACGACGACGTAGCGGATGCGGGTGGGCTGATTTCGTTTGGCAAGATGGCGGGCAAACCGCAAAACTTTGGTGTTGGGGATGCCAACCAACACTTTGTGGATTTCGGGATCGATTTGCTTTAAATCTAGCATGACGAGGTTGGTATTGTCCAACAGCTCTTCCAGGGCACTGTCGTAGTGCAGGGCGTAGCCATTGGTGTCGAGGCAGGTGTGGATGTCGTGCTCGCGGCAGGCTACAAACCAGTCGCGGATGAATTGGTATTGCAGCAGGGGTTCGCCACCGGTGGCAGTTACGCCGCCACCGGTGGCGCGAAAGTAGTGTTTGTAGGAGAGCACTTGCTGCATGAGCTGGGGCACAGTGAAGTGCAGCTCTTTTTCACTGTGCCTGTCCCAAGTGTCGCGGTTGTGACAGTAGAGACAGCGCATAAGGCAGCCCTGCATGAAGAGGACGAAGCGCAGGCCGGGGCCGTCTACGGCACCACCGGTTTCTATAGAGTGGATGTAGCCGATACCTTTGTAGGAGCGGCTGCGAGTGTCGGGCTGTTTTTTCGGTGGGGCACCGGGACTGATGGGGATGGATTCTGGCATGGTGGTTGGTGTGCGTTGAGTTTCAGGTAGCCTTTATGGCTTGTGGTGTTTTGAAAGCCCACCCTACCCTACTTGGACTATACTTGGGCTATAGATTCTCAGGTAGCCTTTACAACAGGAATCAGGCTACCTGAAAACGGGAGGAAACAAAAGTGCCGGAATGAGTTCCGGCACTGATTCCTGCTAGCTGGGCATGATTACATCCGGCTGGTGAAGGTGCGGGTGATCACGTCTTGCTGCTGCTCTTTGGTGAGCGAGTTGAAACGCACGGCATAGCCGGACACGCGGATAGTGAGCTGCGGATATTTTTCCGGGTGTTCCATCGCATCCACCAACATTTCGCGGTTGAGCACGTTCACGTTGAGATGCTGGCCGCCTTCCACACCAGCTTCGTGGTGGAAGTAGCCGTCCATCATACCGGCCAGGTTGCGTTCGCGGGAGCTTTCGTCTTTGCCCAACGCACCGGGGATGATGGAGAAAGTGTAGGAAATACCGTCTTTGGCAAACTCAAACGGCAGTTTGGCCACGGAAGTCAGCGAAGCCACGGCACCGCTTACATCACGGCCGTGCATGGGGTTGGCACCCGGGCCGAACGGAGCACCTGCGCGGCGACCATCCGGAGTATTACCAGTTTTTTTGCCATATACCACGTTAGATGTGATGGTCAGCACAGACTGGGTTGGGATAGCGTTGCGGTAGGTCGGATGAGTAGCCACTTTCTTCATGAAACGCTCTACCAGGTCGCAGGCGATGCTGTCCACACGGTCGTCGTTATTACCGAACTGCGGGTATTCTCCTTCGATTTCGAAGTCCACGGCAATGCCGTTTTCGTCGCGGATCGGTTTCACTTTAGCGTATTTGATGGCAGACAAAGAGTCGGCAGCCACAGACAGGCCGGCAATACCGCAAGCCATGGTGCGGCGCACGTCGCGGTCGTGCAAAGCCATCAAGGCGGCTTCGTAGCTGTATTTGTCGTGCATGTAGTGGATGCAATTCAGAGCGGTAACATATTGAGTGGCCAACCAGTCCATGAATTTATCCATGCGATCGAACACAGTGTCGTAGTCGAGCACTGCGTCTTTAATCGGCTCGGTTTTCGGACCGACTTGGTCTTTAGATTTTTCGTCCACGCCGCCATTGATTGCATACAGCAGGGTTTTGGCCAAGTTGGCTCGCGCACCGAAGAACTGCATATGCTTACCGACCACCATAGGGCTCACGCAGCAAGCAATGGCGTAATCGTCACTGTTGAAGTCGGGGCGCATCAGGTCGTCGTTTTCGTATTGGATAGACGAAGTATCGATAGACACTTTGGCACAGAACTCTTTGAAACCTTGCGGCAGTTTTTCAGACCACAATACGGTGATGTTCGGCTCGGGAGATGGGCCCATGTTGTACAGAGTGTGCAGCACGCGGAAGTTGGTGCGGGTTACCAATGTGCGGCCATCCAAGCCCATACCACCGATGGATTCGGTGGCCCAAATCGGGTCGCCGGAAAAGAGCTGGTCGTATTCGGGCGTGCGCAGGAAACGAACCATACGCAGTTTCATCACCAAATGGTCGATGAATTCTTGTGCTTGGCTTTCGGTGATAATGCCGTTTTTCAGGTCGCGCTCGATATAAATATCCAAGAAGGAAGACACACGACCAAACGACATGGCTGCGCCGTTTTGCGACTTCACGGCGGCGAGGTAGGCGAAGTAAGTCCATTGGATGGCTTCTTGCGCGTTTTTGGCTGGGCCGGAAATATCGAAACCGTAAGAGGCAGCCATTTCTTTCATCTGCTTCAGTGCAATATGCTGCTCGTTGATTTCTTCGCGCAGGCGAATAACGCTTTCCAAGTTTTTGCCAGATTCCAAATCGGCTTGTAAAGAATGATACTGCTCGGTTTTGTCTTGCATCAGGCGGTCGATACCGTAAAGGGCCACACGGCGGTAGTCGCCGATAATGCGGCCACGGCCGTAGGCATCGGGCAAACCAGTTAAAACGCCTGATTTCCGACAGCGGCGGATGTCGGGCGTGTACACATCAAACACGCCTTGGTTGTGGGTTTTACGATATTTAGTGAAGATTTCTTCCACTTCGGGATTTAGCTCCACGCCGTAAATCTTACAGGAATCTTTCACCATCTTCAGACCGCCGAAAGGCATGATGGAGCGTTTCAGCGGCTCATCGGTTTGCAGGCCGACAATGGTTTCCAAGTCTTTGTCGATATAGCCGGGCGCGTGGCTGGTGATGCCGGAAACAACTTGCGCGTCAATTTTATACGGAGCGTGGGTTTTATTTTCCACCTTGATGCCTTCCATCACTTCTGCCCACAGCTTGGTAGTGGCATTGGTGGCCGGCGCTAAAAAGCTACCATCGCCTTCATAAGGCGTGTAGTTTTTTTGGATGAAATCGCGTACATCAATGCTATTTTCCCAATCACCGCTAACAAAGCCTGTCCAAGCAGCCGGACGCTCTATTGCTGAAGCCATAATAACCTCCTGTTTAATATAAATAAATAAAACAACGTTACAAATTAGAATTCACCATTAAAGAATGGCATTCTTCATGCCGTTTTGGGCAGAAAACTCTAACCAATAGTGCTTCTCTTAACCTAAATCAAACTTGATATCTTTTATTATTACTTATCAATACACTAAAATCAAGAAATTTTTCAGGTAATCTCATTTCCCAGCCAGGGGCTACCTTTGCTTCCGATGTGGTTAAATTATCCACCTATTCAGTCTCATCCTCAAGCAAACAAACAACCGTCTCCAAATAGGGGCCCGCCTTGTTTCATGTTCGATTGGAACAGCTATTAATCCTACTTAAACCAATTTTCCAGTAAATATAACACCCCCAAGCTACCTGAACATACCCTTCATAAATCCTTTCACGACTACCTCCGCCCCTGAAAGCTGTTTTTTCGTGCCTGCGGCATCGCCATCTTTATTGCCAGCTCCTACCTCCTGCCCGCGCCCTACTGGGACACTCCCATCAGTTTCCCGATGGCCTTAGCACCTACTTTTTCCGCCCCCACCAACTCACGCACACTGGCACGCCGGCAGTGGAAATACCTGCCGCTAGCATTGTTTGGCATGTGGTTTTCCGTCGATGGCATCTACTGGCTGTATTGGTCGTGGCACGATCCGGTAGCACTCGAAATGATGCGCAGCGGCAATGCCCCCGCATCTGCCTGCCTGTATGCCCTATGCGCCATGATTTGGCTGCACGACGGCGCACTGCGCGACATAGTTGCGCTTGAAGAAATAAAGCACATAGGCTACCTGAAATCTACCTGGCAAAAGCCCCGCAAAAGCGGGGCCGGGATTGGTGCCGGTAAAGGGAGTCGAACCCCCGACCTTCGCATTACGAATGCGCTGCTCTACCAACTGAGCTATACCGGCCAAGTTCGGCAATTAGGCGCGTTTGCGGAACTCACCGGTACGGGAATCGATTTCCACTTTATCACCGTTTTCAATATAGGCCATCACTTGGATCTCGGTACCACCCACGAGGCGTGCGGGTTTCATCACTTTGCCGGAAGTGTCGCCTTTAACGGCGGGCTCGGTGTATTCCACTTCGCGCACGATGATGGTGGGCAGCTCCACGGAAATCGGGTTGCCTTCGTAGAAGGTTACTTCACACACGTCTTCCATGCCGTCTACGATGAATTTCATGTTGTCACCGATGTTTTCACCTTCGATTTCGTATTGGTTGAACTCTTCGTCCATGAATACATACATCGGGTCGGCGAAATAGCTGTAAGTGCATTGTTTACGGTCGAGCTGGATAACGTCGAACTTGTCATCGGCTTTCACGATGGTTTCGCTGTTTGCGCCGGTGAGCAGGTTTTTTAGCTTCATGCTCACTTTGGCAGAGGAGCGGCCGCCTTTGATGTATTCGGTTTTCTGTACCACCATCGGCTCGCTGCCCACCATGAATACGTTGCCGGCGCGCAATTCTTGTGCGGTTTTCATAATTATATCTCTTTCAGTCGAATCAGGGAAAAACGGAAAACACGGCATTTTAGCGCAAACAGTTTTGCCTGTCCAAAGTAAAGGCTACCTGAAATTTTCAGGTAGCCTTTCGCGCTACTTATTCGTAATAACGCCCCAAGTCCAACAAATCGCCCAACAGCGACCAATCCTCTGCCACCGCTGTCTTCCTCCCTCAAACTGTCTTCCAGCCCCTGCGCGCCGCATTCCAAAAGGGTGAGCGGGTCGGAGTTGTACCGGCTATAGCCGGTTTCGGAGGTGATACCGTAGTGGCGCAATTCGTTTTGCAACTCTTGGCCACGCATGCGGTGCAACTCGGCTACCTGAAAAATAATCACGGCGCAGGAGTATTGCCACGGATCGCTTGTTTTCAGCTGCTCATCGGGCATCTGACGGATGAGCAGCCATTGTTCGTTAAACGGCGCAGGCGAAGCAGTAAAGGCTTCTTGCAGTAGGCTGAGGCAGAGGGTGGGTGTGCAAACGGCATCCTGTTGACTTTGCAACAGGCCATGAAGCGCCAGGAGATAGTCTTCGAGATTACGGTTGGCGAATGATTGGCGGAGGTTTTCGATCTGAATAGAAAATTCGCTGTGGTTCATAGAATGGGCATGGGTTGTAGCGCTAAAACAAAGCGGCAACAGGCATCCGCCCATCGCCGCCCTGCCCGATTGAAAACCAACAACTCAACCGCGCTGTTGTTCCGGCGGCAGCTGTTCGCTGGTGCGGCCGAAACGGCGTTCGCGCACGCGGAAGGAAGAAATGGCACGATCGAACTCGGCAGCATCGAAATCCGGCCACAGCGCGTCGGTAAAATAAAATTCGGCATAGGCCATTTGCCAGAGCATGAAGTTGCTGATGCGGGTTTCGCCGCCGGTGCGGATAAACAGGTCAGGCTCGGGGGCTTCGGCCAAGGAAAGGCGCTGAGAGAGGTCGTCTTCGGTGATTTCGCTTTTGCCTTCGGCAATCAGCCGGTTGGCAGCTTGCAGGATATCCCAGCGGCCGCCGTAGTCAGCAGCCACGGTGAGCGTGAGGCCGGTGTTGCCGGCAGTGAGCCGTTCGGCAGCTTCGATGCCGGCCACAATGGCGGCAGGAAAGCGGCTGCGATTGCCGATCACTTTGAGCCGCAGGTTGTTTTGGTGCATTTTATCCACCTTCCCATCCAGTGCCTGCAAAAACAGTTTCATCAAAAAGGAAACTTCATCTTCGGGCCGACGCCAGTTTTCAGTGGAAAAGGCGAATACGGTGAGGTATTCCACGCCGAGCTCAGCACAACGGGCGGCTAGGTTTTCCAGGGCGGTGAGGCCGCGTTTGTGCCCCATCACACGCGGCAGCAGGCGTTTTTTCGCCCAGCGGCCGTTGCCGTCCATAATCACGCAAACATGGCGCGGGATATTGGTGCGTTCGGGGATGCTTTGGGTGCTGCTGCTCATATGCTTTCCTCGGGCTGGGCAGGTTTCAGGTAGCCTGAGGCGGCACGGGCAAATATATCAGCCCGTGCCGCCGTATCGCTCGGATGGTTTACACCACCATCAAATCTTCTTCTTTATGCTCCAGCAGTTTATCTACTTCGGCGATGTATTTATCGGTGAGCTTCTGGATCTGCTCTTCGCCGCGGCGGGCATCGTCTTCCGACACTTCTTTGTCTTTCAGCAGTTTTTTGATGTGGTCGTTGGCATCGCGGCGCACATTGCGGATAGACACGCGACCGTCTTCAGCTTCGCCGCGCACTACTTTAATCAGGTCTTTGCGGCGCTCTTCGGTGAGCATCGGCATCGGCACGCGGATGAGGTCGCCCATAGAAGCAGGATTCAGGCCGAGGTTGGAATCGCGGATAGCTTTTTCCACGGCGGCGGCCATATTGCTCTCATAGGGCTTCACGCTGATGGTGCGCGCGTCAAGCAGGGTTACGTTGGCCACCTGGCTCACCGGCACCATGCTGCCGTAGTATTCCACTTCCACCTGGTCGAGCAAGCCGGTGTGGGCGCGGCCGGTGCGCACTTTGGCTAGATTTTCGCGCAGCACTTCCACCGAACGCTGCATCTTGGTTTCGGCTGAGGTTTGGATTTCTTTGATCATAGGGTTTCCTTAATTGAGATGTTTTCAGGTAGCCTTCCGGCTGCCACGGCATATAGTGCATAACGGGCGGGATACTACCTTGCTTTGCCCGCTGCGGCAAGGTTTTCCGGCTGCCGGGCGCGCCGCCACCATAAACCGCACACCCGCCAGCTCTCCGGCCTGATAATACTGCATCTGTATCCGGCTTAACGCCTCGCCGCACAAACGGACAAATCCCGCCCACAACACCACCAAACCGCTATACAAAACTGCACAAACCGCTTTCCTATCAAGCCAGCATTTGCTAAATTCCACAGCAGCAAATTATGCCATATTCCCAGCCTCGCTATATAAAAGGCTACCTGAACCCACGAGAATAACCCCCATGCGCCGCCTCATCTTGCTCTCCGCCCTCCTCCTCACCGCCTGCCCTCTGCCCTATTGCCCCGTGCGCCCCATCCCGCCCAACACCCCCAAACTCCACACCAAAGCCCCGAGCAGCACTGCTTTTGCCCGCGAAAAACAATCCGAACCCAAGCTCCCCGATGGCGACACCATGCGCATCGGTAGCGAATGCATCACCGTCCACAACCAAACCCTCACCCTTCGCCCCTGCCGCAACATGCCCAATCAATATTTCGAACGCATCATCCGCAACGGCACCATCCGCCAAAACGGCCAATGCCTCACCCAAACCGGCAGCAACATCACCCTCGAATCCTGCACCGGCAACCGCAATCAAGAATGGTATAGCGATGGCAAGCGCCTGTGCAGCCGCAGCGCCAATGCCCAATGCTGGAGCGTCGGCCAACACGGCGTACGCCTGCAACCCCGCAACGACTCGCCCGAACAGGAAGTGCTGCGCTAAAGCAGCAGCGGATGCCCGCACTCATCTTTAATAGTGCAGGATCATTCATTTTTCAGATAACCATTTCTTCCCCCGCCAATAGGCTACCTGAAATTCCCCCCTTCCTGCCTGCCATTCTTTAGCAAACCAATCTTTCAAATGTATCAAAACTTAGCGAAGGCTACCTGAACCCTTTCAGATAGCCTTCTTTCTAGTATTGAAATAAAAAATTAATCAAAGAGTAATTTTTAATTGGAAAAATAAAATATACAGCACTACAATGGCTGCCAATCAAACAGTAATTCTTTTCCCCAACTCTGTTTAATAAGGAGCCATCATGAGCATCAACATCGGTATCAACGAAACCCAACGCCAAACCATCGCCCAAGGCCTGTCTAAGGTGCTGGCCGACACCTATACTCTCTATCTGAAAACCCACAACTACCACTGGAACGTGGAAGGCCCGATGTTCCACAGCCTGCACACCATGTTTGAAGAGCAATACAACGAGCTGGCGCTGGCCGTGGACGAAATTGCCGAACGCATCCGCGCACTGGGCTTCAAGGCGCCAGGTTCCTACAGCGAATTTGCCAAACTCACTTCCATTCCAGACGGCCAAAGCAGTAACGATGCCCCTGCCATGATCCGCGAACTGGTGGAAGGCCAGGAAACCGTGATCCGCACCTGCCGCGAGCTGTTTCCCGCTGTGGACCAAGCCAACGACGAGCCCACTGCCGATCTGCTCACCACCCGCATGCAAACCCACGAAAAAACCGCCTGGATGCTGCGCGTGTTGCTGCAAAAATAAGCAGGCTTGCCCAACACACCAACGCCCGTTGTTGCAACGGGCATTTTTTCTGCGGCACAAAAGACTAGCCGAAACAAGATTGCCAAAGGAAGCTGAGCTTCTGTGGAGGCCAAATTTGGGTTGGGCGGATTTTAAGCAAGCCAAATTGACTTTCGCTACAGCGTTGGTTTGCCTTGCCGTACTTCCGTACTGCTTACGGCTCACCGCCTTGTATCGAAAGTCAATTTGGCTTGCTATATATTAGTGCTTTTCAGGTAACCTCACCTCTATAGCAGGCTACCTGAAACCCAAAACATCAGGCCGCCTCCTAATGGGAAGCGGCCTATAATCTTGCCAATTCAATCAAATATGCACCAAAGTGCCTTCGTCTTCGCCCAGCACCACCCGTTTGAGCGCGCCTTCTTTGGCGATGCCGAACACCACGATATTCAGTTTGCGCTCGCGGCACAGCGCCAAGGCAGTAGCATCCATCACTTTCAGGTTTTTCACGATGGCTTCGTCAAACGTGATGTCTTGATAGCGCGTGGCCGAAGCGTCTTTTTTCGGGTCGGCGGTATACACGCCGTCCACATTGGTGGCCTTGAGCATGATGTCGCAGTTCATTTCTGCACCACGCAGCGCGGCGGCGGTGTCGGTGGTGAAGAAGGGGTTGCCCGTGCCAGCGGCAAAAATCATCACTTTACCTTCTTCCAAATATTGGATGGCTTTGGGGCGGGCATAGGTTTCGACAATCTGCTGCATGGAAAGCGCCGATTGTACGCGCGCAGACTGGCCAAGGCTTTCAAACGCATCTTTCAAAGCCAACGCGTTCATCACGGTAGCAAGCATGCCCATGTAATCGGCAGTGGCACGGTCCATATCGCTGGCTTGTGCGGCCACACCGCGAAACAGGTTGCCGCCGCCCACCACCACACCCACTTCCACGCCCATTTTGGCGATTTCCACAATCTGCCCGACAATGCCCATAATCGTGGCACGATTGATGCCAAAGGCATCGTTACCCATCAATGCCTCGCCGGAAAGTTTCAATAAAACACGCTTGTAGCGGATAGTCATGGCAGCCTCTCTTCATGGTTGGAAAATTCAAACGGCAGGCATTATACGCGCTTTCGACTGCGTCGGCTGGCTGATTGTAGCAGTTTATTAAATCAAGACTACCTGAGAATATCGGTTTTCAGGTAGCCTCTTTACCACGGTATCTATTAACTCTGCTTAAAAATCGTCTTCATGAATAAAATCGTATCTATCTTCAATTAAGGCAAGCAGATATTCATCGAAACTGTCGGCAATCACTTCCAGCTCGTCGGGATCGTGCAGGTAGCGGACGATTTGCCCAGCCTTGCCGGATGCCGATGGGGTGAGATCGATAAACAGCTGCGAGGTGCCACCGTTGTTCATGCAGTCGGAGAAGTGTAGCCAGCAGGCATTGGCTACATCGCGGGTGATACGATCATCCACGGCCACGTCTTCAGCAGGGTAGACTCGGTTGATGTAGTCGGACAAATATTGTGGATTTTTGCTTTCCAGCATCTGCCGAGCGGAGAGCAGATAGTAGGGATATTCCATAATATCAGAGCCGAGCAGGAACAAGCTGACTGTTTCGCCTTGGTATTCGCGCCAGTAGGTGCCGTCGGCGAAAGAGAGCAGCTCAAGCAGGGAGGCAGGCGTTTGCGGATAGGTGGCTTGCAAAGCATGGACATCTTCAGGGGCGATACCGTGCTTGATGTCGACAAAGTGTGTCTACTCGTCTGTATCGCCGCATTTAACGTAGGCTTGCTGCAAACCGGCGAGATAGTTTTGGGTAATGGTCATGATGTTTCCTTTCAACTCTGGTTAGAGGCTACCTGAAAAATCTTCCTACCTTTTCAGGTAGCCTTTACTGCCACGCCGTCGAAATAACGCAACACGGTATCCGGCAGCCAATCTAAATCAGCCGTGCCGGGAAAGCCGGCGTGGCCGCCGTATTCAGGCTGCAACAGGGTAACGGCTGGCGACACATCGCCCGCCTGCGGCAGTGATTCGGCGGGAATGAAGGGGTCGTTCAGCGCATTTAAAATCAGGGTAGGTACGGCGATTTGGCGCAACAGGGGTTTGGCGCTGGATCGGCGGTAGTAGTCGGTGGCATCGGCAAAGCCGTGTAAGGGGGCGGTGAAGCTGTTGTCGAAATCGGTGAGGCTGGCGGCGGCTTGCACGGCAGCGGCATCAATATGCGGAAAACGGGCGGCGCAAGCAGCGGCTTTAGGCAACAGCGAACGCAGGAAATAAGGTGCATACAACATTTTGCTCAAGCCCTGCTCCAGCCGATGCGAGGCGGCGGTTAAATCTAACGGCGCGCTCACCACGGCTGCAGCCTGCGGAATGGCACGGTTGCCCTGTTCGGCCAAGTATTTGGCCAATGCGTTGCCGCCCAAGGAAATGCCGACGGCGCAGATGCGCGGGTAGCGCGAGTGCATTAATTGCAACATGTGCGCGACTTCGGCGCTGTCGCCGGAGTGATAAAACACAGACGCGCGGTTTTCCACTTCGCCGCAGCTGCGGAAATGCGCCACCACACCGTGCCAGCCGTGCCGTTGCGCGGCAAACATCAGGGCGCGGGCATAATGGCTGGCGCTGCTGCCTTCCAGCCCGTGAAACAGCATCAATAGCGGGGCATCGGGGCGTTTGCCATCCACAAAATCGTAGGCCACTTCGGTAGCGCCCAGGCTGTCGGGCAAAAGCTCACGCCGATAGGCCGGGCTACCAATGCGCACCAGTTTCGGCCAAATGCTCTGCAAATGCCCGCCGCGCAGCCAAAACGGCGGCCGGTAGGCAGGCAGGGGGGAATTGTTTCGGTTCATGTGTGGCAATCCATTGAAAATATTTAATCGGCAGTACGCGCTTGGCTATCGACCGCTTCACATCAGGTAACAAATTAGCCCACTAATAGGCTAATTTATAAAGAAATTTATTTAAAGCCATTAGATTGCTTGCCCACAAAATGCGACACTTACCGACACTGCCGTAGGTAAAAAGCAGCATAATCATTGTCAACCCTTACTCCGATATAGTAGAGTGTTTCCACAGCTACCGGCAACGGTAGCCATTTTTCACAGGAGAACTAACTATGCAACGCAAATTAACTATTCTGATGCTGGCCTTGTTACCGATTGCGTCCGCATGGGCCGACGGTGTAAAAATCGGCAACGACTCTTCCGGCCTGCCGTCTGAATTGGTGCAAAACTTGGCGCAAACATCCAAATCCATGGGCGTGAAAGAGCCGATGAATATCAGCACCCGCAACGAAGGCGGTGCACGCTATGCCGTGGTATCCGGCACTTCCGGCACTACTTGCCGCATCAAACTGTCCAACGGCAACCCGCCCACCATCTTGGGCTTGTCCTGCCGATAATCCAAACCGGCAAATATTTAAAGAACAGCCCGAATATCGGGCTGTTTTTGCTTCCTGATACTTGAGGCTACCTAAAACCCCTACGGTTGGTTTTTCAGGTAGCCTTTACTGTCGAATTGACTACTGTTTCAAACGTTCGATTTTCGCGCCCACTTTGCTCAGCTTCTCTTCAATATGCTCGTAGCCGCGATCCAAGTGATAGATGCGCTCCACGATGGTGTCGCCATCGGCCACCAGGCCGGCAATCACCAGGCTGGCCGAAGCGCGCAAGTCAGTGGCCATCACGGTGGCACCAGAAAGTTGCTCCACACCTTTTACCAGCGCGGTGTTGCCCTCGGCGCTGATATGCGCACCCATACGGTTGAGCTCGGGCACATGCATAAAGCGGTTTTCAAAAATGGTTTCCACCATCCGGCTGCTGCCCTCAGCCACCGCGTTCATCGCCATAAACTGCGCCTGCATATCGGTGGGAAAACCCGGATGCGGCACGGTGCGCACGTCTACAGCTTTCGGACGCTGCGTCATTTTAATGTCGATCCAATTTTCGCCGGTTTGGATTTCCGCGCCGGCTTCCACCAGCTTGTCCAACACCGCTTCCATGGTTTTGGGCGCGGCATTTTGCAGGCGTACCTGCCCGCCGGTCATGGCCACGGCGCAGAGGAAAGTGCCGGCTTCGATGCGGTCGGGCACCACGCTGTGGGTACAGCCATGCAGCTTCTCCACACCTTCAATCGTCATAGAAGGCGTACCGATACCGCTGATTTTCGCACCCATTTTCACCAGGCATTCGGCCAAGTCCACCACTTCCGGCTCCACTGCGCAGTTTTCTAGCACGGTGGTGCCTTCGGCCAGCGTGGCTGCCATCAGCAGGTTTTCCGTGCCGCCCACGGTCACCATGTCCATCACCACACGCGCACCTTTGAGCTTGCCGCGCGCCTTCACATAACCGTGCTCGATCACGATTTCCGCGCCCATGGTTTCCAGCCCTTTCAAGTGCTGGTCCACCGGCCGCGAGCCGATGGCGCAGCCGCCGGGCAGGCTCACTTCCGCCGCGCCGAAACGCGCCAGCGTGGGGCCGAGCACCAAAATGGAAGCGCGCATGGTTTTCACCAACTCATACGGCGCGCAAGTGTTGTTTACCGTGCCGCCGTCGATTTTGAATTCGCTCACACCGTCGCTTTCCACCTCTGCGCCCATGCCTTGCAAGAGTTTGTGCGTGGTTTTCACGTCGGCCAGCATCGGCACGTTGGTCAAATGCAAAATATCTTCAGTTAAAAGCCCAGCACACATCAGCGGCAGGGCAGCATTTTTCGCACCAGAAATCACGATTTCGCCGTGCAACGGGCCATTGCCGGTAATTTTCAGTTTGTCCATGTTTCAGTTGAATTTCTTTAATCTTTAGGTTGAAGCAGCAGCCCTTGGCAACAAAGGCTACCTGAAAACGCAGGATTATAAACGTTTTGCCTTAGCCGTAGGCAGCCTTTGCCCAACTTTTCCCGCAACGCTTTTCAGGTAGCCTCCCGCCCCACCCGAGGCTACCTGAAAACATTCAATCAACACCAACGCCCCATTTTTCTACGCTATAGTAAGCTCATTTAACTTCCGCTACAGCCTTGACTCAACTTGTATCAAAAGGACGCCAATTTGCTATACAATCAGCCCATCCCCATCCCGAACAAAGGCCGTGCCATGCCCGACCAATCCCTCGCCCCCCACCGCCAGGCCATCGATGCCATCGACGCAGAAATCCTCACTCTGCTTAACCAGCGCGCCGCCCACGCCCGTGCCATCGGCGAGCTCAAAGGCACCGGCATCGTTTATCGCCCCGAGCGTGAATCCCAAGTGTTGCAGCGCATTCGAAGCCTGAACCAAACCGCCGCCGGCCTCCTGCCCGACGAAGCCGTCGCCCGCCTGTTCCGCGAAATCATGAGCGAATGCCTCGCCGTAGAACGCCCGCTCACCATCGCCTACCTCGGTCCCGAAGCCACCTTCACCCAACAAGCCGCCGTGAAGCACTTCGGCCACGCCGCCCGCACCCAGCCCTGCCCCTCCATCGACGAATGCTTCCGACTGGTGGAAGCCCGCCAGGCCGACTACGTTGTCGCCCCCGTGGAAAACTCCACCGAAGGCCCGGTCGGCCGCACCCTCGACCTTATGGTTTCCACCCCCCTGCGTGCCTGCGGCGAAGTGCTCCTGCGCATCCAGCATCATTTATTGCAGCAGCACGGCGCTAACGGGCAGCCGGAAAAAGTGTATGCCCACGCCCAAGCGCTGGCCCAATGCCACGAGTGGCTCAACCGCCACCTGCCCCATGCCACCCGCATTTCCGTGGCCAGCAACGCCGAAGCCGCCCGCCTCGCCGCTGCCGAGCCGCAAGCCGCCGCCATTGCCGCCCAGGCCGCCGCCGAGCATTACAATCTGGCCAAACTCGCCGCCAACATCGAAGACGAGCCTAACAATACTACCCGTTTCCTCATCTTCGGCCACAACAGCACCCAGCCCTCCGGCCGCGACAAAACCTCCCTCATCGTCTCCGCCCCCAACCGCCCCGGCACCGTGCACCGCCTGCTCCAACCCTTCTCCGAGCACGGCATCTCCATGACCAAGCTCGAAAGCCGCCCCAGCCGCGCCGGTCTGTGGGACTACATCTTCTTTATCGACATCGAAGGCCACGCCGACAGTCCCCAAATCCAGCCCGCCCTCGAAACCCTTGCCGAATGCGCCGCCTTCGTAAAAATCATCGGCGCCTATCCGCAAGCCGTGCTGTGAAACCCTGAAATATTTTTCAGGTAGCCTCTTTAGAATGCAGCAAAAGACTATCTGAAACAAGCTTTTCGAAGGAAGTCGAGTTTCTGAGAAATTATTTAAAGAAGCTAAAACTAGTTTTTACAAAGCTAAAAAAACATCCAACTTTGAGATACAATTCTCCTTTCCCAACCACTCTAATAGAGTAACACCATGCGTACCTTACCCATAGCAGCCGCAGCCATCCTACTCGCTGCCGCCGGCACCCATGCCAGAGTGGCATTCTTCCACAGTGTAGATGGCCAAATCACCTGCCGATACGGTGGCTACGTCCCCCAACTCACCTGCGAAATTCCCCCGCCTACCAAACCCATTCCTGTAGAATGCGAACCTCAAGACTGCCCCTTCGGAACTTGGAACGGCCAATGGAGCGGCAATATCTCCCTATTTGCAAAAGGCTCCGCCCACCTCAACTGCAACCACCACAACTACGCCAAATTCCAAGCAGGCAGCTATGCCCTCCCCGACAACCAGCCCTTCAAACTCTTTAACCAACCCGGCTGGCAATGCACTGCCCAATCCGGCAGTCTAAGTTGCACCAATACCGAAGGCCACGGCTTCCAAATCAGTCCAGACAGCCTGTACCGCTTCTAACTATCTGTTTACCAATCACTTTTCCAACCACTCTCTATATAAGGAGTAACATCATGCGTACCCTCCCCCTTACCGCCGCAGCCATCCTGCTCGCCGCTGGCACCGCCCATGCCGACATCAAACTTTTCCGCAGCCCCAGCGGCAACATCAACTGCATGTACGACCATTCCCCCGGCGTAGTGGAATGCCAGATTCCCCAGCCCGACCGTCCCATCCGGCCCAAACCGCGCGATTGCGAGCTCGATTGGGGCGGCAATTTCTCCATCTCCCGCACCGGCCGCACCCAAATGGGCTGCGTTGGCGATAGCCTCGCTAGCCCCGACAGCCGCGTGCTGCCCTACGGCCAAACCCTGCGCGGTGACGGCTGGCAGTGCACCAGCCGCACCAGTGGCATGACCTGCACCAACAGCCAAAACCACGGCTTTGAAATCAGCCGCCGCCGCCAACGCCTGTTCTAAGCTCTCTAATGCACACAAAAGGCTACCTGAAAGTTCCAGGTAGCCTTTTATTATATTGAGGCACAACTATTTTCATACAAGACAACAAACCATGAACATACAGCCTCACGCAAAACGTGCCGACGTCGTAGCATGCCTATTTCGACACGACTATATGCTCAGGCAACCGCCATCTCTGCCCTAAAGACTACCTGAAAGCTCCAATTTATTTTCAGGTAGCCTTATATATTTCATGCCGTCGGGGCTAGTCCTGACAGTATCTTTCCCATCCTGGCCATTGGCAGCTGCGCTATAATAGCCACCCCGCAACCACCCGCAGGCCGCCCGCTATGCAACCATTTCCCTCCATCATCCGCCCCCTCAAATTCTACGCTGTAGTGCCCGATGCCGATTGGGTGGCGCGTATGGCCGATGCCGGCGCGGACACCGTGCAGCTGCGCAGCAAAACCCTCACCGGCGAAGCCCTGCGCCAGGAAATCCGCCGTGCCATCGCCGCCACCCGTGGCTCGCATAGCCAACTTTTCATCAACGACCACTGGCAGCTCGCCCTCGAAGAAGGCGCCTACGGCGTACACCTCGGCCAAGAAGACATGGACAGCGCCGACTTTGCCGCCCTTGCCCGCGCCGGCATCCGCTTGGGGCTGAGCACCCACGACGAAGCCGAAATGGCATGTGCCTTGGCCGTGCAGCCCAGCTACGTGGCCTGCGGCGCCGTATTCGCCACCAACACCAAAGCCATGCCCACCGAACCGCAGGGGCTGGACAAACTGCGCCGCTACGTGCAACAAGCCGGCAATACCCCCACCGTGGCCATCGGCGGCATCACGCTGGAAAACGCGCCCGCCGTGCTCGCCACCGGCGTGTCCTCGCTGGCCGTGGTCAGCGCCGTCACCCACGCTTCTGACCCCGCCGCTGCCGTGCGCGCCTTCCAAAAATTGTGGCCGGAATAAGGCCGCGCACCACGCGGCCATCCGCAAGCGCAAGCTGCCGCGTAAATTAAACCCCAATATCCAAAAGGCTACCTGAAACCGCATCCGCTTTTTCAGGTAGCCTACATCACGAAAGCAAACCATATGTCCAACCGCCGCCTGATCTACGGCTTCCACGCCGTCAACGCCCGCCTGTGGCAAAACCCCAAAAGCCTCACCGAGCTCTACGCCCTATCCGGCCGCCACGATGCCCGTATGCAGCAGGCCTTGGAAAAAGCCGCGCAGGAAAATATTCCCGTTCACTTCGTGGAAGCCGCCCGCCTCGATAACCTGTGCCGCCACGCCCGACACCAAGGCATCGCCGGCTTTATCGACGCTTCGCACAACCACGTCCACCTCGACGACGTGCTCGACAACCTCACCGAGCCGCCCCTGCTGCTCATCCTCGACGGCATCACCGACCCGCACAATCTCGGCGCCTGCCTGCGCGTAGCCGACGCCATGGGCGTGCACGCCGTAATTGCACCGAAAAACCGCAGCGTCGGCTTGAATGCCACCGTGAGCAAAGTGGCCTGCGGCGCCGCCGAAACCGTGCCCTACATCGCCGTCACCAACCTTGCCCGCACCCTGCGCGAACTCAAAGAGCGCGATATCTGGATAGTGGGCACCGACATGGGCGGCGAAGCCGACCTGTTCCACTACGACATCCCCGCCGCCGTGGCCTGGGTGATGGGCAACGAAGGCGAAGGCATGCGCCGCCTCACCCGCGAACACTGCGACGCGCTGGTTTCCATCCCCATGCTCGGCACGGTGGAAAGCCTCAACGTATCCGTGAGCACCGGCATGGTGCTGGCCGAAACCCGCCGCCAGCGCGTGCTGAAGGCAGACTAGCCCCAGCGGCTGCAAATTTTCAGGTAGCCAGTTAGGCAAGCAAGCCGTGGGATGAACACTCGCTGCCTATACATTTTTATTCCTAAGGCTACCTGAAACCACGCGGGCATTTATGCCCGCTTCTATTGTCTTCTCATTTTCAGGTAGGTAGCCCCACCCTGTCCCCCAAGGAGTGTCCATGTCCTTCCACAGCCACGAACACAACCATTCCCACGTCCACAGCACCAACACCCATATCCTGCGCGTATCGTTAGCCGTGATTGCCGGCTTTATGCTGGTGGAAGCAGCGGCAGGCTGGCTCAGCGGCAGCTTGGCACTCCTCTCAGACGCGGGACATATGTTTTCCGATGCCGCCTCGCTCACCCTGGCGCTTTTTGCCTTCAAATGGGCGGAGAAGGCCGCCAACTCGCAGAAAAGCTACGGCTATCAGCGTGTAGAAATCCTTGCCGCCACGCTCAATGGGCTTACGCTGGTGGTGATGGCGGCGTGGATTGTGGTCGAAGCTGTTATCCGCGCCTTCAAGCCCGTGCCCGTAGCAGGCGGCGCGATGCTGATGGTGGCTGCATTCGGGCTGTTGGTAAACCTGTTTATCGCGTGGTATATGCTGCGCGGCGAGAAAGACAACCTGAACATGCGCGGCGCATTTTTGCATGTGGTGGGCGATTTGCTCGGCTCCGTTGCCGCAGTAGCGGCCGGCCTGTTGATACAGTTTTATGGCTGGGACTGGGCGGACTTGGCCGCCAGCGCGGCGGTGGCGCTGCTGATTGGCAAAAGCGGCTGGGGCGTGCTTTCAGGTAGCCTGCACATCCTGATGGAAGGCACGCCCCAAGGCACGGATTTGGTGAAAATCGCCGAAGACATTCAGAAAATCAACGGCATATTAGGCGTACACGATTTGCATGCCTGGACAATTACCAGCAAAAAACACGCCATGTCCTGCCACATCATCGTGCGCGGCAACCTAACCGTGGCACAAGCCGCCACTTTGGCGCAACAAGTGCAGGCAACGGTGCAAACTCACGGCATCGGGCACATCACCGTGCAGACCGAACCCGCCAATACCGGCGCAGCATGCTGCCAAGCGTGCGAACAGCCTACGCATGAGCATAATTAACAGCCGATATGGTTTTGGCACTTAGTTAGTGTGACTCCTAACAGCCGACAAACCGAAGATAGCTTGAGTGGCAGCAAGAAGAGCCAACACCACATCATTCCTATTTTAACTTCTCGTTTTAGCCTCTCGTTGCAGCTGCGCTTTCAGGTAGGTTTGTTCTTTAGCAATACTCCTTATCGTTCCAACGCCAACATCAGCAACTCGCCGGCAATCATAGCGATCCGCTATAGCGGACTAAATCAACTTTCGATACCAGGCGGCAAACCGCAGACAGTATAAAACTACAATAAAGCAAACCAAGGCCGTAGCGAAAATTGAGTTACTTTGCTATACAATACCGGCTCCCCCGCTTAATAACAGAGGATTCCCCCATGAACAGCCTATTGCACCGCAGCCTCGGCATTTCCCTGCTCACCTTAACCCTCTCCGCCTGCAACCTCATCAGCGGCAACTCGCAGAACCCATCACGCCAGCCGCTCACCGCCACCCGTAAGCCCCAAGTCGTCATCGGCTTGGCCTTGGGCGGCGGCGCATCCAAAGGCTTCGCCCATATCGGCGTGATTAAAGTATTGGAAGAAAACAATATTCCCATAAAAATCGTTACCGGAACCAGCGCCGGCGCCCTGGTGGGCAGCCTCTATGCCTCCGGTATGAACGCCCCCCGCCTGCAGCGCGAAGCCGAAAATCTGCAACGCGCCGATTTGGTGGACTTAACCCTTTCCACTAACGGATTTATCCGTGGCGAAAAACTGCAAAACTACATCAACCGCCAAGTGGGCAATCGCCCCATCCAAAACCTGCCGCGCAAATTCGCCGCCGTGGCCACCGAATTCGACTCCGGCCGCAGCGTGGTATTTCGCAGCGGTAACACCGGCCAGGCCGTGCGCGCCTCCGCCAGCATCCCCAACGTGTTCCAGCCCGCAGTAATCAACGGCAAACGCTATGTGGATGGTGGCCTCACCGCCCCCGTACCCGTATCCGCCGCCCGCCAGATGGGTGCCAACGTGGTGATTGCGGTGGACATTTCCGCCAAACCCGCCCGCCTATCCCAAAGCGGCTTCTTCTCCTACCTCGACCAAAGCCTCAACATTATGAGCACCCCCGCCCTCAACAGCGAGCTGGCCAAGGCCGACGTGGTGATCAAACCACAGGTGCAGCATCTCGGCGCCGTGGGCGGCTTCGATGAAAAAGCCCACGCCATCAAACTCGGCGAAGACGCCGCCCGCGTCGCCCTACCGCAAATCCGCGCCGTATTGCAGCGCTATCAAGTACACTGACAAGTGTGCAGAAGGCTACCTGAAAATTTTAGCTTCACAGACACTTATTGCGCTGCATTTCAACTTCGTTGAAGTTTGACTTTAGCTCCGCATAAACTCAGCTTCCTTCGGAAACTTCGTTTTCAGGTAGCCTTTCCCGCCCAATCCGTTATAATCACGCCCGTACCGCAGCAGGCCAGACAGTCGCCGCGCCTTTGGGTGGGGAGGAAAGTCCGGGCTGCACAGAGCAGGATGCCGGCTAACGGCTGGGCGCCGCGAGGCGACGGAAAGTGGAACAGAAAGCATAACCGCCGATGGCTGCGGCAACGCAGCACAGGTAAGGGTGAAATGGTGCGGTAAGAGCGCACCGTGCGGCTGGTAACAGCCCGTAGCAGGCCAAACCCCATCCGCAGCAAGACCAAACAGAATGCAACGACGCTGCTCGCCGAGCATTCGGGTAGGTTGCTTGAGCCGCTTGGTAACAATCGGCCTAGAGGAATGACTGTCCAACGACAGAACCCGGCTTACCGGCCAGCTGCGGTACACATTATCTCTAACCGTTTCGATCAAACCGATACAGCCTTAGTTTACCCTGCCTCAGCCTAATCGGAATGATTTAATATCGAAATCGTACTAGTCTATAAAATATCAAAACAATTGCAGGCAGAAGTGCTTTCACACTTCCGCCCGCATCATCACAAGGGTTTAAGCTTATTGAATCAAGCTACCGGCCACACCACCCAACGCGGCACCACCCAAGGTTGAGCCGGTATCACCGCCGATCACGTTGCCTGCCACCCCACCCACTGCGGCACCGATGGCGGCGTTGCGCTGTCTGGTGGTCATACCAGTGCAAGCGCTCAGGGAGGCGGCCAGCAGCATAACAGTGAAAATAGAAGTAACGGTAGATTTTCTCATGGTATATACCCTTTCTGTCAGTATCAGAGAGGCACGGCGAATTTAACCGCCCTACCTGCCTGTGAGAGTATCGTACTTTTCTGTGATTGCATCAAAAGGCAGGTAAATGTCTGTTTACTCCGTTGCACACATCATTCACTGATATTTTGTGCCATCATCTTCATGGGCGGGATGCTGTTTGAGTCGCTGGTTTTATCGGTACTGTACACCAAAAAAGTTAACCGCGAGGCGCAGCGCGAAACGGAACGGGTGCCGTCTGCGCAGGCAGTGAAGGTGATGCCGTGGGTGGTCAGGCTGCTGTTTCCTTCCGGCCTGGTGATGATGCACCGCTACCTGCAAATCCTGCACAACCCGATTGTGTTTCTGGCCAAAGAGATGTTTTACATTGCGTGGTAAAGAAGGCTGCCTGAAAGTGCTACTGCAACGAAGTTAAAAAACCAAACAAAACACCCTGCTCCATTATACTTCTTCATTGTTGCACGATTCTTACAACCCGCCCACCATCCTGTGTACCAAGCGAAAACAGAATTGCCAAACTGGCGAATATGGTTTAGAATTACACCGTTTTTCAGTTATTTATACAAGATAAATGAGAAATGGCCCCGAGGCCATTTTTTTGTTTTCCAACTAGGGAATTCATGGATATTCAAGCCGTTTTAGAAAAAACCCTGCCCGGCCTGGGCTACGAACTGGTGGATTTCGAACTCACCGCGCAAGGCAATTTGCGCGTGTTTATCGACAAACCAGAAGGAATCACTGTGGAAGACTGCGCCACCGTCAGCAACCATTTGAGCCGCCTCTTCATAGTGGAAGACGTGGACTACAAACGGCTGGAAATCTCCAGCCCCGGCCTAGACCGACCGCTGAAAAAGGCGGCCGACTTCATCCGTTTTTCAGGTAGCCTCGTCAAGCTAAAAACCCGTTTGCCGATTGAGGGGCAGAAAAACTTCATCGGCCGCATCGAAAACTTTGAAAACGACGTGCTAACTATTGCCTTCGACGGCAAAACTGCTGTCATCGAATTATCCAATATCGACCAGGCACGCCTGAAGCCCGAATTCTAATTTGCCTATTTATCAATTAATAATGGAGAGTTCATTCCCATGAGCCGCGAAATGTTGCAACTGGCCGAAGCATTGGCCAGCGAAAAAAACGTTGAATCCGAAGTGGTATTCGAAGCATTGGAGTTCGCCCTGTCGGTGGCTGCCAAGAAAAAGGACGACCGCGAACACATGGACGTGCGCGTGAGCATCGACCGCAATACCGGTGAATACCATACTTTCCGCCGCTGGTTAATTGTGGCCGATGAAGACTACACCTACCCCGACACGCAGAAAACCATCGAGGAAATCCAAGAAGAATTCCTCGATTCCACGCTACAAATTGGCGAGTATTACGAAGAAGAGCTGGAAAACGTGGCCTTTGGCCGCCAAGCCGCACAAACTGCCAAGCAAATCATCCTGCAACGCATCCGTGATGCCGAGCGTGAGCAAATTCTGCAAAAATTCCTTGCCCGCCGTGAAGACGTGGTAATGGGCACAGTAAAACGCGTTGAGCGCCACGGCATCATTGTGGAAGTCGGCCGTTTGGACGCACTGATTCCGCGCGACCAGTGTATCCCACGTGAAAACTTCCGCAGCGGCGACCGCATCCGTGCCCTCTTCCTGCGCGTGGACGAACAAGGCAACAGCGGGCGCAAACAAGTTATCCTCAGCCGCACCTCGCGCGAATTTTTGGTAAAACTGTTTGAGCAGGAAGTGCCGGAAATTGAAGATGGCCTGTTGGAAATAAAAGAAGTCGCCCGCGACCCCGGCCAGCGCGCTAAAATCGCCGTCAAATCCAATGATACGCGTATCGACCCACAAGGTACCTGCATCGGTGTGCGCGGCTCGCGTGTGAATGCCGTATCCAACGAATTGGCCGGCGAGCGTGTGGACGTGGTGCTGTGGTCGCCCGAAACCGCCCAATTTGTGATTAACGCGCTCTCCCCCGCCGAAGTCAGCCGCATTTTGATTGATGAAGATAACCATTCGGTAGACGTTATAGTAGCCGACGACCAGCTCGCGCCCGCCATCGGACGCAGCGGCCAAAACGTGCGCCTCGCCGCCGATCTCACCGGCTGGCAGCTCAACATTATGACTGTACAGGAAGCCGAAGAGCGCCACGAAGCTGAAGACGCACAAATCCGCAACCTGTTCATGCAGCACTTGAACGTGGACGAGCAAACTGCTGACCTGCTGATTGAAGAAGGCTTCGCCGCCTTAGAAGAAGTGGCCTATGTGCCCACTGCCGAACTGGTGGAAATCGGCTTCGACGAAGCCACCGTGGAGACCCTGCACAACCGCGCCCGCGATGCCATTCTTACCCTGGCCATCATGTCGGAAGAAAAACTGGACGAAATAGAAGAAGAGCTAAAAAACCTAAACGGCATCGATCTAGACATGCTGCGCGATCTGGCACAGGCCGGCATTACCACCCGCGACAGCCTGGCTGAGCTTTCCACCGACGAATTGATTGAAATCACCGGCGTGAGCGAAGAAGATGCCAAAACCGTTATTTTGGCCGCCCGTGAACATTGGTTTGCCGAAACACAGGAATAAGGAGGCCGGAAACTTATGAGTAGTACCGTACAACAATTTGCTGCTGAACTGAAAAAAACCGTACCCACACTCTTAGAGCAGCTCAAAGCCGCCGGCGTGGAGAAAAACAATGGTGCCGACAGCATCAGCCCGGCAGACAAACAAGCCCTACTGGCGTACCTACGCAAGCAGAATGATAGCGGCACTGTATCCATCAGCGTGAGCCGCACCCGCACCGAACGCAGCATCGTGGCTGGCGTACAGGTAGAAACCCGCCGCCGCCGCCGTGTAGCCGTGCCGCCAATTGAATCAGCTGCCGAGCTTGTTGTACTACCCACTGCCGAGCCGGCCACTCCGGTTAAAACTATGGCCACTATTGTTGAAACTGCCATCGAGCCAGCTGCCACAGAGATTCAAATAGCCTCCAAAAACCTTGAAGCTGACACTGTACTTGCTGCCAAAGAAAAACCAGCCAAGGCGAAAACCGAAGCTGCTGCCGAAGTCAAACCAAAACGCAGCCGCAACCCCAAAAAAGAAAAAGCACCCAAACCACTACCGCAGCCTGTGGAAGTAGTCAGTGCCGCCGAACAGGTCATGCGTAACGAAGAAGCCCGCCGTGCCGAAGCCTTGCGTGCGCACCAGCAAGCCCTATTGAAAGAAAAACAGGAGCGCCAAGCTCGCCGAGAAGCTGCCAAACTGCAAGCGCAGCAGGAAGCCAAGCTGGCCAAAGAGCAGCAGTCTGCCCCGCGCAGTGCTGCGCCAAGCGAAAAAACCCCTCTTTCCTCTGGTAGCGCCGCCCCTGGAAGTAGCCGCCCAAAAAAAGGCGAACGCCACCAGCGCGACGACGATATGCCGCGCGGCCATTCCGCCAAAAGCAAAGGCAAAGAACGCAATAACCGTGGCGATGAAGAACGTGTGCGCAGCGGTAAAAAAAGCAAAAAACAGCTCAAGCTGGAGCCTAATCAGCACGCCTTCCAAGCCCCAACCGAGCCGGTGGTGCATGAAGTGCTCGTACCCGAAACCATTACAGTGGCCGATTTGGCACACAAAATGGCGGTTAAGGGCGTGGAAGTGGTGAAAGCCCTGATGAAGATGGGCATGATGGTTACCATCAACCAATCGCTCGACCAAGAAACCGCGCTGATTGTGGTGGAAGAAATGGGTCATATCGGCAAACCCGCCGCCGCAGACGATCCCGAAGCCTTCTTGGATGACACCGAAACCGCCGTTCAAGCTGAAGTCCTGCCGCGCCCGCCGGTGGTAACCGTAATGGGCCACGTGGACCACGGTAAAACCTCACTGCTTGACTACATCCGCCGTGCCAAAGTGGTACAAGGCGAAGCCGGCGGCATTACCCAGCACATCGGCGCCTACCACGTGCAAACCCCGCGCGGCGTCATCACCTTTCTCGACACCCCCGGTCACGAAGCCTTTACCGCGATGCGTGCACGCGGCGCACAGGCTACCGATATCGTGATTCTGGTGGTGGCTGCCGACGACGGCGTGATGCCACAAACCATCGAAGCTATCGCCCACGCCAAAGCAGCCGGTGTGCCAATGGTGGTGGCCGTGAACAAAATCGATAAGGAAGCCGCCAATCCCGAACGCATCCGCCAAGAGCTGACTGCTCACGAAGTTATCCCCGATGCTTGGGGTGGTAATGTGCAGTTTATCGATGTTTCCGCCAAACAAGGCATCAATATCGATGCGCTTTTGGAAGCCGTGCTGCTGGAAGCCGAAGTGCTCGAACTGAAAGCCCCGGTAGACGCACCCGCCAAAGGCATCATCGTGGAAGCCCGCCTTGATAAAGGCCGCGGTGCGGTGGCTACCCTGCTGGTGCAAAGCGGCACGCTGAAAAAAGGCGATATGCTCCTGGCCGGCACTGCATTCGGTAAAGTACGTGCCATGGTGGATGAAAACGGCAGACAAGTACAGGAAGCCGGTCCCTCCATTCCGGTGGAAATCCTCGGTCTCTCCGACGTACCCAATGCCGGCGAAGATGCCATGGTATTGGCCGACGAGAAAAAAGCACGTGAAATCGCCCTATTCCGCCAAGGCAAATACCGCGACGTGCGGCTGGCCAAACAGCAAGCTGCCAAGCTGGAGAACCTATTTGCCAACGCCGACGACGGCCAGGCAGCACAGCATTTGTCGGTAATCATCAAAGCCGATGTACAGGGTTCGTACGAAGCACTTTCAGGTAGCCTCAAAAAGCTGTCGAACGACGAGGTGAAAGTGGAAGTGTTGCACAGCGGCGTAGGTGGCATTACCGAAAGCGATGTAAACTTGGCCATTGCCTCCGGCGCATTCATCATCGGCTTCAACGTGCGCGCCGACGGCTCTGCCCGCAAGCTGGCCGAAAACGAAGACATCGAAATCCGCTACTACAACATCATTTACGATGCCATCGACGATGTGAAAGCGGCCATGAGCGGCATGCTCGCCCCCGAGCAGAAAGAGCAGCAGACCGGCACGGTGGAAATCCGCCAGGTCATCAATATTTCCAAAGTGGGCAACATTGCCGGCTGCATAGTTACCGATGGCATCATCAAGCGCGACAGCCGTGTGCGCCTCATCCGCGACCATGTGGTAATCCACACTGGCGAGCTCGAATCGCTAAAACGCTTCAAAGACGATGTGAAAGAAGTGCGTATGGGCTTCGAATGTGGCCTGATGCTAAAGAACTACAACGATATCCAAGAAAGCGATATGCTGGAAGCCTTCGATATTGTGGAAGTAGCCCGCACTCTGTAAACAGGCACAAGACGAAACAAGAGGCTGCCCGAACCCGTTTCAGGTAGCCTCTCGCTACATTTTCCGCACTGCAGGCTATATTGAGAGCGTTGTGGAGCAGTGAACTGTTTGGCAAATAAGAAAACGCAGCCAAACCCCACCGTTCGGTTATGGTTTTTTAGCAGTTTGGCTATATATGTAAAAAAATAAATGCTTAGGCCTATACCCAGTCGGCGATGGTTATCGTATCATATCGCTTGTTTACACCATGTTTGCCCACCATACCCACCGCTGCCCTGATGAGTACGCGAAAATGAACGACAAACAAACATATGCCTTTGAAACTTTTACCCTAATCCGCGAAATACGCCAACGCGAAAACGACGAACCGATCATCGTGGCCACCCTTGTCATGCCCGACAACTTCGTGCTCACCAGGCGGCTGCCTCTGCGCCCTGTCGATCGCGAAAATGACCTCAATATTATCCGCTTTTTGGAAAAGTCCTTCGACCTGAAGCCCTATTTCAAAACCCGCACCTTTGAAGAACAGCTGGGTGAATTCGACCAACTGCGCATCCAACACCGTAAAAAACAATACGACTCGTTGATGGATGCCCTGCTCGACCGCACCAGCGAACTGAAATAATCCCTGATCAAGAAAGACCATATGGCCAAAATCCACCGCGGCTATGCCCGCCAAGACCGCGTGCGCGAACAAATCCTGCGCGAGCTGGCCGAGCTCGTCCGCACCGGCCTCAAAGACCCGCGCGCCGGTTTCATTACCATCAACGAAGTCGAGCTTGCCCGCGACTACAGCCACGCCACCGTGTATTACACCGTGCTTGACGATGCCACGCGCGAGATTACCGCCAAAGCGCTCGAACATGCCAAGGGTCATCTGCGCAGCGAGCTTTCCTACTGCATCAAGCTGTTTAAAACGCCCGAGTTGCACTTCAAATACGACCAATCTCTTGAACGCGGCATGAGCATCTCCCAGCTGATCGAGCAGGTTTCCGCCGAAGAGCCGGTGCACGATTAGTCTGCCTGGGAATATGCCCTGTTGATTGAACAGGGCTTTTCTTCATACCGCCACAGCAAAAATATTTTCAGGTAGCCTCACACACATAACAACTCAGATAATCCACACTATGAATCCCCACTTGCAAAACGTCTTCTCCCAACTCAACAGCCTGATTCTCGGCAAAGAAACCGTTCTCCAACACCTGATGGCCTGCATCCTGGCCGACGGCCACGTTTTGCTCGAAGACGTGCCTGGCGTGGGCAAAACTACCCTCGCCCACGGCCTGGCCGCCGTGCTCGGCCTCGACTACCGCCGCGTCCAGTTCACCAACGACATGCTGCCCGCCGATCTTCTCGGTATCAACGTCTTCCAACCTGCCGACGGCCAATTCAAATTCCATCCCGGCCCCATTTTCCACCACTTCCTGCTGGCCGACGAAATCAACCGTGCCTCGCCCAAAATGCAGTCCGCACTTTTGGAAGCCATGGAGGAAAAACAGGTTTCCGTAGACGGCAAAACCTACCGCCTGCCCAAACCCTTCTTCGTAATCGCCACCCAAAACCCCATCGAACAACTCGGCACCTTCCCCCTGCCCGAATCCCAGCTCGACCGCTTCATGATGCGCCTCTCACTGGGCTACCCCTCCGCCGAAGCCGAACGCCGGCTCTATGCCCAAGGCGACCGCCGCCAACTGCTGCCCGCGCTCAAAGCCGTGTGCAACGCCGAAATCCTACTCCAATGGCAGGCCCAGGCCACCCAAGTGAAATGCTCTCAGCAGGCCGCCGATTATGTTTACCGGCTGGTGCAATCCACCCGACAGCCCGGCCTGTTCGTTACCGGCCTCAGCCCGCGCGCCGGACTTGCCGTGGTTAAAGCTGCTAAAGCCTGGGCCTTCCTCGCCGGCCGCGATTATGTGCTACCGGAAGACATCAAAGCCGTATGGATAGCTGTGGCCGGACACCGCCTGCAAACCTTGCAACCCCAATCCATCCCCCAGCTGTTGGAACAAATGCTGCTTCAGGTAGCCGTATCGTGAGCACCAACCAATACAGCCCGCGCCTGCGCGACCTGCGCCTGCGACCCACCCGGCTTGGCATCAGCCTGGCCGCCATGATTGTCCTGTTGTGGCTCGTCGGGCTCAACTATCAGGTAAACCTCGCCTATATCGTCGCCTTCTGGCTCGCCGGCTTCCTGTTTGTCGGCACCCTGCTCAATTGTCTCCAACTGCTCGGCCTGCGCCTAGACCTCACCCTACCCGAAGAACTCTTCCAAGGGCAGCCTGCCGATATCCAACTCTTCCCTGCCCCTTCCGTCAAAGCCCGCCACCGCCAGCTTTGGTTTGCCCCCGAGAGCCGCCGCAATACCGATCCCGAATACCGCACCGCCCTCTTCACCGCCAAGCAGCCCCAACCCTTCATCTGGCCCGTGCTGCCCGCACGGCGCGGCCGCCTCATCCTGCCCCCGCTGCGCTGCGCCAGCGTGTGGCCGTTTGCCGTGAGCAGCGTGGAATGCGTATGGCACTGGCCCGCCAACGGCCTCGTCTATCCCGCCCCCCAACCGCACACCGCCCCGCCAGGCAGCACTCCCGCCGAAGAAGGCGAGCCACGCCACAAGCTCGGCGGCAACGAAGACCTCGCCTTCCTGCAAGACCACCAACCCGGCACGTCTCTGCAACACATCGCCTGGAAAAGCTACGCCAAAAGCGGCCGCCTGCTCGACAAACACTTCGAAGAACCCGCCTTCCACGCCGCCGACCACATCATCAGCTATGCCGACTACCCCGCCGGCACCAGCGCCGACCGCCTCGCCAGCCTCCTGTGTTACCGCGTGCTCGAAGCCCACGGCCGCGGCCACCGCTACACTTTAATCCTGCCCGGCCAAACCATCCCTCCGCAAAACGGCCAGCGCGAAAAATGTTTGGCCGCGCTGGCGGTGATGTAAGCACTTGTATACGACAATAAAAAAGGCTACCTGAAAAACCAAACCGCAGTTTTCAGGTAGCCTCCAACCCGCATAAAAAGGAAACCACCATGCAAGCAATCAAATTAGCCCTCATCCTATCCGCCGCTACCCTACCCCTTGCCGCCCAAGCCAAGCAGTCCGCCCGCCAAGCCGCCGGCCTGCCCCAATTCATCCGTAGCATCAACCACGACGCGCCCATCAAATCCGGTCCCTTCACCATCCGTCGTGCCACCGCACAAGGCGGCAACATCCTGATTGATGCCGTCATCGACAGCCAACTGCTCCCACTGCCGCCCGCTGCCGAACGCGAGCCCACCGTCCAAGCCCTGCAAACCCTGGCCGAAGCCTCCTGGTGCGAACATCCCCAATTCCCCGCCCTCAACCAAACTCGCAGCCTCACCACCCGCTACTCCATCAGCGGCGAAACCGCCCCCATCAACATCACCATCCCTGCCAGCCGCTGTACCCAAATCCAAAGCAGCCAAAGCAGCCAAAGCCCGGCGCAACAGGAAGAAAACGGCCAAATCGCCGCCCTCATCCTCCTCATCCCCGGTATGAACCAACGCCTCCCCCTCACCGAAGAAAAACTCACCCTGCAACGCGTCCGCTTCGACCACACCGCGCGCACCATGCACAAATACCTCACTCTCAACGATCCTGAGCTCGCCAAACAGCCAGCTGCACAAATCCGCGCCAAACTGCAAACCGAAGCCCGCGCCCTTGTGTGCGAAGACCCCCTGCTCGCCCAAAGCAACCTCTACTACCCCACCACCCACCATTTCACCCTCACTGGTCACCCCGAAACCTTCAAAGCCGCCATTGCCAAAAACAGCTGCACCCAAACCGAAAACACAAAATAAGCCACCCAAATCATGCAAAAGGCTACCTGAAAATTATGTGAACTGAATAGGGAGAAATACCGTTGCCTCTCTATCCCTTTTCCTGCCGGCTGGGAGATAATGGCGGCAGCAAAGAAGCGGTGTGCTGAAAACTACTGCCCTGCCTGCCGCGAAAGCAGGTAATCCCGCCCGTAGGCAGCAGCGGTTTCGCTCAACCGCCACCATTGGAAGGCCATCAGCGACAGCACTTCGCTGACTATGAATTTAGCACGGTTCTGCCCGCTGTAGCGGCTGGTGGGCGTGGGCTCGGTTTGGTAATCCAGCCCCACATAATCGGCCACGGCGGCGGCGCGGGCGAGATGGTAGGGGTCGCTGATGATAACCACGCTTTCTAAGCCGTTGTTATACATTAAGGTTTTGGTATTTTCCAAATTCTGCTGTGTGTCGCGCGACGTGGTTTCCAGCAGGATGTCTTTATTCGGCACGCCGTGGCTGCGTGCGTAGCGGCGGGCCACTTCGGCTTCGGTCATATAGCCCGCCTTGGGCGTGCCGCCGGTGAAAATCAGCTTGCCCACTCGATTGCTGCGGTAGAGCGTGATGCCGTGGTTGATGCGCTCGCGGAACACAGGCGAAGGATTTTTGCCCCAGGCCGCCGCGCCCAGCACCACCGCTGCATCTGCCCGCCGGGAAGCGGTGCGCGTGCTGTAACTGTACATCAGCCAAGTGCACCATGCGGCCTGCACCAGCAACACCAGCAGACAGAGCTTGATGCCCCGCCAAACTTGGCGCAACAGGGAACCGCGGAATATGGCCAGCATGGTGGTCTCACATATACTTACAACTCAATCAGTTAATCGAACAAGGCAATAATGTTTTCCAACGGCCGCCCGATGGCGGCGCGTTGTCGGTATACCGCAATCGGGCGTTGCAGCAATGCCGGATGTTGGTGCAGCGCGGCAATCAGCTCGTCTTGGCTCAAATCCGGCTTGTCCAAACCCAGCTCGGCATAGGCCGCATCGGCAGTGCGCATGATGCTGCGCACATCTTGGGTGCCGAGCTGTTGTAGCAACCCTCGCAAATCGGCTTCGAAAGGCGGATTGGCACAGTAATCCAGTGTTTGCACGGCCATGCCCGGCTGCTGTTGCAGCCACTTTAAGGCGGCACGGGATTTGGAACAATTCGGGTTGTGATACAGCAAAACGGTTTCGCTCATGGGGTGCTCGCAGAGAAATGATGATTTAAACAGCGGTTTGTCGGCAGAGATAGTTGATGCAATTATTTTTTCATACATAAGTAAGCTAATTGCAGACTAGTACAAACTATACGCTAAGACGAGTCAATGCGGCAGGAAGGAATAGCTACATCAGCATCGGTCGATTCAATTCTAAGCCACTATATCGTACAATAGCCACTCTTGTTTTCACAATTTGGAAATCTGTTTTGAAAAAATATGTTGGATTGGCCGCCCTGCTGGCCGCTGTGCCGCTGTATGCGGCAGATTTGGTGAACCATTCAGACAACCGCCCTGCCTCGCTCGATACTGGCGCGCAGAAGCGGGTGCAGGTAGTAAACGTGTGGGCGACATGGTGCGTGCCATGCCGGCGCGAGATGCCGGCGCTTTCGCAATGGTATGCCGCCGAAAAACGGCAGCGGCGCGGAGTGCGCGTGGACATGGCAGGCGTGGCACTGGATAAGCCTGCCGATGTGAGCCTCTTTTTGCAGAGCGTGCCAGTGCACTACCAAATCCTGCGTTACACCGGCAATGACAGCACCGCCTGGATGCGCGGCTTGGGCAACCAAACCGGCGCCCTGCCCTTCACCGTAATCCGCGCCCCGGCCTGCGGCAACTACCGCAAAACCCTGCTGGGCGAAGTATCGCCGCAGCAGCTTACACAAGCGGTGGAAGCAGCGGCAGTGCAATGCCGCTCAGGCTGAAGCGTTTGTACCGGCTCATAATACACCCAAAGGCTACTTGAAATTGGCTTGAGCTCCGTTGAAGCCGATATTTTCAGGTAGCCTTTTCATTGTCTGTCAATTAAGCCAAAGCCTGCTCAATCAAGCTTTTCACTGCTGCCGCACTGTTGGGCAGTACGGTAACGTGTTGTGGCAGGTTTTCCAACCCGGCAAGTGCGGCGGGGCGCGGGGGTTTCACTTCATGCCCGGCGGCTTCGCTGATGGTGTCAGCAAACTTGGCCGCCAGCGCGGTTTCCAGGCACACGACGGTTTCGCCCACCTCGCGCAATTCGCGCGCCACTTTCATGCCGTCGGCGGTGTGCGGGTCGAGCCATTCCCCGTCGCTTGTGTGTATGGCGCGGATGGTGGCGAGGCGGTCGGCATGGCGGCTGGAGCCGGACACAAAGCCGAAAGTGTCGCGGATGCGCGGCAGTTCGGCAGATAAATCGAAACCTTCGCCGGCCGCCACCTGCTGCCACAAGGAGGCTACCTGAACGCTGCCTCTCCTCAATAAATCAAACACAAAACGCTCAAAATTGGAGGCTTTGGAAATATCCATCGAAGGGCTGGAGGTAACGTAGGTTTTAGCGGCGCTGCGCGGGCGATAGCGGCCGGTGCGAAAGAACTCGTCCAGCACGTCGTTTTCATTGGTGGCCACCATCAGGCGGCGGATGGGCAGGCCCATCTGTCTGGCGATATGCCCGGCGCAGATGTTACCGAAATTGCCGCTGGGCACGCAGAAGCTCACTTCTTCACTATTGCTTGCGGTGGCGCGGAAATAGCCGGCAAAGTAATACACCACCTGCGCCACGATGCGCCCCCAGTTGATGGAATTTACCGTACCGATGCTGTATTGCTGCTTGAAGGCGGCATCGTTTTGCAGCGCTTTGACAATGTCTTGGCAGTCGTCAAACATGCCTTCGATAGCAATATTGTGGATATTGGCATCGGCCAAGCTATACATTTGCGCCCGCTGGAAGGCGCTCATTTTACCGTGCGGCGACAACATAAACACATGAATGCCGGCCTTGCCGCGCAGGGCATATTCGGCGGCAGAGCCGGTGTCGCCGCTGGTGGCGCCGATGATGTTCAGGCATTTGCCTTCACGCACCAGCACATATTCGAAGGCGTGGCCGAGAAGCTGCATGGCCATGTCTTTGAAAGCCAGCGTGGGGCCGTTGGACAGGGCTTGGATTTTGATGCCGTCGGAGAGGGTGCGCACAGGGGTGATTTCGCGCGTGCCGAACACGGATTCGGTGTAGGTGTTGCCCACCAGGCGGCGCAAATCGGCTGCCGGAATATCGTCGATAAACAAGCTCATGATTTCAAATGCCAATTCGGCATAGCTCAAACCGCGCCAGTGCTGCAGCGTGGCTACATTCACCTGCGGATAACGCTCCGGCAGCATCAGGCCGCCATCGGGGGCGAGGCCCATAAGCAAAACTTCGCTGAAAGATTTGGGCTCGGTTTGCCCACGCGTGCTGATGTATCTCATAAAAACACTGTTGGAATAATAAGTTGTATAAAATGGCTACCTGAAAACAAATGCAGTGCGTTTCTGCGAAGCGAGAAAGGCTACCTGAAATCTGAAGCGCCGAAATCGGTAAACGACACTGGATCGCGGCGGCTGAGCCAATACCAGGCCAAAAGCGCGCCGCACACCGCGCCCCCCACGTGTGCCAAATGTGCGATATTGTCGCCAAACAGCGATACCCCGCCGAACTGGGCAAACAGCTCATACCCCACCGCCACCGGCACCAAATACTTAGCCTTAATCCGCATCGGCAGAAACATCACCGTGAGCGGTGCATCCGGGAAGCACAGCGCAAACGCCGCGAGCACGCCAAACACCGCGCCAGATGCGCCCAGCAGGTGCGTATAAAACGCCATAGCCAAGCCGTCGGGCACATTGGGCAAGCCACCGGAGAGTAGCGCTGAACGCACCGTGGCCTCGTCTAGCCCGATTTGCTCGGCCACATTGCGCACACCGTTGGCAATCAGGTATTCGTTCCAGCCCGTATAAAGCAGCGCCCCGGCCAAGCCGCACAGCAAATAAAGCAGCAAAAAACGCCGCTGGCCGAAGCGTAGCAGCAGCATCGGCGCAAACGACCACAACACCACCATATTAAACAGCAGATGCGTGAAATTCGCATGCAAAAACATATGGCTCAGCCACTGCCAATAGCGGTAGCGCAGGTGCTCCAACGGCCACAACGAGCCGGCCAGCTGCAAAAATTCAAAACCCGGCAGCTGCATCAACACAAACACCAGCCCATTCAACGCCAGTAAGGCATACAGCACCGTAAAATCAAAACGGAATCGCATAAGGAAAGAATCAGTCAAGCGTTAAAAACAGCCCATACTTGGGCTATTTTGGGAAAATCGGAAACACAGCTTTCAGGTAGCCTTTCAGTATCCGCAGCCAATGCGCTTAAGGCTACCTGAAACCCATCGCGCCGCATCATACCACAACCAGCCCGTTCCCCCAGAAGCCGCCGCACAGAATTTGCTATAAAATCCACCCCAACGCCTTACCACTTTTCAGGTAGCCTGCCATGCCCAACGACCTCTTCGCCCAAACCCCCGCCGCCCCCCTGGCCGAACGCCTGCGCCCGCACACGCTCGACGACGTAGTCGGCCAGCAGTACCTGATCGGCGCGGGCAAACCCCTGCGCGTGGCCGTGGAAGGCGGACAACCCCACTCCATGCTGCTGTGGGGGCCGCCCGGCGTGGGCAAAACCACTCTCGCCCGCATCCTCGCGCAGAGCTTCAACGCCCAATTCCTGCCCGTATCCGCCGTGTTTTCCGGCATAAAAGACATCCGCGAAGCCGTAAACAAAGCCGAAATCGCCCTCCAGCAAGGCCGCGCTACTATTTTGTTTGTTGATGAAGTGCACCGCTTCAACAAAGCCCAGCAAGACGCCTTCCTGCCCTATGTGGAAAGCGGCCTGCTCACCTTCATCGGCGCCACCACCGAAAATCCCTCCTTCGAAGTCAATCCCGCCCTGCTCAGCCGCGCCCAAGTTTACGTATTGCAAGCCCTTTCCGCAGACGAACTCGCCGCGCTCACCGCCAAGGTGCTCGCCCTGCCCGAATACCGCAGCTTCAGCCTCGAAGAAGACGCACAAAAACTGCTCATCCAAACCGCCGACGGCGATGCCCGCCGCCTGCTCAACCTGCTCGAACAGCTCCTGCGCGCCGCAGCCACCCGCCGCATCAGCCATCTCAACGCTGACTTTCTGGCCGACAGCCTCGGCAGCCAAATCCGCCGTTTCGACAAAGGCGGCGAAAGCTTCTACAACCAAATCTCCGCCCTGCACAAATCCGTGCGCGGCTCCCACCCCAACGCCGCCCTCTACTGGCTCTGCCGCATGCTCGACGGCGGCGCCGACCCTCGCTACCTCGCCCGCCGCATCGTCCGCATGGCCTGGGAAGACATCGGCCTAGCCGATCCCCGCACCCTCACCATCGCCAACGAAGCCGCCCACACCTACGAACGCCTCGGCTCCCCCGAAGGCGAGCTCGCCCTCGCCCAAGCCGTGCTCTATCTGGCTGCTGCCGCCAAATCCAACGCCGGCTACACCGCCTACAACCAAATGCGCCAATTCGTGAAGCAACACGGCAGCGCCGAAGTGCCGCCCCACCTGCGCAACGCCCCCACCAAGCTCATGCAGGAGCTCGGCTACGGCCGCGCCTACCGCTACGCCCACGACGAACCGCACGCCTACGCCGCCGGCGAAACCTATATGCCCGAAGGCCTGGCCGAGCCCGATTTCTACCAACCCGTGCCACGCGGCCTCGAAGCCAAAATCGCCGAAAAATTATCCTGGCTCAAAGATTTGGACGAAGCCGCACAAAACAGCACCACACAGCCGGAAGACAAAAAGGCTACCTGAAACATTTTTCAGGTAGCCTTTATCGCTGTTTAGCTGGCATAACGCCCGCTCTGTGCGTTTTCAGGTAGCCTTTCGATGGGCTATGCCTAGTGCCGCGGCTGGCGGTAGTTGTCGAGATCAACGATGCGTTCGAGCAGCATGTCGCACAAGTCGTCCATGCTGTCTTCGTCGAATGCACCGTTTTCGGCCACGAGGTCTTCGAGCCAATCGAGGCTGCGGCAGAGGCGCTGGTAGTTGATTTCGGTGTAGGCGGCGGGGCTGGCGGGGAGTTCGCTTTGCAGGAGGGCGAGGCCGTCGTCGCAGAGGTTGTCCCAGGCGCCGAGGCGGCAGGATTCGCAGATGTCTTCGGCGGTGCGCACCATTTCTCCGGTGTCGCCGCTGCTTTCAAACAGAAGCTGGGCTTCTTTGCCGTAGGTGGTGTCTTCGAAATATTCGTGCCAGGGCTCGAAGCTGAGGCCTTCGAAGTTTTGCGGCACAAATTCTGCGGGCAGGTTGTCCAGCAGCTCGAGCAGCTCTTCGGCGCTGTAGAAGCGGCCGTGTGCGCCCACTTTTACGGGATCGGGGATTTCGCCCCAGTAAAAGCCGCTGAATTCTTCGAGCAGGATTTGAAAGGTGTTGTCGTGCCGGTCGATGATGCCGAGGAAGTCGTGGTGCTGCTGCAGGCGGCTGAAATATTGGGGCAGCTCGGCAGCGGATACGGTAACGGGGCTGCCGCCGTCGATGTGGGCATCGTCGGTGTAGAAGGAATAGAAGATTTGGTAGGTGCGGTTCATGGCGGGGCTTAACGAAGGGAAAAGGCTACCTGAAAGTGCTGTGGAATCAGGTAGCGCTGGTGTTTATGGCAATGAAATCAGTGCCGTCGGTTTTCCTGGCGCGGCTGGAAACTGAATCTGCTCCGGCCAGGGCAAACCGGATTGGGCGGGATTAGGGCCGGCCGGTGCGGGGGCTGATGGTGAGGATTTCGTAGCCGGTGTCGGTAACAAGCACTTCGTGTTCCCATTGGGCGGAGAGTTTGCGGTCTTTGGTCACCACGGTCCAGCCGTCTTCGAGGATGCGCAGGTGGCGTTTGCCTTGGTTGATCATGGGCTCGATGGTGAAAATCATGCCGGGCTGCAACACGGGGCCGGTGCCTCTTTTGCCGTAGTGGACGACTTGCGGGTCTTCGTGGAAGCTGCGGCCGATGCCGTGGCCGCAAAATTCCTGCACCACGGAATAGCCGGCGTTTTCGGCGATTTGCTGGCAGGCGTAGCCGATGTCGCCGAGGGTGGCGCCGGGCTTCACGGCTTCGATACCGGCCATCATGCTTTGGTGGGTGATGTCGATCAGGCGCTGTGCCTGCGGGCTGATGGTGCCCACGGTATACATGCGGCTGGAATCGCCGTGGAAGCCGTCTTTTTTGATGGTGATGTCGATATTGAGGATATCGCCGTTTTTCAGGGGCTTATCGTCGGGGATACCGTGGCAGATAACGTGGTTTACGGAGGTGCAGCAGGATTTGGGGAAGGGGGGATTGCCGTAGTGCAGGGGCGCGGGGTAGCCGCCTTGCACGTTTACATGATAATCGTGCACCAGCTGGTTGAGTTCGTTGGTGGTAACGCCTGGTTTGACGAAATCGCCGATGTAGTCGAGGGCTTCGGCGGCCAGGCGGCCGAGTTCGCGCATTTTTTCGATTTCTTCTGGGGTTTTGATGATGATGGCCATATTGTTTTTCCTAATAATTTCAGTAACGGGCTACCTGAAAACAAGACCTTGGCCGGGCTTTTGCCAGGCCAAAACTTTTTCAGGTAGCCTTTAATGTTATTCCTGTTCGCCGTTGCGGCGTTTGCGGCGCAGCGGGATGCCGTGGGCGCCGTATTTTTGCGGCACGATGCCGCTACGGGCGAGCAGCATGAGTGCGCCAAGCAGCATCATGCCGAGCGCGGCCAGCGGGGCTGTGTTGATAAACATTTGGTTGCGCAGGTAAATAGCGGCGCCGATATACATCAGCATGGGGCCGTGCACGATACTTTGGGTGTTGATGCCGTCGAGCAGCAGCAGGGCAAGGCCGCCCAATACCAGCGCGAGAGCCAGCAGCGTGGCGGTGGTGGGCAAAATGTCGGTGCTGCTGAGGAACCAAACGGCGCCGAAAATAATCAACACGATGGGGAGGGCAAGGGAGGATTGTTTCATAAGGGGCTCCTGCTGAAGGTGGGGCTACCTGAAACTTGGCGGCATGGCGCTTTCAGGTAGCCTTTAATCGGACACACAAGCAACTCAGCGGTTTTTCAGCAGCCGCTGTTTTTCGCGCTTCCAGTCGGCTTCTTTCATGCTTTGGCGTTTGTCGTGCTGTTTTTTGCCTTTGGCCAGGCCGATGTCCATTTTAATGTAGCCGCGCCGATAGTGCAGGTTGAGCGGCACGAGGGTGTAGCCGCTGCGTTCTACTTTGCCGATCAGCTTGTTAATTTCGCTCTGCTTGAGCAACAGTTTGCGCTGGCGCACCGGATCGGGCTTAACGTGGGTGGAGGCGGTGGGCAGCGCGGTGATGTGGCAGCCCACCAGGTAAAACGCGTCTTTTTTCCAGTGGATATAGCTTTCTTTCAGCTGCACGCGACCGGCGCGCACGGCTTTCACTTCCCAGCCGTCGAGCACCAATCCGGCCTCGAGCTGGTCTTCGATAAAATAATCGTGAAAGGCTTTTTTATTGTTGGCGATACTCATGATGCTTTGCCGTTTCGTTACAGAAAGCGGATTTTAACAGCAAACCGCGCCGCTGAACATTCGCCCGGCGCTGCTAGACCAACGGCTTTGGCAGGCAGACATAGTGAATAAAATTTAAGAATGCTACAGCGTTAGCTCCTTTTTAATCCGCGATACTTTCAGGTAGCCTTCTGCCTCCGTGCTACAATCTCCCTGCTTGCAATCAATCCCTGTCAAGGAAACTATTATGAAGCTCTATCTCTACGACCACTGCCCCTTCTGCGTGCGCGCCCGCATGATTTTCGGCCTGCGCAACGTGCCGGTGGAAGAAATCGTTTTACTGAACGACGACGAAGCCACGCCCATCGGACTGATCGGCGCCAAACAAGTGCCCATCCTGCAAAAGCCCGACGGCAGCCACATGGGCGAGAGCCTCGATATCGTGCGCTATGTAGACGAGCTCGCCGGCCAAGCCCGATTGGATGAAACCATCCGCCCCGCTGTGCAGGCTTGGTTTGACCAAGTAAACAAATTCTACAACCATCTGGTGATGCCGCGCGAAGTGCGACTCGAGCCGCCACTGCCCGAATTCGCCACCGCCGAAGCCATTGCCTACTTCGTGCAGAAAAAAGAGCAAAACATCGGCAGTTTCGAGCAAAACCTGGCCGAAACCAACACCTATCTCGAGCGCATCCATATCGCCCTGCCCGAGCTGGCCGCACTGTTGGGCGAGCAGCCTTATCTCAACGGTAGCGCCCCCGGCATGGAAGACATCATCATTTTCCCCGTGTTGCGCAACCTCACCCTTGTGAAAGGCATCCTCTTCCCCGCCAAGCTGCAAGCCTATATCGAACGCCTGTCGGCCGAGAGCAAAGTACCGCTCTATTCCGAGCGCGCCCTATAGCCATGAACATCCTGTCCGGCCACGCCCAAGAAGCCGCCGCCCGCGCCAGGCTGCAACGCAGCCGCCGCCAGGCCGGCGGTCTGCTGCTGGCTGCCGTATTGCTGTTTATCGTTTCCGCGCTGTTTGTGCAGCGCCACCCCGCGCTGGGCTACCTGAAAGCCTTCGCCGAAGCCGCCACCGTCGGCGCGCTGGCCGACTGGTTTGCCGTAACCGCCCTCTTCCGCCACCCACTCGGCCTCAAAATCCCCCACACCGCCATCCTGCCACGCAACCAAAACCGCATTGCCGACGAGCTCGGCCGCTTCATCGAAACCAACTTCCTGCCCGAGCGCCCCATCACCATCCGCATCTACCGCCTGCGCATCGCCGAAAAACTGCGCCGCTGGCTGGCCCGCAGCAGCACCCGCCAAGAATGGCTGCCCGCCCTCGCGCGCCAAATCCCCGCCGCCCTGCAAACCATCCCGCCGCCAGAAGCCGCCCGCCTCGGCGCCGCCTTTTTAACCACACACGGTAACGGCAAACAACTCGGCACCGCCCTCTCCCAAGCCCTGCTCCTGCTCGATCAGCAAGGGCTACCTGAAAGCCTGCAAACCGCCCTGCTCGGCCAAATCCGCCATTGGATCAAACAGCCAAACACCCGCGTTTTGCTCGAAGAAAACCTCCGCGCCTGGGCGGAAAAAATCGAAACCAGCCAGCCCGACACCTGGGACAAACTCAAAGCCCAGCTGCGCGGCCGCCTCGTTGGCCAAATCGACAGCTGGGTGGCACAAAAAGCCCTCGACTGGGCCGACAACTACCTCGAAGCCGCCCTCACCAGCCCGCAGCACGAGCTGCGCACCGCCTTCCGCCGCCAATACCGCGCCCTCGCCCAAGAGCTCGCCACATCAGAAGCCTGGCAGCGCAAACTCGCCCTGGCCAAACGCCGCCTGGCCGACTCTCCCGAGCTGCAACAGCAAATCGCCCAACTGTGGCAAAGCCTCACCACCCGCCTTACCGCCGATGCCCAACGCCCCGATTCCGCCGCTGCACGCCGGCTGAACAGCCTGCTCACCTACCTGCTGCAACAACACGCCGCCACCCCGCAGCAGCTGCGCCGCCTCAACGTCCGCCTCGCCCTGCTCGCCCGCAGCCTGGTGCGCCGCCACCGCCACGCCGCCGCCGAATTTATCGCCGACAAAGTGAAAAGCTGGGACAGCCGCCAAATGAGCGACAAACTCGAGCTTTCCATCGGCCGCGATTTGCAGTTTATCCGCATCAACGGCACCTTGGTCGGTGGCCTAGTCGGCCTGCTGATTTACACCCTCAGCCAATGGCTGCCCGCACTGTAGGCCGATTTCAGCTACAAAAGGCTACCTGAAAGCGAAGTTTCGGCTCAGCTGAAGCTGAGTTTCTGCAAAACTTCACTGCAGTTAAATCCATAGCAAAATTTTCGGGTAGCCTTGCTGAAACAAGCTACCTGAAAGTACAACACATCCAGCCATAATCGATCCAAACCTTAGTTTTAACTTGGCTTTCAGGTAGCCTGCCCATCGACAACGCCAAACCCCAATACCGCCATGAACCTAGCCCGCGCCCTCGCTGCCGACCGTATCCCCATCCTCCGCCCCGCCGCCTATAGTATTGGAGAGCCGGCCAGCCTCGATGCTGTTTTCAAAGATGGCATCGCCTATCTGGCCGACTATCCGCCCGCCCGTTTCCACTTCGTCCGCCTCCCCGATGAAACCATCGCCATCCAAACCCCGCGCGGCGAAGCCCGCTGCTTCGGCAAATACGGCTATGGCGGCAGCTATTTCGTGGTGGCTGCAGATGATGCGGTGTGGCTGTATTCGCCGCGCGCCGAAAACGCTTGGAAGCAGGAATGGGTATTGGTTAACAGCAGCCTGGCCTTGTTTGTGCAAACTTATTGCCGGCTGATGTCGGCCGTATTCCTGCTCAAAGCCGATTTCGCCCAAGGCTACAACTTTAATCAAGGCGCAGCCCTAGCCGCACAACTGCAAAGCTGGCTCGCTCAAACCGACCCCGATGCCGCTGCCGACCACGCCTTTTGGAACCACCCGCTCTACGAAATCGAAGACGGCTTCTTCCATCTGGCAAACAACCCCGTCAGCCGCCAAATCGGCATGCCCGAACACCGTTATCAAGAAAACGAATAGGCTACCTGAAACATACACCGCGCAAGCTTCTGCGCCGCCCAAACCAATCATCCCTTCGATAAACATGCAACGCCATAGAAAGAAATCATCATGATCCTCACCCGCCAGCAAGCCCTCGATATTTTCCGCCGCCGCGTTTCCACCCGCTACTACGACCCCGAGCGCAAAATCAGCGCCGAAGATTTCGCCGCCATCCTCGATTTCGGCCGACTCTCGCCCAGCTCCGTCGGCTCCGAACCGTGGAAGTTTCTGGTGATCCAAAACCACGAGCTGCGCGAAAAAATCAAGCCTGTGGCCTGGGGGATGCAAGGCGCCATTGCCGAAGCCAGCCACCTAGTGATCCTGCTGGCGAAAAAACACGCCCGCTACGACAGCCCCTTTTTCAGCGAGCTGATGAACCGGCGCGGCTTCACCCCCGAGCAGCGCGCCGCCGCCCTTGAGCGCTACCGCAGCTTCCAAATCCACGATATCGCCATCGCCGACGACGAACGCGCCCTGTTTGACTGGGCAAGCAAGCAAAGCTACATCGCCCTGGCCAATATGCTCACCGGCGCCGCCATGCTCGGCATCGATTCCTGCGCCGTGGAAGGCATGGACTACACCGCCGTGGAACACATCCTCGCCCAAGCCGGGCTGCTCGACCCCACCGAATACGGCGTGTCCGTGGCCGCCACCTTCGGCTACCGCGCCCGCGATATTCAGCCCAAACCACGCCGCGATGCCGCCGAAACCGTGGTTTGGGCGGAATAGAGCAGGCAGATAAGCCGATAGTTTCAACTTCACAGAAGCTTGCAATAATTGCTTTCAGGTAGCCTCAATGTGCCAACAGGCTACCTGAAAGCAGCGGCTTCAACGAAGCGAGCGCCGCTTAGCGCCAGCAAGGAAACCGTATGAGCGCCCCCATCCACCTCTACCGCCCGCTCCACACTCTCAAACCCTTCGGCAACAATATTTGGATTGCCGATGGCGGCATTGTGCGCATGGCCTTTCCGCTCGGCCTGAGTATCCCTTTCAGCACCCGCATGACGGTTATCCGCCTCGCCGATGGCGGCCTCTGGTGCCACTCCCCCATCGAACCAAACCCAGAACTGTTATCCCAAATCAACGCGCTGGGGGAAGTGCGCCACCTCGTCTCGCCCAACCGCATCCACTACGCCCACATCCCCGCTTGGCAAAAACACTACCCCCAAGCCACCGCCTGGGCCAGCCTCGGCGTACGCGAACGCGCCACTGCCCAGCGCATTGCTGTATCCTTTGATGCCGATTTGGGCCCCAGCGCCCCAGCCCAATGGGCAGACGACATTGCCCAGCTCCCCTTCCTCGGTAGCTCGGTCATGACTGAAACCGTATTCTTCCACCGCGCCAGCCGCACCCTGATCCTCACCGACCTCATCGAAAACTTCGAGCCCAACAAATTCCCCAGCCGCTTCTGGGCGCAGGTAATGAAATGGGTCGGCATCGCCGAGCCCGACGGCAAAACCCCGCCCGACTGGCGCGCCACCTTCCGCAACCGCGCCGCCGCTCGCGAGAGCCTGGCACAAATACTCGCCTGGCAGCCCGACAAAATCATCCTCTCCCACGGCCGCTACTACGAAACCAACGGCACCACCGAACTGCGCCGCGCCTTCCGCTGGCTCCAGCCGGATCAATCCAAATAGTCACCACCAGGAGTGAAGCAAGGCACCATATCCCTCTGATTTACAACTAGGATAAAGGCTACCTGAAACTTTCAGTTAGCCTTTTACATAAATAGCAAAAACCGGCCAGCCGGCCGGTTTGTCTTTCCTATCAGCGGATAGTGTTGCCGATGCGCGAAGTGTCGCCCACGTTCATCCACACGAAAAACGCTTTGCCCACAATCAGCTTGTCGTCCACAAAGCCCCAGTAGCGCGAATCGGCGCTGCTGTCGCGGTTGTCGCCCATGGCGAAATACTTGCCTGCCGGCACGGTGCATTTAAAGCCGCTGCCGTCTGCCTCGTATTCGCAGTTTTCGCGCAAGCCGCTTTGGTAGCCGTTTGCAGCAAAATCATTAGCGGATTCAGCCAAGAAGGGGATGGAAACCGTGGGCACATTTTCATTTTTCAGCACATCGAAATGGCGGCCTTCCCAATCAGTGGAAAAGCGGGTGGCTTCTAGAATCCGATCCGGCTTGTAATCATCTGGATATTGGTAGCCGCCCACCAAATTATCCTGCTCAGTTTTGCCGTTTACCGTCAGCACCTTATTGCGATACTCCACCACATCACCCGGCAGGCCGACAATGCGTTTGATGTAGTTGGTATCCGGCTCCACCGGATAATTAAACACCACCACATCGCCACGCTGTACCTGACCCACCGGAATCAGCACATTATTCAACACCGGCACGCGGATGCCGTAGCTAAACTTGTTCACCAGCACAAAGTCGCCCTTCACCAGCCCCGGCCGCATCGAGCTGGAGGGAATCTGAAACGGCTCGGCCACAAAAGTGCGCAGCACAAACACCACCAAAATCAGCGGGAAGAAGCTGCCCATATAATCGCGGAAATGGTTGTCGTCTTGCTCTGCTTCGGCATAACCAGTTTGTTGCCTGCGCTGCTTACGTGCCGCACGCGCCCACAGCCATACCGCGCCGGTAAACAGCACCAGCAGCAGCAGCACTGCCGTGAGGCTCATCAGCTTGGCCAGCAGGCCGAACGAGCCTACCATCATCAGGAGGTAGCCCCATTGCAGGCCGCTGCTCCATTCACTGTTTTCTTGCCGCGTTTTCCTGCTCACGGCAAACAGCACGATACCGGCCACCAGAGCAGCTATAGCGGCATAAAGGATTGTGTTGGATTGTTCCACTTTTATATTTCCTGTATTGAAATGAGTTTGATAAGCTTTAGGCTACCTGAAAACTGGCAGCCCGCCTAAAATCTTTGTTCATAGCTTCCTGCCGCTGATGGTTACACCTTCGATAAAACTGAGGCCATAGCCGAAACCGACTCTACCACTAATTTTTTGCGCCTCACCGGCTCTAAATCGCTCGTTCTTAACGGCTGATTCCTGAAAACGGAAGTCATAGCTGCCGGAAACACCGCATCACCTCAACTGCAGCCCTCAAAGCCAAAACACGGCTGCGGTGGTCTGCAGCTAAATTATCTGTATCTGGCGTGCTATCTGCCCAGCCCCACACCAAAGCCATAGGCGGTTTCACCATCTGCCCCTGGCGGCAGGCTACCTGAAAATATTGCTGCTGAGGATCGTATTCATTCAAAAACAGCACCGGTGTGCCTTGCGGGCAGAATTGGCGGAATTGTTCCAACGCTTCCGGCGCGGCAGAAACGGCAAGGTTTTCGGATAGCGTCGGCTTTTCCATCTGCAGGTTGGGCGTGGCATAGGCGGAGGAAGCCATATAAATCGCCAGTATCAAAAAATGTTTTTCATTATCAGGCTTCCTTTCATTCAGGCTCTCGTTTTTCAGGTAGCCTGAATGTGGCTACTTATCCCCCACCTGCAAAATCGCCAAAAATGCGCTCTGCGGGATTTCCACATTACCCACCTGCTTCATGCGTTTCTTACCGGCCTTTTGTTTTTCCAGCAGTTTTTTCTTACGCGTGATGTCGCCGCCGTAGCATTTCGCCAATACGTTTTTGCGCAGCGCCTTCACGTTTTCGCGAGCGATAATCTGGCTGCCGATAGCAGCCTGCACGGCGATGTCAAACATTTGGCGCGGAATCAGTTCGCGCATTTTTGCTGCCAGCTCTCGGCCTCGGTGTATGGCATTTTGGCGGTGCACAATCAGGCTGAGCGCATCTACTTTGTCGCCATTCACCATAATATCTAGTTTCACCAAATTGGCGGCACGGAACTCTTTGAAATGGTAGTCCAGCGAGGCATAGCCGCGCGAGGTGGATTTGAGCTTGTCGAAAAAGTCCATCACCACTTCGTTCATCGGCAAATCATAAGTGAGCATCACCTGGCGGCCGAGATACTGCATATTGATTTGCACGCCACGCTTCTGGTTACACAACGTCATCACATTACCCACATATTCCTGCGGCACCAGAATGGTGGCGGTGATAATCGGCTCCAAAATGGATTCCACCGTGGCCAAATCCGGCAGTTTAGAAGGATTTTCCACTTCGATATGCTCGCCAGTCTTCAAAATCACTTCATACACCACGGTAGGCGCGGTGGTAATCAAGTCCATATCGAACTCGCGCTCCAGGCGTTCCTGCACAATTTCCAAGTGCAAGAGGCCGAGGAAGCCGCAGCGGAAGCCGAAACCGAGCGCTTGAGACACTTCCGGCTCGAATTTTAATGAAGCGTCGTTGAGTTGCAGTTTTTCCAGCGCATCGCGCAGGGCTTCGTAGTCGTGGCTTTCCACCGGATAGAGGCCGGCAAATACCTGGCTTTGCACTTCTTTGAAGCCAGGCAGCGGCTCAGCAGCGGGATTTTGCACCAGCGTTACCGTATCGCCCACTTTGGCTTGGCCGAGCTCTTTCACGCCGGTAATCAAAAAGCCTACTTCGCCCGCTTTAAGCTCTTGTCTGTTCACCGATTTCGGCGTAAACACGCCAAGCTGCTCCACTTGGCTTTCGGCTTTGGTGGACATAAAGCGCACTTTATCTTTCAGTTTCAGACGGCCGTTTTTCACGCGAATCAGCATTACCACACCGACATAGTTGTCGAACCACGAATCGATAATCACGGCTTGCAGCGGCGCGTTTTCGTCGCCTTCCGGCGCGGGGATTTTGGCTACGATTTCTTCCAGCACGTCTTCCACGCCCAGCCCGGATTTGGCCGAGCAGGTTACCGCGCCCACCGCGTCGATGCCAACGATATCTTCAATTTCCTGCGCCACGCGGTCGGGGTCGGCGGCGGGCAGGTCGATTTTGTTCAGCACCGGCACGACTTCCACGCCCAAATCAATCGCGGTGTAGCAGTTGGCCACGGTTTGCGCTTCCACGCCCTGCGACGCGTCCACCACCAACAGCGCGCCTTCGCAGGCAGAAAGCGAGCGGGACACTTCATAGGAGAAATCGACGTGCCCGGGGGTATCAATCAGATTCAAAAGATAAGTTTCGCCATTGCGGGCTTTATAGTTCAGCGCGGCGGTTTGCGCCTTAATCGTGATGCCGCGCTCTTTTTCGATGTCCATGCTGTCCAAAACCTGCGAACTCATTTCGCGGTTTTCCAAGCCGCCGCAGTGTTGGATGAAGCGGTCGGCGAGCGTGGATTTACCGTGGTCAATATGGGCGATGATGGAGAAATTGCGGATATTGTTCATATTTTGGCAAAAAAGTAAGCGGTCGTGATGGTAGGCAAAAGCATCGGTTTGGCCGATACGGGCTACCTGAAAAGCGGAGCTTCAGCAAAGTTAAAACAGGGTGGCAACACAGCAAGCCGTGCCGAAACCAAACTGCGTATTTTAGCCGAAAACGCTTGAAGCTGCCCGACAATTTGTTCACTCTCCCGCTTGACCCAACACAAGCAAAAAGCGCAAGCCCCAGCCCGATAGCGCAGAATCGGTTATCATGCCCGTTTTCCGTATCAGGCTACCTGAAACTGCCAATTGAATTTTTCAGGTAGCCTCCAAGCCACTCCCGCCATGCACGTCCTATTCCGCCTCATTCGTCCGCGCACTCTGCCGCTGGCCCTTGCCGCTGTTTGCTGCGGCAACGCCATTGCTTGGCACAGCAGCCCCGCAAGCTGGCGCGGCAGCGTGTTCCTGCTCAACCTGCTCACCGCGCTGGCTCTGCAAATCGTTTCCAATATTGCCAACGATTACGGCGACGGCATACGCGGTACCGACCGCCACCGCGCCCCCGATGCGCCAGAACGCCTCACCACTAGCGGCCAAATACCTCTCCCACACATCCGCCGTCTCCTCGCCGCCAGCGTATTGGCCGCCCTGCTCCTCGGCAGCACGCTCATCGCCCTCAGCTTGCGCCACCCGCAGCAATGGCTCGCCTTCCTGCTCTTAGGCAGCCTCGCCCTCGCCGCCGCCCTCACCTACACCCTCGGCCGCCATGCCTACGGCTACCACGGGCTGGGCGAAATCAGCGTATTCCTATTTTTCGGCCTGCTCGGCGTGCAAGGCAGCGCCTACCTGCAACAAGGCAGCTGCCCGCCCGAAGGCTGGCTGCCCGCCGCCGGCTGTGGCCTGCTCGCCGCAGCCGTGCTGCACATCAACAATATGCGCGACATCGAAAGCGACCGCCAATCCGGCAAAACCACCCCCGCCACTCGGCTGGGCTTTGAACGCAGCAAAACCCTGCACCGCCTCCTCCTCACCGCCGCCCTCATCTGCTACGCTGCCCTCGCCCCGCAAATTCCTAGCGGCCTCTTCTGGTTAACCGCACTGCCGTTGGCCGCCACTCACCTGCACCGCCTGCAAACCGCCACCAACCCTGCCGCCGCCGGGCGGGAACTGCCACACATCGTACGTTTCACCTTGGCCGTCAACCTACTCTTCGGCAGCGGCCTGCTGCTTGAATCTGTTCTATTCTAACCAGCTCCAAAACTAAATCTCCCAATAACTCATACACACCATAACTAACGAATAAAAAAGTAAAATATGTCTACCCTCTCGCAAATCCTCGCTTTACTCACCGCCACTCTGTTCGGCTACATCATGTATCTCGAAACTTTCGCCACTACTTCCCCCCCCACCACCCGCGTATTCAAAATCACGCTTCAACGTGTGATGCGTAACCAAGGCATCTACAACGGCTGCACTGCCCTCATGCTCGTCTACGCCATCCTGTTTGCCTCCCAGCCGAAAGAATTCGCCGCCGTTTTGCTGCTCAACTGCATCACCGTTACCGCCTGCGGTGCGCCCCCCAACAAAAGCATTCTGTTCAAGCAAGGCGGGCTGCCTATTTTGGCTTTGATCAGCCTGTGGTTTTAGTAGACAGGAAAAAGGCTACCTGAAAAAGATAGATTCGGTTGCAGATAGCCTATGATATTTACAAACTCCTCGTCTTTTAAAGTGTAGTTTAAAACAAGCAAACAGAGTGCGCAGATACATCGAAAATAGACAGCATCCGAAAACGCATTGTGAAGAAATACGCCAAAAACGAGGCCTTATAAATGCATCAATCCTTATATTGTGCGAGCCAACATCTAACAACCAAATTTTGGGTGGATACCGTGTCTTATCGGCTACGATTTTGAAAAACACAGCAATTTTCTTTACAATACCGCCCAGCAGCAATGCTGACTTATCCAACCAATATTGAAGAAGGAATGACTTTATGAAATCTAAACAAGCACTTTGGTTGTTGTGTGTATCTGCCGTACTCGGCCTTTCCGCCTGTGGTGGCAAAGGCGGCGATGAACAAGCCCCCGTGCAACAGCAACAAGCTTCGCAAAGCCAGGAGGGCAGCCAGCAGGCTGAGAGCGGCAGCCAGCAGGAAGCAGCTTCTATGGATAACTTCCTGAGCAATGCCCAAGCTTTGCAGGCAGCGGAAGATTCCCTCAAAGCCCTGCCGCAGTTTTCCGGCAAGGAATTGAATGTATTTCAAAACGTTCAATTCTATGGCAGCAACCGTCCGCGCATTGAAATCGACATCCAAGACCCGGAAAAACCGGATAATATCGACCACTACACCTATGAAGACGGCAAGTGGAGCGAACCGCAACCGGTGCAGATTTCCGGCGGCGGCGACATGAAAGACAACGTTACCCCCCTGAACGACATCAAGTTTGCCACCGTGGCCGCCATCGCCAAAACTTGGAACGAGAAAGCCAAGGAAGTGGAAGCCACCGAAACCGAGCTGACTTTCACCAGCTTCCAACTGTGGGTGCCGGACCAAACCCGCCGCTGGATTACTTCCACCATCGAAACCCCGCGTGCCAAATACTCTATCGATTTCAACATGGACGGCACTTTGAAAGACTTCAGAAAACAGTAATATAAAGAACAGTTTAGAAAGTAAACAAAGGCCACCTGAAAACGTAGCGCAGGAAATTTCTGCGAAGCTAAAAGTTTCAGGTAGCCTTTTATCTGGAATAAGTAAAACCAGATATACCGCCATATGCAACTAAAGGCTACCTGAAAGCACAGCGAACACAGCGCATGTTTTCAGGTAGCCTTCATTAATTAAAACACTATTCTCACTATTCTCAAGCCACAGCCTTCTCTGCCTCTTCCAGCTGCTGTACGCGGTATTGCTTCGGTGTTTGCCCGAAATACTGTTTAAACGCGCGGTTGAAATGCGATTCCGACACAAAGCCGTTTTCCAACGCAATGCGCAAAATCGTATCCGCACTTGCCGCCAGCTGCACTGCCGCCTGCTGCAAGCGGATAGACAGCACAAAGCGGTGCGGACTCACCCCGGTTACCGATTTAAACAAACGCATCAGCTGTGCCCGCGAAAGTTTCGCCATTTCCGCCATCCGTGCAATTGGCCACTCATCCTGCGGCGCTAGCAACACCGCCTGCAACAGCCCGCTTAGACGTGGGTCTTCCAGCTGCGACAAAAAAGATGGGGCACTGCTCTGCTGCCGATAGCGTCGCAGCACGGCCACCAGCATCACCTGCGAGAGCGCGTTCACCACCGTACCGCTACCATAGCGCAGCCTTTCCGCCTCATCCAGCATCATCGATGCCGTTTGCCGCATTTCCGGTAGCGGTAAAAGCAGGTATTCCGGCATACCCAGCCACAGCGCTGCATGGCGCGTATAGCGGTATTGGCCGCACAACAGTTGCAAGCGGTTGCCGCCGCAGTCTTTCACTGCCAACACTCCGTTTCCGTGAAGCTGCGGCTTGCCCGCTGGTTGCGCCAAACCCTCCAAACTGTCGGTAATACTGTGTGCCGTATCATAGGGAAGCAGTACCGCATCGCCCGTATGCAAAGCCACTACTTGCCCGTCACCTACCCGCAGCCAGCCGCTGCCCGACACCACCCAATGCAGCCGCGCTGTTTCCGGCTCGGTTTCGTGTACCAAGTGAAATCCACCGCCCAGCCGGCAGCACACATCAATCCGACCACGCAGCCATGCCAGATAAATTAATTTGTCTAACACATCCATTTTCATTCTCCTTATTGGCCGATGGCGGAAATATATCGCTAAAACACTTATTCCTTCATACAGCGTTGGCTCGCCTTGCCGTACTTTTACCGTTCATGGCTCGTCGCCTTGTAGGAAAAAATAATTGTTTCAGCTATAGCACGCAGTCAAAAGAATGAGACGATCAGTCAATTCTTACTCTAAAACTTATGCCATCATGCACCACATCAGACAGTTTCGATAAAAGCTATCCGTTCAAATTTCATTTGAGTTTATTGCTAAGGATAACATCATGTTTTTAGATTGGAAAAAACACGCTACCCACGTTAAACAATCCTTTACCAAACTCGGCAAAGACCACCCCAAAATGCTAGCCGGCTATGCCGCCCTCGAAAGCGCTGCCGCAGCCGAAGCGCTGGATGCCAAAACCCGCGAACTCATCGCCCTGGCCGTGGCCGTTACCACCCGCTGCGAAAGCTGCATTTCCGTACACGCCCAAGCCGCTGTGAAAGCCGGTGCCACCGAGAGCGAAGTGGCCGGTGCGCTCGCCACCGCCATTTCCCTCAACGCCGGTGCCGCCTACACCTACTCCCTGCGCGCCCTCGAAGCCGTGGAAGACGCCCGCGAAGCCTAAACCGGTTTTCAGGTAGCCTTTAATGAATAACAGGCTACCTGAAAAACTCCCCCGCCATCAAGAAAGGTACCTCATGAAGAAAACCCTCTCTCTAGCCGCCATCGCCCTGTTGACCGCCCTGCCCGTTGCCGCTTCCGCCCACGGCCAGCACAGCCGCAAGCCTGCCCAACAACAGAGCCAGCCGCGCCACGCCCCCGCCCGCCAAGAAGCCGTGTGGATCGACGTGCGCACGCCCGAGGAATATGCCGCAGGCCATCTGGAAAACGCCAAAAACATTCCGCACGACCAAATCGGCCAACAGATTGCCGCCCACGTTCCCAATAAAAACACCCCCATCAACCTCTACTGCCGCAGCGGCCGCCGTGCCGAAGCCGCCAAACAAGTGCTCGAAAGCATGGGCTACACCAACGTGCAAAACCGCGGTAGCTATGTACAGCTTACACGAGCCAACATACGATAATATTTGCAGTTTGACCCAATATCTGAAGCACTTATTCCTTCATACGGCGTTGGCTCACCTTGTATCAAGAAATAAGTGCTTCAGCTATATACAGTATCACCAAAAAAGCCACCTGAAAACGCAGCGCAGCGAAGTTCCTGCGAAGCTAAGATTTCAGGTAGCTTTTTGTTATGCCGGATACAGCTGGCAATCCTTACGCGGCTTCGGGCAACGCGAAGATTTCGCGCAGCAGTTTTTTGTAGAAGGCAAAGGCGGTGAGTGCGCCTTGCAGGGCTTGTTCGCGTTCGCTATTGGAAATGTCTAGGTTGTTCAACTGCTCGGCGAAGCGGCGCCAGTGTCTGCCCCGGCCGTCGGCGTGGGGGCCGAGGTGACGGGCACCGTGTTCGGCGTTGTAGCCAAGGTTGTTTTGCGCATCTTTAAACAAGAAGGCGGCGCCCACATTGGAGCCTTCAGCACAATAAAGCCAGCCCAATGCTTCTGCGCCTTCTGGCTTGGGAATGGGCAGGGAAACGGCTTTTTCGGCAGCGTTCAGGTCTTGTAGGTCGAGGATCACATCATCATAGCGAGCAAGCTCGGCCAAGCCGGTGATTTTTTCGTTGAGCTGCGGGCTTTTGTAGATGTCGTCCACAATTTTATGGAACACGGCTTGCAGCTGCAGGAAGCGGATGTAGTTTTCGGTGTTGTCGAAAGGCTTCACCGACATCACCAGCTCGTCCACGCTGTCGTGGGTGGTGCGGCAGTTTTCTTTCAGGTATTGCTTGAAAGGGATATCTTGCATGGTTTGTTTTCCTTTTTTAAAGTGTGTAGCCAACGTAATTCCAGGTAACCTCCCAAGAAGTGCAGCGACTACCTGAGCGACTACCTGAAAGTGTAAGCTTCAACGCAATTAAAACGAAGCTTCCGCAAGGAAGCGGAGTTTCTGCCATCGGCAAGGATTTAAAACTTAGCTTCAATAACAAGGCTGAAATTGCGGCCCGGGGCGCTGAAGCGTTCGATACCGGCATGGGTTTGGTTGTTCACACGGTTTACGGTGCCGAATTCGCGGATGCTGCGCAGGGTTTCCCAGGTATAGTAGCGGCGGTTAAACAGGTTGTAGATGCCGCCACGTATAGTAATGTGTTTTCTGAACTGGTAATTCGCAGTCAGATCGGCCAGCCAGATGTTGCTGCTGTGGCGGACAAAAGGGAAAGTGCGGCCAGTATCGTCATAGGAGGCGATAGTGTCTTCTGGTTTTTTGCGCGCGAAATAGCTGATATTCAAATCCACACCCCAACGGTTGTCGGGCTGCTGGTAGCCGAAACCGATAACACCGTTAAACGGCTGGATAGCGTTAATCGGAATACGTCCGTCAGCTTCGCCTTTGGTGTAATTGGCGGCCAACGTAGTATACATGCCGGCAGGCAGGCCGATGCTGTCGAGATTCCAGCGTGCTTTCAGCTCCAAACCTTTAATTTCGGCTTGGGAACGGTTTACGTTTTGGTAAACGTCGGCATATTCTCGGTTGCTCAAGGTTTTGTTGGTATAGTTCCAAGTCATAACCTCTCTGTAACCACGATGTACAAAATCGATGAAATCGGTGTAACGGGTGCGGTAGCCAGAAAGGCGTACATGCCCCCAATTGCCATGCACATCTATGCCCAGCTCAACGTTTTTGGAGCGTTCCGCTTTCAGATTCGGATTGGGCTCAACATAAAACAAGGTGTTGGGAAAGTAGAACCACATTTCATCGGTGGTGGGCGCGCGGAAACCGGTGCTGTATTTACTCTGCAAGGTTACAGACGGACTGATATTCCAATCCAGTGCAGCCACATAACTGGGCGAGCTGAAGCGCGCTTGTTGGTTCCAAATACCCTTGGCTTCGAGCTGGCCTTTTACATCGGGGTTGAAGCTTTCCGTATCCAAAGTGTGCATTTTGGTGTGGTCGTAGCGCACACCGAGATTCAGCTTGAAGCGTTCGTTAAAGCGCAGAGTGTTGTTCCAATAAAGATTGTAGTTATTGGATTGGGTGCTGACCAAAAATTCTTTTTCATCGCGGTCGGAAGCCAGACGATCGGGATAGAAAACGAAAGTCCAATAACTGGTGTTACTGTTAGTATTGCGTTTGTGAGATCCACCCACGCCATATGCCGTATCCCACAATACATTTTTGCCAAAATCGAGATGTTTTTCGGCAGCCACTTTGAATTGGTTAGTTTCGTAATTCAGACTACGGCGGATAAAGTAGTTTTCGGCACTGCGTCCCATTCGGCGGATGTAATCTTGAGTGGGAATATCCCAAGTCATGGTGGTCATGCGGATTTTTTGCCGGTCGAGGCTTACGGTCAGCTTATTCCACGGCCCCCAGTCCAGTAGGTTTTCATATTCTAGGCCAACGCGGCGGCGGTAGGCAACATCGCGGCGGTAGCGGTAGCTAGTGCTGTCATAAGCGCCAAAAAGATTAGATAATTCATCTGTTTCCCGATCTTGTCGTGTAGTTTCGTAAATGCCGCTCAGATAGTTGCTGTCGTTGAAGTGGTAACCGAGGCGGAATAAATCGGAATGGTCTTCGGTGTTTTGTGGGTCGGGAATGCCGCGCGCCACGCCGCTATATTTTGTGTTGCCGAATTGGTAGTTATTGTTGAAGCTGAGATTTACATCTTTGGCTTCGCTGTGGTTTTTAGTTTCATGTCCGTTGCGCACGGTACCAACCACCAAAGCGTCAAACTTGCCCAGTCGACCGGCAGCAGTAATGCTGGCCAACCATTGTTCGGAGCGGCTCAGATAACCGGTTTTCATCCCAACATAATAAGGCTTGTCTTCATCCACATAATCGCGCGGCGACTTGGTACGGTAAATCACCGCACCACCCAAAGCACCGCTGCCGGCCGTGATGGAATCCGCGCCTTTGCTGATGGTTACTTCGCTCATGTGCTCCAGCTCAGCGGCGTTGCGGTTGGCATTGAAATTGCCGTATGCACCAAACAGCTCCTGGAAGGCAGAGGAAGAGCGGCTTTCGCCTTGATCAAGACCGTCCACCACAATGGCCACACGGTCTTTATCCACACCCCGGATACTGAAACCGTTGGAGCCGGCCCGGCCGCCTTCGGCCACACTGATACCGGGGTCATAACGCACCATATCGCGGATATCCTGCACCATTTCTTTATCCAGCTGCTCCCGTCGGATACGTTCACGTCCCAGCTGGCGCGGCGTATGTTTGCGGCCTTGGATTTCAATGGTTTCCAATTGGGCAGAACTGGTGTCCTCAGTTTCGCCTGATGCCCAAACCGGGGCGGAAAAGATGCTACACAAAGCCAAGAATAAAATACTTGGTCGGTGTTGATGGATATGTGTTTTCATGATTCTATTAAAAAGTTTGAAATAATAAAGGCTACCTGAAAAACAATTTCATTAATTAGCCAAATATATTGCAGGGTGTGCGCCAAATTGACACATACCCTGCAAAAGGCTACCTGAAAATTAAATTAAGGAGTAAGCGGGGTTAAATCATTTGAAGTGGAGTTTTCATCACGGTAACTGCGCTGTGGTACTGAACCGCCGAATACGCTGTTGAGGCTTTGGTTGCTACCGAAAGTGATTTTCCCACCAATTTCGGTACCCGCCGGCCCATAATATCCTTTTTTGCCGAACAGGCCGCCACTTACTTGCCCATCAACGCCACCGGAGGTAACGCTGCCGCTGAAAGTATTGCCACTGAGAGTAACATCGCGGAAATTAATATCCGCGCCGAAATCCGCATTGCCTTTGATGGTGCCGCCCACTTTGCCGGTGTTGAAGTTAACAGTCAGCAAGGAACGTTTGCTTGCGTCTACTGGATTGTATGTGGAAGCCGTTACCGAGCCATCTTTCACACGGAATGCCCATACTTCATAAGTGGCTTTACCAGTAGGCGTAGTAGCACCGTTGCGCTTCTGCATATCAGCCACTGGCGCGGCAATACCGCCGGCAAACATATCGATTTGCCCATTGCCGATCCAAACACCGTAGCGAGTGGCAGTCAAATAGCCGGCGGGCAGGTTGGAATCGAAGCCTTCGCAGCAAACTAATAATTTATTGCCTTCCGGGGTGGATTGAGGGGTAATTTTGGTAGGTTGTGTTTTGTTGGGAACAAAACGGCCTGAAAAGTTTGGCGGGTTGGTAAACCCATCAAAAGCGTAATCTTTACCATCAGGTGCGCGATAGATGAACTTGTCGGTCGGGAAAGATTGACCAAACATCATCTGATTCCACGACACATAACGCAGTTGGCCGCTGCCTGTTTGGAAAACGGTAGGGGTATCGCCACTGGTCGCCGGGCCGAGAATTTTGCTGGGATCAGCCGGCATGAGCGGAGGCACAGGTGCAGTGCCATCGGGAATGGTTACCCCGCCGTTACCCGCACACCCTGCCAACGCAGCAGCCACAGACAAAGATAAAATTAGGTGTTTCATAGTTACTTAAGTAAGTCCTGCCTTCGTTAAAAATAATGGTAATATATCTCATTTTTGTAGATAAGGAAACTGTTTTGTTTGCATGAAATGTCCAAACTTAACGAAACCCTATCTATCATATTCTCATTATTTTCAAGAGACTATTTGTATATATGCAGATGAAAACGAGTGTGTTTCTGATTATTTCTACGTTGTGTGTTGCGCAACACAGCTGGGGAGACACCACACCAGAACAGGATCAGAAACGTTTTTTACAAACAGGGCAGCAGCAATGGCTGCGGCAGTTGGAAAATAATGTGCAAACGCCTGCAGTAACAGATGGGCAGCAAGCTGCGCCAGTGCTCACACAGCAGGATTTGCTAGCACGGCCACAATTATTGGCGCATATGTTAGTGCAGGTGTTAAACAGCCCACCACAGCCGGAATTGCTGGCGGATTTGACTTCGCTGTATGCGCAAATACCGCAGCCAGACACAGTGTTGCTGCGTCGTGCGCAAGGCATGCAGGCAAAATATACGGGCGATTACGCGCGCGCGGTGCAAATTTACCGGGAATTGGTGGCAGAAGAGCCGCAGGATGTACGCATCCGCCTGGATTTGGCGGCGATGCTGGCAGAAGATAAGCAATGGCACGAATCGGCGCAGCTATTTGAAACAGTGCAGAACAAGCCGGAAGTGCCGGCGGAGGTGCAGAATAATGTGCAACATTATCTGAACCATATCACCAAACAGCAGCAATGGCAGTGGAGCGGTGGGCTTTCCCCTTCATTTGATAACAATGTGAACAACGCGGCGCTGCCGCATTGCAGCCCGTTCGGCTGCAGCCGAGAGCGCGCAGAAGATGCAGTGGGCATAGCCTACAGCCTGGGCTTGGCAAAAAACCAGGCATTGGCCGGGCATCACAACCTGCGCGTGCAGCTAGATGTGAGCGGCACCAATTATTACTGGAGCAACAAGTCGGCCTACGACAGCGCCTACGGCCGCTTGGGCACGGGCTGGCTCTGGCAAGATGCGCGGCAGCGGCTGTTGGTGATGCCGTTTTACCAATTCCAGCTTAGCGGCACAGACAACTGGGAAAACCGCAAACCACAAAACAACCACACGCTGAAAATGTACATGTGGGCGCACGCTTCCGGACTGCGCACGGAATACAACCACCTGCTCACCCCGCGCTGGCAGCTTCATACCGCATTGGATGCCTATCGCCAGTATTACCGAATGAGCGAAAAAGCAGAAATGTATAACGGCTGGTATTTGGGGGAAAGCATTTCCCTGGCCTGGCGCGCCACATCGCGCAACACGCTGTATGCCGGGCTGAATTTCAACCAGATGCTGCCAGAACAGTCCACCCTGCGCAGCAAACCGAACAATGCCGCCTACCACCGCCACGGCATCGGCGCAGGCTGGATTCACGATTGGGATGCTCTAGGCGGCCTCTCCACCCGGCTTAACGTCTCCTTCGCCGAACGCCTTTTCCGCGGCACCGCGCTAAACATCACTCCGCAAGGCTTCCCGCCCGAACAACGCCGCGACCGCGAGATCCAATACTCTGCTTCACTGTGGCACAGAAACTGGACCATCCTAGGCCTAACCCCGAAGTTGAATTTCTCTTGGCAGCGCATCCGCAGCAGCCATGTGTGGGCAGAACGTAAAAGCCGGCAAGTATTTGTAGAATTGGAAAAGCAGTTTTAACGTGAGGCTACCTGAAAGCGAAGCAGAGCGGATACCCGTATCCGACAAAACTTGGGATGCCCTCGCCTACTGCTATTATGGCCGCAATGTCAGAGATGTCTGATTCAGAAATCCGATCTATGCTTAGTAGCTCACAACCATTTATGCACATTAAAACAAAAGGCTATCTGATTATTCAGGTAGCCTTTCCTCATCATTCCCCCGACGGCGCAGCATAATATTCCCGTTCCCGCCGCATCTGTTCACGGCGCAGTGGGGCAAGCAAGGTTTTAAGCAGCGCGCCGATCGGCACCACGGTGAGAATCATCCCCAGCAGAAACACGATATACACGCACAATACCAGCCGCCTCAAGAGCGGCGATACGTGCCCGGCGGCCATCACCAGTCTGCCCCACATCAAAAAGCTGCGGTGCCCCACGCGCTCGCTGACCATCAGTTTTTCGTTTATCTTCACCGCGCCCATGTGTTGCAGCAGCGTTTCGTCTAATGTTTCATCGTGCTGCAAAGCTTCGGCGGTGCGCTGCCCGAAACGCGCCGCATCGGCGATTTCTGCTTCGCTGATGCCCGCAGGCGGCAGCCAATGCACGGCTTGCCGCTTGCCGGTAAACATCCACAGCGGCGTGGTGATGAAGCTGGCCGCGCTGCCGCATTGGTCGATTTTCACCACATTGCCCACTAGCCGTGTGCCCGTATCGGCCAGCAAACGTTTCATTTTCTCCTGCGCCATCAGCCACATATTGCGACAGCCAATCAATGTGATCACCGGTGTATCGCGCAACACCCGCCGTGCGGTTTCGCTTTGCAGAAACGCTGTAATCGGCTGGGCGGGCGACAAAAACCACACGCTGTAGGCAATCACAACCAAGTCATACCGCTCGTGTGCCAAAACAGGCGGCTCGATGGGGGCGGGTTGCAAATGTACGGTTTCGGGGAAGGCATCGAAAAACGGCAGGAAGCGCCAGGGAAAAGCAAACGGCTGCGCCGGCCGCAGTACCACGTCGTCCACTTCAATTCCTGCCGCGCCGCGTATATCGCGCAGAAAACTCTCTTTCAGGCACGCCAGCTGCCCGCTCTGCGAATACGACACCACCAATACACGTTTGCTCATCGTTATCCCGGCTTCCCAATTCAAAACGGCGCGATTCTAAATTTTAGCGGTTTTATTGTCAAATCAACGGGTTTATTCTGAAACAGGCTGGATGAAACCATGCTGAATTCTGCTCAAACATCACTTTCAGGTAGCCTGCTGTACGGTAAGGCTACCTGAAAGCCTAATCTGCGGCATAGCAGGAATCGCCATGCCCGCCGCCGCGCCAATCCGCTATAATTCCGCCTTTCCATTTCCAGATAAGGCTTTCGGCTATGCAACACATCCACATTATCGGCATCGGCGGCACATTTATGGGCGGGCTGGCCGCCATCGCGCAAGAAGCGGGCTTCAAAGTGAGCGGCTGCGACGCCAAAATGTATCCGCCGATGAGCACGCAGCTGGCTGATTTAGGCATTGCCGTACACGAAGGATTTGATGCGGAACAACTGAGCGAATTTCCTGCCGATGTGTATGTGGTCGGCAATGTGGCCAAGCGCGGCATGCCGGTGATTGAGGCCATTTTGAATCGCGGCCTGCCTTATGTGTCCGGCCCGCAATGGCTGGCCGAAAACGTGCTACACGGCTGCTGGGTGCTCGGCGTGGCCGGCACGCACGGCAAAACCACCACTGCCTCCATGCTGGCCTGGGTGTTGGAATATGCCGGGCTGGCTCCAGGCTTCCTTATCGGCGGTATTCCGCAAAACTTCGGCATTTCCGCCCGCCTGCCGCAGGCGCCCAAAGCCGATCCGGCCAGCCGCTCGCCGTTTTTCGTGATCGAAGCCGACGAATACGACACCGCCTTCTTCGACAAGCGCAGCAAATTTGTACACTACCGCCCGCGTACCGCCATTCTGAACAACCTCGAATACGACCACGCCGACATTTTCCCCAACCTCGCCGCCATCCAAACCCAGTTCCACCACCTCGTGCGTACCATTCCCGGCCAAGGCCTGATTGTGTGTAACGGCCGCGAAGAAAGCCTGCAAGCCGTGTTGGCGCAAGGCTGCTGGACGCCGGTGGAAAGCTTCGGCAGCGCAGAAGGCTGGCAGGCCGGCGAGCCGGACGAGAATGGCGCATTCGATGTGCTGCACCACGGCCGAATTGTCGGCCATATCGCCTGGCCGCTGTTGGGCGAACACAACCGCCTCAACGCACTGGCCGTAATCGCCGCCGCCCGCCACGCCGGCGTGAGTATTCAGGTAGCCTGCGAAGCGCTTTCGCAATTCCAAAACGTGAAGCGGCGCATGGAAGTGAAAGGCTGCGTGCGCGGCATCACCGTGTATGACGACTTTGCCCACCACCCCACCGCCATTGCCACCACCGTGGCCGGCCTGCGGCAGAAAGTGGGCGGCGCGCGCATCATCGCCGTGCTCGAACCGCGCTCCAACACCATGAAGCTCGGCAGTATGAAAGCCGCCCTGCCCGAAAGCCTGGCCGAAGCCGACCAGGTGTTCTGCTACGGCGGCGGCGTGGAATGGGATGTGGCCGCCACCCTCGCCCCGCTCGGCGGCAAACTGCATACCGGCAACGATTTCGACGCCTTCGTGCAAAGCATCCTGAGCAACGCCCGAAGCGGAGACCACATCCTCGTGATGAGCAACGGCGGCTTCGGCGGGATCCATCAGAAGTTGCTGGATGGCTTGGCAGAGTAGGTGTGAGGCTGGTAGAAAGCTGAAAATACATTAGTAAAATTTCAGGTAGCCTCTTCCTTGCACAAAGGCTACCTGAAACCCAAACCAAGCGAACCCACTATGCCCCATATCTTCACCTGGCAAGAACAAGGCCAGACCCGTCAAGCCAAATGGCGCAACACCGCCGCGCAGAAGCCGCCTACCGCGCTCACCGTAGCTGAAGCAGGCCTTTCTGCCAAAGCCGCGCTCAAAAGCCTCCGCCAAAGCCAAGCCCTGCTTTGGCGCGGCGATTATCATCAGGCCGTGCAGCTGCTCTCCGCCGTGAAACGCCAGCTTCCCGCCGCCGCCTCGCCCGATTTTCATACTCACCGCATGCAGCAGGCGCAACGCAGCCGGCTGGCCAACATGCTGCTGGTAGAAATCGATGCTGGCTATCAGCTGAACCTGCGGCGCACTCCCGATGTATCCGCCACCCTGGCCGACGTGTTCGGCGAACCAAACAGCGAGCCATTCCTGCTGCCACTCAACCTGCTGCTCGGCTTCATCGGAGCACACCAATGGCACAAAAAAGGCGTGGAAATCGCCGCGCTTGGTGCGCGCATCCATGTGCCGTTCGGCGTATTCTCCCCCTTGCGCGGCGAATATCTCAGCATGATCGCCGACGCACCCCTACCGCCCAGCGCCCAGAGCGCCTTCGATATCGGCACCGGCAGCGGCGTGATTGCCGCCCTGCTCGCCCGGCGCGGTCTCCAAGCGATTACCGCCACCGACAACAGCCCGCGCGCCGTCGCCTGTGCTAGCGCCAATTTCCAACGCCTCGGCCTGTCCCAAATCAAGCTGCTGCAAACCGATCTTTTCCCCGAAGGCTGCGCCGACCTGATCGTTTGCAACCCGCCCTGGCTGCCCGCCAAACCCGCCGCCGATATTGAAACCGCCCTCTACGACCCCGGCAGCGCCATGCTGCAAGCCTTTTTGCAGCAAGCCCCCGCCCACCTCAATCCCGGCGGGCAAATCTGGCTTATCATGTCCGACCTTGCCGAACACCTCGGCCTGCGCCGACCGAATGAACTGGCCGAACGTATCGCCGCCGCCGACCTCACCGTCAGCCAACGCCTCGACACCTGTCCGCAGCACCCCAAAAGCCGCGATGCTGCCAACCCACTCGCCGCTGCCCGCAGCCGCGAAACGGTAAGCCTGTATATTTTGCAACCTGCCGCAGAGGCTACCTGAAGCTTGAACTTCAACGAAGTGAAAACGCAATAGGGTGCAGCATTAGCCAAATCGCTGCCCGAGCAGGCTGTTCTTCAAACCGTATTAAAGTTTCAGGTAGCCCATTACCCGATATAGGCTACCTGAAACTACCCAACACAAACAAAGCGCACCACAACGGTTTACGGTAGAATACGCCCCTCACACAAACCTCTTAAGAAATCAAAAGGAATCCCACATGCTCACTCCCGAACAAGTCCAAGCCATGATTGGCGAAATCATCAACGCCGAAATGATTCAAGTGGAAGGCGACGGCCATCATTTTTTCGCTGCCATCGTGTCTACCGATTTTGAAGGCAAACCCCGCCTTGCCCGTCACCGCCTGATCAAAGATGGCCTCGCCGACCGGCTGGCCAGCAACGAACTGCACGCCCTTTCCATCTCCATAGCCGCCACTCCTGCCGAATGGGCAGCCAAAAACGAGCAGTAATATAGCGCACATTATTAAGCAACCGCCGGCCTGAAATAATCAGGCCGGCGGTTTTGTTGACAAAACTTCTGCAGAAAAATGAGAAGGACCCACCCGCATACTTGTCAAATACACAACTTAAGCAAATTAACTTTAAACCAGTACCACGTCGGCTTACCTTGCCATATTACTCGTACAAGGTTGCCAGCCGCAGACAACACAGAACTATAGCAAGACAAATTAACTCTGTATGAAGTGAAGGACTTAGCAATATATACTTAAGCAGATATTAATTAGACAAAATAAAAGAACCGCTGAAAAGCGGTTTGTGGTGCCCGAGACCGGAATCGAACCGGTACGCTCGTATTAAGGAGCGACGGATTTTAAGTCCGTTGTGTCTACCAATTCCACCACTCGGGCCGGGCTGCGGCTGGCAGCCTGGATGATTGGAGGCGGGGGCGCGGATTTTAACCGGCCTATGCGAGGGTTGCACCCCACGCAGCATAAACACTCTGCCACCCCGCCGTGCTGATTGATGTATGGTTAATTTAAACTAATACCGCGATGGCTATTTGCTGCCTGCGGCTTACATTCACTATGGTATTTTGGAGGCGGGAGTCGGAATCGAACCGGCGTACACGGCTTTGCAGGCCGCTGCATAACCACTTTGCTATCCCGCCAAATTAGCTTTTGGCCGACTGTATCGGCCAAATTGCTAAAACTTGGAGCGGGAAACGAGTCTCGAACTCGCGACCTCAACCTTGGCAAGGTTGCGCTCTACCAACTGAGCTATTCCCGCATAGCACCCGAACCAACAACTAAGTAGATAGTGGAGCGGGAAACGAGTCTCGAACTCGCGACCTCAACCTTGGCAAGGTTGCGCTCTACCAACTGAGCTATTCCCGCTTGGGATTCGGATGATTGAAAACTTGGAGCGGGAAACGAGTCTCGAACTCGCGACCTCAACCTTGGCAAGGTTGCGCTCTACCAACTGAGCTATTCCCGCTTGGGCGTTTTCCGGCTGCGCCATACTTACGAAAACGGCATATTATAGGTAGATTTGACAAATAGTCAACATCCATTCTGGAAAACTTGGCTAAGGATTGTTATTTATGCTGATTTTTCTGCCACGCCTTTCCCCGTCGGCACGGCTGCGACTATTCGAGCCATTCTTGCAGGGTGGAAACAGGGATGTCCCAGCACCACAGGCCTTCTTGGCCGTGCGGATTCAGGCCGCGCACAAACAGGTAGCGAACATAGATGTATTCGGGCAGGGCATGGCGTTGTTTCAGGTAGCGTGCGGTGGCTACGGCATAAATCAGCGCCTGCAGGTAATAATGGTGTTCGCTCACCGCCGCACTCATGGCGGCTTGGCCGTAATCTGCCAAATGATTGCCCAAGTGGTTGGATTTGTGGTCGATTACGCATACCCTGCCATTTTCGTCTGCCGCAATTAGGTCGATGAAACCGTTGAGGAAACCGTTTACGGTATGGAAATCCAGCTGCAGCAGATGGGCGGCGGCATTTTCAGGTAGCCCGATGTCGGGACGGGCAAACCAACGGCGCAGGCGTTTCAAACCGAAATCGTGCAGGTGTAGCACGAAGCCCATTTCCGCTACGCAGCTATCGGCGGGGATATCAGCCAACTGCATATTCTCTACCAATGGTGCACGGCGCACGGCTTCTACCATTTCCAACACCGCCGGCAGCCATGGTTCGGCCTCAAAGCCGTGTTTGACCAAGATATCGGCATAGGATGCCGCTTGTTCGGCGGTGGGGCAAACGAAATCGGTTTTTTCTAAAATACTGTGCAGGCAGATGCCGGGGGTGGTGCCGGCGGGGAAGGCTAGCAGAGCGGTTTCGGCTTCGTTTGGCCATAAGTCGCCCTGTCCGTTTGGCTGAACTGCATTTTGACCGTTGGAACGCAACTCGTTGTTTGCGCTTTCAGGTAGCCTTTCGGTTTCGGCAGCGGGGTTTTCATCAGCCAGCAGGCTTTCAGGTAGCCACTCTTCGGCAGCAAGGGTTCGGCGGCTCAGGCCGGTAAAGCTGGTGTGGCGGATAAATTGCAGCGGCCGCTCGGGCAGCACGAGGGCGCGGTAGCTGCCCTGTTGTTCATCGCGGGCGTGGTAGCGGGCTTCGGGCGGCTCGTCTTCCAGCCATTGCAGCTGGCCGGGTGCGGCGCTTTGGATGCGCTTAAGCCAAGCCTGTCGCAGGGCTTCGGCTCGGCCTTGGCCTTCAAAACTGCTCCAATGGCTGCGGATGGCATGACAATCGTCCTCACCTGTTTCAGCCAAGAGATAGGCGAAGGTGTTTTCCGGAGTGTTGCTGCAGGGGGCGGCGTAAATCACGAGCTGCTCGCGGGCGCGGGTGAGCGCAACATACAAGAGGCGCAGGCGTTCGCCGAGGTCTTCGGCAAACAGCTGCCGCTCGTCTTCTTCGCCCAGCTGGGCCTTGGCCAACAATAGGTTGCGGCCGTTGCTTTGGCTGATGATGTTCCAGTCTTTTACCAAATCGCGGCTGGCATCCCACACGAAAGGGCAAAACACCAGCGGGTATTCCAGCCCTTTGGCGGCGTGCATGGTAACGATTTTTACCAAGTCTTCGTCGCTTTCCAGCCGCAGCTGGTATTCTTTATTCCCCTTATCCTCCCTATCATTTTTATTTTCTTTGCTTTTCTTGTTTTTCTTGCTACTTTTCAGCCGCATTTCCAACCATTGCGCCAATGCAACTGGGCTGGCACATTCAGCAGTGGCCAGCGCCAGGATTTCGGCCAGCTGCCAGAAATTGGTGAAGCTGTGTTCGTTTCGGGTGTGTAGAAGGTGCTGCTCAAGGCCGCTTTGGCGGGCGAAACGGGTGAGCGCGGTGTAGATGCCGTGCTGCTGCCAGGCTTCAGCGGCGGTTTCGGCCAGGGTGATCCACTCGGCCAAACGGTTTTCGTTGCCATTCAATTCGGCCAGGTCTTGCGCGGCGTAGCCATAGAAAATGCCGCCGAGCACGAAGCGCAGGTATTCAGTTTGCTGCGGTGCCAGCCAAAACAGCAACAGGGCATGCAGGGCTTCGGCTTCGGGCGTGTCGAACACTGATTGCTGTTGCAGCAATACGCTGCGCACACCCCGGCGCTTGAGCGCGCGCGCGACCAGGGCGGCTTCGCTGTGGGTGCGAACCAATACGGCCACCTGGCCCGGATGCAGCGGCATGTTTTCGCCGCCGTGTTTGCCACCGATAGAAAGGCTACCTGAAAGCGCCTGATTAAGCCGTGCGGCAATTTCGCGGGCGCAATAATCGGCACAGAGCTCGCGCAAAGAATCTTTATTCGGCAACTTCCCTTCGCTTTCGCCAGCCGGATTGATCCAGCGCACGGCCACAGCGGCTTCAGGCGCGGGGCGGAGCAAGCTCTCGATGCGGGCGGCCTGCACATTAGGATAGGCAATCTGTGGCAGCACGAAGGGGCGGCTGCGGGCGGAAAACAGATGGCCGATGCCGTTTACCAAATTGCGGTAGCTGCGGTAGTTGGTGTGCAGGGTGTAGCTTTGCTCGGGGGCGGTATCGGCGGCAGCGGCGAGGTAGGCATGGATGTCGGCACCGCGAAAGCCGTAGATGGCCTGCTTGGGGTCGCCCACCAAAAATACGGGCACGCCTTGGCGGATAAAGGCGGTGTGGAAAATGGCATATTGCAGCGGGTCGGTGTCTTGGAATTCGTCGATGAGCGCCACGCGCCATTTGGCCGCCAGGGCTTGGGCGAGCGCTTCCGCCTGCTCGGGATGTTCGGGGTTGGACAGGGCGGCATGCACATCGAGCAGCAAGTCGTCGTAGTCGCGGCGCGGGCTGCGGCGCTTGTCTTCGGCCAAACGGGTTTTCAGGTAGCCCAAACATTCAAGTTTGAGGCGGATGGCGGCTTCCTGCTCGGCCTCGCTAATTTCGGCCAGTCGGCGGCCGAGAACGGCCAAGGGCTGCAGGGCGGCGATGTCGGCTTCTTCAATATGCTGGTTTTTCCGGATTTTGCCGCGCAGGGCGTTGTCTTCAAAACACAGCAGCTTGTCCGGCCTGGAAAGCACGGGCTGCTCCAAGCCTTCTTGTGCGGCTTGCCGGAGCTCGGTAAACAGGGTGTCGATAGAGGCATTGAAAGTATTGCCGTTGAGCTGCGGCTTGATGCGGCGGTATACGGCTTCGATTTCGTCCACATTCCGTTGCAGCTTCTGCCAAGCGGCATTGCGGCCTTTCAATATTTGCGGCAGGCGGTTTTCAGGTAGCCTGTAGTCCACAAAGGCGCGTTTGAGGCTACCTGAAAATTCGGCCAGCACGGAAGCGGGAGTGATACCGAAGCGGGCAGCGATGCGTGCGTTTTGTGGGTGGTCGGCCACGTATTCGCGCCAAAAATCCTGTGCGGCCACCAGGCGGGCGGCGGTGTCGGCGGGGCCGGTTTCCAGCTCGAAGGGCACGCCGCACAAAAAGGCGTAGTCACCCAGCACGCGCAGGCAGAAGCCGTGGATGGTGTAGATGGCGGCGGTGTCGAAGCCGGAAAGGGCGGCCTGCAGCTGCAGGATGAGTTTACTGCGCTCTTGTTTGGTCAATGCTTCGGCCAGCAGGTGTTGCAGAAATTCATCGGCCGGCGTTTCCCCGCTTTGCAGAGCAGCCAGGGCTTCGCCCAGCTGAGCGCGCAGGCGGTTTTTCAGCTCAGCGGTGGCAGCATCGGTGAAGGTAACCACCAGTATGTTTTCCGGCACCCAGCCTTCGAGCACCACCAAGCGGGTAAATAGCGCGGCAATATTGTAAGTTTTACCCGTGCCGGCGGAAGCCTCGACAAGGTGGGTGCCCTGCGGCGGCAGCGACAGTTGTGCAACGTGGAAATCCTGCATGGCGGGGTCCTTGGAGTTTCAGGTAACCTGGATAACGGGCAATATTGTACGGCCTTCTTGGAACAGTAGAGGATTAAATTTGTCTCCGACATCGGGCTGCGAGCCGCCAACTGCAACTAAGGCACAGCAAGGCGGGCTCACACCACAGCGGAAGCGAAGTTAATCCGCTAATTTGAAAACCAATACGGCTTGGCAGGCTAATTGCTTTCAGGTAGCCTATAGGCCTATTGCTTACTGGGCAACACAGCTCTAGCAGGCAGGAGCGGTGCCGTATTGCTCACGGCGGTTGGTTTCAGACAATTTTTATCTAATTCATTTATAATCAAACCAATTTCTAAGCCATTTAAGCCTTGCCGCCGTGCGTGGGGTGTGCCGACAAAGCAGATGCAAATGAATAATCTTGCCAACGCCCGCAGAGTCGGGCGGAAACGAATAATAAAGGGAAAACATGATTCAGCATTACGACGTCGTCATCATCGGTGCCGGCCCCTCGGGGACGGTGGCGGCCGCTTTGTTGAACAAGCGGGGATTTAATGTTTGCGTGGTGGAAAAGCAGCATTTCCCACGTTTCGTTATCGGCGAGAGCCTGCTGCCGTACTGCATAGAGCTGCTGCATGAGGCCGGTTTCCTGCCCGCCGTGCAAGCCGGCTTCGGCTTTCAATATAAAAACGGCTTTGCCTTATCTTGGGGCGAACACAACACCAGCTTTAAATTCACCGACAAATTCTCCCCCGGCCCTTCTACTGCATTTAATGTAGAGCGTACCCGTTTCGACAAAATCTTGATTGACGAAGCCATCAAGCAGGGCGTAACTGTGCAGTTCGGCTCCACGGTAAAGGCCTTCGACAACCACGGTGATTTCGCCAAACTGGTGGTGCAACAGGAAGGTGGCGACCCTTATGTGCTGGGTGCGCGCTTCGTGCTGGACGCCAGCGGCTACCATCGTGTACTGCCGCGCATGCTCAGTTGGGACATCCCCTCCGACCTGCCCTTACGCCACGTGCACTTCACCCACATCGACGATCACATCACCGACCCAGCCTTCGACCGCAACAAAAACCTGGTGTGCATCCACCCCGAACACCGCGACATTTGGCTGTGGCTGATTCCCTTTTCCAACGGCCGCTCCTCCATCGGTGTAGTAGGACTGCCTGAAAAACTTGGGCTGGAAAGTTCCACCGTTATCCTGAAGAAATTCGCCCTGGAAGTGCCAATCTTGCGCCGCATTTTGAAAAACACGCAATGGGATAACGACTTCCCGTTCATCTACCTGCCTGGCTATTCCGCTAGCGTAAAATCGCTCTACGGTCGCCACTTCGCCCTTTTGGGTAACGCCGCCGAATTTCTCGACCCGGTATTCTCCTCCGGCGTAACCATCGCCACCCACTCGGCCAAACTCGCCGCCGATTTGGTGGCCCGCCAGCTGAATGGCCAGCAGGTAAACTGGCAAAACGAATTCGCCCGCCCGCTGATGTCCGGCGTAAACGTGTTCCGGCACTATGTGGATGCCTGGTATTCCGGTACACTGCAAGACATGATTTTCAGCAGCCAACGTACACCGGAAACCGACCGCATGCTCAGCGCCGTGTTTGCCGGCTACGTGTGGGACCAAAACAACCCCTATGTGCACGACGCACAACTCTTCACCTCGCAGATTTGGGAGCCCGCACCCAAGCACGACTCGGCAGAAACCGGTTAGTCGCTATTTTGCGCTATAATCCGTTTGACTGCCGCTTCTGTGGAAGCCGATGTTTTTCAGGTAGCCTACTTAAGAGGCTACCTGAAAATCTTTAGAGGCTACCTGAAAGTAATGTCTTGGCGTAGCCAAAGCTGATCTTCTGCGAAGCAAAAATCTTTATTATTCCAATTACATATTTATCATCATGAAATCTCCCGAACTCCTTCTTCCCGCCGGCGGTCCCGAGCGCATGCGTACTGCTTTCGATTACGGCGCCGATGCTGTGTATGCCGGCAGCCCGCGCTATTCCCTGCGCGCCCGCAACAACGAATTCGCCAAGCTCGACGTATTGCAGGCCGGCATTACCGAAGCCCATACACGCGGCAAAAAGTTCTACCTCACCGTCAATACCCTGCCGCACAACAGCAAGCTCAAAACCTTTGTGGCCGATATGGAGCCGCTGGTTGCCATGAAGCCAGACGCGCTGATTATGGCCGACCCCGGCTTGATTATGGTTACCCGCGAACGCTGGCCCGATATGCCCGTCCATCTCTCCGTGCAGGCCAACACCACCAACTACTGGGGCGTGAAATTCTGGCAGCGCATCGGCGTGGAACGCATTATTTTGTCGCGCGAATTGAGCATGGAAGAAATCGCCGAAATCCGCCAAGAATGCCCCGATGTCGAGCTCGAAGTATTCGTGCACGGCGCACTCTGCATCGCCTATTCCGGCCGCTGCCTGCTCTCCGGCTACTTCAACCACCGCGACCCCAACCAAGGCACCTGCACTAACTCCTGCCGCTGGGACTATAAAGTCCACCCTGCCGAAATCGACGAAATGGGCGACGCCCGCCTGCTGCAAGGCTTTGATTTCAACAAAGCCCAAGAAGAAGCCAACGCCGCCTTCGAAGGCATCAACGGCCAAGTGCGCCACCCCGCCGCCAATAAAATCTTCCTCATAGAAGAGAGCAACCGCCCCGGCGAAATGATGCCGATTATGGAAGACGAACACGGCACCTACATCATGAACTCCAAAGACCTGCGCGCCGTAGAACAAGTGGCCGAGCTCGCCCGCATCGGCGTGGACAGCCTCAAAGTTGAAGGCCGCACCAAATCTGTGTATTACGTGGCGCGCGTGGCTCAGGCCTACCGCAAAGCCATCGACGATGCCGTAGCCGGCCGCCCCTTCGACTACAGCCTGCTGGCCGAACTGGAAGGCCTCGCCAACCGCGGCTACACCACCGGCTTCCTCGAGCGCCACCAAACGCAAGACTACCAAAACTACCTCACCGGCCATTCCGTGGCCAAGCAAAGCCAATATGTCGGCCACGTTACCGAAATCGACACCGAAGGCTGGGCCACTGTGGAAGTGAAAAACCGCTTCGCCGTGGGCGACACACTGGAAATCATTCACCCGCAGGGCAACCAAACCATCGTGCTGCAAGCCATGAAGCGTAGGGGCGAAGCGGCGGAAGTTGCCCCCGGCAACGGCATTCAGGTGCAGATTCCGAATATGGTGGGCAGGGATAAGGCACTGATTGCAAGAATATTGAACCCTTAAACCGCCTGCTGGATCAGAGTTTAAAGGCTACCTGAAAACATTACTTCGCTTTCCATATACGCCCATGCTCAAACATCACCCCCATGCCCCCATCCTACTGGCCTATCTGCGCGTGTTTGCGATTTCGGTGGCGGCCTTTGTGGTATGCACCACCGAATTCATCCCCATCGCCATGCTCACCGATATTGGCAAGGGCTTCAATATGTCTGCCGCCGACACGGGTATCATGATTACCGTGTATGCCTGGGTAGTATCGCTGGCTTCGTTGCCGTTGATGCTGCTGGCAGCCAACGCGGAACGGCGCAGGCTGCTGCTTGCGCTGTTTGCCGTGTTTGTGGCCGGGCACGGGCTTTCCGCTGTGGCGTGGAGCTTTCCCGTGCTCTTGGCTTCGCGCGTGCTGATTGCCTTTACCCACGCGCTGTTTTGGGCCATCACCGCTTCACTAGTGATGCGTCTGGCACCAGTGGGCAGGCGGCAGCAAACTTTGGGCTGGCTCTCATTGGGCACATCTATGGCCACGGTGTTGGGTTTGCCGTTGGGGCGGCTGGTGGGGCAGTGGCTGGGCTGGCGGGTTACCTTCGCACTGATCGGCGTGCTGGCTTTGGGCGTGATGGTGCTTTTAGCCAAAATCCTGCCGCACTTGGAAAGCAAAAACGCCGGCTCGCTGAAAAGTCTGCCACTCTTAGCCAAACGCCCTCACCTATTGGGGATGTATGCGATGGCAGTGCTCATTGTGAGCGCCCATTCCACAGCCTATAGCTACATCGAGCCTTATGTGCTGGAAATTACCCATATGCCGCCGGATACAGCCACGGCGCTGCTGCTGGTATTCGGCCTGTCGGGCATGATGGCGAGCTGGCTGTATTCGCGCTTCTATCCAAAACACCCGAATCCCACTCTACTCAGCTCGGCAGCCTTGCTGCTGGTTTCATTACTGCTGTTGAGACCTTTAGGCGGCAGCACGGCAGCCATGTTTGCACTCTCGCTGGTTTGGGGAACTGGCATCGGGGTATTGGGCTTGAGCATGGTTGCCCATGTGATCCGCTACGCTCCGGATGCCACCGATGTGGCCAATGCGATTTACTCTGGCAGCTACAACATCGGCATCGGCATCGGCGCGCTCTTGGGCGGCATCATCTCGCGCCACTGGGGGCTGGGTACGCTAGGCTGGGTGGGCACCGCCCTAGCCGCTGCCGCTCTAGCAGTATTTGCGTGGACGCAGCTTGGCTTTAAAATAAAACAGAATTGAGATGGATACACTGAGTATTTAAGAGGCTAACTGAAGATAAACAACCAAACGGCTGCCTGCCATACAAAAAGGCTACCTGAAAACTTCCTATCCCTTTTCAGGTAGCCTATCCGCTATCTATACAAAACAAAGGCTACCTGAACCTTCAGGTAGCCTTTTCTGCATTTATCCACACTTAATGCAAATCTTTCAGGTAGCTGCCGTAGCCCTGCTGCTGCATTTGGTTTTCGGGGATGAAGCGCAGGCTGGCACCGTTGATGCAGTAGCGCAGGCCGCCGCGGTCTTTTGGGCCGTCGGGGAAGACGTGGCCGAGGTGGGAGTGGGCAGCGCTGCTGCGCACTTCGGTGCGGTGCATATGGTAGCTGTAGTCGTCGTGTTCGGTGATGGCATCAGGACTGATGGGACGGGTGAAGCTGGGCCAGCCACAGTGGGAGTTGAATTTGTCGCGGCTACTAAACAGAGGCTGACCGCTAACAATATCAACATACAGGCCGGGCTCGAACAGGTCATCATACTGGTGACTGAAGGCACGTTCAGTGTCACCTTTTTGGGTAACGCGGTATTGCTCGTCGGTGAGAGTGCGGCGCAGGGTGGCGTCGTCTGGCTTGCGGTAGGTGGCAGGGTTGAAGCCTTTGGCGGGGGCAGGGCTGCTTCCCTCGGCAGGGTCAAGCGGCTTGTCAGCGAGGCCGATGTCGATGTGGCAGTAGCCGTTGGGGTTTTTGGCGAGGTAGTCTTGGTGATAGGCCTCGGCAGGATAGAAGTGTTGCAAGGGCAGGGCTTCCACTACGATGGGACGGCGATGTTTACGCTGTTCGGCAGCCAGGGCGGCGCGTACGGTCTTAGCTTCGGCAGGGTCGGTGTAGTAGATGCCGGTGCGGTATTGGCGGCCTCGGTCGTTACCTTGCTGATTGAGCGAGGTGGGGTCGATAACGCGGAAGTAGTAGCGTAGAAGGTCTGCTAGGCTGATGCGCTCGGGGTCGTAATCCACCTTCACGGTTTCAGCGTGGCCGCTGCCGCGGATTACATCTTCATAGCTGGGGTTGGCAGTTTGACCGTTAGCGTAGCCGGATACGGCATCCACCACGCCAGGCAGGCGCTGCATATAGGCTTCCACACCCCAGAAGCAGCCACCGGCAAGGTAGATGGTTTTGGTCTGTGCGGTGCGGCGGCTGCCGTCGGCGGCGGTGTAGTGCTGCTGTACGGGCACGGCGGCGAGGTCGGCATTAGGGTTATCGAGTAAGGCGAGGGCTTGTTCATGCTGCAAACTACCTTTGTGCACGCGCAAGATTTCTCCGTCGGCAGAGAGTAATACCCAGCTAGGATACACACCAACACCGGCGGCTTTGGCTAGGCTGCCGTCGTCGAGGGCTACCTGAAGGCCGGGGTAGTCTAGCTTAGCAAACCATTCTTTAAATTCGGCTTCTGGCTTTTCGCCGAGGAAGCCAGGCGAGGCAATGGTAATCAGGTTAGCACGGGCATTTTCGCCGGAAAACTCGGCAGATTGCTGCCATTCGGCAGTAGTTTGTAACTCGCTCAAACACAAGGGGCACCAGCTGGCCCAGAATTTAACCAATGTGGGGCGGTTACTTTTGAGTAGGGTTTGTACGGGCTGACCGCCGGGAGTGTGCAAGGAAACGAGGCGTTGAGCAAAGGCGGGGTTACTGGGCATGGCATGGGCTCCAGGTTTGGCTTGGGCGATGAATTTGGGGGCAAAAAAGCCGAGGATGAGAACGGCTGGAATGATAGCGGCTAAGAATAGCAATATTTTGCGTAGCATAGTTTGAGCTTTCGAAAAAGTGGAAGACATAGCTTAGACGGAACAGGCAGCGGTTTTCTGACACACTATAGCGGTTCCCCTTTCGGAATGAAACAAAGTAGCGAACCAATCCCGTATCATTCTTAATTTAAGGCAGACATAAAAAAACAGGCATTTAATCTTTTCAGGTAGCCTTTATCCGGCGCCAAAGGCTACCTGAAACCCTATTTCCGCCACACCGCGGCGTGTTGTTCAAGCCATCGGTTTTCCAGTAAAATGCCGCCTTGATTATACCGCGCCGCCACTCCGAACGGCGGCCGTTTGAAAGGCCACCATGAGCGAAACCAACCAAGAAACCCTGCTGGAATTCCCCTGCCGCTTCTCCATCAAAATCATGGGCGCCAAACATCCCGAATTTGCTGTGCAGATATTGGAAACCGTGCGCCTGCACGCGCCAGACACCGCCGAACACGATATGCGTCACCGCGAAAGTAGTCACGGCAACTATCAGGGCATAACCGTTACCATAAACGCCCACAGCAAGTCGCAGCTCGATAATATTTACCTAGCACTCACCTCACACCCCTTGGTGAAAGTGGTGCTGTGATGAAAGTCATCCAGCTTGGCTTGGCCGAATACAGCCCGATTTTCCACGCCATGGAAGCCTTCACCGATGCCCGCAGCGAGCGCACGAAAGACGAGCTTTGGGTGGTGGAACATCCGCCCGTGTTCACTCAAGGCATGGCCGGCAAAGCCGAGCATCTCTTGGCACGCAGCAACATCCCCGTGGTGCAGATCGACCGTGGCGGCCAAATTACCTACCACGGCCCCGGCCAGCTGGTGGTATATACCCTAATCGACTTCAAACGCCGCAAAATCAGCGTGCGCGACTTGGTAAGCCGTTTGGAAAACAGCATCATCGCCACCCTAGCTGAATACGGCATCTTCGCCGCAGCCGACCCGAAACGTCCCGGCGTGTATGTGGAAGGCAAAAAAATCGCCTCGCTCGGCCTGCGCATCAAACGCGGCGCGGTATATCACGGCTTGGCATTAAACGTAAATATGGACTTAAGCCCCTTCCGCCAAATCAACCCCTGCGGCTACGCCGAGCTGGAAATGACTCAAATCGCCGACTTGGTACAGCCCGTCCCCTCCGTGGCCGACGTGGCCGCCAAACTGACCAACCATTTGCAGCAGCAGTTGAGGCTACCTGAAAAACAGGCCGACTGACCACCCGCCGGCTACCTGAAAAGTACACACCACATTGAAAACACAGCAAAGGAACAAGCCATGGCCACAGAAAACCCCGCCAAACAAGACAACAGCCGCGGCGTAAAACACAAAGGTGCGGCCAAAGTTGCCCGTATCCCAATTAAGGTTGTGCCGCTGGAGCAGAAACTGAAAAAACCAGAATGGATTCGCGCCCAGCTGCCCACCGGCAAGAAGTTCTTTGAAATCAAAAATATCCTGCGCGATCAGAAAATGCACACCGTGTGCGAAGAAGCCAGCTGCCCCAATATCGGCGAATGCTTCAGCCGCGGCACCGCCACCTTCATGATTATGGGTGATATCTGCACTCGCCGCTGCCCCTTCTGCGATGTCGGCCACGGCCGCCCCAACGCGCTCGATACCGAAGAGCCGCAACATCTCGCCTCCAGCGTGGCCGCCATGAATTTGCGCTACGTTGTTATCACCTCGGTAGACCGTGACGATTTGCGCGATGGCGGCGCCCAGCACTTTGCCGACTGCATCACTGCCATCCGCGAGCGCAGCCCCAATACTAAAATCGAAATCCTCGTACCCGATTTCCGCGGCCGCATGGATATTGCCCTCGAAATTCTGGCCAAAACCCCGCCCGATGTGATGAACCACAACCTAGAAACCCACCCGCGCCTCTACAAACAGGCCCGCCCCGGCGCCAACTACCAGCATTCGCTCGAGCTGCTGCGCCGCTATAAAGAAATGATGCCGCACATCCCCACCAAATCCGGCATCATGGTAGGCTTGGGCGAAACCGACGATGAAGTGCGCGAAATCATGCGCGATATGCGTGCCAACAACATCGAAATGATCACTGTGGGGCAATACCTGCAGCCCAGCAACAGCCACCTGCCCGTATTGCGCTACGTTACCCCCGAAATGTTCAAGCAGTTCGAACATGAAGCCTACGCCATAGGTTTTACCAACGCTGCTATCGGTGCCATGGTGCGCTCCAGCTACCACGCCGACGCACAAGCGGCCGAAGCCATGGCCTCGGCCGGCGGTGGCGGCTGCCACCACGGGCATTAACGATACACGCCAAACAGGCTGCCGATTACTTCGGCAGCCTGTTTTTTTTGCACCATACAAGTTTCAGGCTACCTGAAAAGCTGTTGTAGCATTTTCAGGTAGCCTTTGCCCGCCCTACCCTCCGGCTTGTGCGCAAAAATTCCTATTTCGCTATAATTCACCCTTTCACCTTTACCGGCTAATTGCCGAAACCACTACCCTCCAAGAGGATAAGGCCTGCACCAAGCTGCCGAATATAGATGCAGTTTTAAGACGTGTACATGCAACCAAGAAATATACCTCGAGCAGTATTTAGCCAAGACCTCGGGCTACCTGAAAGAATAAATATGAATGCTATGAACAACATCGTCGTTTATTGCGGCTCCAACCTAGGCGAAGACCCGAGCTACAGCCAAGCCGCCCGCGAGCTGGGGCGTGCTATTGCCGAACGTGGCAGCCGGCTGGTGTATGGTGGTGGCGGCATCGGCCTGATGGGCGAAGTGGCTTCTGCCGCCCTGGCTGCCGGCGGCAAAGTAACCGGCATCATCCCCACCTTCCTGCGCCACGAAGAAATGGCGCACGGCCGCCTCACCGAGCTCATCATCACCAACAATATGGCCGAGCGGCGCACCAAAATGATTGAGCAGGCCGATGCCTTCATCGCCCTGCCCGGCGGGCTGGGTACATACGAAGAGCTGTTTGAAGTACTCTCTGCCGCTCAACTCAAGCTGCACAGCAAACCCATCGGCCTGCTCAATATCAACGGCTTTTTCGATCCCATTACCACCCTGTTGCAGCACACTGCCAACCAAGGTTTCATGCCCACCGCCAATACCGGCCTAGTATGTGTGGACAGTGGCATCTCTGCCCTGCTGGATAAAATGTCTGCCTACCGCTTCCAAGACGTACCCAAATGGCAATGCCCCGCTTGGCAGCGGGCAGAGGCTACCTGAAAATATGGCCAAAGGCACTTCATATCCTAATTGCGTTAACTCACCTTACCGTACTCCTGTATTGTCTGTGGCTTGCCGCCCTGTAGGAAAATGTGCTCTACATAATACCCCCTCCCAATATATTTGCGGGAAACTTATTTTTCTCAACGATTAAATACCCCAGTACCCACCATCTCCATTTACGCAAATTCACACTCAACCCTTGCTGCCAGCACCTTCCCACCAGCTCCCTTTAGTTAGTATGTTTACTCTAAAATTTTCTGACTAAAGTCAACCCATATCACAATATTTTATGATATGATGTATCAATAAATAGATAGACATTCAAAATAAATTGCCAATTCAGTCAATTATTAAGATATTGCTCTTTAAAATCAACTGGCTCTATATGCATGCAAGGATGCAAATGATTTTAGCATTTGTCCACTTGAACGCAACAGCTAAAGCAACTGTTAAATTTCCTTAGCAGTATTTAACTGTAAGACAGATATTCTACCCGCCGCCAGACAGCTTGTCTCAGGATATCATTAACGCACTATCCCCCTTGCCTGCATATACCGTATGCAGGTTTATTTTTGTCGTTGTGCTCGCAAACGGCAAAACACAAGTTGCCGCTGCTGCTGTGCTATTCTGGCACAGCAGCAGCAGCAAAAAGCCGGGTTTATCCGGCTAGCAAAGCAGCTGTTTTTTAATTTATTTAAAGGATTTAGATCATGAAGAATATATTATTAGGCTGTGGTCATAAGGAACTTGGTGACTATCTGAAGAGCTTGATTGCAACTTTGGAAAAGGGTGGTTACGCCATCCGAATAGCCCATGACCAGCAAGAAATACTGACGCTTTTGAAACATGATGCCAGAATAGGTTCCGTGCTTTGTACACTGGATATTTTCAACCAAGAATTAGACAAGAAAATTATTGCGCTCAACGATGAGTTGCCCGTATTCATTCTGAAGCCCACCGACTGCGACAAACCCGTGGACTTCGGCGCTGTAGGCGACCATGCCACCTTCATCGATTGCCACCTGTTCAGCAACGAAGACGTTGTTGATAAAATTGAAAAAGCAATCTGTCACTATATCGACAATATCACCCCGCCCTTCACTAAAGCCCTGTTTGACTACGTTGAGAAAAACAAATACACATTCTGTACTCCGGGCCACATGAGCGGTACCGCTTTCTTGAAATCTCCCGTAGGCAGTCTGTTCTACGACTTCTACGGCGAAAACACTTTCAAATCCGACATTTCCGTTTCCATGGGCGAGCTAGGCTCTCTGCTCGACCACTCCGGTCCGCACAAAGAAGCCGAAGAATACATCGCCAAAACCTTCAATGCCGACCATAGCTACATCGTAACCAACGGTACTTCCACCGCCAACAAAATCGTGGGTATGTACTCCGTGCCGGCCGGCAGCACCGTGCTGATCGACCGTAACTGCCACAAATCATTAACCCACCTGTTGATGATGAGCGACATTACTCCGGTGTATCTGAAACCGACCCGTAACGCCTACGGTATCTTGGGTGGTATTCCGCAAAAAGAATTCACTAAAGAAGTTATTACCGAAAAACTTGCCAAAGTTCCGGGCGCCACTTGGCCGGTACATGCTGTGATTACCAACTCCACTTATGACGGCCTGTTCTACAACACCGACAAGATCAAAGACACCCTGGATGTGAAATCCATCCACTTCGACTCTGCTTGGGTTCCCTACACCAACTTCAGCCCGATCTACAACGGCAAAACCGGTATGGGCGGTAAGCAGGTTAAAGACAAGGTAATCTTTGAAACCCACTCCACCCACAAACTGCTGGCTGCATTCTCACAGGCTTCCATGATTCACGTTAAGGGTAACCTGAACACTGCCACCTTCGGCGAAGCCTACATGATGCACACCTCCACTTCTCCGTTCTACCCCATGGTAGCCTCTACCGAAGTGGCAGCAGCCATGATGCGCGGCAATGCCGGTAAACGCCTGATGCAGGATTCACTGGAGCGTGCCGTTAAATTCCGTAAGGAAATCAAGAAACACAAAGCCCATGCCGATTCATGGTATTTCGACGTATGGCAACCTGAAAACGTTGATAACATCGAATGCTGGGAATTGCATCAAACCGACAAATGGCACGGCTTCAAAAATATCGACGCCCAGCACATGTACCTCGACCCGGTCAAGGTAACCTTACTCACCCCAGGCTTAGATAAAAACGGCCAGCTGGAAAAAACCGGTATCCCCGCCACCCTCGTTTCCAAATTCTTGGAAGACCGCGGCATCATCGTGGAGAAAACCGGCCCCTACAACATCCTCGTGCTCTTCAGCATCGGCGTAGACGACACCAAAGCCCTCAGCCTGCTGCGCTCACTGAACGAGTTCAAGTCCCTGTACGATGCCAACGCCACCGTGGAAGAAGTATTGCCGCGCGTATTCAACGAATCTCCCTCTTTCTACAAAGACATGCGGATTCAAGAATTGGCACAAGGCATCCACAGCCTGATCTGCAAACACAACCTACCTGAACTCATGTTCAGCGCATTCGAAGTGTTGCCGACTATGGTGATGAACCCGCACAAAGCCTTCCAGCTTGAGCTGAAAGGTCAGATTGAAGACTGCTACTTGGAAGACATGGTAGGCAAGATCAACGCCAACATGATTCTGCCCTATCCTCCCGGCGTACCGTTGGTAATGCCTGGTGAAATGATCACCGAAGAGAGCAAGCCCATCTTGGAATTCCTGATGATGCTGTGCGAAATCGGCGCCCACTTCCCCGGCTTCGAAACCGACATCCACGGTGCTTACCGTCAAGAAGACGGCCGCTACAAAGTTAAGATTGTTAAAGCTTAACCCACGCGGTATGGGGCTCTATGCCCTCGCAGCATAAACCAACCGGCCTGAACAATCAGGCCGGTTTTTTATATGACGATATAGCTGGGCAAGCAAAGGCTACCTGAAATTTTAACTGCGCAGAAACTCTGCTGCGCCGTGCTTTCAGGTAACCTCTCCATACGAAAAGGCTACCTGAAAGCACAGTTTTAACCAGTCAAAACCAGTTTCTGCAAAGTTACAAGTCTGCTTGCAATCAATCTCCGACTAAGGCTGCTGTCCGCGTACTGCCGTCCAAGCCGCGTCCAACCGGCGGCCGGCCTCTTCCAGCGTGGTATTCGATTGCTGCGCGGCCACATCCGCCTCATTCAATTGCGTTTGCAACTGCGTGATTTCCGCCTGTTTCTGCTGCAAGGCAGTTTCTGCCGCTTCCAAACGGGTGCGCAGCGTGTTCACACGGCTGCCGTTATCGGTTTGCGCCTTCAATGCTTCCTGATACGCCATCTGCGCACTCAAAAGCTCGGTTTGCGCCGCATCATCCGCCCAAGCTGGCGTAGCGGCGGCCAGCAGACACAGGCCGGCCACAATTCCCTTGATCCGCATATTTTCTCTCCTTAATTCTGCAAAAATCACAAAGTTTTGCCACAGGCAATTTCAAACTGTTTACCGCCGGCCGAACCTTTCACCACCGGCTGGGCAGGCCGCCTGGCTGTTTCATATTGGTTGGCAGCCAGTTTGTTGCCGGAAGCATCCCACATATCCACCGCGGCCAAACGGCGGGTGCGCGCCTGGCAATCGAACTGCCATTGGTTGACCGCCGTTTTGAAATGCGGCGTGTTCACATAATGCTCGCGCCCCACATCTGACACGGTAATCCGCTCGCGGAAGCTAACCCGGCTGCCTTCTTTCCGAATGCTGGAAATGTCTATTTCGTAACGCATATTGCCGTTCTGGCTCACGCCCACTTCTCTCCAGCTGCCGCCCAGGCTCGGCCCGCTGCTCATGCTCGGACATCCTGCCAACACCAACACTGCACACAGCCCGGCCCATCTCTTCAGTTGCATAAAAATCCTTTCAGGTAGCCTTCAAACGCTATAAAATCCGCGCCATTATATCCAACAAATCCCGCAAACGGAAAACCACCCATGCCACAACCCTCCGCCCTCAGCATCCTGCGCGAAGTTTTCGGCTATCACGCCTTCCGTGGGCGGCAGGAAGAAATTGTGAACGCGCTGGCAGAGGGGCAAAACCTGCTGGTGCTGATGCCCACCGGCGGCGGCAAATCCCTGTGCTATCAAATTCCCGCCCTGATGCGGCGCGGGCTGGCCGTGGTAGTGTCGCCGCTGATTGCCCTGATGGACGACCAAGTGGCCGCCCTGCAGGCCGCAGGCGTGGCCGCCGCCAGCGTGCATAGCGGCATCAGCAGCAGTCAGGTGCAGCAGATTGCCGACACCATCGAGGCAGGCTACCTGAAACTGCTCTACGTTTCCCCCGAGCGTTTGGTAAGCGAACGCTTCCTGCGCTTTCTCGACCACACCGAAATCAGCCTGTTCGCCATCGACGAAGCCCACTGCGTGAGCCAATGGGGGCACGACTTCCGCCCCGAATACCGCCAGCTCGGCCTCCTAGCCGACCGCTACCCCTCCATCCCCCGCATCGCCCTCACCGCCACCGCCGACGCCGAAACCCGTGCCGACATCAAACACTACCTCAAGCTGGAAAACGCCGCCGAATACATCGCCAGCTTCGACCGCCCCAACATCTACTACCAAATCATCGAAAAAAACAACGGCAAAAAGCAGCTGCTCGATTTTCTGCACAGCCGCCCCCACGGCGAAAGCGGCATCGTCTACTGCCTAAGCCGCAAAAAAGTGGAAGACACCGCCGCCTTTTTAAACGAACACGGCTACCGCGCCCTGCCTTATCACGCCGGCCTCACCATGACCGAGCGCAACGAAAACCAGCACCGCTTCACCCGCGAAGAAGGCCTCATCATCGTGGCCACCGTCGCCTTCGGCATGGGCATCGACAAACCCGACGTGCGCTTCGTCGCCCACCTCGACATGCCGCAAAGCATCGAACACTTCTACCAGGAAAGCGGCCGCGCCGGGCGTGACGGCCAGCCCGCCGCCAGCTGGCTGTGCTACGGCCTCAACGACTACTCCCTGCTGCGCGAACGCATCCAAACCGGCAACAGCAGCGACTTCCAAAAGCAAATCGAACAGCAGAAACTCGAAGCCATGTTTGCCGTGTGCGAAACCTCCGGCTGCCGCCGCGCCGCCCTGTTGAGCCACTTCGGCGAAGCAATCCCCCCCTGCGGCCACTGCGACAACTGCCTGCACCCGCCCGTCCTTTTCAACGCCACCGAAAACGTGCAGAAACTCCTCAGCTGCGTTTACCGCGTCGGCCAGCGCTTTGCCGCCGGCTACGTCATCCACGTATTGCGCGGCAAGGCCGACGACTGGATTCGGCAAAACCACCACGACCAGCTCTCCACCTACGGCATCGGTGCCGCCCTGTCCGACAAAGAATGGCGCGGCATCATCCGCCAATGCATCGGCCAAGGCCTGCTCGCCACCGACCCGCACAACTACCACGCCCTCATGCTCACCCAAGCCGCCCGCCCCGTGCTGCAAGGCAAGCAGACCGTGATGCTGCGCCCGCTCAAACGCGAAAAATCCGCCACCCGCACCCCGCGCGAACAATGGCTGCGCACCGAGCGCGAAGAGCGCCTCTGGCAGGCGCTGCGCCAATGGCGCACCGAACGCGCCCGTGCCGACAATGTGCCCGCCTACATTGTGTGTGGCGACCGCACCCTGCAAGATATCGTGCAGCAACGCCCCGCCAGCCTCACCGAACTGCAAAACGTCTACGGCTTGGGCGAAGCCAAAATCCAAAAATTCGGCAACGATATTCTCGAAGTCTGCACGCGGTTCACTCAAGACAGCGCCCCCGAACCCGCCCTGCCAGATGCCTAAGCTAATCCATAAAAGGCTACCTGAAATTTTCAGGTAGCCTTTTAAATGCGGACAACACGTTTCCAGCCAATTTATAGTGCATTAAATTTAAATCAGGACAAGGCGGCGAGCCGCAGACAGTACAAATAGTACGGCAAGGCGAGACAACGCTGTACTGGTTTAAATTTAATTCACTATACCTTTGCCACACATGGCGCAGCCCATATTATTCGGAGCAAGCCGGGCAATACCGAATCAGCAAAACCAGCTAGTTTAAATATAAAAACACAGGCCTTAATCAGATTCGATGCGGCAGGAATCAACTATCTGGTGCACAAACTGCCCTGCTCATACAGAATGATTCAGGCTACCTGAAAGCAGTATGGCGCTGCAAAACTCCGGCGAGGGATATCTGCATTGTTTGAGTGTGTACCTTCCCGCCTCCTGCACAACAGAAAGGCTACCTGAAAACCATACCACATAATTTCAGGTAGCCTTTCGTGCAAAATCAAACCGCCCTGCAGCATGATGCCGAAGGGCGGTACTTCAAAAGCAAACTGAAAACAAAATCCTGCTAAATCCCGCCTTGCGCCTTCACTTTTTCACCGCCTTCCAGCTTGTTCAACGCGGAAAGGTAGGCTTTGGCGGTAGCGGCCAGAATATCGGTGTCCGCACCTTGGCCGTTGGCCACGCGGCCGTTTCTGGCCAGGCGCACACCGGTTTCGCCTTGGCTTTCCGTGCCGAAGGTTACCGCATTCACCGAATAAATCTGCAATTCGGCGCCACTCTGCACCACGCTTTCAATGGCCTTGAAAATCGCATCTACCGGGCCGGAGCCGGTGGCTTCGGCGTGCTGCTCTTCGCCATCGGTGCTGAACACGATTTCGGCGCGCGGCAGTTCACCGGTTTCGGTAACGATTCGCTGCGAGATGAATTTATAACGATCAGGCGTGAGATTAGACATTTCGTCTGAAACCAGCACATGCAAATCTTCGTCAAAAATTTCGCGTTTTTTATCGGCCAGTTCTTTGAAGCGGGCAAAAGCAGCATTGAGCGCTTCCTCGCTACCCAATTCAATGCCCAGCTCGGCCAATTTGGTTTTGAAGGCATTGCGACCGGAAAGTTTACCCAAACTCAATCGGTTGGCCGACCAACCCACCGATTCGGCCGACATGACCTCATAGGTTTCCCGATGTTTAAGCATGCCATCTTGGTAGATGCCGGATTCGTGGGCAAAAATTGGCACCCATAATGGCATTATTGGGCTGCACCGGATAGCCGGTGATGCTGGACACCAGCTTAGACGCGGGTACGATTTGGGTGGTATCGATGCCGGTTTCCCGGCCAAACAAGTCGTGCCGCACTTCCAGCACCATCACGATTTCTTCCAAGCTGACGTTGCCGGCCTCGATTACATCCACCCCCAGCCTCTCCAGCTGTCGTGCCACGCGTACTTTTTCTTCCTTGGTTATGGCGGCGCCCGGAGATTGCTCACCATCGCGTAGAGTGGTATCGACCACTATGCGGCTACTACCGGGCTGTGCCGGGACATGCTGCAAAGTAGGCTACTGCTCCAAAAAAGCATTCAAGTCCAACGACCTGCCCTGCACTTCAGCCAGAGTAGTCAGCCTTTGCAGCTGCGCCAGCGGCAGCGAGCGCCGCGTGCGCGCCATTTGTAAATTGCCGCCGTGGAGGTAACTCCTTCGGGATCATGTAGGCGCAGTACCTCGGCTAATGCATTTACACCGACTAAATAAACAATCAGGAGATCGATATCGAGTTCATAATAGACTTTCAATCTAAACCGAGAATATAGTAGATGCCGCCATATATAGACATTTCTATAGACATAAAAACAAGCACAATTTTTACAAATAATGTGTAAACGAGTGAATTTTTATGCTTATTGCCCACAACCATTCACTTGTTGTGCATATGTTTTATCTTTTTTCACCTTTTTTGGTCACTATACTAGACATAAATGTAAAGAAATCGCTATAATTCAAAATAGATACAGAGGGTTTCCGAAAAAGAGAGTCTCGTTGAAACATAATATGTAAACAGCATTCTGCTAAAAGCGGCAAGCTTTGAACTCTTACCCTTGCGCTGCGATAACAAACAAATAGTAAATACTAATTCTGATACCTACAACCAGACAACTTCATCCCATACAACCAAGACTTGTTGCCTTACTAGATAAATTACAAAATAATTGAGGATGCAAGGTGTTTTGCGCTATTACTTGCGGGAGAATAACGATGTTTGATTTATCTCTCTCTTTCTTATTGCTAGCACTGCTGCTATGGCTGCTGGTGCGGCTGAAACAGCACCACCACCGCCAGCGCAAGCCGCTCACCGCCCACGGGCACGATGATTGCAGTTTTTTTACTCACGAGTATCACCGTGACAAACAATAGCCCGTTCTGTGGCAACCGCCCAATGTACGTTTCTGCTTTCAGGTGGTAGCCTCTCAGCCTAGAAAGAAGCTTATATCCCACACCTACTGCGCAGCCTTGCCTTGGCCGCACTCCTGCCCCCCTCCCGCTACAACACAAACCCCATCTGAACTAAGTGCTCGACCAACTGATTGATCCGCTAAATCTTTCCACTTGCCTGTGCACCACCGTGTCCACCACCTCCGATTTCACCAACCAGAAAATCGCCTCACCGAACCAACAATAACCCCTGTCCGAACCTCGAACAACACGCTGCCGAGCAATATATTACCGGTATTAACCGCGAAGTATTCCAATCTGAAGAAGTACTGAACCAATTGCATGGAATCAGTCACAATGCAATAAACCAAACCTATACACAGGAAGAGGTGAACATCATGATTACCTTCTACCGCACGCCGATTAGACAAAACGTGCTGAACAGGGTGATTAACTAAAGCCATGATGCCACCAATGATACGCCTGATTAGCCAACACTACGAACAGACAAGCCAACACCTCACTCCGCCATTCCGGCACAAAGTAAAATGCATTCAGCGCGAAGCGGAATGCACAGTTCAGCCAAGCCGCGTCGGCAGTAATAAGTGCCGTTAAACTTCCCACGCCAAAACATGGCTGCACGTCAAATTTCTCCCTGCAAACCCTACCCCGCCAAGCCGCTGTGCGGGTAAAATATGGCCATGCTAACAGGCTACCTGGAAATAAAGTCCCTACGCAGTTCAAATCCAGCGTAACGGCGCTGCCATGCCAAACTTTTCAGGTAGCCTTTAACTACAGATAACCCACAAAAACATCCTAATCGAGTTTTCCCCATGCCCACTCTATCCCAATTCCTCCAGCAACACCTCGCCGAACACCACCTCCCCGCCGAATTAGGCAGCGTGGTTTCCACCATCGTCCAAGCCTGCCAAACCATCAGCGGCCAAGTGCGCCAAGGTGCGCTCGCCGGCGTGCTGGGTGAAGCCGGCAGCAGCAATGTGCAAGACGAAGCCCAGAAAAAACTGGATGTGATCGCCAACCAAATCTTGATTGACGCCCTCTCCGCGAACCCCACTGTGGCCGGCTTGGCCAGCGAGGAAGAAGAGCAGTTTGTGCCCGCCCACGATCAAGGCCGCTATCTCGTGCTGTTCGACCCTTTAGACGGCTCGTCCAATATCGACATCAATATTTCGGTCGGCACTATTTTCTCCATCTTGGAAAAACCAGCAGGCCCGCTTTCTACCCAATCCTTCCTGCAAAGCGGCCGTGCTCAAGTAGCCAGCGGTTATACGCTCTACGGGCCGCAAACCCAGCTCGTGCTCTGTCTGCGCCACGGTGTGGCCGTATTTACGCTGGATGCCGGCAGCCAATTTGTCCAAACCCAGCTCAACCCGCAAATTCCACAAGCCACGCGCGAATTTGCCATTAATATGTCCAACCAGCGCCATTGGCAGCCACCCATGCAGCAATACATTGCCGAACTGCTCGCCGGGGAAACCGGCCCTCGCGGCAAAAACTACAATATGCGCTGGGTGGCCAGCATGGTGGCCGAAATCCACCGCATCCTCATGCGCGGCGGCATCTTTATGTATCCCAAAGACAAAGACGCGCGCGACCCGGCCAAGCCCGGCAAACTGCGCCTGATGTATGAAGCCAATCCCTTGAGCCTCATCATCGAACAAGCCGGCGGCGCGGCCACCAACGCCCGCGAAAACATGCTCGATATCCAGCCCGAAGGCCTGCACCAGCGCGTGGCCGTAATCATGGGCAGCCGCGAAGAAGTGGATTACGCCACCCGGTTGCACCAACAATAAACCCTTGGGCTACCTGAAATAATTTTGGCTTCGCCGAAACAGCCGCCCGCAACAAAATATTGCTTTAACCCCGTTGAAGCAGATGCTTTCAGGTAGCCTCCCCTTAGTTTTCCAATCTAACATCGAACACACTATGCAAACTATCCGCGCCGCCGCCATCCAACTCGTTTCTCACACCGACCCTGCCGTAAACCGCTGCAGCGTCGTACAGCAAGTGGCCGCTGCCGCCCAAGCCGGCGCCGACTGGGTGCTGCTGCCCGAATACTGGTCGTTGATAGGTCGGCACGACACCGACAAACTCGCCCAGGCCGAACAATTCGGCCGCGGCCCCCTGCAAATCTTCATGGCTGAGCTTGCCGCCCGCCACCGCATCGTCTTATTCGGCGGCAGCATTCCACTGCTCGCCAACGAAAGCGGCAAAATCATCAACAGCCTGCTCGTATACGGCCGAGACGGCCAATGCCTCAGCCGCTACGACAAAACCCACCTCTTCAGCTACACCGGCATCGGCGAAAGCTACTGCGAAGCCGACACCATCGAAGCCGGCAACAGCATCCCCCCGTCTGTGGAGATCGACGGCTGGCGCTACGGCCAAGGCGTGTGCTACGACCTGCGCTTCCCCGAAATCTTCCGCGCCCAGCAGCCGTTCGACGTACTCCTCCTGCCCGCCGCCTTCACCTACACTACCGGCAAAGCCCACTGGCAAACCCTGCTGCAGGCCCGCGCCATCGAAAACCAATGCTACGTTATCGCCGCTGCCCAAGGCGGCCTACACGACAGCGGCCGTCGCACCTACGGCCACAGCATGATTATCGACCCCTGGGGCGAAATCCTTGCCGAGCGGCCAGAAGGCGAAGGCTGGATCATGGCCGAACTCAAGCCACAACGCCTGCACACCGTGCGCAACCAACTGCCCGCCCTGCAACACCGCCGGTTTTAAACGCAAAGGCTACCTGAAAATCCATATCCTATTTTTCAGGCAGCCTCTTTCAAACAACTCAAGCTACCTGAAAACGAGTATTTCAAACAAAACCTGAAAGAAAGCAAACCATGCAAAAAATCGTCGTCCTTACCGGTGCCGGCATCAGTGCCGACAGTGGCCTGCGCACCTTCCGCGACACCGACGGCCTGTGGGAAGGCTACAAAGTGGAGGATGTGTGCACCCCCAAAGCCTTCGCGCGTAATCCCAAGCTCGTGATCGATTTCTACAACGAGCGCCGCCGCCAAGCGCAGGCTGCCAAGCCCAACGCCGCCCACCATGCGCTGGCCGAACTGGAAAAATACTACCAAGTTCAAATCGTTACCCAGAACGTGGACGACCTGCACGAACGTGCCGGCAGCAGCACCGTGCTGCACCTGCACGGCGAATTGAACAAAGCCCGCAGTAGCGCTGATGAAAACTACGTGATCGAATGGACGGGCGACCAATCCACTGCCGATACCGACCCCCAGGGCCACCCCATGCGCCCGTACATCGTTTGGTTCGGCGAGGCCGTGCCGCTGATTGAAACCGCTGCACGATGGGTGTCGCAGGCTGACAAAGTGCTGGTAGTAGGCACCTCGATGCAGGTGTATCCCGCTGCTGGCCTGTTGGAATATGCTCCCTACGAAGCCGAACGCTATCTGGTCGATCCGCGCCCGCCGGTGGGCTTGGCCGATATCAGCATCATCGAAGCCAAAGCCAAAGACGGCGTGCCGCAGCTGGTGAACAAACTGATTGCCGAAGCCGCGCGGCAATAATTGCCGAAAGGCTACCTGAAAACGTAAGTTTCAACAAAGTTAAAACGAGTGCAACAAGTTTCGCCCAAACGAACGGTGCAAACACCACTATCTATTTTCAGGCAGCCTCTCGCCCGTCAAATAGGCCACCTGAAACCCTAAGCCCTTGTTATAACGACAACTCACCTAGCACCACAAGCCCATGACTTCTATCTTACCCTACACTTTCATCTATCTTGCCTTCGCTGTGGCTGCTGTGCTTACCTCCAAAAAACTGGGCTTGGGCTCGGTGTTGGGCTATTTGATGGCCGGTATCGCCATCGGCCCAATTTTAGGCTTGACCAGCAAAGAAACCGAATCCATCCAACACGTTGCCGAATTCGGCGTAGTGATGATGCTGTTTCTGGTCGGCTTGGAACTGGCACCGCAAAAGCTATGGCAGCTGCGGCACAAGCTCTTAGGACTAGGCGGATTACAAGTGCTGCTCTCAATAGCAGTCATTGCCGGTATCACCGTAACCATTGGCAAAAGCTGGCAAATGGGCATAGCCGTGGGCTGCATCCTGGCTCTCTCCTCCACCGCCATCGTGCTGCAAACCTTCAACGAAAAAAACCTGATGCGGTCACCCGGCGGGCAGGCCGGCTTTGCCATCCTGCTGTTTCAAGATGTGGCTGCCATCCCGATGCTGGCACTTTTACCGCTCCTGGCCGCCACCCACCACCAAAGCAACCAGCATACCACCAACCTTTTGGCGAACCAACCCGGCTGGGTACTTGCCACCGTGAGTATTGCCGCCATCTTGGCGATTGCCGTGAGCGTGCGCTACCTTGTGCCGCGCATGTTCTGCTTCATCAGCAAAGTCCGCCTCAACGAAATGTTCACCATGTTCACCCTGGCCTTAGTGGTGGGTATCGCCACACTGATGTCGCTCATCGGCCTCTCCCCCGCGCTGGGCGCGTTCGTGGCCGGCGTGGCGCTGGCAAACAACTCCTACCGACACGAAATGGAAAGCCACCTCGAACCCTTCAAAGGCCTGCTTTTGGGGCTGTTTTTCATCACCGTGGGCGCAGGCATGAATTTCACCCTTTTATCCAAAGAATTCTGGGTAGTATCCACCATCACCTTAGCCACGCTGGCAGTGAAAGGCAGCATTCTCTTTATCCTAGGCCTACTGTTCCGCCTGCCACGCATGGGCAGCAAGCTACTCGCGCTGAGTCTGGCGCAGGCCGGTGAATTCGGCTTTGTGCTGCTTTCCATCGCCCGCCAGAGCCATGTACTGCCGCGCGCCATGGCCGACCGCATCTCGCTGGTGGTCGCCCTTTCCATGCTGCTCACCCCGCTTTTGTTCATCTTCTACGACAAAGTGATCGCCCCGCGCGGCATCGTGGAAGAAAACCAAGAGCGCCCGCAAGACATAATTGAAGAAGAAAACCCCATCATCCTACTCGGACACGGCCGCTTCGGCCAGCAAATCAACAGCATGCTCACTGCCTGCGGCTTCCACACCACCGTGATCGACTATCAGGCCGACACCGTGGAAGGCCTCACTAAATACGGCAGCAAAACCTACTACGGCGACGCCACCCGCCCCGAGCTGCTCAATTCCATCGGCCTGGCACACGCCAAGCTGCTCATTATCTGCATCAGCAACCTCGAGCATGCCACCTCAATCGTGGAATTCGTCCACCGCCACTACCCCAACTTGCCGGTGATTACCCGCGCCTACGACCGTATCCACGCCTACCACCTGCACCACGCCGGCGCCAACTACATCATCCGCGAAACCGTAGATGCAGCTATCCGAAGCGGCCGCCTCGCGCTGGAAAAACTCGGCATCAACTCCGAAAAAGCCCAAGAGCTCAGCGAATTCTACGCCGCCCGCGACCGCTACCAGATGGACAAAATGGCCGAAAAATACAATCCCGACCTGCCCATATTTGCCAACGAGCCCCTGCTCCAAGCCGCCCGCAAAATCGACACCGAAACCGCCCAAATGATGCAGGCTATACTGCGCGGTGAAAGCGTAGAGTGGCAAGAAGACCCAGAAAGCTGGACCCGCCTGAAAAAAGGCCTCACCTAAGCCGTTGAGCCCGCTATGCCAAGCAAAACCGACCTCCGCCGCCACTTCCGCCGCCAACGGCAAGGCCTGACGCCTGCCGCACGTCAGCGTGCCGAGAAGCGCATCAACAACCTGCTCAAAGGCTACCTGAAACGTGGCAAACGGCTGGCCATCTATTGGCCCATCGGCAGCGAGCTGCGGCTCGACAGCCTCGCCGCTGCCGCCCGCCAACGCGGCACCGAGCTCTACCTGCCCTACATCGAACCACGCCGCCAGCGCCTGTGGTTTACCCCTTTCCCGCAACAAGGCCGCCCCGAACGCCGCCGCCAAGGCAAACTGAACATCCCCCAATTTGCCGGCCGCAAAATCCGCATCCACAACCTGCACAGCATCATCATTCCCCTAGTCGGCATCGACCGGCGCGGCTACCGCCTCGGCCAAGGCGGCGGCTTCTACGACGTTACCCTCGCCGCCACCCGCCACCGCCTCTGCCCGCACAAAATCGGTGCCGGCTTCGCCTGCCAGGAAACCGACATCCTGCCCGCCGAAGAGCACGATATGCAGATGGACGTGTGGGTGTGCGAAAACGGCATCCGGCGTTTCGGCAAAACGGCCAATGTTCAGCGCTAACTAAAAATGGATACAACAAAGGCTACCTGAAACTTTAGCTTCGCAGAAACTTCGCTGCGCTGCGTTTTCAGGTAGCCTGCATTTGATATAGCAGGCTACCTGAAAATCCGTTTACAGCCCGAAAGCTATTCCGCCTCCGGCGCCTTGGCTACGGATACCGTGGCGGGGCGCAGTACGCGATCGTGCAGGGTATAGCCTTTCTGCATCACGTTCACGATGGTATTGGGCTCTTGCTCGCTTTCCACGATTTGGAAGGCCTGGTGGCGGTGCGGGTCGAGCTTGTCGCCGGGCTGGGGCAGGATTTCTTTAATCTGAGCCTGCTCGAAGGCATGTTTGAGCTCGGTAAGGGTCATCTCCACGCCCATTTTCAGCGCGTCGAAATTGCCGCTTTGATCAAGTAGTGCCATCTCCAAATAGTCTTTTACTTTCAACAGCTCTCCGGCAAATTTCTTAGTGGCAAATTTGTGAGCGGCCTGAATTTCTTCTTGATGGCGGCGGCCCAGGTTTTGTAACTCGGCCTGATGGTATTTGTTGATGTCGGCCAGCTCGGCTTCAAGCTCGGCTACACGCTGAGCAAGCTGCTCGGGCGTAAGCTCGGCAGTGGCTTCAGCGTTGTCCTGCGCCTTGGTAGCTTCAGCCTGTGCTTCTTGCTGCGGGAATTCGGTTTCTGGGCTTTGGTGTTGCTGGTGGTTATGGTGATGAGACATGGGAGTTCCTTTATAGAGAGCATTTGATCTGCCAAATGGGGAGGGATGGCGGCTTTTCAAGCAAAAGGGTGGCAGCGGGCGCAATTATTTTGCGGTGGCTGTCAGAAACAGCGTGTACCATCCGTCTATTCAGCAGGTCGGCTGTAGGCGGCAAAGTTAATCCCATCAATCGCTTTGTTAAATTAAGCCCATAGCTGGCATGATACTATTTCCTATAATATACGCAGATTTCTGTGTTTTTAATTTTCAGGTAACCTTATATGTTCAAAAAATTTATTCAATCTTTCATCCTGCCCGTGCTGTTATGCTCAGGTATGGCCGCGCATGCGGTGGATGCCAGCAACCTGCTGCCGTCGGAGCAAGCATTCCGCCCCACGGTGGCAGCGGGTGAGCAAGATGTGACCGTGCAGTTCCAGATTGCCGATGGCTATTATCTCTATCAAGAGAAAATTCGTGTGGAAACCGAGCCTTCCGGCCTGCTGGGCGCAGCTGAATTTTCGCCGGGTAAAGAAAAGGAAGATGAGTTCTTCGGCAAACAAACTGTGCATTACCGCCAAGCTGTTGTCAAACTGCCCTTCCAATCCGCTGCACCCGCCGCTTACCGCCTCACGCTCACCTACCAAGGCTGTGCAGATGTGGGCATATGCTATCCGCCAGTAACGAAAACGCTGGAAATTAAAGGTACGGGTGTATATGGCGATACGTCCACCCCGCCTGCCAGCGGCAGCAACCGCCTTACTGCACCGCAGGATGGCACGCCCGCTGCCAGCCCTGTGCCGCAGCAACGCAAAAGCCCATTCAGTCTGTCACGCGATACATTGGGGGCGAACCTACTGGCTTTTTTTAGTTTTGGCATTGGCTTGAGCTTTACCGCCTGCATGTATCCCCTGCTGCCCATTGTGTCGGGCATTATCGTGGGAGACCGTGCCAATGCCGGCAAACGCCGTGGGCTGATTTTGTCTTCGGTTTATGTGCAGGGGCTGGCACTCACCTATGCCGCTGTGGGCGTATTGGCCGGACTCACCGGCTCGCTGCTCACCGTGTGGCTGCAACAGTCATGGGTAGTGCTTTCCGCTGCCGCGCTGATTGTAGTGCTGGCGCTGGGCATGTTTGACGTATTTACCATCCAGCTGCCCTCCTTTATCCAGAGTTATTTCCAGCAGCAAAGCAGCAAGCTTTCCGGCGGCAAAATGGCTTCCGTATTTGTGATGGGTATGCTCTCAGCACTAATTGTTGGCCCCTGCGTGGCGCCACCCTTGGCCGTGGCCTTGGGCTATATCGGCCAAACCGGCGATGCTGCGCTAGGCGGCCTGGCCTTATACAGCATGGCACTGGGCACTGGTGTACCCTTGGTGTTGGTAGGTACTTTCGGCGGGCATATCCTGCCCAAGGCTGGTACGTGGATGAACAGCATCAAACACGCCTTCGGTATCATCCTTTTGGCCGTGGCCGTGTATCTGGCTGCCCCCTTCCTGCCCTATGCACTCACCGTTTCGCTCTATTCCCTGCTGCTGGTGATTCCCGGTGGCCTGCTATTGGGCAAACACCTGCGTGCGCGGCAACTCAAGCCACTGGCTGTAGGGCTGGGCAGCCTCTTGCTCACCATCGGCGTGTTTTTTGCCGTGCAGAGCGTGCGCATGCAGCCCACCTTCCTGCACCAAGCGCTCACCGTGTTCCCGCCGCAGCAAACCGCACACCAAGTATTTACCACGCCGCAGCAGCTCAACAGTGCCATGCAGAGGGCTTTGGCCAGTGGTAAGCCGGTGGTGCTGGATTTTTATGCTGACTGGTGCGCCAGCTGCAAAGAGATGGAACATAAAACCTTCAGCCGCCCCGAAGTGCAGGCTGCTGTGCCGCCCGATCGTGTATTTAAAATCGACCTCACCGACAACACGCCCGAGCATCGCGCGCTATTACAAGAATACGGTCTGCCCGGTCCGCCCGGCATCTTCGTTATCCACCCCGATGGCCGCCGCAGTAGCCCGCTCATCGGCTTTACCGAGCCAGCAGCGTTTATCGAGTGGTATCAGCAGCAGGTTTCCTGAGACCGATTGTAATTTAAGAGTGAAGGCTGCCTGAAAAGTGTTTCAGGTAGCCTTTTCTTTATTACAAGCAACAATCGCAATACTACATTCTTTATACAGTAAACAACAAGACACGTTCCCTCGATGGATTATTGCGCCCCTACGGGCTTACCACCTTGCCCCTAAAAATAATCACTTTCGCTATAACACTCTATAAAACAAAGTATTTCGGCTATTGCCTTTCCCACATCTAAGGCTACCTGAAACCTCTCCGCCACATCCTACTACCACCACCCCGCCACACCCTACCTCAAACGGCATATTTCGCGTATCATTAGCCCGTCTTAATTTTCATTATGATGGGTTAAAACCGGCAAAGAGAAACGCGACCAACTGCGTTGCTCAGATTGCAATCCGCCATACCAACCCAAGAAGCTCAAGAGGAGCCCCAGCATGAGCCTGCCGACCCCCGTTTTGCGCCTGCAAGACAGTGCCCGCCAACAGAATTTTGCAGAAGATTTCCTCCCCTTCCTTGCCAGCTATTATCGCCAGGCCGACTTTGCCGACCTAGCCAGCTATAGCGACACCGAACTATTATCTGCCGCCGATTCCCACCGCAAGCTTGCCCAAGAGCCCCGTGCCGCCGGCAAAGCCGTGGTGCGCGTTTCGCCCACTGGTGACACTGTGCAGCACACGCTGGTAGAAATTGTGGCCGACCATCTCCCCTTCTTGCTCGATTCCCTGTTGATGCTGCTCAACCGCGAGCAGCGTATGCCTTTGGCCGTGTTGCACAGCGCATGGCAGGTAAAACGCAATGCAGACGGCAAAGCTGCCACTCTCGAAGAAGCTGCCAAAGAAAGCAGCGCACAGGAAACTTTGGTGGCCGTATATCTGGAAGGCGGCGAGGCCGCACAGGATCAAAAACTGGCCGAGCAAATCCGCAGCCTCTTAGCCGAATTGGGCACAATTGTGGAAAGCGAACACAAACTGCGCGGCCAGCTTTTGCTGGTTAACCAGATGATTCTGAACGAAGGCCGCAGCCAAGATGCGGAAATCGTTTCCTTCCTCAGCTGGCTGGCCGACCGCCATTTCCTCCTGATGGGCTTCTGCGAATACGATTTGGTCAACCATTCCGGCAGCCCGCGCCTGCAGGCCAAAGCCAACACTGCGCAAGGCATCCTCGCTGGCAACAGCAATCTGATTGCCGATAATTTTGCCGCCCTCTCCGATGCCGACAAAAAACAATGGCTGCGCCACAACCGCCTGCTGCTCAACAAATCGCAGCAGCGCAGCCGTATCCACCGCCCGGCCTATCTTAACCAAGTCAGCATCCAAAAACTCAACGCCAACGGCCAAGTTGTCGGCCAATGGTGCTTCATCGGTCTCTACACCGACACCGCCTACACAGACAGCATCTGGAACATCCCCGTACTGCGCGACAAAGCCAAACGTGTGCTGAACCACTTTGATTTTGCCGATGGCAGCCACCAAGAGCACAACCTGCGCCACCTGCTGCAAACCTACCCGCGCGACGAGCTGTTTGAATCCAGCAATGAAGAACTGACCAAAGCTGCTGCCGGCCTGCTTGCGCTGGGCCAGCGCCCGCGCGTGCGCCTGTTTGCCCGCAGCGATGTATTCAAACGCTACGTTTCCGTACTGTGCTATCTGCCCAAAGAACAATTTGGCAGCGAACTATGCCAACGCATTGCAGGCTACCTGAAAACCACTCTGGCTGCTGAAAGCTGCGAATACGCCGTGCAACTGACCGACGACAACCCGCTCGCCTGCGTCCAATTCCTGTGCCGCACCAATGCCGGCAAACTGCCTTCCTTTACCCGCAGCGAGCTGGAACAACACGTTGCCGGCCTGGCAGCCAATGCCGAAGCCGCCCCGCAGGCTGCCGCGCCACAACCCAAAGCCGAACAGAAAAAACAGCCCGAAGCCAAACACAAAGCCAAGGCCAAATCCGCATCTGCCTCCCACGAAGACGATACCGCCTTCTCCGCTGCCTACCGCGAAGCTTTCAGCCCCGACCAGGCCATTACCGACCTCAAACACGCCGAACTCCTCAACGACAACCGCGTGCTGGTTACCGTCTTCTCCGAGCAGGAAAATCCAGCCGCGCCCTACGCGCTGCGCCTCTACACCCCGCAAATCAGCCCACCGCTATCGCAAACCCTGTCCATTATTGGGAACATGGGGTTCGACGTGCATACCGCTGTGCCCTATACCCTGCACACCGAGAACAGTGCCGTCGGCCTGAACCACTTCTCCCTCAAACCCAATGTGCCTGTTCACGCTCAAGCCGATGGCTGCGATGCCTTGGGAAGCGAACTGCCCGCGCTGTTTGCCGAAGTATGGGCAGGCCGTGTGGAAAACGACCGCTTCAACGCCTTGGTGCTCTCCGCCGGCATCACTTGGCGCAACAGTGTGCTGCTGCGCGCCATCGCCAAATACCTGAAACAGGCTACCCTGCCGTTCTCCCAAGAGCGCATCGAGCAAACCCTCCTCCGCCACGGCGCCATCGTCGCCAAACTGGTGGAACTGTTTGCCGCCCGTCTGCATCCTGAAGAAGCCGACGATAACCGTGCACTGATGATTAACAGCGAACTCACCGGCCTCTTGGCCGACGTGCCCTCACTGGACGAAGAGCGCATCATCAATGCCTTCCGCTCCGTGATTTTGGCCGTGTGCCGCACCAACTTCTGGCAAACCGATAAAGAAGGCAGCCTGAAATCCGAAATCAGCCTGAAAATCAAATCCAAAGACATCCCCTTCCTGCCCAAGCCGCTCCCGCTGTTTGAAATTTGGGTATACAGCCCGCGCGTAGAAGGTACCCACCTGCGCGGTGGCAAAGTGGCTCGCGGCGGCCTGCGCTGGTCCGACCGGTTCGACGACTTCCGCACCGAAGTACTGGGCCTGGTGAAAGCACAAATGGTGAAAAACGCCGTGATCGTGCCCGGCGGCTCCAAAGGCGGTTTCGTGTGCAAACAACTGCCCAATGCCGCTACCGACCGTGAAGGCTACCTGAAAGAAGGTGTCGCCTGCTATCAGATCTTCATCAACGCCCTGCTCGACCTTACCGACAACCGCACCGCCGAAGGCATCGAACCGCCGCAGCAAGTGCACCGCCGCGATGGTGATGATCCCTATTTGGTAGTGGCTGCCGACAAAGGCACCGCCTCCTTCTCCGACACCGCCAACGCCCTCTCCGCCGAACACGGCTTCTGGCTGGACGACGCCTTCGCCTCCGGCGGCAGCGCCGGCTACGACCACAAAGGCATGGGCATCACCGCGCGTGGGGCGTGGGAGTCGGTAAAACGCCATTTCCGCCATTTGGGTAAAGACATCCAAAATGAAGACTTCACCGTAGTCGGCATCGGCGACATGGGTGGCGACGTATTCGGCAACGGTATGCTGCTGTCCGAGCATATCCTGCTCAAAGCCGCCTTCAACCACCGCCACATCTTTATCGATCCGAACCCCAGCGCCGCTAAGAGCTTTGAAGAGCGCAAACGCCTGTTCCAAAGCGGCGGCGGTTGGGAAAAATACAGCCGTGCGCAGATTTCGCAGGGCGGCGGCGTGTATGAACGCAGCGCCAAGTCCATCGAAATTACGCCCGAAGTGAAAGCCTGGCTCGGTATCGAAGCTGACAGCCTCACCCCCAACGAGCTCATCCGCGAGCTGCTCAAAGCCGATGTGGAACTAATCTACAACGGCGGTATCGGCACCTACATCAAAGCCGCTTCCGAAAGCCATGCCGACGTGCGCGACAAAGCCAATGACGAAGTGCGCGTGAACGGCGGCGAAATGCGCGCCAAAGTGTTGGGCGAAGGCGGCAACCTCGGTGCCACCCAGCTAGGCCGTATCGAATACTGGCAAAACGGCGGCCGATGCTGCACCGACGCCATCGATAATTCCGCCGGTGTAGACTGCTCCGACCACGAAGTAAACATCAAAATCCTGCTCGGCGAAGCCGTGCGCGCCGAACGCCTAACGCTGGAAGAGCGCGACGAATTGCTCCGTGATATGACCGGCGAAGTGGCGCAACTGGTGTTGCAAGACAACTATCTGCAAACCCAAGCCCTCTCCGTTGCTCAGCTCAACCCGGCAGGCTACCTGAAAACCGCTGCCGCGCTCATCCGTTATCTGGAAGAAAACGCCGGCCTCGACCGCGCTGTGGAATTCCTGCCGGATGAAGCCGAAATCAAACGCCGCGCCGAAGCCGGCAAAGGCCTGAGCAACCCGGAAATTGCGGTATTGCTGTCCTACAGCAAAATGCACTGCCAAGACAACCTCTTGGGCAGTGACCTTCCCGACGATCCCAACTTCCTGCCCGCGCTTATCCGCTATTTCCCCGCCCCGCTCCATCAGCAATACGGCAGCGAAATGCAGCAGCACTACCTGCGGCGCGAAATCATCGCCAACCAGCTGGCCAACCGCGTCATCAACCGTATGGGTATGCACTTCATCCAGCGTTGTAGCGAAGAAAACCAAGCTTCCGTGGCCGATGTGGTGCGTACCTACTGGGTGGCCGATATCCTGCTCGATGGCGAAGCCCGTTTCCAAGCCGTGCAGGCTCTCGACAACCGCCTGCCTGCCGAAGCACAAATGCGTCTGTGCGCCGACATTGCCGACCTTATCGGCCATGTAGCCGGCCAGCTGCTGCGCAGTAAACGCCCCTTCGACAACATCGGCAGCCTCATCAGCCACTACCGCGCTCCCACCACCGAATTCATGCAACAACTGCCGGAGCGCATTCAGGCCGAAGAGCACCCCAGCGTCGCCGAACGCGAAACCTGGCTCAGCAGCTACGATGTGCTCAGCCAGCAGGATGTGGCCATGCTCGCGCGTCTGCCCTTTGCCACCAATGTGTTGGCCGTAGTGGATTTGGCCGCCAAAATCGGCAAGCCCATCGCCACCGTTGCCAAGGCCTACTTCATGCTCTCTGAAAAACTGAACATGAGCTGGATTTACCGCGCTATCGCCAAACTGCCGAGCGACAACCAATGGCAGTCGCAAGCCGGTTTGGCCATGTACGAAGACGCCACCAATATCTATTTGGCGTTCACGCGCGACTTCCTGCAGGCCGGTAGCAACAGCCGTGCCGCTGCCAAAATTGCCGCAGCCCGCAGCCAGATTGCCGACATGCAGCACTACGAACCAGCCGACTTGTCTATGCTCTCCGCGTTGGTACGTAATCTGTCCAAAATCGTGGCAGCAGACTGAAGCTGCATAGCATGAGCCACACCATTTTTGCCGAACAGCCGCTGCTCGCCATCGACACCTCCACCCAGTGGTTGTCGTTGGCGCTGCGGCACAACGGCCATACCCGTCTATTCCATCAGGAGACCGGCAACCGGCAGTCTGAACTCATCCTGCCGCAGATTGCCACCCTGCTGGATGAAGCCGGGCTGGCTGTGCGCGAACTGGCCGCCATCACCTATGCCCAAGGCCCGGGCGCATTTACCGGCCTGCGCATCGGCGCCGGTGTGGCACAAGGCTTGGCTGCGCCGTTTGGCATTCCGCTCATCCCCGTACCCTGCCTCGATGCAGTCGCTTCGCTCTGCCCCAGCCAAACTGCCGTACTGGCTGCCACCGATGCACGCATGGGCGAAGTGTTCTATGCCTGGTTCAACACCCAAACCCCTCAACGCTTGAGCGATTACCAAGTGGGCAAAGCTGCCGACATCAGGCTACCTGAAAACTTTTCAGGTAGCCTCAACCCTGATGGCATCAGCGGCATCGGCAACGCTTTTGCTCTGCCCGAGCCCCCGCCCTTCCCCGGCCGATCCGACATGCCCACCGCCGAGCACTACTTGATGCTGGCCGCCTCTGGCCGCTACCCCGCCGTTTCCGCCGCCAAGGCCGAACTGCTCTATGTGCGCAACAAAGTCGCCCTTACCGCTGCCGAACAGGCCGCGCGTAAAGGAGCAGCATGATCGTCCGCCTCGCCCGTCCAGACGACAGCGCCGCCCTGGCCGCGCTCGATGAGCAATGCAACCCCTCCCCTTGGTCGGAAAAGCAATTCGCCGCCTGCATCAGCCATGCCAACGAAACCGTGCTCTTGGCCGAACAAGGCCGCGAGCTGGCCGGGCTTATCGTGTGGCAAACCATCCTCGACGAAGCCGAGCTGCACCTTATTGACACCGCTCCTGCCTACCGCCGCCAAGGCGTGGCCAGCCTGCTGCTCGGCCACCTATTCAAACAGGCCAATGCCCAAAAGATCCACCGCATCTTCCTCGAAGTGCGCCACAGCAACCAAGCTGCCATTGCCCTGTATCAACAACACGGCTTCATCCCCTGCGGCAGCCGCCCCGGCTACTATCCCCGCCCCGACGGCAGCCGCGAAGATGCCCTGCTGATGGAGAAACCATGCTGAGCAGCCGCTATCCCCGCCTGCACGAATCCCTCGGCCTCGGCCCTATGTGGCTCAAACGCAGCGCCCGCATTGCCGAGAACGCCCACCCCGAATCGCAAAGGCTACCTGAAAACGAGCATAACAAACCCCGCCCAAGCGGACACGACGCGCTTCAACCCAACCCGCCCCACTCCGCCGCAGCCCAAGCCAGGCTACCTGAAAATGAACAAAGCGGGCTTCGGCAAAACGAGGCCGGCGGGCTTCAGCAACATCCAAGCCACACCCTTGCGCCCAACCAAGCCGCCGCCCGTCCCGCGTCGCCCCCGCAAGGCCACCGTGCCGACGTGTTGGCTGCCATGGCCGTCCCCCAGCCTTTCCAGCCCGCCCCCGCGCCAGCCGAAAACGAAAGCGACCCCCTCGCCGCCGTGCAACGGCTTTGGGCAGCACTGCCCCCTGCCACCTTCGCCAACATAGAAGAGCTGCAACGGCAAGCCGCTGCCTGTGCCGCCTGCTCCCTACACAGCCAGCGCAAACAAGCCCTCAGCGGCTACGGTGCCATGCCCGCTCGCCTCATGGTGATCAGCCTCAACCCCGCCCCCAGCGACGACGAAACCGGCCAGCTTATCAGCGGCCAGCACGGCCGGCTGCTTGACAATATGCTCGCTGCTATCGGCTTGGCGCCCGAACAAGTGTTTCGCACCGCCTGGCTGCGCTGCACACCGCGCATCGCCCTCAAAACCACTCCCGAAGAACAAGTGCGCTGTGCTGCCTTTATCCGCCAAGAATTCGCCTGGGTGCAGCCGCAAGCCGTCCTCCTGCTCGGCAACAGCTTCTACGACCCCGCCCGCCGCTGGCTGCTCGAACAACTCATCGGCCGCACCCCCGCTTTCACAGTCCCCCACCCCGCCATCCTCCTGCGCCAGCCCGAGCTCAAAGCCCAAGCCTGGCATAGCCTCAAACAGCTCAAAGCCGCCTTGGCCAAAGCCTAAGCAAGCTGCACAATATTTTTCAGGTAGCCTTTCCCAGCAGGCTACCTGAAATTTTTTCGATTCAACACAAACAAACCCAGCCACACTCGCCAATGTTATACCCTACCCCGTTACGTTATACTGGATTATAAATTTATATAAATCAACAAATTACTTGCAATCAGCATCCATTTCCACTATCATCGCCGCATCTACAAAACACACTCTTACGAAAGGAAAGGAAATGAACAATTGTCATACCCATGCCAACCACCAACACGTTCACGGCCAAGGCTGCGGCCACACCGCCATCAAACACGGCGACCACATCGACTACATCCACGACGGCCACCTGCACCACGAACATAACAACCACTATGATGAACACAGCCTCGATGTAAACGCTACTAATCCCGACGGCTGCCACCCCGTACAAACCTGTAACGGCCATGTTCACGGCGAAGGCTGCGGCCACGAAGCCGTACCGCACGGCGACCACATCGACTACATCGTAAACGGCCGGCTGCACCACCAACACAGCGACCACTGCGATGACCACGGCCCGGTGAAAATCGTTAAATAAGCCCATGCAAAAATAATTTCAGGTAGCCTTTTCATCACGAAAGGCTACCTGAAATTTTTCGGCTAGAGTTAAATCAACCATTTCCTCAGTAGAGCCAAAGCAATTATTGATTCCCCTATCAGGCGGCAAACCGCAGGCATGCTAAAATTTCCTATCCCCCACCATCCAGAAAGCCCATCATGAACAAAGCCCTCATCGTCGGCATTGCCGACCTGGCCAACTTCCAAACCCAAACCAAGCTGGGCGTCCTATCCGGCAGTGCCCAATGGTAAGGCAACCTCGTTCTCGACCCCTGCCAGCCTAGGAATAAAATTACCATCCGGAGCAGCGACACCATCCATCGTTCACTCTCCAACTACCGCATCGACAGCAAAATCCACATCGTATCCGACTCCCCATAGCTCCACACCTATTTCCCCGAAGGCTTCCTCCTCAACGCCTACCGCCACATCAGCTGGGGCGGCAACGTGCAAACCAACCTCCACCTCCCTGGCCGCACCGTGCAGAAAGACAACAACACCCTCACCTGGCAAGACATCAACGGCCAAGTTACCCTGCACAAAGAAAACAACGAACTCACCCTGCCCCCCAGACCAATACGGCAATATCGAAAACATCCGGCCAGAAACCCTGGTGCAAAACCTGTAATACCGTGCCGACATCCGTATCCACCAGGGCTTTATCCAAGCTGCCAACCACACTTTTGCCGACTGGTCGAACCACAGTTACAACGAAGAAGACACCCGGCAAATCATCGCCAAGCTGCTCCAGCTTCCAGAAGCCACAAGAAGGCGACTCCATCCACCTGATTTACCACAAACCCTAAACAGGCAAAGCATCCGCCCATTTTTCAGGTAGCCTGCATTCCGGCAGGCTACCTGAAAATCATCCACTCCCACCGTGGAAGAGAGCTATGGCTGAAACACCTTTCTCATATAGCTGAAATCATTATTTCTTCATACCAAGCGGCGGGCGGCAAACAGTACAAATAATACGGCAAAGCGAGCTAACACAGCAGGAAGAAATTAAAACCCTAGCCATAGGGAGAACGCAATAAACCGCAAGCCGACAAGATTGCCGCCAATACATCAAAGGCTACCTGAAACCCACACTCCGTTTTCAGATAGCCTTTGCTATAGCTGAAGCACATTTCTCATACCAGACGGCAAGCCGCAGGCAATACACATGTATGACAAAGCGGCCAACGCTCTAGGAAGAGCAGTGTTTTAGCTATAGTCAGCCGTTCGCCCTAATCAATCCCGATATCCAAACACACAATCTCGCCGCACCACTGCTGCGCGGTGGGGCCGGCGTGGGCGGGTTTGAGCGCGGCGAAGGCGTAGGTGAGGTTGGCGCGGAAGGTGTCGTCGGCGGCTTCTCCTGTGTCGCCGTTGAGGCCGGTGGGGATATCGAGCGCCACTTTGTAGCCAACAGCGCGGTTGATCTGGCGGCAACATTCCGCGGCCTCGGGCGGCAGGCTACCTGAAAAACCGGTGCCGAAAATGCCGTCTATAATCAGGCTGTAGCCTTGCTCCAGCTCGGCAGGTAATGCCTCAGCCGGCAGGAAGCGGATACCATCCAAGCCCTGAAGGCGTTGGCGGTTGGTTTCGGCCAAATCCGACAGTATCGCGCCCAAGAGCAGCACAATATCGGCCTGCCAGCCGTGCTGCTGCAACACGCGGGCAATCACCAGCGCATCGCCACCGTTATTGCCTTTGCCGCACACCAAGAGGGCGCGGCCGGGCTCGGGCAACCGGCGCAACAAATCGGCAGCAGCGGCCTGCCCGGCATTTTCCATCAGCTGCAAAAAGCTGGTGCCGGCCTCCACAGCGGCCTGTTCGCGCTCGCGCATTTGGGCGGCGGTATAGATTTTCGGGGTATTTTGCGGCATAGGATTCTCCGGTGTTGGGGTGGGCAAAATTCTATGCCCTTCCAGGCAAACAGGCTACCTGAAGATTCTCAGGTAGCCTGTTTGGCATGCAATCCCAATGCAATTTTAATGCCGATGCCGCTTAGGCATGCGCTGCAAATGGCTTGGATAAACCGCGTGCGTTTCCACCCTGCCCTGTTCCACTGCATTGAGGATGGTTCGGCCTTTTTGGTCTTGCGGGAAGTTGCGCACATATTCGCGCAGCAGCGCCAGGGCCTCGCTGCGTTTGTTTTGCGTTAACAGGGCGGTGGCCAAATCCCGGCCGCTTTCTTGATGACCGGCTTGGTAGGCGGCGCGCAGCATGGGGATGGCGCGTTCCATGCGGGCGCTGGAAGCGAGGAAGTTGCCGAATTCGCCCTGCACGGCGGGTTTGGCGGCGGCAGGAGCGAGGGCAAGCAGGCGGGCGTAGTCGGCTTCGGCACGTTCGGCATAGCCTGCTTGGTCGAGGTTGTGCCCCATCCAGTTGAGGCGGGCGCGCATTTGCAGGAGCGCCAAATACCCTTGGCTGGGCGCAGCACCGGCACGCGGCATGTTGTTTTGCACGAAGCTGTCGAGCAGCACGCCCAAAGGCTGCAAATCGGCGATGGCGCGGCGGCGGTCGGCATCGTTGTCGAACTGCACCGGATATTCCGCCGCATGTGCAGCCAAATTGTCGAACGCACGCTGCACGGCAGGCATGTTCACATTAATCGGCGGATGCTCGGGGCTGCCACTCACCAAGCTTTGCAGGTTCAGCGGCTGATAAGGCGCGGCCAAGGTGGCGGGACAGCCAATGCCAATAGGATGGCGAGCAGGTATTTTTTCTGATGTTCCTTGTAATAGATTGAACACAATCCGGCAGCAAAGGCTACCTGAAAATATTTCAAATAACACAGCGGCAATATACCGAAATTCACATTTGCAGCAAAGAGAGTGTTTTAACTTGGTTACAGTTTGGCTTTCAGGTAGCCTCAAATAGTTCGGGCAGTCTGAAACTCCTGTATCCCACCCCCTTTTCTCCCCATATCTTTTTGGTATCCCCCATCAAATAAAACGGTATTTTTCTATTGGCTACCCGCCACCTATACTGCAACGGCATTCAAAACTTTCCCCCAACGCAACAGAGAGGTGTAGAAAATGCCGAACCCGCAAAAATCCCCCGTTCACGACCTGCGCTCCGCCCTCGAGCTTTTAAAAACCCTGCCCGGCGAATTGGTGTCCACCGATGTGGAAGTTGATCCGATTGCCGAGCTCTCCGGCGTATACCGCTACGTTGGTGCCGGCGGCACCTGTCAGCGCCCCACCCGTAAAAACGGTCCGGCCATGCTGTTTAACAAAGTAAAAGGCTATCCCGGCATTCAGGTAGCCATCGGCTTGGTTGGCTCGCGCAAACGTGTTGGCCAGTTTCTCAATTGTGCTCCCGAACGCCTGGGCTTCCTGCTCAAAGACTCCGTACAAAATCCCATTCCGCCGGTGCTGCTTGGCGAAGGGCAGCAACCGCAATGTCAGGAAGTGGTGCACCTAGCCAGCGATCCCGATTTCGACCTGCGCACCCTGCTGCCCGCACCCACCAACACCGTGGAAGACGCCGGCCCTTATTTCACGATGGGTTTGTGCTATGCCTCCGACCCAGAAACCGGCAAATCCGACATCACCATCCACCGCCTGTGCGTGCAGAGCAAAGACGAGCTTTCCATGTGGCTTACCCCCGGCCGCCACATCGACGCCTTCCGCCAAAAAGCCGAAGCCGCCGGCAAACCGCTGCCGATTTCCATCAGCATCGGCGTGGATCCCGCCATTGAAATCGCCGCCTGCTTCGAGCCGCCCACCACGCCGCTGGGCTTCGACGAACTGAGCATTGCCGGCGCGCTGCGCGGCCACGGAGTGGAAATGGCCAAATGCCTCACCATCAACGAACGCGCCATCGCCCATGCCGAAGTGGTGATTGAAGGCGAACTGCTGCCCGATGTACGCGTGCGCGAAGATCAAAACAGCAACACCGGCAAGGCCATGCCAGAATTCCCCGGCTACACCGGCGACGCCAAGCCCGCCCTGCCCGTAATCAAAGTGAAAGCGGTTACCCACCGCAAAAACCCGATTCTACGCACCACCATGGGCCCGGGCGAAGAGCATGTGAACATGGCCGGTATCCCCACCGAAGCCAGCATTCTGGATATGGTTGAGCGCGCCATGCCCGGCCGCCTGCAAAACGTGTTTGCCCACTCTTCCGGTGGCGGGAAACTTTTGGCTGTGATGCAGTTTAAGAAAATCACGCCGGCCGACGAAGGCCGCCAACGCCAAGCCGCCCTGCTCGCCTTCTCCGCCTTCCCCGAATTGAAACACGTGATTCTGGTGGACGAAGACGTGGATATTTTCGATACCGACGATGTTTTGTGGGCTATGCAAACGCGCTACCAGGGCGATAACGACACCATCTTCATTCCCGGCGTGCGCTGCCACCCGCTCGACCCATCACAATCGCCAGTGTTCAGCAACCGCCTAATCCAGGAAGGCACATCGTGTAAAACAATCTTCGATTGCACCGTGCCGCTGCACCTGAAAGAACACTTCCAGCGCTGCAAGTTTATGGAAGTAGACGTAAAACGCTTCCTGCCTGACTTTGAAGCATAGGCAGAAAGGTTTCAGGTAGCCTCACTCAGCCTTATACGGCCAAGCCGTAGAGGCTACCTGAAAACCAAAGCGCATCCCGTACCATCCACTCAAGGAGCAATCATGGGCAAACAACGCATCATCCTCGGCATCAGCGGTGCCAGCGGCTTCCAATACGGCTATAAAGCCTTGCAGCTTTTGCAAGCCGTGGAAGACTTGGAAGTACACCTCGTTATCTCCAAAGGCGCGGAAATGACCCGCACACTGGAAACGCCCTACAGCCGCGAAGAAGTGTTGGCCATGGCCGACGTAGCCCATCCGATTCAGGATTTGGGCGCATCCATTTCCAGCGGCTCGTTCCAAACCCTCGGCATGCTCGTTGCCCCCTGCTCGATGCGTTCCCTGGCCGCCATCGCCCACGGCCTGAGCGATAACCTGCTCACCCGTGCAGCCGACGTGGTGCTCAAAGACCGCCGCAGGCTGGTGCTGATGGCGCGCGAAACACCGATGAACCTCGCGCATATCGACAATATGCGCCGCGTAACCGAAATGGGCGGCATCATCTTCCCGCCTGTGCCCGCGCTCTACCACCGCCCGCAAACTGTGGACGACATCCTTACCCACAGCGTGGGCCGTGCGCTGGATTTGTTCGGCATTTCGGTGAAACACTTACCGCGCTGGAGCGGCGGCAAGGAAGATAAATAAAGCTTTCAGGTAGCCCAAACCATATTGAAGGCCAGCTAAAACCCAATCCCACCCGCAAGGCCATCAGCATTTCCCGTTTCCCAAGCAAGCCAATGGTATCCTGCCGGCGCCAGGCTGGGGAGAGCTTTACCTAAAAATGGCCTGCAACCCACCAAGGAGATACATCATGACTATGCCAATCGGTCCTTTTGTTAACGGCAGCGCCGTCGTGCTCGGCGGCCTACTCGGCGCATGGATGGGCGCGAAATTGCCCGAACGCGTGCGCACCAGCCTCAATCCGCTATTCGGCCTGACTTCCATCGGCCTGGGCGTGATGAGCATCCCCGGCGTGAAATACTATGCCGCCGTGGTGCTGGCCGCCGTGCTCGGCCTCGTGATTGGTGAATTGTGCTACCTGGAAAAAGGCATCGGCAAAGCCGCCGGTAGCGCACGCGGGCTGATCGACAAAATCTTTCCGCCCAAAGAAGGCATCAGCCAGGAAGAATTCCTCGACAAATACGTTGCCATCGTCGTCCTGTTCTGCGCCAGCGGCACCGGTGTGTTCGGCTCCATGCACGAAGGCATGACCGGCGACCCCTCCATTCTCTATATCAAAACCATTTTGGATTTCTTTACCGCCGGCATCTTCGCCATCACACTGGGCTACGCCGTATCCGCCATTGCCGTGCCGCAGCTGGCCATCCAACTTTCGCTGTTCTTCCTCGCCACCCTCATCGTGCCGCTCACCACGCCCGAAATGCGTGCCGACTTCGCTGCCGCCGGCGGGTTGATCATGCTGGCCACCGGCTTCCGCATCACCGGCATGAAATCCTTCCCCGTGGCCAATATGCTGCCCTCGCTGCTGCTGATTATGCCCATCTCCTATTTGTGGGCAACCTATATAGCCGCACACTAACCGCCTCCATCAAGGGGCTTAGTTGAACCCGGTTTTTGCAATCCAACGTCAAACTCCTAGCGAAACAAAACGGCGCGGCAGGCTACCTGAAACCTGCCACGCCGTTTCCGTTGGCGGGCCGAACACATGATTATTTTCAGGTAGCCTCATATACCGCAGCCCTGCCGCCTGATACCATTCGCCATACCGTAACCAGTGCCGTCTGTTTCCCTGCCTACCGGCACCACCTTTTAGTTTCGCAGAAGCTTTGTTTTCAACCAGCTCTGCTCCCAATCGAGCAACACCATGCCGCCCCTGCCCGCCAATATCCACGCCTTCCTCACCGAACACCACGTTGTCAGCCTGGCCGCCTGCCACGAAGGCGAGCTGTGGAGTGCCAGCTGCTTCTACGTATTCGATCCCGCTGCCGCCCGTCTCATCGTGCTCACCGGCAAAAACACCCAACACGGCCGCCTGATGCTGCACAACCCACATATTGCCGGCACCATCGCCGGCCAGCCCGCACGCATCCGCGATATCTGCGGCATCCAATTTGCCGCCCGCGCCGAATGCATTGCCCACCCTGCCGAACGCCGCGCCGCACTCGATCTCTACGCCCAAGCCCACCCCATCGCCAAAGTTTTTCCCAGCGATATCTGGCAGCTCCAGCTTGAATACATCAAATACACCAGCAACCGCCCCGTCTTCGCCCACAAAACCCATTGGCGGCGCGATGAAGAAAACGGCTAACCCAATCCTCATCCAGCCAAATATTTTCAGGTAGCCTTTCAGCGGATATATCCCCACCGAAAGGCTACCTGAAAGTGTTCCTAAGCAAATTCTCAGCGGCACTTCGGCGCCACAAACGGATAGCCGTTGGCCATCACTTCCTCCAGCCCGCGGATTTCCGGTGTTGTCGTCAGCTTCACCAATGCCGGGAAAAACACCTGCGGATCGGGCGACACCCGCACCAACACGCTGTTGCGCAGCTGCGAAGGGCACATTTCCGATTCCGGTAGCAGCACCGCCGCCTCAATGCCCGACTCAATCCAATCCACAATCACGCTCGGCTGCGACACGTGCATAGTCACCTGCGGCGTAGTGCCGCTCTTGTGCAGCTGATCCATCAACTGCTCAAACGTGCCCACCCCGCTGCTGCGGCGTAACAGAATCAGCGGCAGCCCGCCTAGCTGTTTCAGCGTCATCGTGTCGGGCACCCCTTCCGGCAGCAGGCTGAGGTGTACTACTGCGGCCATCTGCACCGCTGGCAGCGCAACATAGCGGTAGCGCTCCAACCATTTCGGCTGCTGAATAAGCGCAACATCTATCAGCTGATTATTCAGCAATGTTTCTAAATGGCTGGAATCCGATACCAACACATTAATTTCCGTATCGGCATATTGGCTATGGATGGCCATAATCAGCGGCGTGAAATATTTTTGATACAGATGGGTTAGCCCGATGCGCAACACATGCTGCTGCTGTTGGGCAAAAATCAGCGTATCACGCTCAATATTGCCAATGCCCACCAAAATCTCCAGCGCCCGCTCATAAAGGAAAAAACCGGTGGGTGTGGGCCGAATGCGCCCGCCGTCGCGAAACAGCAGCGGCGTACCGATTTCCTGCTCCAGCTCCTGTACCCGCTTGCTCAACGGCGGCTGGGAAATATGCAGCATTTCCGCCGCCTTGGTGAAGCTGCCGCATTCCACCACGGTGCAGAAGTATTTCAGCCGTTTAATGTCCATGGCGTTTCTCCTTTATTTTTAGTCGTACTGAATTAGCAACCAGGTAAAACAGCGAACTGCTGATTTACTCAGCATTCTATCCTAGCCGCCCTGCCATACCTATTTTCAGGTAGCCTTCCCCTATTTCGCCCGCCGCAGCAGGCGCAGGGCGTTGGCGGAAACCAGGAGCGAGCTCAGGCTGCTGCCCAATCAGCCACACGCAGGCCGCACAGGTTATCCTGCCCAGCATCAGCACCGCCTCACGTTCGTTTTCTGTTTTCTCTTCCACAAATTCCGCCTGCATATCCGGCAGCTCATACAGCTTGAGCTGCTCCAGCACTTCCGGCGGCGGCACCGCCCACTCCGCCTCCGCCGTGCGTCGGGAGTAGTAGCTGCCCAGCTACGCCACCGCCTAGCAGCCCGCACAGCAAGCCGGATGGCACACGCCTTCAAATTCAATCGGCAAATCCAAACCGCGCGGCACGGGCAGGCCGCAGTGGAAACAGGTGTTGGCTTGGGATTCGGTGTGGCTCATGGTGTGTGCTTTGCTTATAGGACGGCGCGGATTATAGGCTACCTGAAAATTTTCAGAGCGGGAATAATCTGATGAGAAGCGGATTGATGCCGATATTTGATGTATCGCATTCAAATTTAAAAAGATTTGCTTGCAAAAAATTATTAAACCAGCTATATTCCCAGCAAGCTGTGAAGGCAGTATTTTCAGAGCGATGTATCCGATGTTTTAAGGCATGAAGGCAGGCAAATTGCCCGAAATGCACCGAATATTTCGTAAATTAAGGAAATTATGATGGACATGAAAAAACCTATCTATCTATCTATCTATCTATAGCTGCTTTCACTCTCACCGGATGTGAAACCCTCGGCCTGCCCGGCAGCAATTCCGCAAACGGTTGCAGCAACATCAACTGGGTTCGTCAAAACATCAAGCCGGGGCAAACCACCCATAATGAAGTTATCGAATTGTGCGGCCAGCCCACTTCCTCTAGGCGGGCCGGCGGTTCGCTGCAACTGAATTATGTAACTACGCGGGAAGCGGATGAAACAACGACCAGCATGGTAAACGCGGCCGGCACCTTCGCTATATCTCAGTTCAATATTTTGAGCACTACCAGCAAAAATCCGACGCTAGGTCAAGTGGCAGTCAGAGAGCTCAGCCCCGTGGCGACCAATGCCGGAACATATCTGCCAAGAAGAACCGAAGGCGTAACCATTTTCGTGCGCAACGGCAAAGTCAGCCGGATTGCTGCCAACAATTCGACACAATAACGCCCATTCCGAGCCGCCGTACTGCAACGCATAGTGGCAGCATGGGTAGGGTGTTGCGGAACGCACGCACGCGTTGCTTGAAGTTCCTATCCGCGTGCGTGGCTGCGCCACATACCCTACCGCGCCAAGTCAACCCCGAAAGGCTACCTGAAATTCTCAGGTAGCCTTTTCCGCCCGCCCTTGCCGCGCCGAGCCTTGGGCAATACTGCTATAATGCGGCGTTTTGTATGGCCGCTCCCGGCCGTCATCCCTGGCTGTAATCCCAGGCTGTAATCAGTTATCCACCGTTTTTCAGGTAGCCCCTATCAGGCTGCCGGCAGTTGTGAAATATGAGCAAGAAACCTTCCCGTAAACCCGCCAAGCCGAAGCCAAACCGGCATAATCCCCCTTCCAAATCCGCGCGCCGGAGCCATATGCCTTCGGCGGCTACGGCGGCGTCACAATCCATTTCGCTGCTGGCGGATATGCTGTGGCTGTTGGTGCTGCTGTTTTCTGTGTGCCTGGCTTTGGCGCTGGCGAGCTTCACCATGGACGACCCGGCTTGGTCGCGCAGCATTCCCACCGATAATGAGCCGCACAATCTGGCCGGACTCGTGGGCGCATACACGGCGGATGTGGCCTATTATCTGTTCGGGCTGTCGGTGTGGTGGCTGCTGCTGGCGGCAGCGGTGTGGCTCTACCGCAATTTCCGCAGCGTGAAGCAGAGCAACAAGAAGCCGTATCACTTGGGCATGGGCTTGGGTGGAGCGGCGCTGTTGCTATTTGGCAGCCCGCTTTTGGAGGCAGCGGCCTGGTCGGCAGAATTGTATGACAGCCTGCCGATGGGCGCGGGCGGCTTAATCGGCCAATCGCTCGGCAGCGGCTTTATGCGGCTGCTGGGGGTTTCAGGTAGCCTGCTGGTGCAGGCAGTGCTGATTGTGGCGGGGCTGTCGCTGCTGTTGCAAGTATCGTGGCTCACGCTGCTGGAAAAAGCGGGGGCGCAGCTGGAATGGCTATGGTATCGGCTGATCCGCCAGCCGCACCAATTTGTGCGCGACATACCGAATGCGAAGTTTGCTCGCCGTATGGTGCGCGCGGCGAAAACCATCACCGCCGAAGAAGTGGCAACGGTGGAAGGCGCCAGCAGCAACCGCAAGCCGGTGGCGGTGCAGATTAACCAGCCTGCCAGCCAAGGGCTACCTGAAAAAGAAAAACCCGCGCCCGAGCGGCAAAAAGATTTGTTCGCCCCCAAACGGCAGGCTGAAGACGGCGAATATCTGCTGCCGGAATTGGATTTGCTCACGCGCCCGCAGGAGCACAAGCCGGAAATCAATCCCGAAGCCCTGCAGCACATGGCCGAGCGCATCGAGGCCAAGCTGGCCGAGTTCGGCATTCAGGTAACCGTGGTAAGCGCCACCGCCGGGCCGGTGATCACGCGTTTTGAAATCGAGCCGGCGCAGGGTGTGAAAGGCAGCCAGATTACCAACCTTGCCAAAGATTTGGCGCGTTCGCTTTCCATGCAGTCGGTGCGCGTGGTGGAAACCATTTCTGGCAAGAGCACCATGGGCATCGAAGTGCCGAACGAGAAGCGGCAGGAAGTGCTGCTGCGCGAAATCCTGTCCTCGCCAGTGTTTGCCGCCGCACTGTCCAAGCTCACCGTGGCCTTGGGCAAAGATATTGCCGGGCAGCCGGTGGTGGCCGATTTGGGCAAAATGCCGCACCTGCTGGTGGGCGGTATGACCGGCTCGGGCAAATCAGTGGGCGTGAACGCCATGATTATGTCGATACTGTATAAGGCCGCGCCGGATGAGGTGCGCTTTATCATGATCGACCCGAAAATGCTGGAACTTTCCGTGTATGAAGGCATTCCGCACCTGCTCTGCCCGGTGGTAACCGATATGCGCGAGGCCGGGCAGGCGCTCAATTGGTGTGTGGCCGAAATGGAAAAACGCTACCGCCTGCTCGCCCATGCCGGCGTGCGCAACCTGGCCGGCTTCAACCAAAAAGTGGCCGAGGCCGCCGCTTCCGGCAAGCCCCTGCCCAATCCCTTCAGCCCCAATCCCGACGAGCCCGAGCCGCTGCAAAAACTGCCCTATATCGTGATTGTGATTGATGAACTGGCCGACTTGATGATGACCGAGAAAAAGGCGGTGGAAACGCAAATCGCCCGCCTGGCACAAAAAGCCCGCGCTGCAGGTATGCACCTGATTGTGGCTACCCAGCGACCCAGCGTAGACGTGGTAACCGGCCTGATTAAAGCCAACATCCCCACCCGTATGGCCTTCACTGTGCAAAGCCGCATCGACAGCCGCACCATCCTCGACCAAATGGGCGCGGAAGACCTGCTCAAATACGGCGACCTTTTATTCCTCCAGCCTGGCAGCGCCGAGCCCGTGCGCCTGCAAGGCGCGTTTGTAAGCGACCACGAAGTGCACGAAGTGGCCTCCTTCGCCAAACGCCAGCAAAGCGCCAACTACATCGAAGGCCTACTTTCCGGCGAAGCCGCGCAGGAAACCGTAAACGCCGTCAGCCCCAATGCCGCCGGCGACGAAATGTTCGACCAAGCCGTCGCCTTTATTCTGGAAAGCCGCAAAACCTCCATCTCCTCGCTGCAACGCCAACTGCGCATCGGTTACAACCGAGCCGCCAACCTGATGCAGGCTTTGGAAGACGCGGGCATCGTTTCCCCCGCCGATGTGAGTGGAGCGCGTAAAATATTGGCAAGGAAGGATGACTTATAGAAATATTGGAGCCGATGTTTTCAGGTAACCTCCAATAAAAACACCCAAGGAGCCCCCATGCCCCACTTCCAACCCGAGCCGCCACACGGCGGCCGGCAGCAAGCTCGAGTTGGCATTCTTCTGGTCAACCTCGGCACGCCCGCTGCGCCCACACCCGAAGCCATGCGCCATTTCTTGCGCGAATTCTTGTCCGACCCGCGCGTGGTCGAGCTGCCACGCTTGTTGTGGCAGCCGCTGCTGCACGGCATCATCCTGCCCTTCCGTGCAAAAAAAAGCGCACATAGCTACCGCCAGATCTGGCAAAGAGAAGGCTCTCCGCTGGCTGTGTTCACAGCCAAACAGGCTGCCGCCCTGCAAGCCGAGCTGCCGCAAGTGCTGGTGGGACACGCCATGTCCTACGGCGTGCCTGCCGTGGCCGATGCTATCGCCGTCATGAAAGCCCAAGGGGTAGACCGCTTGCTCGCCATCCCCCTCTATCCGCAATACGCTGCCAGCAGCAGTGGCGCCGCGCTGGATAAGGTGTTGAGCGTATTGCTCCAACAGCGCAACCAAATCAGTCTGCGCACCATCAGCCGCTTCTACAACCACCCCAGTTACATCCAAGCCATGGCTGCACATATCCGCGCTTACTGGCGGCTGCACGGCCGCGGCCAACGCATCCTGTTCAGCTTTAATGCCATCCCCAAAGCCGCCGTGCAGCAGGGCGACCCTTACGAGGCCGAATGCCATGCCAGCGCAGAAATGCTGGCTAAAGCCCTGCAGCTCACCACCCAAGAATGGTATATCGCCTTCCAAAGCCACTTTGGCCGCAACCGCTGGATAGGTCCTGCCACCACCGATTTGCTCACCGAACTGCCTGCCAAACACAACATCCGCGAGCTCGACATTTTCTGCCCAGGCTTCGTGAGCGACTGCCCGGAATCCCTAGAAGAGCTCGCGATAAAAGGATGCGAACAATTCCACGAAGCCGGCGGCCAAACCTTCCGCTTCATCCCCTGCCTCAACGACAACCCCATCTTCATCGAGGCTCTGGCCGATATTGCACAGGAAAACCTGGGTGGCTGGGTGTAGCGTGAGGCTACCTGAAACACTTTCAGGTAGCCTGTATCTTTGCTTTTCTGGCACTCAAGCTTTCAGGTAGCCATATACCGTGAAGCAAAACTCGCCCTCCACATATGGAATGGCAAACCGATCCAATATCGCGCGGATACCCTCGCTATTATCCACGATTTCCCGCGACGATTTCCCGCGCAATCAGGTGCCCGCGAAACACCGAGCGCAATTTCCGAATTTTCACCCATTCAATATCGAACATCGAATAAAAATGCTCATTGCCCCAATCGCCTATCGCTACCGTCGTTTCAGCTATGGCTTGCTCAACCTCCACTTCCGATATTTCGTCAAACAAATACTTGATTTCATAGGCCGGCGCATTTTCCCACTCATCCATTGCCTCACACAGCTCCCGCCATTTGGTGTTATTCATCGCGCCCACCAGTCTGTTTTGCTGCACAAATTCACGCACGCGGCGGCGGTAGCGTTCTTGTTTGCTTTTGAGCTCCGCCCATTCGTCTGTTGGCATCGCCATCTCCATCAGGCTACCCGAAAATCAAACTGCTTTCAGGTAGCCTTTCCCCATTCTTACTCAAACAACACCCCAGCCAAGCCCAATGCATTGTTTGCCATATGAATCAAAACCGGGTATTTCAAATCTCTGGTGTGCAGATAGGCCGTGCCGAGTACCAAGCCCATGGCGAAATACAGCAGAAAATCGTAATGTACCGGCGGGCTGTGCAGGCTGCCGAAGATGAAGGCAGACAGCACCAGCAACAGCCAGCGTTTGCCGCGGTTTTCTACGCTGCCGAAGCTTTGGAAAAAAATGCCACGCAGCAGCAGCTCTTCCAAAACCGGCGCAAACAGCACGATATAGGCCGCCATCGTCAGCGGGGCACGTTGCAGCATTTCCATAATGATGAGCTGGTTTTGCAGGTTGTCCACGCTGCTTTCTACGCCCAGCGCGGCCATCAGCATTTCGTAGAGCGGGTTGATGGCCAGCATCAGCACAATATAGCCCGCCGCCCACAGCAGTTTTTTGCCGGAAAACCGGCTTTTCCAATTATGGAAATAACCGTCTGCCTGCTTAAGGTAGAGCTGCAGGTATAGCCCGCACATGGCTACGGCGGCAACCGTAAACAGCAGTGCGGCCACAATTTGGGCAGCCATGCTCCTGCCCAGGCCGCCGAGCAGCCAGGCCAATATCGGCAGCACCTGCGTCAGCATCAGCAGGGGAATAAACTGTAAGAGTGAAATGAATTTATCCCGCACCGCAGCCTCCGGTTTTCGGCTTGCTGCCCAAGATATTAATCACTTTGCGTGCGGGTTTTTCAGGTAGCCCTTCGTCTTCGTCGTCGCGCGGGGCGTTAAAGGAAACGGTTTCGCTGTCGAAGGCCAAATCGCCGCCGTGTTTCAGGGTCTGACCACGTTGCAAACCGGCAAAATCAAACAGTTCGGTATCGGCCAAATGCGAGGGCACCACGTTTTGCAGCGCGGAAAACATACTTTCGATGCGGCCGGGGAAACGTTTGTCCCAGTCTTTCAGCATTTCGCTCACTACCTGCCGCTGCAGATTGGGCTGCGAGCCGCACAGGTTGCAGGGAATAATGGGGAACTGCTTGATTTCGGCGTATTTGATCAAATCCTTTTCTTTCACATAGGCCAGCGGGCGGATCACGATGTGTTCACCGTTGTCGCTCACCAGCTTGGGCGGCATGGCTTTGAGTTTGCCACCGTAGAACATGTTTAAAAACAGGGTGGCGAGGATGTCGTCTCGGTGGTGGCCGAGCGCGATTTTGGTGCAGCCCAGCTCTTTGGCCGTGCGGTACAAAATTCCGCGCCGCAGGCGGCTGCACAACGAGCAGGTGGTTTTGCCTTCATCGAGCACGCGCTTCACGGTGGAATAGGTGTCTTCTTCCACAATTTTGAACGGCACGCCTATAGAAGTCAGATACTCCGGCAACACATGTTCGGGAAAGCCGGGCTGTTTTTGGTCGAGATTCACCGCCACCAGCTCGAAATTGATCGGCGCGGAGGCTTGCAGGTGGCACAGGATGTCTAAAAGGGCGTAGCTGTCTTTGCCGCCGGAGAGGCAGACCATGACTTTGTCGCCCTCTTCAATCATATTGAAATCGTTAATCGCTTGGCCCACGGCGTGGCGCAGGCGTTTGTGCAGTTTGTTGGCTTCGTGTTCGTGTTTGGGCTTATTGGACATAATGGTGTGTCGGCAACGTAAAGTGCGGGATTGTAACGCAATGTAGGCTGATTTTATAGCAGGTAAAGTATCGGCCCGGCAGCTGAAAGTATGCAAAGAATACGGTACACTGCGTTTCGTTTTAAACAAAAAGCAGAGAAAGGAAACGAATGTTTGCAAATCGAGTGTTGGCCCTGTTGGCCGCCGTGTGGTTTGGCGCGTATCTTTTGGCCGGCTACGGCGTGGCGCCGCTATTGTTCCAATCTCTGCCCAAAGAGCAGGCCGGCAACCTGGCCGGTACGCTGTTTAGCGCGGTAAACTATATCGGGTTGTTTGTGTGGGCCATCCTTTATTTGGCCGGCCTCTCGGCGCAGCAGCGCAGCTACGGCCAACGCAGCAAACTCAGCTCGCGCATCGTCGCCCTCACTTGGCTGCTGCTGGCCATCTCGCAATTTGCGCTGGTGCCGCTTATCCGTGCCCTCCGCGGCGGGCAGACGCATTGGCTCTCCAACCTGCTCGGTGGAGAGCTCTCTTTCTGGCACAGCATGTCCAGCAGCCTGTATGTGCTCATCAGCCTGCTCGGCCTGTTTTTAATCATGCGCCTGCTGCGTTTCGAGTGGCAATAAATCTGGCTGAAAAGGCTACCTGAAAGTTTAGCCGCGTTTCAGGTAGCCTTTACTGCTTGCCGCCCTATTCCCGCACTTATACAATGCGCCCATCCCAACCCTTCAAAAATAAAGGAAACCCCATGTTGGCCAAACAAATCCTCGACGAACTCGCCGGGAAAATCGGCAGCGCCATTGCCGAAAGCCCGGTGAAAGACGTGGAAAAAAATGTGAAAACCCTGCTCGGCAGCACATTCAGCAAGCTCGATTTGGTAACGAGCGAAGAATTCGACATCCAACAGCAGATGCTCATCAAAACCCGCGAAAAACTGGCCGCCTTAGAAGCGCGCCTGGCCAAGCTAGAAGCCGCCGCTCCAGCCGCCCTGCCCAACCCTTCTGAACAGCAATAGGAAGCGCGGCATGAGTTTGGCGGTGGTATACAGCCGGGCGCTCAGCGGCATGGCCGCGCCCTTGGTGGAAGTGGAAGCCCACTTGGCCAACGGCCTGCCTGCATTCAATATTGTCGGCCTGCCCGATACCGAAGTGAAAGAAAGCCGCGACCGCGTGCGCGCCGCCATCATCCAAAGCGGCTTCGACTTCCCCGCCAAAAAAATCACTGTCAACCTTGCCCCGGCAGATCTGCCCAAAGAATCCGGCCGTTTCGATCTGCCGATTGCCGTGGGCATCCTCGTAGCCTCCGGCCAAATCGCCATTTCGCCCGAAGAATTGGCGCAATACGAACTGGCCGGTGAGCTGGCCTTGTCCAGCCTGCTGCGCCCGGTGCGCGGTGCGCTGGCCATGGTGTGGCAGAGCACGCAGGCGCGGCGTCGTTTTATTTTGCCGCAAGAGAGCGCCGAGCAGGCCGCGCTGATTGAACGCGCCGAAGTATTGGCTGCCGAAAGCCTGGTGGCCGTGGCCGCCCACCTCAACGGCATCGCCGCCCTGCCCCGCTGCCAAGCCCGTGCTGAAGCGGCCGAAGAAGCGCCCTATCCCGACCTGCAAGACGTAAAAGGCCAGCACACCGCGCGGCTCGCGCTCGAAATTGCCGCTGCCGGCGGCCACAGCATCCTGATGAGCGGCCCGCCCGGCACCGGCAAATCCATGCTGGCGCAACGCCTGCCCGGCATCCTGCCGCCGCTCTCCGACGACGAAATCACCGAAACCTGGGCGCTGCGCTCGCTGCTGCCCCAGCAGCACAGTTTCTCCCGCCGCCGCCCCTTCCGTTCGCCGCACCACAGCGCCAGCGCCGCCGCCATGGTGGGCGGCGGTTCCGACCCCAAGCCCGGCGAAATTTCCCTGGCGCACAACGGCGTATTGTTTCTCGACGAATTGCCAGAATTCGACCGCAAGGTGCTGGAAATGCTGCGCGAACCGCTGGAAAACGGCCTTATCCACATTTCCCGCGCCAGCCGCCAAGCCACCTATCCCGCCCGCTTCCAGCTGGTGGCTGCCATGAATCCCTGCCCCTGCGGCTACCTCGGCCACCCCGCCAAACCCTGCCGCTGCACGCCCGAAAGTATTGCCCGTTATCGCGGCAAAATTTCCGGCCCGCTTCTGGACAGGATTGATTTGATTATTGAAGTGCCCGCCCTCTCCGCCGCCGAGCTCACTCAAGCCACACCCGGCGAACCCAGCGCTGCCGTACGGGAACGCGTGCTGGCCGCGCGCGAACGCCAACAGCAGCGGCAAGGCAAAAGCAATGCCTTGCTCAACGTAACCGAGCTGGATGAGCTGTCCGCCATCGAGCCCAAAGCCAAAGCCGCCCTCTCTGCCGTGCTGGAAAAACTTTCACTTTCCGCCCGCAGTTACCACCGCATCCTGCGCATCGCCCGTACCCTGGCCGACTTGGCCGGCAGCGACACCGTAAACCAACGCCACGTAATGCAGGCCGTGAGCTTCCGCCGCACCCCGTCTTAAAATAAGGCTACCTGAAACATTTCAGGTAGCCTTTACCATTCCGCCCTAGCGTTCGCTCAAGTTCAAATAATGCCGGCTGCCGCGCATATTGGCGATGGCGTGCAGCAGCAGTTGGAAGTGGTCGGGGTTGTTCACAAAATCCAGCTCTTCGGTATTGGCAATCAGCAGCGGGGCGCGGTCGTAGAGGTAGAAATAGCGGTGGTATTCCTCGTGCACCTGCTGCAGGTAGCCGGGCGGGAACAAATTGATGTGGTTGTCGCCACGGCTGCGCAGCTGCGCTTCAGCGGCACCGGCGCTGGTTTGCAGGTAAATCACCAAATCTGGCACGGGAATTTCGGGCATGATTTTTTGCTTGAGCTGCCAATACAGCATCTGCTCGTCTTCGCGCAGGATGGTGGGCACGAAAATCTGGTCTTTTTCCAATAAGAAATCGCTCACCACACGCTGCATACTGTGGTTGGCATTGCCGATTTCGTCGGCGGCGGCGATGAGGTTGAGCGTTTCGGTGCGGCGCAGCAGGAAGTAGAGCTCGGCGGCCAGGCCGTGGTTGGCGGCATTGAGGTAGAACTGCTCCAAAAACTGGTTCTGCTCGGGCTGCTCGCTGATGAGGGTGCAGCCGAAATGCTCGGCCAGCTTGCGGCTGAGCGGGGATTTGCCGCTGCCGATGGGGCCTTCCACAACGATGTAGCGGTAGTCTGCCTGCATGGTTTCTCCTTGGAATGTTTCAGGTAGCCTTTCGGGGGTCAGGCAGCCTTCCAAAGGCTACCTGAAAAATTTAACTCTCTGTTTCATCTAAACGTTGCACGCCTTCATTGCCCAGCGTGGCGGCTAGCTCGGCAGCGGTGGCGGTTTGGCCGGGCAGGATGTGCTGCGGGGCGATTTCGGCCAGGGGAATCATCACGAAGCCGCGCTGATGGGCGCGCGGGTGCGGCAGCTGCAAGGCGGGGCTGTCGATCATTTGGCCGGCGTAGTCGATTAAGTCCAAATCCAGCGTGCGCGGGGCATTGCGGAAGCTGCGCACGCGGCCGGCGGCGGCTTCGGTTTGGTGTAACAGCGCGAGCAGTTCGGCAGCGGGCAAATCGGTAGACAGCAGTGCCACGGCGTTGATGAAGTCGGGCTGGTCAGCATAGTCCACCGGCGCGGTGCGGTAAAACGAGGAAGCGGCCAACACCTGCACTTGCGGATGCGCGGCCAGCGCGGCCAGGGCGTTTTGCAGCTGGGAAACGGGCTGTTCGAGGTTGCTGCCCAAGGCAATAATGGCTTGCTTCATCTGGCGTTTTTAATCATGGAGTGATTGGAGTTTAGGCTACTTGAAAACGGAGTGGTCGGGATTTTCAGGTAGCCTTTGAATGAGGTGTCGGATTCGAGGATCCGACCTACGGCTGCTTCAACCCAATGCCGCTTATTCAACCATGTCCTTATCTGCCGCGCCTGTTTTCTTCTTGCGCCGGCGGCGGCGTTTTTTGGCTGGGGCATCGCCGCTGTCAGGGCGTTGTTCGGCGGCTTGAATCATCTGCTTGCGCTGTTCTTCATCGGCTTCTTGGAAAGCTGTCCACCAGTCGGCAATGCCCTGCTCCACTTCGCCGGCGCGGGCGCGCAGCAGCAGGAAATCGTAGGCGGCGCGGAAGCGGGGCTGGGCAAGCAGGCGGAAGGGACGGGCGCCGCGCCGGTATTCAAATTGGGGCTGGAGCTGCCAGATTTCGCGCATCGAGGCGGTGAAGCGGTGCGGCACGCCCCAACCTTTCTCCATGTGGGCGCGGGTTTCGGCTACGGCGGCGCTGAGTGCGGGCATGGTTCTGAGCCCGCTATTCTGAGCGCGCTGCCAGGCCTCGCGCACCTGCGGCCACAATACGGCGGCCAGCACAAAGCCCACCGATACGCCTTGGTCGGCACGCAGGCGGCTGTCGGTGCTGTTGAGGGCAAGCGCCACGATGCCGCGCCCTTGGTTTTCAGGTAGCCTTTCCAAGGCGCAGGCAAGCAGGGGGTGCACGCTTTGGCCGTCCATGCCCAGGGCCTGCATCTGTTTGAGGCAGTCGATGGCTGCGCCGGAAAACAAGAGTTTCATCACTTCGTCGAACAGGCGCGCCAGCGGTTCTTTGGGCAACAGGTGCAGGCATTCGGCAATCGGCGCGGCGGTGTCGGGGGCTACCTGAAAACCGAGTTTGCCGGAAAGCCGGGCGGCGCGCAGCATGCGTACCGGGTCTTCCTGATAGCGCGCGCAAGCGTCGCCGATCATCACCAGGCGTTTGGCGCGGATGTCGGCCACGCCGTGGTGGAAATCGGTGATTTCCCCACGTGCGGGGTTGTAATACAGGGCGTTGCAGGTGAAATCGCGGCGGGCGGCGTCTTGCTCCATGCTGCCGTAGCTGTTGTCTTGCATGATACGGCCGTGTTCGTTTTGCCGCGCGGGGCGGCTGCCGCCGCGGAAGGTGGTGACTTCAATCGTTTCCGGCCCCACCATCACATGCACAATCTGAAAGCGGCGGCCGATGATGCGGCTGCGGCGGAATACTTTGCGCACTTCTTCAGGGCGGGCGTTGGTGGCCACGTCGAAATCTTTCGGCTCGATGCCCAAGAGCAAATCGCGCACCGCGCCGCCCACCACATAAGCCTCAAACCCGGCCTGCTGCAACCGCGACACCACCTTTTCCGCCGCATAGCTGATCCCGTTCGGCGTGATGCCGTGTTCGTTTTGCGGCAGCACCTGTTTGTGTGAATGTGTTGCGGCGGCTTCAGGTTTGCCCGGCAGGATTTTGCGCAGCCATCTAGTCAGCATAGGGGGTATTCTCTTCTTGTTTTTCAGGTAGCCTGCGGCGTGCGCGCAGGCGCGTGCTTAAGATAAAGTGCGCAGTATAACCTTTCGCCGCAACGGCTGCCAAACCAAGCGCTTTCCGTTATAATCGCCGCTACCCCGCACCACAGGAAAACACACCATGTATAACTACCAATCCGACGCCACCCAGTTCCTGCAAAAATACATCGAAGAACACCCCGAAGAGCAAGAACGCCGCCTCCAAAACCGCGGCCTGTTGTGGGATGTGGAGCTCAACCCCGAAGAGCAGGCCGATTTCGCCGCCGGCAAAGTCGCCAAAAAACCCTACACCTACTATTCCTACTAAACCCCGCGCCGCGCCATGACCGCAGCCACCGACCATCTGCCCCCCGGCCTTGCAGGCTACCTGAAAAGCATCAACCCGCCCGAAGCAGAAGTGTTGCAACGCCTGCGCCAAACCACCGCGCAGCACCGTATTGGCAAAATGCACCTGGCCGCCGAGCAAGCCCAGCTCCTCGCCTTTCTCGTGCAGCTCATCCGCGCCGAACGCTGCCTAGAAATCGGCGTGTTCACCGGCTACAGCAGCACCGCCGTCGCCCTCGCCCTGCCCGAACACGGCCGCCTCACCGCCTGCGACATCAACATCACCTACACCAACACCGCGCGTCGCTTCTGGCGCGAAGCCGGCGTGGAGCACAAAATTGAGCTCCACCTCCAGCCTGCCCTCATCACACTCGACCAACTCATCCAGCAAGGCCGCAGCGGCAGCTACGATTTCGCCCTTATCGATGCCGACAAACCGCCCACCGCCCACTACTACGAACGCTGCCTCACCCTGCTGCGCCCCGGCGGCCTCATCGCCATCGACAACCTCCTGCTCGGCGGCCGCGTGTATCAGGCAAACGCCGAGTCCGCTCCCGAATCTATCGAGCGCATCCGCGCCTTCAACCAATCCCTGCAAACCGACTCCCGCGTAGCCGCCCTCACCCTACCCCTGGGCGACGGCCTCACCCTGCTGCGCAAACGTTATCCCGAGGAAACCCCATGCGCCTAATCATCCCCGCCGCCCTCTGCGGCCTCGCTGCTTGTACCGCTCTCCCCCCCCACACGACCATCCGCCACCGGCAGCCCCCAACCCTCGCAGCGCATCGTAACCGAACTTACCGCCCACAACCAGCAAATCAGCCAGCTGCAACAACAAATTGTCGAACTACGCGGCCAAATTAGCGAACTGCAACAACGCCAGCAGCAGCTCGCTCAGCTCCTCGATGCTCGAGCCGCCTCCCGCCGCAGCACCAGCCACAGCAGTGCCGAGCCTGTCACCACTCCTGCTGAAAACCCGCAAGAGCAAGCCTATCAACAAGCCCTGCAACTCTATCGCAGCGGCCTCTACAGCCAGGCCCTACAGCAGCTGCGCTTCGCCGAACGCAGCGGCAGCGGCGGCCGCACCGAGCAAAACGCCCTCTTCCTGCTCATGCAGAGCCACGAAAAACTGCGCAACTGCGAATCCGTCATCCTCACCGGCCAACGCTTCGCCGCCCGCTTCGCCGCCAACCCCAAAGCCGCCGAGGCCCTTTACAGTGTCGGCCACTGCCAATGGGGCATGCAGCAGCGAGACATCGCCCGCGCCACCTGGCGCAAGCTGATGCAAACCTACCCCAATAGCCCAGCCGCCCGCCGCGCTAATCAACGTATCCAAAACAACCGTTGATGAATGAGGTTACCTGAAATTTCAGGTAACCCCTTGCCCGCCGGGCTTTTAAGCCCAAACAGAAGCCCTTCCAAATGAAAACCTTCCTAGCCGCCCTACTCACCGCCGCCGGCCTGTCTGCCCAAGCTGCAGACTACTTCCTGCCCCACATCGAAGCCGACGGCACGGCAAACGTCCGCACCGCGCCCAATGCCAACAGCAGAATCCTCGCCAGGCTGGATTACCGCAGCGCACAACGCGAAATCCTCAGCAGGCAGGGCAATTGGTACCACATCCGCCTAGATGGCCGGCGCATCGGATTTGTGCACCAAAACCAGGGCTTTATTGTGCAAAACTACATTGTCGCCAGCCCTAACGGCTCGGCAAATGTCCACAGCATCCACCCTGGCTACCCAACTAGCAGAGCCCCAATCATCAAAACGCTACCCAACGGCACACGCGTGCAAATTGTTCCGGGTTTGAGCAAAGACAACTGGCTGCTATACGACAACCAGGGCGCATACACCGAAAAAGACGAATACGGCAACGATGCCGTATTCCAAGGCTATATCCACAAAAGCCAGCTGCGGCGTGTAAATTAACAGCCCTCCTCATATAGTGGATTAACAAAAATCGGGACAAGGCGGCGAGCCGAGGACAGTACAATCAGTACGACAAGGCGAACCAACGCCATACCGGTTTTTGTTAATCCACTACATGAAATGCCTGCCATAAAGGCTACCTGAAATTTAGCTTCGCAGAAACTTTACTTCTTTCGGAAGCTCCGTTTTCAGGTAGCCTCTCCCCTTCCCACCAGCTACCACAAAAGGACTCCCCCATGCCTTCCATCAAACGTGCCCTCATCAGCCTGTCCGATAAAAACGGCGCAGTCGAATTTGCCCAAGCCCTGCATAAACTCAGTGTCGAAATCCTCTCCACCGGCGGCACAGCGAAGCTGCTTGCCGATGCGGGCATTCCCGTGATCGAAGTATCCGACTACACCGGTTTCCCCGAAATGCTCGATGGCCGCGTGAAAACCCTGCATCCGAAAATCCATGGCGGCATCCTCGGCCGACGCGATTTGCTTGATCACGTTGCCACCATGGAAGAACATGACATCGGCAATATCGACCTGGTGTGCGTGAACCTCTACCCTTTCGCCGCCACCATCGCCAAGCCCGACTGCACGCTGGAAGATGCGATTGAAAACATCGACATCGGCGGCCCGACCATGGTGCGCTCCGCCGCGAAAAACTGGAAACACGTCGCCATCATTACCGACACCGCCGACTTCCCCGCCATCGCCGCCGAAATGGAAGCCAACGGCGGCGCGTTGAGCGACAAAACCCGTTTTAACCTGTCGCGCAAGGCGTTCAGCCACACCGCCCAATACGACAGCATAATTTCCAACTACTTAACCTCGCTTTCAGACGACGTGTTGAGCGGCACGCCCGAAATCGGTGAATTCCCGAGCCAGTTCAACCAAAGCTGGATTAAAGTTCAAGACATGCGCTACGGCGAAAACCCGCACCAACGCGCCGCGTTTTACCGCGATGTGTACCCCGCCGCAGGCAGCCTCGCCGCCTACAAACAACTGCAAGGCAAAGAATTGTCGTATAACAACATCGCCGATGCCGATGCCGCTTGGGAAGCCGTCAAATCCTTCGACGCACCCGCCTGCGTGATTGTGAAACACGCCAATCCGTGCGGTGTTGCCGTTGCAGCCGATACATTGACCGCCTACAAACTCGCCTACGCCACCGACACCACCAGCGCGTTCGGCGGCATCATCGCCTTCAACCGCGAAGTGGACGGCGCAACCGTGAAACAGATTACCGACAACCAGTTTATGGAAGTCCTCATGGCGCCGAAGTTCACCGCCGAAGCCCTCGAAATCGCCGCCGCCAAGAAAAACGTGCGCGTATTGCAAATTTCTCTAACAACCCCGCTCGAAGCAGGCGCGAACCGCTTCGAACTCAAACGCGTCGGCGGCGGACTGCTGGTACAAACGCCCGACATTCACCGCATCAGCCGCACCGATTTGAAAGTCGTCTCCAAACGCCAACCGACCGAGCAGGAATGGAACGATTTGCTGTTCGTCTGGAACGTCGCCAAATACGTCAAATCCAACGCCATTGTATTCGGCAAAGGCGGTCAAACCTACGGCATTGGTGCAGGCCAAATGAGCCGCGTGGACAGCACCCGCATCGCCGCCCGCAAAGCGCAGGACGCAGGCCTAGACTTAAACGGCGCATGCGCCGCCTCCGACGCCTTCTTCCCCTTCCGCGACGGCGTGGACGTGATTGCCGAACAGGGCATCAAAGCCATCATCCATCCCGCAGGCTCGATGCGCGATCAGGAAGTCTTCGATGCGGCGGACGAACACGACATCGCCATGGTGGTAACGGACGTGCGGCATTTCAGGCATTAAGCTTTTCCGTATGGCAAAGGCTACCTGAAAGTTTCAGGTAGCCTTTTATATAACTGATATAATGAAGAAACATTGTTTCAGCCCACAATTATTAGGAGAAGCAATATGCAAAAATATATTTTGACCACCCTATTGCTTGCCTGCGCCACAACAGCTGGGGCAGACAATTTCCGCCCACAAAAACTGGCCTTGATCCATAGCCTATATGTACCCTATCAAAACGGCAATACCATTCATGCACATCCGGAACGCCATTTTTCCGCCGATCTACAGGCTGTATACCAAGAAGACAAACAGCATACACCACCGAACGAAGTCGGCTGCATCGATTACGACCCGATTATTGCCGGGCAGGATTGGGATCAAGCCAGCCTAAACCGGACACTGAACATCCGGCCACTGGCCAACGGCCGAATCGAAGCCGTATTTCAGCAGTTTCCCGGCGATTTCTCGGCCACCCAAGTGCAATTCGTACTGCAATGCAGCCCAAACGGCCGCTGTCTGGTCGACGACATCTACTCCGCCACGCCAGGACACCACTTGGTTTCATTCAAACGCAGCGTACGGCGCTGTATTAGCGAAATGACCAAACAGCACTAAGGCTACACCAAACTTTGTTAGAATCGATAACAACATAGCCCCTACCAACCACCATATTTTTCAGGTAGCCTCAAGAGCAAACTCATGGAACCTCAAGAACTCGATACCCTAAACCTCAACGAAGCCCTTGCCGAAATCCTGCAAGCCCACGGCTATGCCTGCCAAACGCGGAGCGACAAAATCCTGCCCGATTTCGCCGTGCCCGTGCAGCTCGAAACCTGGGCGTTTCCGCACCAACACGGCAACGGTGCGATGGTGAGCCGTTTTGATGTCGGCATTACCCTGCCCGACGGGCGCGAACTCTACGAATGCTGCGACGGCATCGGCGAAAACCTGGAGGACTCCCTCTCGCGCAACCTACACAACTTCTGCACCAACAACCTGCACATTTTGCTCGATGCGTTCAATACCGGTGAAAACCTTGCCCACACGAAATCTGGATAAGCTGCAACGGTGAAAGTTTTCAAGCAATTCTGGGTTACTGGGTGACCAAAGGCGCCAGTGATAGTGGTATGGCAAACCATGAAAACGCAATACCATTAATCCACTTTTTTATGCCCAAGCCGAAAACGAAACACTGAATGCAGAGTTTATGATAGACAACCAAGACAATGCCGCTGCCGAGAAACAGCTTGCCCAATTCCCCTAGCCGCGCAAAGAAGCCTATTACAGCATATGGTGGTGCATCATGCTCAAGCCGTTGGCTTCAGCGTAATAACGTTGAGCTATATATTTTTCCATAACAAAAGGCTACCTGAAATTTTTCAGGTAGCCTTTATCCAATCTACTTAAAGCGACTTAGTCTTCACCGGCAAATGCCAACAGCAGGCGCAGCAGGCTGACGAAGATGTTGTAGATGGCAACAAACAAAGTCAGCGCGGCACTAATGTGGCTGTCTTCACCGCCTTCAATGATCACGCGCACCTGCCACATAATCAGCACAGAGCTCACGATCACAAACAGGGCGGATACGGTGAGCGAGAGCGCGGGAATCTGCAGGAAGAAGCTGGCAACCATGGCAATAACGGCCACCACGAAACCCACGCTAACGAAGCGGGCGATGCTGTTGGTTTGGAAGGTGGGCGATTTGGCCATGGCTGCCATGCTCAGAAATACGGCGGCAGTCATGACGGCGGCAATGCCGATGAGTTCTATGCCGTTGGAAAGCGCCAGGCTGTAGTTCAAAATCGGACCCAGCGTGAAGCCCAGGCCGAAAGTGAGCACCATCAGCAGGGCAGCACCCACATTGCTGTGGCGGTTTTTCTCGATTAGAAAGCTAATGCCGTAGAAAAAGGCGAAGAAAATGCCCACAGCAATCCAATAGTTGCCGGTAAAGCTGAACAGGCTCAGACCGGTGGCCATGGCGACGAATGCGCCGGCAGCCGCCGGAAGAAACGAGAGCCCGAGTAAGCCGTAGGTTTTACGCAAAATGGTGCTTTGTGCGGAAACGCTGCTGCCCACGTCGGTGTAATCGTAAACATTGCGTGGTTGCATGTGGAAAAACTCCTCTTGAATATCAAATAAAAAAGAAACGAATATTGATTGTAGCAGCAAATACGCCGTTTGCAAAAAATTCAGCCGGCCGCTGCTGCCTGCTTCGGCAGTCAAACAGTAAGATGGGGCGACATGGCAGATTTGCAAGCGTTGAGGCATATATTTGGCTATAATTCAGCACTTTTCTTTTCTCTGCTGCACACCATGCCTGCTTCCCATTACGCCGTTTTCGGCAACCCCGTGGCTCACAGCCGCTCACCAACTATCCACCAAATGTTTGCCGCCCAAGAAGGCGTGACCATCAAATATGAACGATTGCTGGCCGAACCGAGCTGCTTCGCCCAAACTGCCGCCGCCTTTTTCGCTGCGGGCGGCGTGGGCGCAAACGTAACTGTGCCTTTCAAAACCGATGCCTATGCCTGGGCAGACAGCCTTTCCGAGCGCGCCCGCGCCGCCGGCGCAGCCAACACGCTGATTAGGCAGGGGAACAGCCAAATCCACGCCGACAACACCGATGGCTTCGGCTTGGTGGCCGATATTGGCCGCAACTTTCAGGTAGCCCTAGCCGGCAAGCGCATCCTCCTCATCGGCGCCTGCGGTGCAGCGCGCGGCGTGATTCTGCCTCTGCTCGAATGCCGCCCAGCCAGTCTCACTATTGCTAACCGCACCGCTGCCAAAGCGCAAGAGCTGGCTGCCATTTTCGGCATCCGTGCCGCCGAGGTGGGCGAGCTGCCTGCCGCCGGTTTCGATATTATTATCAACGCTACCTCCGGTAGTCTGAGTGGCCAAGTGCCCGCCATTGCCCCTGCCGTGTTTGCCCAATGCGAACTCGCCTACGATATGGCCTACGGCCGCGAGCCCACCGCCTTTATGCGCTTCGCCGCCGAAGCAGGCGCACGGCAGAGCGCCGACGGCTTGGGCATGCTGGTGGAGCAAGCCGCCGAATCCTACCGCCTCTGGCGCGGTTTTTCCCCAAAAACCGCGCCCGTACTCGCAGCCCTGCGCGCCGGAGAGATTTAGCGCAAACCTGCCAAAGGCTACCTGAAATTTTGGCCTTGCAGAAACTCAGCTTCCTTTGGAAACTTCGTTGAAGCTGCGCTTTCAGGTAGCCTAAAAATCCTTTATAATCCGCTCCTTTTTTCCAAACCGCGGTTCGCAACCCTCCCGCGTTACCAAAACTAAGGACTCCCATGCGCAACAAAGAAGAGCTCAGCGGCCTTTCCCTGCTGGGCAACACCGGCACGCAATATCCCTCAACCTACGCCCCCGAAATCCTCGAAGCGTTCGACAACAAACACCCCGGCAACGATTACTTCGTCAAATTCGTCTGCCCCGAATTCACCAGCCTGTGCCCGCTTACCGGCCAGCCCGATTTCGCCACCATCCTCATCCGCTATATCCCCGACATCAAAATGGTGGAAAGCAAATCGCTCAAACTCTACCTCTTCAGCTTCCGCAACCATGGCGACTTTCATGAAGACTGCATCAACATCATCATGAAAGACCTCATCAAACTGATGAACCCGAAATACATCGAAGTGTTCGGCGAATTCACCCCGCGCGGCGGCATCGCTATTCATCCGTTCGCCAACTATGGCCGCCCCGGCACGCCGTTCGAGCAAATGGCGCGCGAGCGGCTATTTACACACGATATGCAGTAAGCCTGCGAGCTACCTGAAACCCATGTCGATTGCTGAGATTAAAAACCGTGCCGTCTCTCTTCCCCCGCTGGATAACGCAGCACTGGCCGTCGAAATCTGCCGGCTGAAACAGCACAGTACAGCATTGCTAGCCTGTATTGCATTTTACAAGCCAACCGCCGCATCAGCCTGAACAAAGCCAACCAGCTCACCCTCTCCCTGCCGGTTGTCAGCAATCAAAAGAAAGCCGCTTTTGAACAGGTCTACCGCATCATGCAGACAGAATTTGAACAAGAAACATAGCGGCAATATTTTTCAGGTAGCCTATACTGGTTTACTAACCTCACTTTTTCCTTTGAAACCAGTGGCAAAATTAAATTATCCCATCCACTAATTAAGAAAATTCAGCATAATGAATCAATTCATCCGTTTCCAACAAATTACTAGTGATAATGACTTACTGGAATGGGAAATTATCGCATCAAATAACCAGTCCACATTCTGTACGAAGATTTATACTGGCAAAAAGAACTGTATATCCATCTTGAACGATCTCCGCACCTTGAGTAAACAACTTAATGGAATTTATGATTTACGATTAGGTGGTTTGGGGGAAGAGTATGCAGGAGGAGCTTTCGCTGCACGATTACACTTTTCAGAAATTTATCATAGTAGATTATTTATTAAAATATATTTAGAAACTGAGTATTTTAGGTTCAAATCCAGAATGGTTGGCAGCATGGCAACAATGTATTTTGTAACAGAACCGGGTTTATTCAATACTTTCATCACCCAATTTTCCGGTATGCTAAATGAGTTTCGTGATGATGCAATATTGCCTTGCATTGAATTTTGAGCCTATTAATATTAATTAATTATATAATTTAAAACTCGATATTTTTAGCCAGTTTCCAACCCCCGCGCGGTTCGCAACCCTCCCGCGTAGATTTTTATCTAAACCAAAACTAAGGACCATTCATGCAAAACTATCGCTTTACCCCCGCCCAACAGCAGCAAGCCCTCCGTTGGCTCATTTTCTTCCACATCCTGGTGATTGCCGCCAGCAACTATCTCGTGCAGTTTCCCTTCAGCGTCACCCTGCCCAACGGCTTCGAAGTGCATTCCACCTGGGGCGCGCTCAGTTTCCCCTTCATCTTCCTCGCCACCGATTTAACCGTGCGCATCTTCGGCCAAAGCCTCGCCCGACGCATTATCTTCTTCGTTATGTTCCCCGCCTTGCTCGTTTCTTATGCCTTTTCCGTGCTGTTTCAAGAAGGCGCGTGGACAGGCTGGAGCGCGCTTGCTGTGTTCGTGATGCCCGTGTTCCGCATCGCCCTGGCCAGCTTTGCCGCCTATGCCGTGGGCCAAATCCTCGATATTGTCGTGTTCAACCGCCTGCGCCAGCTGAAATCCTGGTGGATTGCCCCCACCGCCTCCACCTTCGCCGGCAACGCCGTGGATACCGTGCTTTTCTTCTCCATCGCCTTCGCCGGCAGCAGCGATGCCTTTATGGCCGCCAACTGGCCGCACATCGCCTTTGTTGATTACTTGTTCAAACTCGTGATCGGCACACTCTTCTTCCTGCCCGCCTACGGCCTCATCCTCAACATCCTCACCCGCAAGCTCACCACTTTGCACCAAGCTGTTGTCACCGAAGCCGTATCCGCCCAGCCGGAAGCCGCCGGTCAATCCAATTAAACTTTCAGGTAGCCTTTTGTTTGCTCAAAGGCTACCTGAAACTAAAACCGTAGGCCGGGCATTCATGCCAAATAGCAGTTTTAGGCACAAATATCGGGCATAAGCTTACCAGCCATCGGCTGGTGTAGCTGTACCAGCATAAATATTTTCAGGTAGCCTTAGGCTACCTGAAACCATATAAATCAAACCCCAAAGCCGACCTGAAGTCTACCATGCCCCTCCTCACCCACACCCTCGCCAACGGCCACACCATCCAGCTCCACCTCAGCCGCCGTGCCAAGAAAAACATTATCCTGCGGGCGCACAGCGAACATAGCCTGCGGCTCAGCATTCCTCCGCAGCTAAGCCTACCCGAGTTGCGCCGCTGGCTACAACATAACGAAACTGCCCTGCAGCAAATGCTCCGGCGCCGCCCCACCCCGTCCGCTGCCCCCAGCCACCTCTGGCTCTATGGCCAGCCGCACCAACTGCAATCCCACGCCCAAGCCGCCGTCCAAATCCAGCCCGGCCGTATCCTCTTGCCCGCAGCCGAATGGCCGCAACAGCAAGCCCTCCTGTGCCAACACCTCCAGCCGCTGGCCGAAGCCTACCTTCTCCCCCGCCTCGCCACACACGCCCAGCGCCTGCAACTCATTCCCGAGCACACCGCCCTCAGCCGCGCCAAAACCTTCTGGGGCGTATGCCGCCGCCGCAATATCCGCCTCAACTGGCGGCTCGTCGGCGCACCCGAATACGTGGCCGACTACGTCTGCGTGCACGAACTCTGCCACCTGCGCCACCCCAACCACAGCCCAGCCTTTTGGGCAGAAGTCGAACAACACTCTCCGCACCGACCCGCCGCTACCGCCTGGCTCAAACAGCACGGCCGCGAGTTGTTCCTACTGGGCTAAAACAATTTCAGGTAGCCTTTCCGTTGCTGGACGCGCAAAGTGCGCGGAAACACACACATGCGGTTTTAATACTCAGACAACAGCCCGCCTGCCCACGCCCCCACGACAACCAACCGTTTTCAGGTAGCCTTTCCCTTTGCGGGGTGCATAGGTATGTGCGGAACCACACGCACGCGGTTTGAAACATCGGGCGACAGCGCGCATGCCTGCGGCAAAACCCTACACACCGCTCAAACAACACGGCATCGCCATACCGGCTGCCAATGTGCCGAATAAGGAAACGCTACCTGAAAACCTGTAGGTCGGATTCTTGAATCCGACTTCCCGAATGGCGGCCTATCCACCAGATACGGCTATTTAAACCACAAAGGCTACCTGAAATTTAAGGTAGCCTTTCCCATTGCCCGCGCCGTCAAGCCTGTTCGCGGAAATCTTCCCCCTTAAATACCCGTCTCGGGTTGCCGCGCTCCACTTGATAGAGTAATTTGTGTGCATCGGCGGCGTGTTGGCGCAGGGCGGTTTAGTGGTGTTCGGCCAGTTTGAGCGCGAGCAGCCTCAGTGTGCGTTTTTTGTTGGCGTGCTGACCGCATTCGCTCTCGGCACGCACGGCGATGCCGCTAGCGAGGTGGACTGCGCGCACGGCGGAGTCGGTTTTGTTCACGTGCTGCCCGCCTTTGCTGCTGGCACGGTAGGTTTGGAATTCGATGCCTTCGTCTCTGCCGGCAGCGCGGAAATCTCAAATAAACTAAACACGCCGATATACCAGTTTTGCATGGGTGCTGCCACACGGTATCGGGGTCGAGGTACACGCCGAGGCTGGAGAGCTGCGGATCTTCGGCGAAATCTTGGCGGCTGTCGAGCCGAGTGGGCTAGTTCGGGTCGGCGTAATAGACGAGCAACAGCGGCGTATGGCGGTATTTGGCGATGGCGGGCTGGCTACAGTTGCAGCGGGCTGGGCTGAGGTCGGGCGCTTGGAAGTGGCGATACCCGGGCCAGTAGTAGTTATGGCATTGCGGCAGGCAGTATTTGCTGCCGTCGAGAAAGCGCACCATCTGCAGAGGGAGGCGGTGGCGACGGTGTTGCGGATACACAGTGTCGATGTCGTATGAACTGTACACCTGCTTATCGGCTTCGGGGCTGTTTTCAGGTAACCCTTGGTGGCCGTGCGCCTCCACATGGCGGCGCAAAACCTGCTGGCCGAGCCCGCGCGAGCCGCTGTGCACGAGCAGTTGCAGGCAGCCTGTATCGAAGCTTTCAGGTAGCCTCTCGGGGCGGTAAACGGTATCTACGGTTTGCAGTTCGGCAAAATGGTTGCCGCCGCCGATGGTACCTAAGGCTACCTGAAAAGGATGCTGCGGCAAGATTTCGTTAATCCGCTCCTGCCAGCTTTCATCCAGCGGCGCATCGATGCTGCCGAGCTGTTTGGCCAATTTGGCGGGTTTGGCTTTGTGTGCGGGCAAATCGGTTTGCCACAGCGCCATACCGCAGCCGATGTCGTTGCCGATGAGCGCGGGATAAAAACAGCCGAAGCTAAAAAATGCCGCGCCGACGGGATAGCCGCGCCCGGCGTGCAAATCGGGCATACCGGCCACCCGGCGCATCTGTGGCAGGCAGGCGGTGTTTTGGAACTGTTGGATGGCGTTGCCTTCAATCCAGGTATTTGAACCGGCTATTAAAACAATGTTTTCAGAAATGATTTGGGGATTTTGTGTGCCCATAATGTACTTTCTTGCGGCGGATAAATCCGTTTGCGCACAGCTCTGCCACAAACGTGCACATACAGTGGAGACAGGTTGAAACAGCAAGTAAATTCATCTGCAGAGTGCAAACGGCAGGTGCGGCAAAGCAGCGCATTAAATACAGTTTACAAAATAGGAAGAAAGCAACCCGAAGCGGGTGGCACAAAAAAAGGAATAGCCTCAGGCTTCTGAGCTGCAAAGAGTTGAGAGTTGAACGGAGGATTGAAGCGTACGGCATGATAAACTCCTTTCTTTGCAGTGATGAATGAATAATTGAAAACCTGTGCGTGGTAGCGGTCGATACCGGCTACGGCAAGTGCATAATAGAAAAGGTGCATAGGTCATTGTATTTTTCCCGCACCATGCCCTGTGTAGCAAACAATAAAAACCGGCTGTCTGGTAATAGACAGCCGGTTTCGAATATTGCAATTAGCCCAAGTTGCGTTCGGCGTTAATCAGAGAACGGCGAGCCAAAGCCAAGTTAGCTTTGCTTCTGTCCAGCACAGAGTACAAAAACAGACCGTCATGACGGGGCAGCGGACGCAGCAGGTGATATTGGGTACCCAGGGTCATCAAAACGTCTTCTACTTCATCCTTCAAACCAAGCATTTGCATGGTTTTCTTTTTGGCACGGATTACTTCTGTGTTACCTGCGGCGGCAATTTCCAAATCGATTGAGGGGCTACCGCCACCGGCCAACAACATACCGCTGGAGTAATCCACTACTGCGGCAGCCAGGGCGCCATCCACGTTCAACATTTCCGCTACGGTTTTATCGTAATTCATTTTCGACAAGATCTCCACAAAAACAAAATAAAAACAAATAATTTAAAGATTCCCGAAACCAATTCATACTCTCTACTTTGTAACTCAGGAAGGCTTGGCAGGCCTTATTATCCAAACAACATCACCTGCTTCTATTAGTTGGCTGGACTAGGCAGCTGGCTGTATAAAGCTTCTCCACTACCCTCAACGCTGAATCGCAGTATATGCCTTTTACTTTTCAAAGTAAATATTAACACCGACAGATATTGTATGCATTTGATGCACAGCAACTTCTGGCACCCACACCCAAGTGCCATGATATTTTTGTTTCTTAATCCCATAAGGCCAAAAATATCCGCGCCCTAGCCACCGCTAAACACTGTTCAAGCTGACTATTTTTTCACTGCATAATATCATTTTTTTCAGCTATTTTCGTTTCAAACACACCGCACTAATCCTATTTCCACTACCTAGCACAACAAAGAAGACCTTTTCTCAGCGCAGGCTTATAATTCTGTTTTCCCTCTTTTTCAGGTAGCCTCACATGACACAACCCACCTGGCAAGCCGGGCGTTTCCGCATCGATTTATCCACGCCCAAAATCATGGGCATCATCAACCTCACCCCCGATTCCTTCTCCGACGGCGGCACATACTCCCGCAGTAGCAGCGCCGCCCTCGCCCATGCCGAACGCCTGCTCGCCGAAGGCGCACACATTCTCGATATCGGCGGCGAATCCACCCGCCCCGGTGCCGACCACGTTTCCCCCGAAGAAGAATGGGCACGACTGCAACCTATCGTGAGCGAAATCATCAAATGGAACGTCCCGCTCAGCGTGGACACCCGCCGCACCGCCATCATGCAACGCCTGCTCGGCAAGGGCCTGGCCGACATCATCAACGACGTATCCGCCCTGGAAGACAGCGGCGCCATCGAACTGCTCGCCGCCTACCCCAACTCCGGCATCTGCCTAATGCACATGCAGGGCCTGCCCGAAACCATGCAAAACAACCCGCAATACCAAAACGTAGTAAGCGAAGTGGCGGGCTACCTGAAAGCCCGTGCCCAAGCCTGCCAAGCCGCTGGCATCTGCTCCGAACGCATCGTGCTCGATCCCGGCTTCGGCTTCGGCAAAACCCTCCAGCACAACACCCAACTCATGCGCCACCTGCCCGATTTGCAAGCACAAACCGGCCTGCCCCTACTCATCGGCGTATCGCGCAAACGCATGATCGGCGAAATCACCGGTGAGGCCGACCCCGCCCAACGCATCCACGGCAGCGTTACCGCCGCCATAGCCGCCACCGAACGCGGCGCCGCCATCCTGCGCGTGCACGACGTGAAAGCCACCGCCGACGCGTTGAAAGTGTGGCAGGCTTTGCACTAGGCTGTTGCCACATTAAAAAGGCTACCTGAAAATTCAGGTAGCTTTTTTCACCACAGGCTCAGTCCACACCCCACTTTCCGCTATAATCCACTCCCACCCAACCATATAGAAACCACCATCATGTCCCCCACCCTGAAGCTCGACCTCAGCGGCCTCAAATGCCCTTTGCCCATCCTCCGCGCCAAAAAAGCGCTGGCCACTTTGAAAGCCGGGCAGATACTCTCCGTGCGCGCCACCGACCCCGGTGCCCCCGACGACTTCGCCGCCTTCTGCCGCCAAACCGGCCACCAGCTGCTCGCTTCCAGCACTGATAACGGCGTGTTCGTTTTGGTGATCCAACACAAATAGCCCGGCTTCACCGCAATATCGTTTTAACCAACCTTGCAACACAGTTTCAGGTAGCCTAATCCGCCCGGCATCCAAAGGCTACCTGAAAATATAACGCTCCAAATCACGAAAGCCCCCACCATGCAAACCCTCACCCTCCTCCGCCCCGACGACATGCACCTGCACCTGCGCGACGGCGACACCCTGCGCCACGTTTTGCCGCACACCGCCCGCCAGATGGGCCGTGCCGTAATCATGCCCAACCTCAAGCCCCCGGTGATTAGCGTGGCCGATGCCTTGGCCTACCGCGAACGCATCCTCGCCGCCCTGCCCGCCGGCAGCCGCTTCCAACCGCTGATGACGCTCTATCTCACCGACCACGCCACCCCCGCCCTGGTGCGGGAAGCCAAAGCCGCCGGCATCGTTGCCTTCAAACTCTATCCCGCCGGCGCCACCACCAATTCCGACAGCGGCGTAACCGACCTGTTCAAACTCCTGCCCGTGCTCGAAGAAATCGCCGCCCAAGATATGCGCTTCCTGGTACATGGCGAAGTAACCGATCCCGCCATCGATATTTTCGACCGCGAAGCCGCATTCATCGAGCGCATCCTCCTGCCCGTGCTGAATAAAGTGCCCGGCCTCAAAACCGTGTTCGAGCACATCACCACCGCCGAAGCCGCCCGCTTCGTGTGCCAAAGCGGCGAAAACCTCGCCGCCAGCGTTACCCCGCAGCACCTGCTGCTCAACCGCAACGACCTCTTGGTGGGCGGCATGCACCCGCACCACTACTGCCTGCCCGTGCTCAAACGCGAAAGCCACCGCCAAGCCCTGCTCGAAGCCGTATCCGGCACACAATCGCACAAATTCTTCCTCGGCACCGACTCCGCGCCGCACCCGCAACACGCCAAGGAAAACGCCTGCGGCTGCGCCGGCATGTTCAGCGCCGCCACCGCCATCGAGCTCTACGCCGAAGCCTTCGAGCAAATCGGCGCGCTCGGCAAACTCGAAGCCTTCGCTTCGAAAAACGGCGCCCGCTTCTACGGCCTGCCCGAAAACACCGATACCATCACCTTGGTGAAACAAGCGCAAATCGTGCCCAACAGCTTCCCCATCGGCAACGGCGGCAACCTCGTCCCCATGCGCGCCGGCGGCAGCGTGGCTTGGACGATGCAATCGTAAGCCCCGCCCGCTCTGATTTTGATACAAAAAGGCTACCTGAAAATAAGCGGAGCGAATTTCTGCAACGCTCACATTTTCAGGTAGCCTTTTTCATGTATAACAAGTAGCCCAAACTAATGGAAATAGCCTGGATAATGTTGGGTTTACAACCCAACCTACCTGCTTCCACCCGCTTACCTTTCTTCACAAACAACAACTTATCCATATAAAACAAAGAAAATTTGTAAAAGAAAAAGAACGAAGTTAAAATTTTAATAAGAATAGTTTATTCTTAACTTCCTTATGCAACCAATAATTAAACCTATTTACTTAAGACCCAGAGGCTAGCTATGACTCCAATCAAATCAAGTATTCTAAGACTTTCCGCTCTTATCCTGTTAACCACATCATTATCAGGCTGTATCGGCGCAATGGTGGCTCAAAGTAGAACAACCGATTGGGGCGCATCAGGCGGTAGCCGGGCTGATGGTTTCATCCAATTATCCTATGACCGCAGCCCGCTCGATAAAGAGAAACCCGTCGATAGCAGAGTAAAGCAATTAGCAGTTACACGGTGCTCAGTATGGGGCTACCAAGATGCCGAACCTTTTGATTATGTGAAAACCTCATGCGTTGAACCTGGACACGGTATATTTACCTGCGATTTATATAGACACAGTGTCCAGTTCCAGTGCACCAAACCCAGCAATATCCAATCTGGTAATACCCAATCCAGCAGTACAGTGATTTCTCCTATATCCAATTAACTATTGCTAATACAACATCATCATTTTACCGAGTGTAGTATGTGTAGGTTGGGTTAGCCGTTTACGGCGTAACCCAACACAATGAAAATAGCCCAGACATGTTGGGTTTCCAACCCACCCCCACTCCGATTTCGATACAAAAGGCTACCTGAAAGCCCAGCCTCGGTTTCGCCAAGGCATTGCTTTCAGGTAGCCTTTTCTATTGCGGCAACGATGTGCTATTCAAACTCCGCCCACACCGGCGCATGGTCGCTGGGGCGTTCCAGCGCGCGCGGTACGGTGTCTACGCCAGCGGCGGCAAGGCGTGGCAGCAGGGCTTGGCTGGCGAGGATGTGGTCGATGCGCAGGCCAAGTTTGCGGCGGAACATATTCATGCGGTAGTCCCACCAGGTGTAAAGCGGTTCGGCGGGGTGCAGGCGGCGCAGGCTGTCGGTGAGGCCGAGGTCGAGCAGGGTTTGAAACCAGGCGCGCTCTTCGGCGGAGCAGAGGATTTTGCCCTGCCATTTCTCCGGGTCGTACACATCCAAATCGGCGGGGGCGATGTTGAAATCGCCAAGCAATACCAATTCCGGGTATTGCGCCAATTCGCTGCGGATAAATTCGGCCAGCGCGGCAAACCATTGCTGCTTATAGGTAAATTTTTCGCTGCCCACGGCCTCGCCGTTCACGCAATATACGTCCACCACGCGCACGCCGCCGATGGTGGCGGCAATCACGCGCCGCTGCGGGTCGTTGGGCAGGGCGGGCAGGCCGGTATGCACGTTTTGCGCTTCTTCTTTACTGAGGATGGCCACACCGTTGTAGGTTTTCTGCCCGCTCCACACGGCGCGGTAGCCGAGCATTTCAAAGGCGGAAAGCGGGAACTGGTCTTGATCCAGCTTGAGCTCTTGCAAGCAGAGCACGTCGGGCTGATGCTGAATCAGCCAGTCGCTCACGTGCGGCAGGCGCACTTTGAGGGAGTTTACGTTCCAAGTGGCGATTTTCATGGCGTTTGCTTTCGGAATGAATTTTTCAGGTAGCCTGCATCGATAGTGAGGCTACCTGAAAATATGCGCTTCAACGGAATTGAAACATTGGCTGGCTGTTTACTCGGCTTCGTCTATCCAAGCCTGCTGCACGGCTTCGAGAATGCGTTCGCCGCAACGCTGCGGGTCGTCATCAAACTCGGGCAAATCGAGGGTGAGCTGGCGCAGCTGGGTGAAGCGGACGGTTTTCGGGTCGATGTCGGGATGGCGGTCGAAGAGCTCTTCGGCGATGCGTTGGGTGTCGGTCCATTTCATGATGAGGCTACCTGAAACTAGATGTGTACGGCCGGCGGCTGGGGAGCGCCAAGCTTAATGATGCTCGCGGGCGTGGTTGATGGTGTATTTGGGGATTTCCACCACCAAGTCTTCGCCGGCCACTTTGGCCTGGCAGCTCAAGCGCGATTCGGCTTCCAAGCCCCAGGCTTGGTCGAGCAGGTCTTCTTCGATTTCGCTCGGTTCTTCCAGGCTGTCGAAGCCTTGGCGCACGATCACGTGACAGGTGGTGCAGGCGCAGGATTGCTCGCAGGCATGCTCGATTTCGATGCCGTTGTCGAGCAACAGGCTGCAAATGCTTTCGCCTTCGGGGGCGTTTTCGATGATTTTGCCTTCGGGGCACAATTCGCTGTGCGGCAAGACGGTTACTTTGGGCATGGTGTGTGCTTTCTTGGCTGAATTTTTTGAGTGGCGTATTGTAACGGAAAAGGCTACCTGAAAACAGTTGATTGCTTTTCAGCCAGCCTCTATCGCTGCACAGATGGCCCAATACAAAAACAGCGTTTTATTTGTACAAACCAAAGGCTACCTGAAAACAGCCAATCGCTTTTCAGGTAGCCTTTGTTGCAACGTGGTCTACAGCTTGCCACCGCCCACGCCGTTGGCGATTTCACGCACCGCGCTCACATACAGGCGGCTGTGGTTATATTGCCAAACGACGAAGAAATTGTTGAGGCCGATATAGTAATCATACTGGCCGGGCGCGGTTTCCAGGCGGAACAGCACGGCTTTTTCGTGGTCGGCCACTTCCTCCAGCGGCGTTACCCCCATCCGCCGCAGCTCGCCCACGGTTTTATTCAGCGCAGTTTTTTCATCAATCAGCGCCAGCAATTCCGGCGTAGGCACCATCGACACCGGCACCATCACTTTGCCGCCGCGCTGCCAGCCGTGTGCCTTCAGATAGTTCGCCACCGAAGCCGCCACATCCGGCACGCTACCCCAAATGTTGCGCTGGCCGTCGCCATCGTAATCCACCGCCCATTTGCGGTAGCTCGACGGTATAAACTGCGGCATCCCCATCGCCCCGGCATAGCTGCCGATGAAGCTGAACGGATCGCGCCCTTCTTCTTTGGCCATCAGCAGGAATTCATGCAGCTCCTGCTGGAAAAACTCGCCCCGGCGCGGGTAGCCGAACGCCAGCGTGGGCAGCGAATCGGCCAAGCGGAAGCTGCCCATATTGCTGCCGTAGTTAGTTTCAATGCCCACAATTGCCACCAACACTTCCGCCGGCACGCCGTATTCGCGCGCCACTTGGTCGAGCACTTGGCGGTATTGCTGGTAAAAGCGGCGGCCGCCGTTGATTCTGCCCGCGCCGGCATTGCCGCTGCGGAACTCATACCACGGGCGCGACGTGCCGGGGCGGTTCATGATGTTGACAATATTGCCCTTATACACCGACTGCGCGAAAAACTGCTGCAACTGCCCTTCGCCCATCACGCCCAATCCGGCCTGCTGCCGGATAAAACGCTGCACCTCGGCATTTTGGCTGAAACCGGTTTCCGACACCGGCAAGGCCGATGCTTCCGGCACCACCTTCTGCGCCTCCGGCACAGGCGTAATCGGCTGCTCGCTGCTGCATGCGGCCAACACAAACAAAACGGCTAAAGCGGGGGCAAATTTCAATTTCATCATAGTTTCCAAGCAAACAAACAATGCACGAAGTGTAGCACAGGCAGCCAACCCGGCGCGAATGCAAAGGCTACCTGAAAAAACAAACCCATCTGCCTCTACAAACGGGTTTGCCTTTTCAGGTAGCCTTTAAAGCATGCCGGACAAGCACCTAACGCCTTGCCACCGCTGCCGTAGCCAAATATTGCTGTGCACCGGCGGCAATGGCGCGGGCGGCTTTTTGACGGAACTGGCTGCTGGCCAGCATCCGCTCTTCGGTGGGGTTGGAGATAAAGGCGGTTTCCACCAGGATAGACGGAATATCCGGCGCTTTGAGCACGGCAAAGCCAGCCTGATCGACATGGCCTTTGTGCAGCCGGTTAATTTTGCCCATTTCGTCAAGCACCGATTTGCCCAGGCGCAGGCTGTCGTTGATGGTAGCGGTTTGCACCAAATCAAACAGCGTGTGGTCCACCTGCCGGTTGCCGCTCACGCGGATACCGCCGATTTGGTCGGAGGCGTTTTGCGATTGCGCCAGCCGGCGGGCGGCGGCACTGGTGGCTCGGCCCCGGCTTAAGGCATACACGCCGGTGCCACGCGGCTGCGGCGTAGTGAAGGCATCAGCATGAATCGAAATGAAAATATCGGCTTTGCGGCTGCGCGCCTTGGCCACGCGCACGCCCAGTGGAATAAACACGTCTTCGTTGCGCGTCATATACACCTGATAGCCGAGCCGCTCCATTTCGCGTTTGGCTTCGCGCGCAATCGAGAGCACCACGTCTTTCTCACGCAAGCCACTGGGGCCGACCGCGCCGGAATCTTCGCCGCCGTGGCCGGGATCGAGCATCACCACTAGCTTGCGGTTGCCGCGCCGGTTACCACCGGCATGGTTTTGCACCGGCGGCACGCTGGTGGTTCGCGCCTGCGCAGTGGCGGTGCCGTCTTGGCGGATACGGCCGTTGGTGTAGTCTTGCAGGAGCGCCATCAGCGGATCATTGGCTTCCTGCGCCAGCGCCACAGCCTGGGTGGGATAGAGGTCGATCACCAAGCGGTGTTTGAAATTGGCCACCGGCGTGAGTGCGAACACTTGCGGGTTCACGGCGGTTTTCAAATCCATCACCACGCGGATGGTGTCGGGGTTGAACTGCCCCACGCGGATGCCGGCCACATAAGGATCGCTGCGGCTGAGCTTCTGCGGCAGGCTCTGCACCACGCTATCGAGGCTCGCGCCCTGAATGTCCACCACCAGACGGCGCGGGTTGTCCAGCAGGAAGTATTTATGTTGCAGAGGGCGGGTGGATTCGAGCGTGGCGCGGGTGTAGGAAGAAGCTGGCCAAATGCGCACGGCCACAAACTGCGGCGTACCGTGCGCTTCGCCCGTGGGCACAATGCTCAGGAGCAGCAGGCCGGCGCCGCTGCTTAGGAAAGTTCGGCGGGTAAGTTTTGCCATAATTCGATGAGTTGCTTGCCTTTTTCGGAATCGGTGGAAAGGGTGCAGACACGGCCGCTGCCGCTGTTTTGCAGGGCGATGCGCAAATCGGCTGCGGGCGCAAAGCCCTCGGCGCGTTGCGGCCATTCGATGAAATGGATGGCGGGCTCGACAAACAGTTCGCCCAGCCCGGCATCTTCCCACTCTTCCGGCGCAGCGAAGCGGTATAAATCGAAATGGTTTACCGCCAGGCCGTTTGGCCGGTAGCTTTCCACAATGGCATAGGTGGGGCTTTTCACTGCGCCCGCATGCCCAAGCCGGCGCAAAATAGCGCGCACCAGCGTGGTTTTGCCGGCACCCAAATCGCCTTCCAGCCACACCACCAGCGGTGCGGCCAAATCGGGCGCGATGCGGTTGCCGAAGGCTTCAGTGGCGGCTTCGCCGTTGAGAAAGAGAGAGAGAGATTTTTGCATGCGGCGGATTATAACCTGAAATACTGTTGGGAAAGTTTAAGCCATGCGGCTTTCAGCCAGCTTGTTGCTGCTGCTTTCGGCAGCTTTTCAGGCAGCCTCAGCTGAGGCTACCTGAAAAGCTGATTTCGTTCCCCCGTGAGATACAGCTGCAATATTTCATACAGCGCCGCTCGCCCTACAGGAAATTCATTGTTGCAGCTAAAACCAATCGGTTTCCGGCTGCTTCATGTTTCAGGTAGCCTCTTCTCCATTTTCGGCAGCTTGCTCGTTTTCCGGCAAAGCATGCTCCGCCTCCCATTGCGCAAACCATGCGGCCACCACAGTATCCACCTCCTCCATGCCCTGTTTTTTCAGGCTGGAAAACAGTTGCACTCCCACCGCTTGCCGCTCGGCAAACGGCTGTAGGGCGCAACGCACGGCAGCGAGGGTTTTAATCTGCTCGTTTTTGGAAAGTTTGTCAGCTTTCGACAACAAAATATGCACGGGTTTGCCAGTGCTGGCAAAAAATTCCAGCATTTGCTTGTCCAGTTCTTTGAGCGGGTGGCGCGCATCCATCACCAACACCAGCCCGATCAGCTGGGCGCGGGTTTGCAGATAGCCGCCAAGCAGCTGAACCCAATGCGCACGCACGGCTTCGGGCACCTGGGCGTAGCCGTAGCCGGGCAAATCCACCATATAGTGCCCGTTGGGCAGGCTGAAGAAGTTGATATGCTGGGTGCGGCCCGGAGTTTTGGAAACGTAAGCCAGGCGGGTGTGGGCGGTGAGCGTATTGATGGCGCTGGATTTGCCGGCGTTGCTGCGCCCCACGAAAGCAATTTCGGCAGGGGTATTGGGTAGGTCTCTTAAGTGATTAACGGTGGTATAAAATTTGGCGTTTTTAAAAAGCGACATAGCTAGAACAAAAAGTAAAATTTAGTATAGAATACCACGTTTATAAAAATAGAGATTAGGCACGCATCGTGGTAGCTTGCCTGCATGTATGTCGTGGCACGGTTCCTGTGGCGCGGGCATTCGGGGCAACCAAACCCAGAAAGACGGCACAGTGGCTTACCCACGCCTGGCCGGTCAGCACAAATCTTGTGTGGTAGACCAACTCCGCATCTACACAAAGCGGCCAGCGCACCAACTCCATCATGAGCAACATTGCCAAACGCATGAGCAACGAAGAAATGGATGCCGCGGACAACTTTACTCAAGGTTTACAATAAGCCGTGTAGTTCCGCCCGGCCGAATCCCGCAATGGATACGGCCGGATTGTTTTATAGCGGATAAATTTAAACCATACCGCTGCACCCTGATTTAAATTCATCCACTATTAGGCAGCTTTTACCGGTTTGCATAATTTACATTTTTTCACGCAACCCTAATTTTCCGCTAAGCTTGCCTGCCTATAATGCGAGCCATCACCTCAGGCAACACCGGTTGCCGCCCGATAAACCACAATCTTGAATAAGGGAAAACACCATGAAAAACGCTTTGCTCTTCACCGCCCTGTTAGCCGTATCCGCCACCGCTTCCGCCGGCTTCTCCGAAAATGGCCAAGCGTCTGCCTCCCAAAATGCCGTAACCCGCGTTTCTGCCCTGCGCAGCGTACCGGACGACAGCTACGTTATCTTGGAAGGCTACATCGAACGCCAAGTGCGCCACGAACACTATATCTTCCGCGATGCCAGCGGCCGTATCGAAGTGGAAATCGACGATGACGTATGGCGTGGCCTGAACGTTTCCCCGCGCGATAAAGTACGCATCGAAGCTGAAATCGATCAAGAATGGCGCCGCACCGAAGTGGATGTGAAAGCTGTTACCCGCATCCAGTAAGCAAGAAGGCTACCTGAAAGCGCAAGCTTCAACGAAGTTAAAACGAACACATTAGAGTCTCGTTAAAATCGACGCCATATCCTTCAAGTAGCCTTTCCCGGTTTCCTCAACCTCCGAACTTTGATTCGAGCACCTGTGCTGCCCGCCACACCCGTGCCCGCGTAACCGACGTGTACCTCACCACCTGGCACGGCCGCCGTGTGTATGAAGTGGATTTAGACGGCCGGCGTGGCGATTATGAAGTGATTGTGGACGCCCGCAGCGGCCGCATCCTCTCTTCCAAATTCGATCCCGACGATTAAACCGTTAGCCCGTTCCATAGATAAAGGCTACCTGAAACCATAGCCGCGCATAAACCCGCGTTGCTCGTTTTAACTTCGTTGAAGCTTGCGCTTTCAGGTAGCCTTTAATTTCCACCAAACAAAGGGCAAGGCCGCGTTCAATCAATCCGATAGTGCAACATGCGGCTACTTTCGCGGATAACGCGCACCAGGCGCATAATCAGGCTAGAGACGAAGCCGATGCGTTTCCACTCGTCAGGGAAGTCGCCAACGATATAGCTGTTGGAAATGAAGCACAGATTATCTGCCCATTTCTCCGGCTCGCGTTCGTTGTCGCAAAAGGATTCAAAGCGGGCACTAACATGCCTCATGGCATCGTGGCGGGCAGAGTTTTTTACCGCCCAGCGGTTGCACATATCGAAGGCGATTTCGCTACCGTGGAAACGGGCGGCAAGGCTTTGGAACAAGGCGCGTACTGTGTCGTTGGGAAAATACATCAGCACGCCTTCAATCACGAACAGGAATTGGGCATCGGGGTGGCGGACATGCAAATCATCCATCCATTCAGTGTCGAAGGCGGAGGCGGCAATCAGGGTTTCGTTGCTTTGCGGCGGCAGGATGGCGCGCCGCCATTGGATAACGTCTTCCAAATCAAGCTGATAAAACGGTATGCCGTCTGCTTCGCTGCCGAGCCGTTCGCGGCGGCTGTCGAGCCCGCAGCCGAGGATAACGACCACCGGGCGGCTTTGACGTCGGATGAAATCGGCGGTGAGCCGGTCGAAATAGCGGGCACGGATGGCTGTGCCGATGAGAGTGGGCTTGGCGCGGTCGAACTTGGCAAAATCATAGTCGATCTGCGGCACCAAGCGGCAGGCGGCGGGGTCGGTGAGGATAGGATTGGCCTGCTGGGAGGCACGGTATTTCATATAGAGCGGAATCAGCAGGGTTTCGCTGATGGCATTTTCTATTTTAATCATGGCTTTCTCCTGTGAACTATCTGTTTGCACACCAGAAACAAACCAAATAAGAGGCTACCTGAAAGAATTTCTCAAAGCTCAAGCGAGGCTTTCACGAAGTAAAAACAGAGGCTACCTGAAAATAATTATCAGGTAGCCTCATTATACGCCTATCGCCAATGCCCTGGTTTCTTCCTACTGCATAAACTCACCTTGTATGAAAAAACAATCATTTCAGCGAATTATGTTCAACACGCATCAGCCGTAGCGTTTCTGAAATTCGCGCATAAATTCAATCAGCGCCTCCACCCCTTGCAAGGGCATGGCATTGTAGATACTGGCGCGCATACCGCCCATGCTCTTGTAGCCGCCCAGCAGGCGTAGGCCGCGGGTGGTGGATTCTTGAACGAAAAGTTCGTCTAATTCTTTGTTCCCGGTGGTGAAGATCACGTTCATTTTGGAGCGGGCGGCAGGCGAAACTCGGTTGCGGTAGAAACCGCCGCTGTTGTCGATGGCGGCATACAGGGTTTTGGCTTTGAGGGTGTTGATGGTTTCCATCTGTCCTACCCCGCCCTGCGACTGCAACCAGCGGAACACGAGGCCGGAAATGTAGATGGGATAGGTGGCGGGGGTGTTATACATGCCTTGGCGGTCGATGTGCGAACGATAGTTCCACACATCGGGCACGTGGCTGGAGCAGCGCTCGAGCAGGTCTTCGCGGATGATGACGATGGTGGTGCCGGAGGGGCCGATGTTTTTCTGCGCGCCGGCATAAATCACACCGAAATCGGCCACATTGATGCGGCGGGAAAGAATCTCGCTCGACATATCGCACACCAAGGGCGGCATATCCGTACCCAGTTTGGGCACTTCATGGTATTGCAGGCCATGCACGGTTTCGTTAATCACGAAATGCACAAAGGCAGAGCTCGGATCGATATCCCAAGACGCAACAGGCGGCAGGTCGGTGTAATCAAACTGCTCGCCGCCATGCGCGGCCAGATGGATGTTTACATCAGACAGCTTGCCCATTTCCTGATGAGCAATGCGGCTCCAGTTGCCGCTCACTACGGAATCAATACGCTTGAAGCCGTTGCTCAGGTTCATCACGGTCATGTTGAACTGTGCGCTGGCACCGCCTTGCAAAAACAAAACTTTATAATTGTCTGGAATATTCAGTAGCTGGCGCAAATCCTGCTCGGCATGATAGAGGATACTCATGAACACATCAGAGCGGTGGCTCATAGTCATCACGGAAAAGCCCGTGCCGTTGTAGTCGAACATTTCGCTTTGCGCGGTACGCAATACGGATTCGGGCAGCACGGCCGGGCCGGCGGAGAAGTTGTAAACTGGAGTATCCACAGTAAAAACTCGATTGAAAATGTGGCAGGACGCCTTAATGGGTGGGGATTCTATCGTTTGCAAACCCGTTGCAGCAAGGATTTTCGCCATTTTCCACCAAACAGCATGGCAGTGAAAAACTATTCATTACCTACAATTCCAAGCTACCAAAAGTGATTCTCCCCATTTAACTCATATAAACAGAATTTATCGCCAACAATTCAATAGCAGCAAGTGAAGCCCACCCTGTCATTATTTTGGTCTTCGGTATGCGTTGTGGTGGCTGGTTTCAGGTAGCCTGTGCAGCAAAAGGCTACCTGAAAATTCACAGCAGGCTTTAAGCCGGCCAAACAAACATCAAATCTTCAAAATCCGCTCGCCGCGCCCGATGCTGGCGGCGCCGGTGCGCACGGTTTCCAGAATCAGGCCTTTGGGTACGGTTTCGAGGAAGCTGTCGAGTTTGTCGCTGGTGCCCGTGATTTCAATCACATAGCTCTTATCGGTTACGCCACTACCTGGCCGTGGTTAATATCGGTGAGACGCAGGAGCTCGTTGCGGTCTTTGCCCAAGGCCCGCACTTTTACCAGCTTGTTGAGCTGTTTGGTAAGACGGCGAGGGCGGCATTGTACATGCCAGCCGTCATGGCATTTACAATGCCGGGGCAAGCAGATTGTTTGTGCATCATGTGCAAATTGTCCGTTTACTGCTTTGCCGTACTGAAGAGCGGAAAGCCATACCAACCCAAAGCAGCCTGAATGCTTTTAGCTCCGTAGGAGATAGAGGCAGGCAGGTCGCCGCCAAGCTAAGTGCAGCAGGAATAATGACCCTGCCCGATAGGATAGGATTTTGAGTTTTAATGTGTCGGCGACATAATCCGAGAAATGTAATAAAACCAAAAGGTGTATATTTATTTATCCATCCTTATATACAGTGAGAATTTGACAAAATATGTAGCAGTATCTTTTCTCCCATCCAATTCCGCCCAAACGGCAGCGTGGTCACACCTCCCTACCCTCCACTTCCTTTGTAGGCCGGTGTTGCCACACCGATATTTTGAATTTGCCTACTTCTTTCAATTTTAACGGAATCCGTTCTCAGGTGGTCTTTCCCCGCTCATACCCCTAAATACTCTTCGCGGCTGGCAAGCCAGCGTTCCAAGTGTTTTTCCACAATATCGGGGTGGCGGGCGATGAGCTCGGGCGCGATCCGGCGTGCGGCTTCCAAGAGGGGCAGGTCTTGCTCCAGATCGGCAAAACGCAGCATGGGCAGGCCGCTTTGGCGGGCGCCGAGAAATTCGCCGGGGCCGCGGATGCTGAGGTCTTGGCGGGCGATTTCAAAGCCATCGGTATTTTCGTAGATCACTTTGAGGCGGGCTTTGGCGGTGTCGCCCAATGGCTCGGCAAACAGCAGCACGCAGCTCGACACCGCAGCGCCGCGCCCCACTCGGCCGCGCAATTGGTGCAGCTGGGAAAGCCCCATGCGCTCGGCGTGTTCGATCACCATCAGGGCGGCATTGGGCACGTCCACCCCCACTTCGATCACGGTGGTGGCCACCAGCACATGAATCCGCCCGGCGGCAAATTCGGCCATCACGGCGGCTTTCTCCGCGCTTTTCATGCGGCCGTGCACCAAGCCGACGGTGAGCTCGGGCAGGGCGGCCTGCAACTCGGCGAGCGTATCGGTGGCGGTTTGCAGCTGCAGCGCTTCGCTCTCTTCAATCAGCGGGCACACCCAATAGGCCTGCTGCCCTTTTTTACAGGTAGCCAGCACAAAGCCTTCCACTTCGCGGCGGCGGATGTTGTTGACCAAGCGGGTTTTAATCGGCGTGCGGCGAGGCGGCAGCTCGTCAATAACCGAAACATCGAGGTCGGCAAAGAAGCTCATGGCCAGCGTGCGCGGAATGGGGGTGGCGGACATCATCAGCTGGTGCACGTCGCGGCCTTTGTTTTTCAAGGCGAGGCGCTGCGCCACGCCGAAGCGGTGCTGCTCGTCCACAATCACCAAGCCGAGGTTTTGGAAGGATACGTCGTCTTGAAACAGGGCGTGCGTGCCCACGGCCAAGCGGATGCGGCCGTCGGCCAGCGCGGCTTTGGCTTGGTCTTTTTCTTTCTTTTTGAGGCTACCTGAAAGCCAGGCCACGCTGATGCCCAGCGGCTCGAGCCATTGGCGGAATTTGATGTGGTGCTGCTCGGCGAGGATTTCGGTGGGCGCCATCACGGCCACTTGCGCGCCCGCTTCGATGGCTGCCAGCACGGAAAGCGCGGCCACGATGGTTTTGCCGCTGCCCACGTCGCCTTGCAGCAGGCGGTGCATCGGGTGCGGGTGCGCCAAATCTTGGCGGATTTCGGCCAACACGCGCTCCTGCGCGGCAGTAAGGGCAAAAGGCAGGCTCTGCACCAGCGGCTCGGCCAGGCTGCCGTCGCCCACCAGCGGCACGGCCTGCCCGCTGAGCCGCTGTGCGCGGGCCAGGCGCATGGAAAGCTGTTGGGCGAGCAGTTCGTCGAACTTGAGCCGCTGCCAGGCAGGCAGGCTGCCATCCGACAATTGGCCAATGCTGTATTCGGGCGGCGGCGCGTGCAGAAGGTGCAGGCTTTCGGCCAACGACGGCAACTTGAGTTTGGCCAGCAGGCTTTCAGGTAGCGTGTCGGCCAAATCGGTTTGCTCGAGGGCTTGCCGGATAATGCGCCGCAGCGTGGGCTGGCTGAGGCCGGACACGGTGGGATACACGGGGGTGAGGCTCTCGGCCAGGCTTTGGCTCTCGGCATCGCGGATTTTGGGGTGCACCATTTCGTCGCCGAAAAAGCCGTGGCGGATTTCGCCGATGGCGCGGATGCATTTGCCCTTGGCGAGCTGCTTTTGCTGGCTGGGGTAGAAATGGATAAAGCGCAGGTGCAGCACGCTGCCGGATTGGTCGCGGATTTGGGCAATCAGCTGGCGGCGCGGGCGGAATTGGATTTCCTGATGCGCCACTTCGCCTTCCACTTGGCAGGATACGCCCACGGGCGCGTCTTTGATCGGGGTGATATGGGTTTCGTCTTCGTAGCGCAGGGGCAGGTGCAGCACGGCGTCCCACAGGCTGCGGATATGCAGCTTGGCGAGCTTGCCGGCGGTGGCGTCGGTGAGCTTGAGTTGTTGTTTGAAATCGGCGCTCATGAGGAAGGCTACCTGAAAGCGTGAGCTTCAACGCAGTTAAAACGAACGGAGTGAGTTTCTGCGAAGCTAAAACGTGGGCTTGTACGGAGCAGAAAGATGGCGGGATTGTACTGGAGCGGATACTTTTCAGGTAGCCTTCATCAGGCTACCTGAAAATATGGGGCGCGCTCGAATGCTCTATTCCACGTCCTCTTCTTCCACCATCTCTTCTTCTGCCGTTGCACCATGAATACCCAACTCAGGCAACACCAACTCACCCAGTTCAGCCAGGGGCGGCAGGGATTCGAGGGTGTCGATTTGCAAATCAGCGAGGAAGGTTTTGGTGGTGGCCCACAGGCTGGGGCGGCCGATGGTGTCGCGCTTGCCCACACTTTCTATCCAGCCACGTTCTTGCAGGGTTTGCATCACGTTTTGCGACACCGCCACGCCACGAATGGCTTCGATGTCGCCGCGCGTTACCGGCTGGCGGTAGGCGATGATGGCCAAAGTTTCCATCACGGAGCGGGAATATCGCGGTGTACGCTGCTCTTCCAGGCTGCCAAGCCGCTCGAAGGCGGCAGAGGCTACCTGAAACCGCCAGCCCTCGTGGGTATGCACCAATTGCAGTGCCCTGCCCTGCCAGCGTTGTTGTAGGGCTTCGAGCACGTCTTCGAGCTTATCGGCAGAAAGCGGCGGCTCGCACAGGGCGCGCAGGCGGCGTTCGGGCAGCGGCTCGGATTGAGTGAGCAGCGCGGCTTCGATCAGGCTTTCGGGGGAAAGGGTTGGCGGCATGGGTGGTTTGATGTGTGTTGGGCGGGTTTGGCAAAACGTCGGCGATAAATGCCGGGCTGCTTTTTTCAGGTAGCCTCCAAGCAGCGGAACAACTTTACCGAGACGGCGTGCTATTGCCTTCTATTTCTTTACAAACCCTGGCGGCATAGTCTTCTCTGTCTTTGCTGGCATAGGGTTCGTATTGCACAACTTGTTGGCCGGCATACACTTGGCCGTTTCTCTGCTGCAGGCGCAGGCCGTTGCCGAGACGAATGCTGTTGCCGCTGCGCTGCCACCTGCCCGCGGCGCTGTCTTCTTTGTAATCCATGATGGAAAGCAGGCAGTACTGGCTGTTGGGCAACACCTCGATCACCAGCATTTTTCGGATGTCGGCACCGCCGTGGACGCCCCATTCAACGTATTTGTATGTACCTGTACCAAGCGGTTGGGCTTGGGCGCACAAGGGGGCGAAGAGCAGGAAGGGAAGGAGTTTTTTCATGGGTATTGTCATGGGTAGTATTGTCGATGAATGATAGCTTTATACAGCCTCAAATAACAGGCCAAAGGCTACCTGAAAATGCACAACTGTTTTAACTGCGTTGAAACTTCGCAGAAACGCTGTTGAAGCTTTTTTCAGGTAGCCTTCAACTTATTGATTACTCTTGATACACATAGTTGGCCCGCTTGATGTGGCACAGCAGCTCGTAGGAAATCGTGCCGGCGGATTGGGCCACGGTGGCGACGGAAACGGCGTCGCCCCACAGCTCCACTTCGCTGCCCACGCCTTGGTGGTGGTCGAGCTCGACGGCGAGCATATCCATGCTCACGCGGCCGATGAGGCGGCTGGGTTGGCCGTTTACGGTGAGCGGGCAGCCGTTTTGTGCGGTGCGGGGGTAGCCGTCGGCATAACCGCAGGCAGCAATGCCGATGCGGGTGGAGCGTTCGGTTATGAAGGATGCGCCGTAGCCGACGGGCTCGCCGGGCTGGAGGGTGCGTTCGGCAAAGATGCGGCTGGTGAGGCGCATCACGGGTTTGAGTTCGGGGCAGGCGCCGGGGAAGGGGTCGATGCCGTAGAGGGCGATGCCGGCGCGCCCCCAGTCGCGGCGGGCGGCGGGGTGGGCGATGATGGCGGCGGAGTTGGCGAGACTCTGTGCGCCGGAAAGGCCAGCCACGGCGGTGTCGAAGGCGGCCAGCTGGGCGGCGGTCATCGATTGTTCCGGCTCGTCGGCGCGGGCGAAGTGGGTCATGTTCACAATATGCGCCACCTGCGGGCTTTGGCGCAGGGCTTGGTGGGCGGGGGCGAAGTTTTGCGGGAAGAAGCCCACGCGGTGCATGCCGGAATCCATTTTCAGCCAAACGGTTACCGGCTCGCGCCAGCGGTGTGCCAGCAGGCTTTCGAGCTGCCATTGGTTTTGTACGCCAGGCCACAGGCGATATTTGTCTACCGCAGCGTATTCGGCGGGCTCAAACACGCCTTCGAGCATCACGATGGGCGCGCTGATGCCGGCTTCGCGCAGTTCGATGCCCTCATCCAGCGTGGCCACAGCAAAACCATCAGCCAAATCGGCCAGCGCACGGGCGCAGCGCACGGCACCATGGCCGTAGGCATCGGCTTTCACCACGGCGAGCATTTTGTTGCCGTGCAGGCGTTTGAGTAGTTGGTAGTTGTGGCGCAGGTGGCTGAGGCGGATGGTGGCGGTAAGCGGGCGCATGGTAGTTCTCTTCTATTAGGCTTCTGTTACTTGGGTTTACGGGTTTCAGGTAGCCTTGGAGGCTACCTGAAAAGAAGTGTGGCATTGGTATGGTCATACCAAATCTATGGCAGCACGATTTGGCCAAACCTGAGGCTACCTGAAACTTTCAGGTAGCCTGTAAATTGGCCGCAAAGGATAGGCCAATCATCCTCTGCGGCCAATCCGCCTACTGCATCCGAATGGAAATAAAGCTGTTTTGATGCAGCTGCTGGAGCAGGCTCTGCATAGCGGCTTGGGTTTTCTGGGCGGCAATGGCATCGTGCACGCCGGCGCGGATGCGGGCATCGGGCGTGTTGGGCGTGCGGGCTTCCACCAGGCGGATCACATGCCAGCCGAACTGGGTGTGCACCGGCGCGCTTACCTGACCAGGCTTCAGGCCGCGCATGGCGCGCTCGAACTCGGGCACGGTTTCACCTTCAGAGAGCCAGCCCAAATCGCCGCCGTTGGCAGCACTGCTGTCTTGCGAATACTGGCGCGCCAAGGCGGAAAAATCGGCGCCGCGTTGGGCATTTTGCGCCAGGCGTTGCGCCAGCCGCTGGGAGCGTTCACCCTGGCTGGCAATCAGGATGTGCTGGGCATGATATTGGGTTTTGGGCGTAGCCTGCGGCAAGGCAATGCCTTGGGCGCGGGCGCGAGCGATAGCGGCATTGATTTCCTCTTCGCTCACTTTAGTCTCGCCGGCGGTCTGCCCCTGCTGTACGCGCTGGGCGAGCATGCTATCGCGTACTTGGCGACGCAGGGCACTTTTGTTGATGCCAAAGCGGGCTTGGGCAGCTTCAAATTGAGCCACGCTTTTGCGGCGGGAGGCGGCGATGCGGGCGATTTCTGCTTCCACTTCGGCATCGGGCACTTGGATATTGTTGCGCCGACCGGCCTGCACCAAAAGCGATTGGTTCACCAGCTGCATCAGGGTTTGCCGCTGCAATTCCTGCTCGGATACTTGCGTACCGCGCGGCATTTGACTGCGGGTGTGGGCCACGGCCTGATCGAGCTCACGCTGGGTGATGACTTCGTTCTCCACCACGGCCACGATGTTGTCTACCGACCGCACGGTGTTGGCCGAGGCTACCTGAAAAGCCAGGCTCATGCCCAGCGCCAAAACCAAAGTTTTCATTTTCATTTACGCATTACCTCATCAATGTTGGTGTAGCCAGGAATCGACTGGCGGATTTGTTCAAAAGGATTGTTGCCCAAGCTGCTTAAATCACGCAGGCGCAGCTGGAGGAAGAAGGCGTTTTTGCTAGAGTTCACGCCGTTTACATAATGCTGACCGACGGCACTCAAGCTCCAGCAGCCGCAGCCGCTGATGTATTCCATGCCCAAAAGGTGTTCCACTGGCTTATGTTCGCTGAAGGAATAGCTGTGGCGGCCCACTAGATAAAGATTGCGGCTCACCGGCCATTGGAAATACACGTCGGCCCGGCGCACTTTGCCGTATACGTCGTCGTAAATTTCGCCATGGCGGCGGTATTGATAGCGCGCACCCACAGTTTTGCCTGGCTCCGGGCTGTAGCGCAGGCCGAAATGATATTTGGCCGCGGCATTTTGGCTGGTGTCGTAGTGCACTTCGCTGTTCAGCCAGATATTGTCGGTTACCCGGCCGTCGGCAAAGGCCAGCAAATCGGAATGGCCGCTGCGCCGCTGCACACGGCTGCCGTCGAGCAATACGTCGTCACGAGTGAAATACAGGCGCTGACCAAGGCCGGCGGAGAAACGCTCTGCGCCATTCCGGGCATCATACAGGCGGGTTTGCACCGCCATGGTGAGGAAGTTGGCAGCGTTGATGCGGTCGTGGCCGGAGAAACGGTTCTCGCGGAATAGTTGGCTGTAATTGAAACTGTTTTCGGCAGTATCAAACAGCGGAATATCGTTTTGCTGCTTGGTGGGGATGTAGGTGTAGAACAGGCGCGGCTCTAAGGTTTGCACATAATCACGCCCCTGCCAGCTGGCCGGCCGCTCAAACACCATGCCGCTATCCACGCTGAAGGTGGGCAGTATGCGGCTGAAATTGCGTGCCTGTGCGCCGTTGTGGCTATCGAGGTTGTAATAAGTGGCGTGCAAGCCGAGCTTGGGTCGGACATAGCCCCAGCTGCGGTTGAGTTCCGCGCTCACACTGGGGTTGAGCACCAAACGGCTGCCTTCCTGTTTGCTATCGTGGCGGAAGTTGCTGTATTGACCGAACATTTGGAAGTTGGCGATGCCAAAACGCTTCTGCCACTGGCTGCTTAGGCGCGGCAACAATGCATAGGGTTGGTCGCCTTTGTAGCCGTCGGCATTAGCCAGAGTTTGGTATTTCTGCACAGTGGCGTAGCTGTCGAAGCGGCCAGTCCACAATTCGGTTTGGTGGCGCAGCCACAACTGGCGGTTGAGATTAACATTGGTGGCGATATCAGTACGGTTGTAGAAATCGCGGTAGTAATCGTCATCGGATACTTGGTGGAAATCCACACCGCCGCTGAGGGTGCGGCTGAATTGATGTTGGTGGTTCCAATCGATTTTGCTACGGGTGGCGTGCCGGCTAAGCTGGTCTTTGGGCAGTACGGCCAAACTTATATCTCCCTGGTATTTAGGCCGCAGATAGCGGAACTGGCCGGCCAGCTGCAGGCCACGCCGGCTATAGAGTTTGGGCGTAAGCGTGAAGTCGTAGTTCGGAGCAAGGTTGAAATAATAGGGAATGGTGATTTCCGCGCCGTTGGAGCCGGCTTTGAAGGTAGGTACTAAAAAGCCGCTTTTACGGTTGCCGTTGAGCGGAAAATCAATCCACGGCGTGTAAAACAGCGGCACACCACCTACAACCAGCGAGGCATTACGCGCCACGCCGACATTGCGTTCGTAGTCCGCTTCAATGCTTTTGGCACGGATATACCAGCTCTCATCGCCCGAGTCGCAGGTGTTGAAGCGGCCGTTTTCCAAGTGGTAGCGGTTTTCGCCATCTATGCGCAGAGTTCGGCTGGTGCCCTGCAGGCGGCGGCCGCTGCTGCTTTCGACTTCGAAGCGGGCATTGGTGGCCTCACCCTGGCGGGTGTCCATCTTATAACGCAGATTCTCGCCACTCACGCGCCCACCGCCCTGCTCCAAAATGAAGCGGCCACCGGCATGCACGGTATCTTGCGGCTGATTGTAGTCAATCCATTGCGCGTTGAGCACCTGGTTGCCGCGCTCCACCACCACATCGCCCTCAGCACGCACGCGCACATCGCTCTGGCCGATAACACGGTCGGCATTCACGCGGGTAACACCTTCGGCCAATGCACCTTCGCCGCTGGTTTTCACCGGCGCAATCATCTGTTTGGGCGCATCCGGCCTGTGGCAGGCTGCCCCTCCCTCTGCCGCCAGCGACAACGGCTCGGCCTGCAGCATGGCCGGCAGGCTCAAACCGGCCAACACGGCGGCCGCCATCGAGCTCAATCGGAAAAAGCAAGACAAAGAATCACCCCAATTTTTCACAGCGGGTTTAAAATGGCGCATATTTTAACCCGAAAAACATCATGGAACGAGAAAAAGAATTGCAAAACTGGCTGCAGAAACGTTATCCGCAGCGGAGTTTCACCCTTTCCTTCGCTGCAGCGGATGCCGATTTCCGCCGCTATTTCCGCGCCGTATTCGAAAACGGCGAGAGCGTGGTCTGCATGGACGCACCGCCCGACAAAATGAGCATCGAGCCTTATTTGCGCGTGCGCGAGATTTTTGCCGCTGTGCACGTGCCGCAAGTGTTCCATCACGATATCGAACACGGTTTCGCCGCCTTGGAAGACTTCGGCAAAGTGCCCTACTTGGCCGCACTGGAACACGACACCCGTCCCGAAGTGCAACGCGCCCTGCTTTTAGATGCGCTCGACACACTGATCGAACTGCAAAAATCCAGCCACCCCGGCGTGCTGCCCGAATACGACGAAGCCGTGATGCGGCGGGAAATGCAGCTGTTCCCCGATTGGTTTATGGCCAAAGAGCTGGGCAAAAGCTTGAACTTCAAACAGCAACAGCTGTGGCGGCAAACGCTCGACACCCTCCTGCCCATGCTTACCGCCCAGCCGCAAGTGTATGTGCATCGCGATTTCATCGTACGCAACCTGATGCTCACCCCGGGCCGCCCCGGCGTGCTGGATTTCCAAGACACGCTCTACGGCCCGATTACTTACGACCTGGTCTCCCTCCTGCGCGACGCATTTATCGAATGGGAAGAAGAGTTTGTGATCGACCTGGCCGTGCGCTACTGGGAAAAAGCCCGTGCCTCCAGCCTGCCCGTACCTGCCGATTTCGACAGTTTCTACCGCGATTTCGAATGGATGGGCGTGCAGCGGCACTTGAAAGTGGCCGGCATTTTCGCCCGCCTGTGGCACCGCGACGGCAAAGGCAAATACCGCCCCGAAATCCCCCGCTTCCTCAACTACCTGCGCCGCACCGCCCGCCGCTACCGCGAACTCGCCCCACTCTACACACTCTTGCTCGAGCTGGTGGGCGACGAAGAACTGCAAACTGGCTACACGTTTTAAACGGCGAACGGTTTTAACTTCGTTGAAACTTACGCTTTCAGGTAGCCCCAAACCAAGCAGAGGGCTACCTGAAACGGGTAACGGCAAGCAGACAATTTTTCAAGCCGCTATTTTGTTTTTCAGGTAGCCTTTTGTTCTGAGACAGGCTACCTGAAAACTTTTCCAGCATAGCAAATACCAAACTATCATGCGACAAACCTACCACCCCCTCACCTTCTTCTCCCTTTCCCTGCTTCTTCCCTGGCTGATGTGGTTCGTCGCCGCCTACATCAGCCATCATCAGCCTTCGAAGGCTATGAAGTATATACAAATCGGCTTAAGCATAATTGGGCTGGTATCGCCGATGTTGCTGGCATTATGGCTGCTGCGAAGCAACCCCAGCTTGCGTGCCGATGCTGCCAACCGGCTGCTGAAGCTGGGCGGTTTTCCCAAACGCTATCTGCTGTGCACCCTTCTGCTCCTGCCGTTTACTTTGATATTGGCACAATTTATCTCCTTGCTGTTTGGCCACAGCATGGCGCAATTCCACATCTCCGGCAACCCCTCATTTAGCTCAGCTATGGTCTCGCCGTGGTTCCTCCTCATTTCTGCTGCCATCATTGAAGAGCTGGCCTGGCACAGCTATGGCACCGATGCGCTATTGAGCCGATTCAGTATGTTCGCCGCCTCCATGATCTTTACCATATATTGGGCGCTGTGGCATCTGCCGCTGGCCTTTATTCAAGGCTACTACCATAGCCAAGTAGTAGCTGAAGGCGCGCTATATACCGCCAATTTTGTGTTCAGCATGATTGTATTCGTGTTGCTTTCCAACTGGCTGTATCTGAAAAGCGGCCGCAGTATCCTGATTGCTGTGTTGTTCCACCTATCTGCCAACCTCGGCAACGAAATTTTTGCCACTCATCCCGATAGCAAAATCATCCAAACTGGTTTGCTGCTTATATTGATCCTCTGGATTATTACCAAAGACAAAGCCTTATTTTTCAGCAAACCTTAAACTTAAACCATGCCCAACAGCCAAAATAATTTTCAGGTAGCCTGCTGTATGAGAGGCTACCTGAAAGTAAGATTTCCACAAAAAGGCGAGTTTCTGCAAAACTAAGATTTTTATTCCCGATATGGCATCGGCCTGTATTGCTGTACCAACTTGATAAATTAGCCAACTCGCTTGCAATGGGCAATCAGATGCTTTGCAGCAAGGCTGCCATGTCTTCACGGCTGAAGCCAGCTTCCACTGCAGCTTGGCCGAGCTGTTTGAGAATAACAAGACGGATTTGGCCGGCTTGATTTTTTTTGTCATGCTGCATGTGGGCAAGCCAGGTATCAATCACAAACTCCGGCGGTGCAACGGGCAATCGTGCGGCTTGCAGCAGGCGGATGATGCGTTCGGTGTCGGCGGTTTTCAGGTAGCCTTTATGCTCGGAAAGTCGCGCAGCAAGCACCATGCCGGCAGCCACAGCTTCGCCATGCAACCAGTTGCCATAGCCCATTTGGGTTTCGATGGCATGGCCAAAGGTGTGGCCGAGGTTGAGCAGGGCTCGGATGCCCTGTTCTTTTTCGTCCTGCTCAACGATGTGCGCCTTCATTTGGCAGCAGTGGCGGATGGTATCAGCGAGAGCGGTTTGCTCTTGCTGCATAATGCTGGGCATGGTTTGTTCGAGTCGGGCGAGAAAATCAATGTCTCTGAGCAGGGCGTATTTGATGACTTCGGCCAAGCCACCGGAAAATTCGCGCGGAGGAAGGGTTTGTAGGGTGGCAGTATCGGCAATGACGGCTTGGGGCTGGTAAAACGCGCCGATCATGTTTTTGCCGAGGGAATGGTTGATACCGGTTTTCCCACCCACGGATGAATCGACTTGGCTGAGCAGGGTGGTGGGAATTTGAATGAAGGGGATGCCGCGCTGGTAGGTAGCGGCAGCAAAACCGGCAAGGTCGCCGATTACGCCGCCGCCGAGAGCGAGGATGGTGGTACGGCGGTCGGCATGGTGCTGCAACAATCCAGTGTAGATTTGCTGGAGGGATTCGTTATTTTTGTATTGTTCGCCGTCGGGCAGGATGATGCTGCAGGTACTGATGCCGAGTTGTCGGCAGGCGGCTTCAATAGAAGCAAGGTAGAGCGGGGCAACGGTCTGGTTGCTGATGATGGCGGCTTTGCTGCTAATGTGTGGGCGGATGTGTTCGGCCAGATTATCAAGCAGGCGAAAGCCGATGTGGATGGGGTAGCTGTGGCCGGGGGTATGGACGTGCAGAGTTTGCATCATCGGTTTTCTTGGCTATGTTGTTGAATCAGCTGCAACAGTTGCTTGGTGATTCGCGGGCAGGAGTGTTGCGGCGGAATATTGAAAATGAGGTGGGCGGTTTCGCGGTAGAGCGGGTCGCGCTGTTGGTAGGATGTTTGCAGCTTGTCGAGTGGGTCGGCTACCTGCAACAGGGGGCGGTTTTTGTCGTATTGGATGCGCCGGTATAGAATTTCTGGGGTGGCGTGCAAATAGATCACTGTGCCGCGCGTATGCAGACAACGGCGATTGTCGGGAGACAAGACAGCTCCACCACCTGTGGCAAGGACGATGGGATGGCGGCGGGTAAGTTCGTCAATAATGGCAGCTTCGCGCTTACGAAAACCACTATCCCCTTCCAGCTCGAAAATAGTGGGGATAGAAACGCCAGTGCGTTGGCAAATCAGTTGGTCGCTATCGATAAAATCGCGTTGTAGCAACGCTGCCAACTGCTTCCCATGCGTGGTCTTACCCGCACCCATCAATCCGATGAAAAAAATATTGCCTGCCATGGTATCCATGGCAGGCATTGTAACCGAATCAATCGGTGAAGTGTGGCTTAGTAGCGCAGAACGTTACCTTCACTACCCATGATTCTCGGGGTGATGAAGATCAGTAATTCGTTCTTCTCATTGTTGCGCTTAGTACCACGGAACAAGGGGCCAAAGAGCGGAATATCACCCAGCAAAGGTACTTTATACTGAGTATTGGAGTTATCTTCCTCATAGATACCACCCAAGATAATAGTGCCACCATCTTCTACCATGGCACGGGTAGTCAGCTCTTTGGTGCTGATACATGGAGTACCTAATACGCTACAACCCTGATCCACAGAGTCTTTATTCAGCTTGATATCCATAATCACATTGCCATCAGGCGTGATTTGCGGAGTAACGGTCAATCCCAATACAGCTTCTTTGAAGCTGGTACTGGTAGCACCACTGGAAGAAGCTTCTTGGTAAGGAATTTCCCGACCAGCTTTAATGGTTGCTTCTTTACGGTCTTGAGTCAGCACGCGCGGACTAGAAATAATCTTGCCACGGTTTTGCTCCTGCATGGCAGTCAACTCCAAACCAAGTGCACCGGAAGACAAGGCACGAACAATGGTCAGCGAAGAAGTCGCAGATGCTGCCGGCAGATTCACGTTCGGAGCAAGGTTAAAGATGTTACCGGTGGTGCTGGAGCCCCCACCCAAACCACTACCTACTCGGGTTGAACCGAATTTACGATCATAACCAAATTTCACACCCAATGCACGGGAGAAGCCATCTTTAGCTTCAACAATACGAGCCTCAATCATCACTTGACGGGCAGGAACATCCAACTGTTCAATTAATCGCTCAAACTCTTTAATAACGTTTTGATTATCTTTAATAATCAAAGTATTAGTAGCCGGATCAATAACAGCAGAACCACGACTGCTCAATAAAGAGTTATTGTTATTACTGTTATTGGATCCACCATTCTCATTAATATTCAAAATTTTGCGGAATTCATTAACATCTTTATACTTCAACTGAAATGTACGAGACACCAGCGGACCAAGCTCTTCGATACGTTTAGCACCTTCCAAAGCTTTAAGATCAATTTCTCGAAATTCATCAGCAGGAGCAACACGGATAATATTACCGTTACGACGTGACTCTAGCCCGCGTGATTGCATTACCAAGTCCAAAGCCTGATCCCAAGGCACATCTTTTAATGACAAGGTCATCTTGCCAGAAACACTGTCACTAGCCACAATGTTCATATTGGATTCTTTAGCTAAAATTTGCAGAATGGTACGCACATCTACGTCTTGGAAATCTAAAGAAACACGTTTGCCGGTAAAGTTACGGTTGCGATTACGGTTGATACCATCTTCGGCCACTACAGATTTGGGAGAAACGGTAATAGTATACCGACCAGCAGACTGGCTGGTTTTATGCTCCCAGCCGCCTTGATTTTTAATGGTAATCTCAGTATCGTTACCTAAACGGCGCAAACTGATAGTCCGAACCGGTGTGCTGAAATCGGTCACATCCAAATTGCGCTGAGCAGCAATCGGCAATTGGTTATTTTTCAGTAAAATAACCAGGTTATTTGAACGCTGTTTAATTTCAGGAGCGCCACGATAGCCGGCGGTATTAATTTCAATCACACCTGAATTATTTGCACCTTTGTGAAAATCAACTGCTACGTTTGCAGTATTGCTGCCAAGAGCAGTTTGTCCTGCGGCAGGCTTACGCTCAGTTACACCCAGAGACTCTTGCTGAATCTGGTTGTTGGGTGCAGTAGTTCTGGCAGCTGCAGAAGATGCTTGACCAGACTCGTTCAGATAAATCCAAACTTCGTTACCTTTGATTTCAGCATTGTATTGCCCTGGTCTGTTTAAGTTGAGCAAAACACGGGTCTTATTGCCGTCTTGAGCAACTGCGATTTGACTAAGCAAGGAGTCATTATATTGAAGTACCGGTTGGCTAAGATTAGCACCGGTATTTTGGAAATCCAAAGCAATACGAGCAGGCGTAGTAGTAATGAAACCGCTAGGCTTCAACACATCCCGATCGAAATGGATTTTGATAACTTTTTGATTATTTGGCAAAGCAGAGACATTAATATCTGTAATATTACCAGCTAGTACGCCTTGTATGGCCAAGCCCATACCTAAAGCAGTTAGATATTGCAGTTTTTTGATTTTCATAGCGTAAATCCCTTGATAAGTTTAATTAGGTTTTGATTGATTAGAAGCATCTGGAGTTGTGTTCAGTTCCAACTCCGCTGTTCGACGTTGCCATGCACCATAGCTGTCTTCAGTTACCTCCGATAAAATCAGCTTATCCGGCGTAATAGCTGTAATTTGTCCGTAGTTTTGACCGAGATAATTGCCAACATGTACGGTATAGGTATGCCCACCGGCTTCAACAAAAGCAGAAACCTGTCCACCCCGCTTAATAGAGCCCACATAACGCAAGCTTTCCAAACTAAAGTTCTCCAAAATCTCTTTTGGCCTATCGGGGTTTGGAGCATTAATACCTGATTGCTGATTCACACGAAGCCGCTTTGAATCAAATATATTCAAACCATTAATAACAGGATCGATATACTCAGGCGACTTTGAAATAGTTGGTATCTGAGGTTGACGAACTTTATTTTTTGCTTCAGCCCGGGCGTTATCCATCCACTGCTGCAAATCACCCTCTGCCAAAGAACAGGCCGTCAGCAAAAAAATAATAGCTAAGAACCTTAGTATATTTTTCTTCATTATAAAATCCTTTATAAAGAACCATTCTTATCATTCAGCTTGTGATGCAGCTGATGCAGCAGCCACCTCACTCTGCGCCAACGCCTTATAGGTATTAGCATTAGCAGTCAAAGTGAGTACGCCATTACTATCTTTTGCATCTGCAGGAGCAAGACTGATCTTATCCAAAGTTACGATACGGGACAGACGGCCCACATCACGTATAAATTGTGCAATTTGATCATAATTTCCCGAAATGGAAATTTCATAAGGCAATTGTTGTACGTTATCAAGATCCACCGGGGGTAGAGGCTTCACACTATTCATCCGCATACTGTTTTTGGCCCCAGCTTGATGCAGCTCCTGAATCAGGTTCGGAATTTCTGCATCAGTTGGCAGCTGCTTCAGCAACACATTAAATGCAGTTCGGATTTTTTCCAGTTCATCTTTCAAAACCGGCAGATTAGCCGCTTGATCAGCTTTACTCTGATAGTCCTGCTTCAACTGCTCTTCTTTCTGCTGCAAGGCCTCAAACTCTTCCCACTGCTCTTTAAACAAAACAAAGTAGCCCGCAACTAAAAGAAGAACAACAATAACAATACCAGCCCCAAGCTGAACCAGCTTGTTCTGTTTATATAGGGTGTTAAGGTCAATTTTTTGTGCCATGATTTCATCCTTCCATTAATTCGCAGGGGAGGAAGTGGCTGTAGCAGATGACGCAGGCGCTACAGGTGTATTAGGTATTGATGCGGAAACGTCGCTGGCAGCAGAAGCAGACTCTGACGGCATTACAATAGGAGCAACATTCGCATAGTCGCCATTCATCGGTGCAGAAGCAGAAACTGCTACGGTCAATTCAAATTCTTGCACTGATTCTACTTTATTGATGCGATCTAATGAGGGCTGACCAAATACATTGGTACTCGGGATCACACGCATGAGATCGGCAATTTTGCTATCGCTGGTAGCTTTGCCCGACAGGGTATAAGTACTGACATCTTTTGCCTTAATCCCTGTAAGGTAAACACCTTCAGGTGCAACAGTATTCAGAGAATCAATCATCCTAGCCGCTTCAAAACGTTTATTTTCCAGTTCTTCTACTTTGGCTTTCCGAGCCAAGAAGTCACGTTTCTCAGCTTCCAAGGTTTCTACTTCCTTGATTTGAATATCTAGTTGCTCGATACCAGCAGTTAACTGCTGATTGCGGGACTCTTGGTTCAAAATCAAGCCACTAAGCGATACATAGGTAAACACCAACAAACCAACTCCTATCAAACCGGAAAATACCATCAGCCTGGTAAACTGAGCTTTTTTCTGCTTATCCTGCTCCTCACGATAAGGGAGCATATTCAGTTGAATCAATGGAATCATTTTACAATCCTCTTACAGCCAATCCAAATGCAACGGTTAGTTGCCCGGATTCCAAATTAAATTTCGAAGTTTCGGTTTGTTTGCTGCCTCGTGTGCTAGCAATAGGCTCCACTTGCTGAGTAGAGATATTTGTTTGAGCGTACACGCTTTTTGCAAGACCGAAAGGCTGCATAAACGGACATCCAGAAATCAAGATGTGCTTAATGCTATCTTGGTAATCACTGCTAACCGTGGTGTAATAGAATTGCAGAACCCTTTGGATTTCCTGAGTAAGCTGACTATTAAAGTGATCAGCTACTGCGCCTTGGAAATCTGCGGGCTTATTGCTTTTGAAACGCATACTCCACGCATCATCCTCGCTCAATTTATATTGGCGCTGGATATTGTGGGTCAGCTGCTTGTTGCCAAAATTGGTTTCTTGTTTATAAACAAGATTGCCATTTTGGAGGATCAAAGCTTTGGTCTGATCTTCATCTACATGGAAGATAGCCAGTTTTTGATGTTCCAAATCGGGAGCGAATTGATCGATCCAAACAGAGAAAGCATTTACAACAGCGAAAGTATCCACATCCATTTGTGTCAATGGAATATCAGCATCCGAGAACAAGTCTGTGCGCAAATCCACATCGTCACGCTTGGCGGCAGCCATCACGATTTCCTGCACATTACCGTTTTGCAATTCAGCAGTAACTTGGAAATCATAGCTCAGATTATCGGAGCCGATGGTTTGGCTGGCTTCCAGTTCAACGAACTCATCTATCGGCAAATCAGAACTACGAACATCATAAGTAATCGTTTGTATGTTGGTTAGAGCTTGCGGCAAGGCTGCTGTTACATTCTTGCAACCACTACCGAGCTGTTGGTAAGCTTGTTGTAAATATGACACGAGTTGGTCATGATCTTCGATGTTGCCGTTTATAATAACGCCTTTAGGTAGGGGCTGGATGGTGTAATTTTCCAACCGAAGATTACCCGGAACGCTGCCAACAAGATGTACCATATTAATGGCGGTTGGCGTAATATCCACGCCCAAACAGCCTTTGCTGCCAAAAGATATTTTAGTCTTTTGTTTTGATTTTCTTGGTTTTTTTAATATTCGCATCTTTAAGTCTCCCTTTGAAAGACCAATTGAACGGTCACAGGTAAATTTATATCAGGTTTTGCGTTTTCTTGCATAAATTAAGGTATAGTTTACTTTAATCAAAGTACTTATTGATAGAAAAATTTGTAACTATGTTTAGAAAAATATTTAAAACTGTCTTTGGATTATTATTGGGGCTAGCCTTGTTCGGTATCGGATTGCTGGCTATTGCAGTTTTAGCAACCTACCCGAAACTACCCAGCTTAGAGATAGTAACAAATTATCAACCCAGGATGCCGCTAACTATTTATTCATCAGATGGCAAGCTCATCGGTATGTATGGCGAAGAGCGCCGTGCGTTTACTAAAATCGACGAATTCCCACCGATATTGATCAATGCCGTTATCGCTGCAGAAGATAAACGCTTCTATCAACACTGGGGGGTAGACGTTACTGGCGTGGCGCGTGCTCTGATTGGCAACTTCCGTGCCGGCGGTGTGCAATCTGGTGCCAGTACTATTACCCAGCAGGTAGCCCGCAACTTTTACCTCACCAACGAGCGCAGCTACCGCCGTAAGTTCAATGAGGCATTATTGGCCTACAAAATCGAGCAATCGCTAAGCAAACAACAGATTTTGGAGCTGTATTTCAACCAAATCTACTTGGGTCAGCGTGCCTACGGCTTTGCTGCCGCTTCGCAGATTTACTTCAATAAGCCAGTTAAAGAACTGACTTTGGCCGAAGCCACCATCCTGGCCGGCCTGCCTAAAGCACCTTCTTCTTTCAACCCGATCGTGAACCCCGAACGTGCCCGTTTGCGCCAGCGTTATATTCTCAACAATATGGTTGAAGAAAAGATGATTACGCCCGCGGAACGTGACCAAGCGCTGGCTGAAGAATTGCATTACCGACGCCAACAGGTAGAGATTGACCAAAACTCTCTATATGTAGCTGAAATGGTTCGCCAAGAAATGTACGATCGATACGGCGAAGATGCCTATACTCAAGGCTTCCGTGTGTACACCACCGTTAGCTCAGAAAGCCAAAGAGTGGCCACCCTAGCCCTGCGCCGTGCCCTGAAAGGCTTCGGGCTGGGTGCTTATCGTGGTGCAGAAGCATTTATCGATTTAAAAACGATAGAAGCCGACGCCTTGGATGAAAACCTAGATCAATATCTGGATACAGTTTACACTGTAGCCGGTCTACAACCGGCTGTGGTGTTGCAAGCCAACCGCTCTTCGATAGAGGCCTACACACAAGGCGGCAACCGCATCAAAATCAGCGGCAATGCACTCAACTATGTAGCGCGTACTATCAACAACGGTAAAGACAATGCCATCCGCCCCGGTGCGGTTATCCGCGTGCGCAAACTCGATCGCGGCTGGCAAATCAGCCAAATGCCCGAGCTGCAAGGCGCATTTGTGGCATTAGACAGCAAAACTGGCGCCATCCGCGCCTTGGTGGGCGGTTTCGACTTCCATAGTAAGAGCTTCAACCGTGCCACTCAGGCCGAGCGCCAGCCCGGATCTACCTTCAAGCCCTTTGTGTACTCCGCTGCTTTGGCCAAAGGGATGACTGCCGCCACCACCATCAATGATGCCCCGATCGAATTGCCCGGCATGGGTAGCGGCGGCCGTCCGTGGCGTCCGAAAAACTCTGATGGCCGCTACTCTGGCTTCATCACCCTACGCCAGGCGCTTACTGCGTCTAAAAATATGGTTTCTATCCGCATCGTGATGGCACTCGGTGTGCACGAAGTGCATCAATACGTACAGCGTTTCGGCTTCAATGCCCGCCAGGTTCCCGATTCGCTGTCTATGGCCTTGGGTAGTGGCGTGGCTACCCCGCTGCAAATGGCGCAGGCCTATGCCGTATTTGCCAACGGCGGCTATAAAGTATCGCCCTATGTGATTGACCGTATTGAAAATAACCAAGGCCGTCTGCATGCCCAGATGAAACCTTTGGTGGCCGGCGAAAGCGCGCCGCAGGTTATTGATCCGCGCAACGCCTACATCATGTATACCATCATGCAAGACGTGGTGCGCCGAGGTACCGGTGCCCGCGCCAACGCACTGGGCCGACGTGATATTGCCGGTAAAACCGGTACCACCAACGAAAACAAAGATGCCTGGTTTGCCGGTTTCAATCCCGACTTGGTGGGCGTGGTGTATATCGGTTTCGACAAACCGCGCAGCATGGGCCGCGCCGGCTTTGGCGGCACGATCGCCCTGCCCGTATGGGTGGAATACATGCGCTACGCACTCAAAGGAGTACCGCAAAAAGGCATGCCGATGCCCGCGAAGATTGTCCGCAATGGCGGCGAATACTTCCTGCAAGAGCAGCAGAGCACCAGCCCGCGCCTGGCTATCGACAACCGTGGCGCCACTCCTGATGCCGAAGATATCCAAGCCGCAGGCGGCGATCCGGTGATCCCGGAAGAAACCGCGGTAGAGCCGGTACAGCCGCAAAACGGCGGTGGCGGCGCAGTACCCTCGCAAGAGATTGACGCTCTGTTCTAAACCAAACGCCCTGCCTGATTGAAAAGGCTACCTGAAACCCTATCCGGTATTTTCAGGTAGCCTTTTTCTCTAGTTGAAACATATGCAGCATTACACAGCCAATACAGTTGCCACGTGAGCAGCAAGTTACTTGTTCTACGCCACATGCTACCTGAAAACATAAGGCTTCAACAAAGTTCCAACGAGCTTTGCCCGTTTCTGCAAAGCTAACAATTTATTTTCAGGTAGCCTCTGGCTCAAACAGTATGATCTGCCTGCTAGACAACATCCAAGCAACAACATGACAACAAAACTGCATATTAAAAACTAAACGCCATTAAATAAGCAATAACGTGAGAATATGCCAAAAACCAGGTTCACAAAAATCGCAAATCATATAGTCAAGCCAAGCCCCTGCCCTGTATAATTTCGCCTCCGGCCGCTGCAGATTTGGGCGGCCGTTTCATTTTCCTGCCCCAGGGTGTGGCAGAAGCAATGATTTGTTCCTACATGGCGGTGAGCCACAGACAGCAAGGCAAGCCAACGCAGCAGGAAGCAATTCAGTGCTTTAACCATACCCAAAACCCACTCCATACCCACATCGCCATGAATCAAAAACCCTCCGTACTCGGCGGCGCCATGATTATCGCCGGCACCGTAATCGGCGCCGGCATGCTCGCCAACCCCACCGCCACCGCCGGCATCTGGTTTGCCGGTTCGCTCATCGTGCTGCTCTACACCTGGTTCTCCATGCTCTCCAGCGGCCTAATGATTCTCGAAGCCACCACCCACTACCCGCCCGGCGCCAACTTCGACACCATCGTTAAAGACCTGCTCGGCCGCGGCTGGAGCATCATCACCGGCCTCTCCGTAGCCTTTGTGCTCTATCTGCTCACCTATGCCTACATCTTCACCGGCGGTAACCTCACCGCCCAAGCCCTCCAAGCGCCGCTATGGGTGGGGCAGATCGTGTTTGCCCTCATCTTCGCCGGTTGCGTATGGTGGTCCACCTTCTGGGTAGACCGCGGCACCACCATCCTCATCGGCGGCATGATTATGACCTTCCTCTGGGCCAACGGCGGCCTGCTCCTTTCCGCCCAGCCCGCCGTATTATTCGATACTGCCAGCAGCGGAAACGGCAGCTACTGGATCTACCTCGGTACCGCCCTGCCCGTCTGCCTCGCCTCCTTCGGTTTTCACGGCAACGTGTCCGGCCTATTCGACTACTTCCGTGGCGACGCCAAAAAAGTGGCCCGCTCGCTCTGGCTCGGCACCTTGGTGGCGCTGGCGATCTACGCCCTCTGGCAATTCGCCGTGCAAGGCAACCTGCCGCGCAGCCAATTCGGCCCCGTGATTGCCGCGCAAGACAACGTGGCCGCTCTGCTCACCGCCCTCTCCCAAGTGGCCGGCAGCGGGCTGGTGCGCGTGCTCTCACTGTTTTCCTACATGGCCATCGCCTCCTCCTTCCTCGGCGTAACCCTCGGCCTGCTCGACTACCTCACCGACCTGTTCGGCTTCGGCACCAGCCGCGCCGGCCGCAGCAAAGCCGCCGCCCTCACCTTCCTGCCCCCGCTCGTTGCCTGCCTGCTGTTCCCCACCGGCTTCGTGCTCGCCATCAGCTACGTCGGCTTCGCAGCCACCGTGTGGACCGCATTCGTGCCCGCCCTACTGCTCTACGCCTGCCGCAAAAAATTCGGCGAAGGCAAAGGCTACCGCGTGTACGGTGGGAAATGGCTGATGGCTTGGGTGTTCTTCTTCGGGCTGGCCAACGTAGCCGCCCAAATCCTCAGCCGCGCCAATATCCTGCCCGTGTTTAATGGCTGATACCCGCCAAAAATTTCAGGTAGCCTTCGGATAGCGGCTACCTGAAAAATGGTGGGGAACAGACTTTCCTCCATCTACAACAAAACGAAAGGCTACCTGAAATTTTTCAGGTAGCCTTTTGCTCTTGGTTCTACTCAACTTTCGTGCACTGCCGCCCCGTCCGACGCCGGCAGCAACTTACGCACCAGCAGCGTCAGCGCAAACGTGGCCGCAATCACCGGCAGCGTGGTGCCCAGCAGCGGCTGCCATTGCAGCATCAGGCGGTAAAACACAAAGCCCGCCAGCCACAAGACCAGGCTCACCCAATCCACTTCCCCCGAAGCCGGCTTGCGTTTCAGCACAAAATAATCCGCAATCTGTACCGCAATCATCGGCGCAAACACCGAGCCGATAAAATACAGAAACCCTTCAAAACGGCTCACATCAAACACCAGCGCCAGCAGCGTGCCCAGCAGCGTAACCGCCGCCGCCACCGCCACTTCACCAAAACGGCTGCTGATGCTGTGGAAGCTCACCCCGGCCGAATACGCATCCAAAAACGTCGTGCTCACCGTGGACACCACCACCACCAAAATCCCGGCCGCGCCCAGCCCGGCATATTGCAGCATCGGCGCGATTTCGCTCTGGCCGGCAAACAGTGCCGCCGCCAGCCCGATAGCATACATCCACGAGCTGGTGCAGAAATAAGCCAGCGTAGCCGAAAGCGTGGCTGCCCGCGCCTTGGCTGCACGGCGCGTGTAGTCCGACACCAGCGGCAGCCACGACAGCGGCATCACCGCCGCCAGCTCCACCGCCAGCCCGAAACTCATCGCCTCCGCATCTGCCTGCCCGGCTGCCGCCGGCTTGCCGGAGGCTACCTGAACACTCAGCCACAGCGTCAGTGTAAACAACGTCCCCATCGACACAAAATTGATTTTGCTGAAATTCCGCATCCCAATACGCAGCCACAGCAAAATCAGCGCACCGATAATCACGCTCCAGCCTATCTGCGCACCGCTCCAGCCTGCCGTGAGCGCCGCCGCAGCCTGCGCCCCGGTGAAAATCATAATTGCCGTCCAGCCCACCAGCTGCACCACGTTGGCCGCCGAAAACAGCAGCGAGCCGCGCCGGCCGAAGGAAAGCTGCACCGTTTCCATCGCACTGCGCCCCGTTTGCGCCCCGATCAGCCCGGCCAGATAAAACAGCACCCCGCCGATCACATGGCCAATCGCCACCGCCAAAAGCCCCATGCGCCAACCCAACGGCGCAAACAGCATGCCGGTGAGGATTTCCGCCACCGACACCGCCGCCCCAAACCAAATCACCGCCGAAGCGGTAACCGAAAGTTTATCTGCCTGCTGTTCCATCAAATTGTTTCCTCTATGATATTTAAGAAACCACTTCACCGAGCCGCATATCAAACGCGCATAAAAAGCCCGGCATACCAAGCCGAGGGACAATGCAAAGCTGAGAAGAAGCCCATCCATTCCGGATGAGGGCAAAGTAACCTGAACCGCACACGCCGCCCGCAGCCCTCTGCCTGATAGTTCCCTACGCCGGTGCTAACCGGATCAGGTACAACGGGTATCCTCTCAGCCGCCCAAGGCGGCACCCCGACTAATTGGGCGCGATTATACCCCGCCGCCCTGTTTTTTCAAGCCGCCGCAGCAAAGGCAGTCGAACGCCAAATTGTTGAATGCTTCCACCGGTAAAAATGTTTCCACACCCAGTCGTTGCGGTTCCGCATACCTGCAAATCCAAACGGGAAGCATGATAACGGAACGGGGTAATCGGGGCAGATTGCTGTTTGGCTTCGGAACTGTCGAGAAGCAGCCCATATGTTTTCAGGTAGCCCCTTTCCCCCACAGGCTACCTGAAAAACTTCAGCCAACTCTTACCACATCACCGTAGTTTAGCTTTGCCATACAGACAGTTCCCTGCCCGACAAGCATACAGCAGCATTCAGCTTAAAGGCTACCTGAAAGCGGATATAGTGAGCTTTCAAGTAGCCTTTCCCACATTTCTAACGACGGCCGCAAGGATGCTGGCGTGCCCTACCCGGCCGCGTATCGCACAGCGACATACCGCGCAGGCGGCGGGCCGCATCGGTCAGATCCGCCCGGCTCGGCAAGTGGCGGAAAGCGTATTGCTCCACATAAAGCGCACGTTCGCCCCGCATCGCTTTTATCCAAGTGTATTCCGGCCTGCCGCTTTGCGGGTTGCGCTCGCAGGTCATTTGCCAAAAAGCGAAAGGATAGCCGTTTTCCTGCCCCTCGCTCAGATTGATTGTGTTGCCGCTCGGGCAGGCGCGCCGCCAGCCGTCCGACACCGCGCGGCGAAAATCACTTACCGAGCGGGTGTAGCCGGCGAAGGTTTGCAGGGTAACCATCCGCTCCCAGTTTTGCACTGTCTGTCCTCTCGGCACCAGCTCCACAATCGTCTGCCCGCCCTGCGAAGCCCGATAACCGATTTCAAAACCTGCCGGCGGCGCGCTGAAATAAACGATTTCTTCGCCGCGCGGAGCAGGCTTGGCTAAAGCCACCACGGGCAACAGCACCAATATGGCTGGCCATAATTTTAGTTTCATGTTTTCATCCTTAATTATTTGAGTGGGGATAGATCAAACCAGATGGCAACGGGCAGCATATAGCTCCAAAGATTTGCCTGCACATTGCCAAAAGGCTACCTGAAACCTCACTCCCGTTTTCAGGTAGCCTTCATGCGATCAACCGTGAAACTCTTCCACCCAGCCCCCTTCAAAGAAGCCCTGCAAAATCGCCTGCGCGGCCACTTGGTCGAGCACGGGCTTTTGTTTGCGGCCGCGCAGGCCGGTTTGGTTGAGGAGTTCGGCGGCATAGAGCGAGGTGAGCCGCTCGTCTGCCCAATACACGGGCAGGCCGAAGCGGCCATTGAGGCGGTGGCCGAACTTGCGGGCCAAACGGGTCATTTCGTGTTCGCTGCCGTCGGTGGAAAGCGGCAGCCCCACCACGAATTGCACCGGCCGCCATTCGGCCACCAGGGCGGCAATGGTGGCAAATTTTTTGTCGTTGCCCTCGCCGCTGATGGTGGCCAGCGGGTGGGCAATGCCCACTTCGGCGTCGCCCTGCGCCACGCCGATGCGGGTTTCGCCGAAATCGAAGGCCAGCGTGATACCGTGTGGAATATTAAGCATGGCCGCCGGTTCGGATGAGTTGTTCGGGTGCAATATTAAGCAGCGACATGGCGGCGTGGTAGCGCTGCTCGTGCGGCATGCCGAAGATGATGTGTTCGCTGGCAGGCACGGTGAGCCAGCTGTTTTCTGCCAGCTCGCGCTCGAGCTGGCCGGCGCTCCAGCCGGTGTAGCCCATAAACAGCATGGCCTGTTTCACGCTTTGTTCGTCGTGCAGGTGGGGAAGAATATCGCCGGAGGAGGTGAGGGCGAGGCTGTCTCCCACGATGATGCTGCTCATCCAGTTGCCCGCCGGGCTGTGCAGCACAAACCCGCGGTCCACCTGCACCGGGCCGCCCAAGAAGATATAGTCGTCAAACAAATGCTGCGGCTCGGCGTGCTGCTGGGCAGACAGAATCTGCCGCAACGGCAGCGGCGAAGGCTTGTTGATGATCACGCCCATGCAGCCTTCGGCGGAATAGGAGCAAACATACACCACGCTGTCGGCAAAGAAATTATCCTGCATATCGGGCATGGCGATGAGGAAATGGTTGGTTAAATCCATATGGGTTTCGGCGTGTGTGGAAATAGTTTAATTATATAGTATAGATTATATAGCGGTTATGCCCGATTTAATACCGTGCTGTTTTATATCAGGCCGCCAATTTTCAGGCAGCCTCAAAACTACTCACAAGCACTCCTCCGCATCCGATATATCTTCAACCCCTACTACACCGTCCCCCCAAATAATTCACCAAAATCCCATACGGCTCCGCAATCGGAAACACGCTTTCCCGATAAACAATGCTCCAATTCTCCGCCCCGCCGCTAAACGCAATTTCAGAACAAGAAACGCAATCCCGGCAATCCGCCAATTGCGTCCTCTGCAGCCATATCCAATAAATCGGGGCTATTTCTGGCAATGTGTTCAAAAAACAATTCAGTCTGCCACTTTCATTTGGGCCAACTTGGATACCTTGTCTTGAATAAAATCAAAATCCACCCACTCAACACCAGCTGATCCAAGCTCAACCGACACCGGCATCTCCAAAAACTTCCCCACCAGGGAAACTCTGTCCGTTGTTTCTTCCCGCACCTTTTCCATTCACCCAAATGCGTTTGTATTGTTTTCATTTATTCCGTCTCCATCGCAAAAAGGCTACCTGAAAACACATTTGCGTTTCAGGTAGCCTTTCCTTAATCAGCAGATACCGCCTGCATTAGTTATACGGGTTATGCACGCTGCGTACCAAATCTTGCAGGAATTCGCGCACTTGTTTTTCGCTGCAGCCCATCAATAGGGCGTCTTCGAAGGTATCTTGCGCGAGCTGGTAGAGTTCTTGCATGTTTTCCTGCATCACTTTCACTTTTTCGGTGCACGATACGATGCTGCCGTCGTCACTGTGCCATTTGGGCATGGCGGGCATATTCATGATGCAGGCCTTTAGCGGGTGAAGCGGGTGGAGCGGTCTACCCGTCGGGCGGTAATGTAGCGGTTTTTCCAGTAGGTGCCGTTCATACTGGTGATTTCGATGTCGCGACCGGTGCGCGGGGCGTGGATGAAGCGGTCGTTGCCGATATACATACCGACGTGGGAAACGCGGCCGCCGCCGCCGAAAAATACCATGTCGCCGGGTTTGAGATTGGCACGGTCAACCTGCTGGCCTACGGTGGCCATCTCGGCGGAAGTGCGCGGCAGGGTAATGCCCATGCTGCGTTTGAAGATATATTGCATGAAGCCGCTGCAATCGAGGCCTTGGGTGGGGGAGTTGCCACCAAAGCGGTAGGAGAGGCCGATGAGGCTCATGGCATTCATGATGAGGTCGCCGGCTTCGTCTTGGCTGCCTGAGGAAGAGCGGCTGCCGGAAGATGAAGACTGTCGGCTGGATGCGGGGGCATTGTTGCTGTGGCTGGTGCGTTCGCGGATCAGGCGCTCGAGTGCGTCGTTATCCAATCCTTCCGGGGCGGCGTATGCGGCGGGAGCGAGGCCGAAAGCAAGGGCGGCCAGGGCGCAGAGGGTTGCTTGTTTTATCCACTTCATCAATCTGAAACTTTCTTGTTTTGCCCATGTTATAGCATAGTGCGGTAAGGCGCGGCAATGTGTTTGGCCGAGCAGTGTGCAATAGGGGCAGTTTGTGCGCACGGGTGGGCGCGTATGTTATGCTGTGTATCTGTTTGTGCGGACACTGGTTCCGCAAGGGGGCTGTATGGTTAGATCTGCCATGCCCGCTTTGGGCGACATCAATCGTTTGCGTCAAATCGTGGCCACGCTGGCGCGGCACGGTTTGGGCGGTTTTCTCAGCCGGATTAAGCTGAACCGGGCTTCTTGGCTCGGCGGCTCAGCCGCGCAGGAAGATGCTGGTGATTCGAGCACGGCGCATCGTTTCCGGCTGGCGTTTGAGGAGCTGGGGCCAACCTTTATCAAGCTCGGCCAGATTTTGGCCACCCGGGTTGATATTTTCAACGCCGAATGGATTGAGGAATTCGAGCATCTGCAAAGCAGTGCGAATCCCTTGCCCTTCGAGGCAATTCTCTCCATGCTCACCGAGCAGCTGGGCTGCCCGCCGGAGCAGGTGTTTCAGCACATCGACAGCGAGCCTTTGGGCAGCGCCTCCATCGCGCAGGTGCACCGCGCGGTGCTGCTCGACGGCAGCGAGGTGGCGGTAAAGGTGCGCCGGCCGGATATCGAACCGCTCATCCGGGCAGATTTGCGTATTCTAACCCATCTGGCGCAGCTCACCGAATCGGAAATGCCGGAAACCCGCCGCTATCAGCCGGTGCAGATGGTGCAATATTTTGCCAAAAGCCTGGCCAGGGAAACCGATTTGCTGGCTGAAATGCGCCATTTGCAGCGGTTTGCTGCGCTGTATGCCAACCATCCGGCGGTGCACATTCCCAAGGTATATCCCGAATACAGCAACCGGCAGGTGCTGGTGCAGGAGTATGTGGCTGCAACCCTGCTGAAAGATACCAACATCGAATTGCTGGGCGCTGAAGAGCGGCATATTCTGGCTTGCCGCATCACCGACGTGCTGCTCGATATGATACTGGGGCAGGGCCTGTTTCATGCCGATCCACACCCGGGCAACATCTTTGTCTATCCCGATTTGCGCATCGGCCTGATCGACTTCGGCATGACAGGCTACCTGAATCCGGTGCGTCGGCAGGAAATCAATGCGCTGATTGAAGCCCTTATCCACCGCGACCCGTTTGCCGTGCAATATATTCTGAGCAACTGGGCACAGGGCGATGTTCCCGATGAGGATCTGCTCGGCGCCGATGTGATGGAAATGCTGCTCGACTACGAACACACCGCCGTGCGCGATTTGCGCGTCAGCCAGGTGATCAACGATTTAACCCGCATCATGCGCGAGCACGAGCTGGTCTTGCCGGGCGATTTGGTGATGCTGTTCAAAGCCCTGCTCACCCTCGAAGGCGTGGTGAAAAGGCTGGACGGCAGCTTCCAACTGCTGGAGCACGCCAAACCGATTGTGCAGAAAGTTATCCGTCAGCGCCTTTCGCCGCAGCAGCTTTGGCGCAGAAGCCGCACGCAAAGCCGTATGCTGGGGCAGATGCTGGGCGATTTGCCCAAAAACCTGCTGCGTCTCAACCGCAATCTGCAAAGCGGCCGGCTAAACGTGAACCTGGATTTGAAACGCCTCGATACCCTGAACCGGCACTTGGAATATAGCGCCAACCGGCTGACCATGGGCATGGTAACGGCGGCTCTGATTATCGGCTCGTCCATCCTGCTCAGCAGCAATATCGGCCCGAAGCTGTTCGGCCTCTCGTTTCTGGGCTTTCTCGGCTATCTCTTGGCCTTTGCCAACAGCTTGTGGATTATCTGGTCTATCTGGCGTTCGGGCAAACATTAAAACAAAACTTTTCAAGCGCGTAAAAAAGTGTATGGTAAAGGATGGCGGCAGTTGGGGGGAAATGGGTAACAGGCAAACCGTTAATATCGTATAGCTAAAGCGTTTCATTCACGCTGGAGTAGGCGCGCTTTGCAAGTAGCTTTATTGTTTGTCGCTTGGCAGGGAGAATAATCGTTTTGGCTGTGGCTGCAATCAGAAGGCTACCTGAAAAATCATTTTCAGGTAGCCTTCCTGTCTCTGCGGCACTAAACAGCATTAAGTCTCAACACATCACATGCACCACATGTGTGGCCAAGCCGCCGGTAGAGGTTTCGCGGTATTTCGGGTTCATATCTTTGCCGGTTTCATACATGGTTTTGATTACTTCATCCAGTGACACTATGGGATCGGTGGTGCGTTGCAGCGCCATGCGCGAGGCGTTGATGGCTTTGATGGAGGAAATGGCGTTGCGCTCGATGCACGGCACCTGCACTTGGCCGCCCACCGGGTCGCAAGTGAGGCCGAGATGGTGCTCCATGGCGATTTCGGCGGCAATGCACACTTGTTCGACAGTGCCGCCTTGAATCTCGGTCAGCCCGGCGGCGGCCATGGAGCAGGCCACGCCCACTTCGCCCTGGCAGCCTACTTCCGCGCCGGAAATGGAGGCATTCATTTTATACAGGCTGCCGATGGCGCTGGCCGTGATTAAATAACGCAGGATGTGTTCGTCATCGGCTTTGAAAATAAAGTGGTCGTAGTAGGCCAACACAGTGGGCACGATGCCGCAGGCGCCGTTGGTGGGCGCGGTAACCACCCGTCCGCCCGCCGCATTTTCTTCGTTGACGGCGAAGGCCACCATATTTACCCAGTCCACCGCAGCCATCGGGTCTCTCTCGTTTAACCCATTCTTTTCAAATTGTTTGCGTGAAAGCGGCGCACGCCGTGGTATTCGCATAGGGCCGGGCAGCACACCTTCGGCGTGCAGGCCACGCTGGATGCAATCGCTCATGGTTTGCCACACAGTGCGTACATAGTCGCGTACTTCCTGCTCCGGCCGCAGGGCGCATTCGTTGCGGAACATCAATTCAGAGAGGGTGAGATTATGCTCGTTGCACTGGCGGATGAGATCTTCAGCATTGGTGTAGGGATAGGGCACATTCACCGGGGTAGATTGCTTGCCGCTGTCGGCAAACTGTTTTTCGGTTACCACAAAACCGCCGCCGATGGAGTAAAACACTTCCTGCGCCACCAACTCATCGCCGACATAGGCTTCCAGGCGCATGCCGTTTTCGTGTAGCGGAAGGAAGAATGGAACATGAAGTCGCGTTCGTAGTCAAACGGGGTGTAGTGGCCGCCAATGTCGGTGAGGGTTTTGCCGTGCAATACTTGCGCGATGAATTCGGGGGAGGCGGTGGTATCTACTGTATCCGGCTCGTAGCCCGCCAGGCTGCCGATGATGGTGTGGTCTATGCCGTGGTTTTTGCCAGTGAAAGAGAGCGAGCCGTACACATGGGCGCTAAACCGAGCAATCTTATCCAGCAGTCCCTGTTTGATAAGCTGTTTGCGAAACAGTATACCAGCACGCATCAGTCCCACGGTATGCAAACTGGACGGGCCGATACCGATTTTGAACATGTCAAAAATACTGATCATTTTTCCACCTCTTTATAATAGTGACCCAACAAGAATCAGAACAAGGTGGCAAGTACAAATAGTACACACGTAACGGCAAAGCGAGCCAATGCCTTACTGATTTAAAGTTAATCCACTATAGTTATCCAACTTTGCGTATCCATCAACATCTTACCAAATGCGCCATTGGCAGCATTAGGGTGTGCTGCCACACACCGAGCAACGAATATGGCCCCCCTTAATAATGCTGGACAAGTTGCCGCTACCTAGGCAAAATGTATACATTGCCTGTTTGATGCAGCAAGGATGTTGGGGGAAACGCGTAACAAAGTGTGAACAATATTTTTGTGATACACGGCCGCATAATTGTAAAAAACAGTGCAGTATGGCCAGATCTTTGTTTTCAATCAACTTAATATTTAGAGGTTAATATGCCACAAACGTTGATTCAAGTATCCGGTATGAAGCACAAAACGGATGAGGATCGCTTGGTTTTGAAGGGCGAAACTGTTGCGGGTGTGAGAATGGTGAATGCTAATCATGACAATGGCCGCGTAGTCATTACACACGGCGAAGGCTTCGACCTTGAAACATTCAAAGCTGCCATCTCGGCAGAAGGTTTTACCGTGACATAAACGTATCGGTCAAACAACAAACGGCTTCCGCAAAAGAAGCCGTTTTGCTTTTTCAGGTAGCCTTCCTATAGTGAGGCTACCTGAAAAACTATAACTACAGCGATGATGTTTCTTGATTGCATTGGCTTGTGCCACCTCGCAGGAAAAAATTGCTGCAGCGATATTTGCACGCGCTAATCAAACAAATCCTGCTGCCCGGTACGCTGCGGCAACACCTGCGCCTTGGCCGTGCCGGTTTCGAAATGCAGCTGCAACACCTGCCCGCTGTGCAGTCTGCCCGCATCGCGCACCACTTTGCCCGTACGGTCGGTAATCACGCTATAGCCGCGCGACAACGTGTGTTGTGGCGAGAGGGCATCCAAAATGCCCACCTGCTTTTGGCACTGTGCCTGCTTTTGTGCCAAGAGTGCGGCCATGTAGCGGTTGAGTTGTATAGCCTGTGTTTGTAGCTGCCGCACAGCAGTCTGCACTTGTGGCCGGCTGCGGCGACATAGTTCGACCAAGTAGGTCAGCTGCTCCTGTTTGTGGTGCAGGTGGCGCAGCATATTGTCGGCAAGCATTTGGCGGCTGCGCAACAAGCCAGCCTGCTGTTCCTGCCATTTCTGGCGCGGATGGCGCAACTGCGCGGCATGCCAATCGAGCCGTTGCGCCGCGTCTGTACAGCGCCGTTGCAGCGTGTGGCGCATATGGCTATGCAGGCGGCACATTTTGTCCAGTTGCTCCAAACGGTTCGGGCTGGCCAGCTCAGCAGCGGCGGTGGGCGTGGGTGCGCGCACGTCGGCGGCAAAATCCGTGAGCGTGAAATCGGTTTCGTGCCCCACCCCGCTCACCACCGGAATCGGGCAGGCCGCCACCGCGCGCACCGCCGCTTCTTCGTTAAACGCCCACAAATCCTCAATACTGCCCCCGCCACGGCACACAATCAGCACATCTGCCTGCGCATGTTCCGCCGCCGCCGCAATGGCCGAGGCTACCTGAAACTCGCTGCCCGCGCCCTGCACCGCCGTGGGATACACCACCACGCGCACATCCGGCGCACGCCGCCGCAACGTGGTGACCACATCGCGCAATGCAGCCGCCGCTAGGCTGGTGACCACGCCGATACACTGCGGCGCGGTAGGCAGCGGTCGTTTGCGCTCTGCGGCGAACAGCCCTTCCGCCTGCAGGCGCTGCTTCAGCCGCTCATAAGCCTCAAACAGCTGCCCCAGCCCCTTGCGCCGCACTTCCTGCACATTAATCTGAAACTCCCCGCGCGCCTCATACAGCGTGATTTTGCCCAACACCTCCACTTCCTCGCCCTCGCGCAACAGCGCGGCCAGCGAACGGGCGGCATGCTTAAACAAAGTGCAGCGCACCTGGGCGCGTTGGTCTTTTAAAACAAAATAATAGTGCCCGCTCGCCGCCTTCACCAAATTCGACACTTCGCCGCCCACCCACAGCCCGGCAAGCTGGTCTTCCAGCAGGTTTTTGGCCAAATGGTTGAGCTCGGAAACAGAAAGCGCGGCGGGGGCGAATAGGTCGGACATGGCAAGACGGCGGGAAAATAAACAAAGGTGGCATTATACAAGGGGAAGGCTACCTGAAAAATCGGGCGGATAGATTTTTAACTTCATTATTGCTCATGCTTTCAGGTAGCCTTTCCCTACACGGCAATATGTTAAAATACGTCGTTTTCAATTCGGATTTTCCGCCATGTCCAATATTCCAGACCAAGTGCGCCGCCGCCGCACATTTGCCATCATTTCCCACCCCGACGCGGGTAAAACCACGCTGACCGAAAAGCTACTGCTGTTTTCAGGTGCGATTCAGAGCGCGGGTACGGTAAAAGGCAAGAAAACCGGCAAATTCGCCACCTCCGACTGGATGGAAATCGAGAAGCAGCGCGGCATTTCCGTGGCATCAAGCGTGATGCAGTTCGACTACAAAGACCACACCGTCAACCTCTTGGACACGCCGGGACACCAAGACTTCTCCGAAGACACCTACCGCGTTTTGACCGCCGTCGACAGCGCCTTGATGGTCATCGACGCGGCAAAAGGCGTGGAAGCGCAAACCATCAAACTCTTGAACGTCTGCCGCCTGCGCAATACGCCGATTGTCACGTTCATGAACAAATATGACCGCGAAGTGCGCGATTCTTTGGAATTGTTGGACGAAGTGGAAAATATTTTAAAAATCCGCTGCGCGCCAGTAACCTGGCCGATCGGCATGGGCAAAAACTTCAAGGGCGTGTACCACATCCTGAACGACGAAATCTATCTCTTTGAAGCCGGCGGCGAACGTCTGCCGCACGAGTTCGACATCATCAAAGGCATAGACAATCCCGAATTGGAACAACGCTTTCCGCTGGAAATCCAGCAGTTGCGCGACGAAATCGAATTAGTGCAGGCTGCTTCCAACGAGTTTAATCTTGACGAATTTCTTTCAGGTAGCCTCACACCCGTGTTCTTCGGCTCGGCGATTAACAACTTCGGTATTCAGGAAATCCTCAATTCATTGATTGACTGGGCGCCCGCACCGAAACCGCGCGATGCGACCGTGCGCATGGTCGAGCCGGACGAGCCAAAGTTTTCCGGATTTATCTTTAAAATCCAAGCTAATATGGATCCGAAACACCGCGACCGCATCGCCTTTTTGCGCGTCTGCTCCGGCAAATTCGAGCGCGGCATGAAGATGAAACACCTGCGCATCAACCGCGAAATCGCCGCCTCCAGCGTGGTTACCTTCATGTCGCACGACCGCGAGCTGGTGGAAGAAGCCTACGCGGGCGACATCATCGGCATCCCGAACCACGGCAACATCCAAATCGGCGACAGCTTCTCCGAAGGCGAACAACTGGCGTTCACCGGCATCCCCTTCTTCGCGCCCGAACTGTTCCGCAGCGTACGCATCAAAAACCCGTTGAAAATCAAGCAACTGCAAAAAGGTTTGCAACAGCTCGGCGAAGAAGGCGCGGTACAGGTCTTCAAACCCATGAGCGGCGCGGATTTGATTTTGGGCGCGGTCGGCGTGTTGCAGTTTGAAGTCGTTACCTCGCGGCTGGCCAACGAATACGGCGTAGAAGCCGTGTTTGACAGCGCATCCATTTGGTCGGCACGCTGGGTATCGTGTGAAGACAAGAAAAAGCTGGCGGAGTTTGAAAAAGCCAACGCGGGCAATCTGGCGGTAGACGCAGGCGGCAACCTCGCCTACCTCGCGCCCAACCGCGTGAACCTGAACCTGACGCAGGAACGCTGGTCGGATATTGTGTTCCATGAAACCAGGGAACATGCGGCGAAGCTGAGTTGATAAGAGGCTACCTGAAATGGGTTTCAGGTAGCCTTTGTTGAATGAGCGCGAGCTGGTTTGCGCATCTTGGCCTTGTATTCTTTAACTGTTCTTAGGAGACAATCATGGTTATCAGGTAGACTTAATTGCTTGTTTGTGAAGAATGTGCAAGGCTGCCTGAAAAATCGGGTAGGCATATTTTCAGGTAGCCTGAACACCGAATGGAGAAAGCGAAATGGCTTGGTTCAAAATGAGCGAATGGGAATGGTGGAACAAGCTGGCATTGGTGGTGGCGG